>NZ_QJKG01000001.1:0-1060221 GCF_003202095.1 Pseudomonas sp. LAIL14HWK12:I1
AAAAGAAATCATGAGTCGACTCAATTGGTTTGAAGCTTCGCCTGGTGCAGCCAAGGCCCTTGGCGGGCTGCATCATTTCGTGACCACCGCGACAAATTTGCCAGCCCCGTTGATTCACCTCGTGTTTCTCAGGGTGTCTCAAATCAACGGCTGCGCCCATTGCATCGATCTGCACTCACGCGATCTGATCAAAGCAGGTATTTCAGTGGACAAAGTGCTGTTAGTACCAGTATGGCATGAAGCGCACTATTTGTTCTCGGATCAGGAGCGCTCAGCATTGGCCTGGGCAGAAGAAGTCACGCGGGTAAGCGAGACACATGTATCCGACGAAGCTTACGCAGCAGCATCGGCAATGTTTGCCGAAAAGGACCTTGTCGACCTGACAGCGGCCATTGCCGCAATGAACGCTTTTAACCGTATGGGCGTCAGCTTCCGACTCAAACCTGCCGCTAAAACGTGATGACCTATGACTCAACATGCAAACGCAGTACTTCAGAGACCGCCCTAGTATTGCCTACAGTCTGTTTCAGGCCTTTGCGGCCCCTTCTGAACGACGGGTATGAGCCGAAAGCAGTCTCTGACGGACGTCCGCAATGGGTCGAAAGCAGCCGTTCGCAGAGGCCAATCGAGCCAACAGGTGCAGCCCAGGCGTAGGTTCTGCTCAACGGTTTTCAAGACCGTGTGATAACCCCCCAATTCATGCATCCTGCAAGGCAAAATCGATTCCAAAACAAAGACGAAACGGCACGGCTATAGGCCGCATACTGCAAGGGTCGCCGATTCAGTTTTGGAATCGATTTTCCACCCCCTCCCAGCGAACGTGCTGTGACGCAAGTCAAAACCCGAACGCTCTACCTCGAAAAGGCTACTCATCCAAAATGTGCCTGGCGATGGCAGTTCGGACAAACAACGCAGACATTGTCTAAGGTATCCATGCCACCATCTGCTAAGCGAACAATGTGATGTACTTCTAGGTAAGGTGTTCCATCTGATTTCCGCTTGAACGGAGCGGGTCTGTTACAAACCTCGCATACACCTCCCGCCCTATGGAGAGCCTCAGCTACCACATCGGGATCTCTTAGGAAGTATGTTAAGGTAGTCATGAACTTTACAGGTCGTTCACCGCTTTTTTTTGCTAGCCTAGCAAGCCGCGCTGCAGAACTATCTTTCAATGCGGTATGGACCTCTGAATCCCATACTGCTATGTACTGGCCAATCGCTCCAAGAGGGTGATCAATCAATAGTTCCATCTCCTCCACAACTTCTCGGATCTTATGTAGAGTTACCCGCCTCAAATGTTCGTAATATTGGATATGAAGCCTTGTTGCCGTGAGCGCTTTAGCTAACTCCAATGAGCCAGCGTCTCGATAAATTCCTTGTAGATACAACCGGGTAGTCTGCACATTGATCGCCCGATGGTAGCATTTGCCCCGACGCATGATCCGATAGACGTTAACTAAATCATTAGAATAAGTCGGACCGATGCCTTCAGTAGTCAGATGGTCGACCCCTTGCCTAACCGTGAGCTCACCGTCATATACACGAACTGCTACTTCATATGCTAACTGGATCTGCTCCGGTGTGAGTAAATTCGCCAAGGTAATGCCTCCAAAAAGCAGCATAATGCCACTACTTGAGCATTCATTCAGCGAAATATTCGTGAGGATGCTTTAGCGGTGCTGCGCACATCACTCCCCACTTCAATGTTGTGGATGATACGCCCTAAAATGCGGCGGTTTTCGCTCACCACGTGCATGCGCCTCCAGCGGATCCGTAAGTCCAGTAATGCAGCAGTAGTGTGAGAAACGGTCCTCAGGCCGCGCCGCTAGCGGCCTGCGGATCGCAACTGTCTAATACGGTTCGGCCAGTTTCACCGACTTTCGCCCAGCAAAACCGAGATACATAAGCTCAGTTTTAGACAGCGCTCTACCCCCTTCCCGGCGTCCCGCCGACAGCGATCCTTCCTGGCTCGCGCTCAACCCAACCCTCATACTCGAAAAGGCCCAAGTGCCACGCTTCTTCGTGCTCGAGCAGCGCCCACGCCCGTGCCGATTCCGCCAGCTCCAGCATATCAACCAGGTCGTCGTCTCCAACCTCTCGACGACGATGGGCGGCATAGGCCATCTCGTCGAGCACGGCAGCGCGCCCATCGGGATCTGTAACCAAGGCAAATCGGTCATTCAGTTCATCCATCCATGCTTGCGGTATCCCGGCCATCATTCTGCCCTGCACCACCAAGACTGCGCATACAGCACGCCGTCAACCTCCTCTATCCCGTTAATGTTGATGCCGAGCTGGGCCATACCGTTGACCTTCGCGTCGTGCAGCCGGGGGATGATGTCGGGCCCCGGCGCAGGGCTGAACACCCAGGCCTGGGTCGATACCCGGCCCAGAGGCTCGCTGTGGTGGTCACCAATGTGGATGTCGGCCTTCAGGGGCTGGATCCTCCTGAGCTGATCGGACGGGATGGCCACGCCATTCACGCGGCGGCGAACGAGGAGGAAGGACATGCTGCACCAAATACTGTATATATATACAGCATTCCAGCATCAGGAAAAGCAACCGCGCCAGTACCGCTCGGCGGACTATACGTGGTTGCTCAGGAAGGAGGTCGGGACCAATCAGTGAATCTGGCCAGCAGGGCCGCCTAACGCTTTGAGCTGGTAGTCGGTGACCGCCTGGAACTGCGATTCGGCCAGCAGGCGGAGTCGCTCAACCTCTTCTGGCGGTGAGCCACAATCCTGCGCCTCGTGGAAGGAGCGGAATGCATCGACAGCCTGCTGGATCAGCGGCTCACCAGCCTAGACCATCCCAATGAAAGTGCGCTTGTCCAAAGCCTTGTCCTATCTGAACACCAATCAATGATAGAGCACATCTCCGACCCAATGTTCCTAGACAAGGCAATGGCGAACGGCTATTACGTAATATTCAACCATGAGGGATGGTCATGAGCAATTGGTTTGTAGTGGTCAGCGCCAGAAACTGGGTAGCTTCTGTGTCGCACCAAGGAAAGCGTGTTCTAGAGCTAGAACAGTACATCCGATTCATTGACAGTCGGGAGAATATTTTTGCCGAATGGCGACCAAATCCTCTGGACACTCCAGACTTCTCTAATATTGAGGATCACTTTTTTATAACTGCGGCGCACAAATCTGTTGAATGGCTAAACGAGGCGTTGAAGCGAGAGCTTGTTCCTGAGGGCCTGATAACTCCATTCCTGCGCGCATCAGAACATGTGAAGGTGGTTCGGGATATCAGGGAGCACCACCTTAAATACATCAATGGCGGTGGCTGGCAGAGAGACAAAGATGTGGCAACTGTTGAGATAGATGGAATAGATGGAGCGTGCCAGATCGATGCTTCATCGGTGATGACCACCGATGAAGGAAGAATCATCGGTGGGAGAGTCAACGTTCAAAAGATAATGCAGGAAGCTGACAACCTATACCCGGCTCTAACACAGATACTCCAGTCTCTCCCTGGCGACTAGCGCTGGGCAGCGGTGCTTAATATATCTATCGGCACGCCGCTATGGATGCTGCAAGTTGCTTTTCGTATCCTATCCGCTGATGCCTTTCCGCCAATAGCGCCCGCACCTTCACCTCCAAGCTGTCGGCCTTCCGCAGGTCGGCAGCTGCCCAAGGCGGCTCCTCAACGCGTACGTACTGCACCTGTGGCTCGGTGCGGCCGGCGCACCCGGAAATGGTTAGGACAATCGCCACCCCGCTCCTACCGATGAAACCACGGATTACGCGGCTTGCAGCCTGAAAAAGACCTATTCCGCTCCCGCTGGTCCTTGAGTTACCCGCCAGCCTCATAGGTTCAGCTCCTTGTCGATAATCGAGGCGGCAGCGGCGCATTGGTAGCCGCCGATGCGCTCCTGCTGCAGACGGTTCGCCGCGGCATAGTCGATATCTGCACTGGCCTTGGCTTCGCCCACTGCCCTTTCGGCCCGGGCCTGGCGAGCGTTAGCCGCCAGGGCCAGGTCGCCCAGGGCCTTTCCCTGCTCCGTCGCCAAACCTGCTAGGGTGTCGCGCGCGGAGGTGCACGCCGCCACCCGCTCCTGCTCTGCGTCGAGGGCTGGCCGGAAGTGATTGGTGGTGGCCCAAGTGCCCACCAGCAGGCCCAACAGCATCAGCAGGCCGGCGCCAGCGGCCCGCAGCACCCAGCCGCTCACGCCGACTCCAGAAACAAGTCCCGCTCAGCGGCACGCCGACGCACCAGGCCAGCCAGTACCTTCCCGCCTGCCTTGTTCCAACGCGGGAACTGGTCGGCTGCGGCTACGTAGTTGCCGGCATTGATCAGTCGGCGGAGCGTGGATGATTCGAGATTGGCCGCTCCCAGGTTGTAGGTGAAGCTGACCAGGGCGTCCCACTGATTCTGGTTCAGCGGCGACGTGATGAGGCGCTCAACTTCCGGCTCGAAGCGCTTCACGTCGCGCAGCAGCATGCGTTCTGCCTGCTCCTTGCTGACCTTCATGCCGGGCTGCACGCTTCGAGTAGCGCCATAGCCGATGGTCCAGACGCCGACGGAATCCTGATAAGCCTGCAGGCGAAGGCCCTCGAACGACTTGATGAGGCTCAAGCCGCGTTGCGATGTACGCATTGGGTTTTCTCCACGCAAAAAAAAGCCCGCGCTGAGCGGGCCTTAATATCGATATAACGGAAGCAATACAGAGCTTTAAATCAAGCCAGGTCCGGACATTTACAGCGAAAGCTTTTAAAGCTGCCCGTCAATAATTTCTATACAAGTTTCGAACAATAATTTCCCGCCAATGGCTTTTTGGGTCAACTCGTAACAGGGATCTTTTATCCCAGACTTTTGCGAAGACCAGCCACGAGGACGCTCCCCATCAAGCCCTTTACAAAGCGTTAGACCGGAGCTAACTTCCTTCATAGTAACTATGACCCTAAAATCTTTGTCGTGAAGCGTCAACACGCCGGGCTGATTAAATTCAATTTCATTTAAGTTCTTGCCAAACAAGAACCTCTGAGTTGTTTGCATCTCACAATCTTCAGAGTCGATCTCATCCCTAATGACAATAAGCCTAGGGAAAATTACACTAACTGTTCGGTTAACTGCATAGCCGTGATCTGGAAAGCTGAGCTGAGCTGAAATATCGACTGATGCATCGCTTTTGGAGATATTTGTTATTGATGCAGCTTGCTTAACTGCGAGATAAGAGTTAGACGGTATACCCTCAATGAACTCAGGAAAAACACCAGAATGCCCAAGACTAGATTCGAGAGATAGGCGATAAGGATCCAGCCTGTCATAGCTCAAATGGCCACCATCAATGACGATATCCGTGTTTTTGTACCTTACAGTTATTGAGGTATCATCAACTTGCTTGTGCGCATCGCCTCGCCTGCCACATATCAAAGAAACATACAGATCATCATCTTTAATGACAGCCATTCCACTTTCGGAAAAAACCTTGCTGATATTTAAAGATTCTGCCGCATTCTCATATACGGCGGAGTCGCCTATAGGGGGAATGGATCCGTCTTGCCAAACACATATCTGAAAGGCGCGCAAAGCTTTATCGATAATTGGTGGGGCGATATCACCAAACCTGCTTTCGACACCCCAGTCGCTGAACTTACTTATCACCGACTTAAATAATTGCACGTTGAAACGATGATACCCAACCGTATTTTCATTGGCATACCCATCGGAATCGAAAGTACGCAACACACTATCGATCAGCCTATCATTTGCTTTCTCAAAAAATACCATACCAAGCTCACTTGAAAGCCCAGCAAGAACACCGATTTGAGACAATGCAATGTCGGTCATGACCCCATGATTTGATTCGCTATGATTGCGATCGTCATACATAAAAATTGCAGCATCATGGATGCACGAAATAACCGGAGAAAGGTCAACCTTGCGATCAGACTTAATAACCGCGCATAGGTACCTTACAAGAACATTTGCCCTCGTTGAGGTCGCATGATCGTAACTCGCTCCAGACTTATTCAAGTAAGCAATTTTCGTTTTGTTGCCTTCTGACTCATGGTAAAAGCGACAAAATGACTCAACTATACTAACGGCACAGTCAAGATATATTTCGCCAAAACCCCTAGAATATGCATCTACAAGCGTACCCACGTAGTCAAGCGAATAGAGCCATAAATAATTGGCATTCCTATTTAAGGAAAACTCTAGACCCCACTCGATATCATGTAAAGATTTACACTCAACCTTAACCTTATTCCGAAGTGTAATTACTCCAGAAAGCAGGGACTCAGCATTGCATCCTTTATGGTAGCGCTGCCAATCAACAACAAAATTATTTAAGCCTGAGGCATTCCCACAAACCAAATTAGCAAACAGTTCCATTGTATACCAAGGCAATATTAAAATCCCCACATTACCATCTAGCAACACAAGGTGCTACCTATGGCTAGCGTACCTTCGATCGTAGACGTGCTGGGGGCACAATCTCCTCAATTTCATGGGTGCGCACCCATTCGACGGCTGGCTCCGGGACTGGCGGCCCAGCACCCTCGGCCATTACTTCGCCGGTGAAGGTGTTTCGGATAGTGCAGACCTGGCGCACTACGACCTCGGCAGGAATGTCTTGCGGACTCCGCGTGGTGTGGCCATGTTTTCTCAAGACAATAAAAAGCCCGCACTGGGCGGGCATTGGGAAGGATCTGCAGCAGTTGCTGCTCTGTGATTGGCATTCCTTTCTCCAGAAGGACGCCCCGTGCCAGGGCGCTGTTAGCTGACGAGGCTCGCGCCACTGGTCTTGACTGCCACGACCTTCTCCGTCGGCATCTTGATTGAGAGCCGCGAGTCGAACTCCGCGAAAGCCGTATCGGAGAAGAAGTGGAACCCGCCGCGCCACCTGTACCTATGCCACGATGTGCCTTATGTCGGGCATGAACCCTGCCTTCATCGCTGGCCAGCTTGGGCACTCCGTCCAGGTGCTGCTCACGACCTACGCCAAGTGGTTGAATTCAGCTAACGACTGGGCAGAACTCGCGAAGCTGGAAACGAACGTAATTGGTACAGAATTGGTACAGGATTAAATATCGTTCACCTTGCGCCCTTTAGTCATAAGGCATTCGACAGCGTTTGGGCCATACTCCACAATGCAGCGGTTTAGGGGGAAAACCCTTGCACAGCCAACGACATACCAACTTTTAGTGAGCCTCAACGTGAAAACATCCCTGTCTATCCTCAGCCTGCTGCTGTTGCTCACAGGAACCGCGACCCTTCCGTCGACCGCTGCTGCACAACCCCCGGCCCAGGTTCAACGCGACCCGTCCAAGCTGCACCTGGCTTCAGGCAGCGCCTTGCTGATCGACCTGACCACCAACCAGGAGCTGTACGCCAGCCATGCCGACCGCGTGGTGCCGATTGCCTCGGTGACCAAACTGATGACCGCGATGGTGGTGCTGGATGCCAAACTGCCCATGGATGAGATGCTCACCATGACCATTGCCAACAACCCGGAAATGAAAGGCGTGTATTCGCGCGTGCGCCTGGGCAGCCAGCTTGACCGCCGCGAAACCCTGCTGATTACCCTGATGTCATCGGAAAACCGTGCCGCCAACTCCTTGGCCAACGCCTACCCAGGTGGCTATCCGGCGTTCATCAAGGCGATGAATGCCAAGGCCCGCAGCCTCGGCATGGCACATACCCGGTATGTCGAGCCGACCGGCCTGTCGACGCAGAACGTGTCCACCGCCCGTGACCTGGCCAAGCTGCTGATGGCCTCGCGCAAGTACCCGATGCTGAGCGAGCTGTCGACCACCCGCGAAAAAACCGTGGCCTTCCGCAAGCCCAACTACACACTGGGCTTCCGTAACACCGACCACCTGGTGAACAAGAGCAACTGGGACATCAAGCTGACCAAGACCGGCTTCACCAACGAAGCCGGGCACTGCCTGGTGCTGCTGACCCGCATGGACAACCGCCCGGTGGCCATGGTCATCCTGGATGCGTTCGGCAAGTACACCCACTTCGCCGATGCCAGCCGCATGCGTCAGTGGCTGGAAACCGGTGCCGCCAAACCGGCACCTGCAGTGGCCATGCAGTACAAGGCGGACCGGCAGAACAAGGGGCGCCTGGTTTCCGAGTAAACTCTAACGGTCGCTGGGGCCTTTGCGGGCCCCAGTCGCATCAGGCCTGCGTATTGACCATCCCCCCTGCACTGCTGCCACCTGACGTCTGCAGCGCTTCGAGCAACTGTGCGGTTGCCTGCAGGATCTCACCATTGATGGTCGCGATGCTCGCCTGCTTGGCACTCACAGCGGCCATCTTGGCGGTTTCTTCCATCTTCTGCGCCATCAGCTGGGCCAGTTGTTTCTGTTCGTCGGCCAATTGCTTTTGCAGCTTCTTGATCATCTCGCGCAATTGCTTGATGTGCGCAGGCTCCGAGCTTTCACTGCTGCCCTGGGCGCCTTGGGCCTGGCCGCCACCGTTCGCCCTGGAGGCGTCGGTCTGAGCGACTGTTCCACCCTCTTCAGCCTTTTGCGCGTCCTGGATGTCGGCAGCCTGAGTCGTGCTCAACGCCTGGGCCGTGGTGCTGATGCTGACTGCTGCAAAACCTGTCATGTCTGTCTCCCTGCGTTGCAAAATGGGTCCTTGCATGGTTCTGCCTATCGGCCGCAGCGCGCAGGTCTTTAGCCCGTGTAGCAGTGGGTCGGCCGCCCGCCAGTAAATTCCCCATCATGTGGCTCGTTCCACCCAATGTACAAACGCAAGCGCCGGCCCCTCCCGGCGGCGTCCACATTCGACCATTATGGAACCGCAGCCATGAGCCAGTCTGCAAACCCGGAAACTATCAAGGACCTGATCGGCGTGGGCTTCGGCCCTTCCAACCTGGCCCTGGCCATCGCCCTGGAAGAACTCGCCGAGTCCCAGGGCCATGCCCTCGATGCGCAGTTCATCGACAAGCAACAGGACTACCGCTGGCACGGCGAAACCCTGGCCACCCAGAGTGAGCTGCAGATCTCGTTCCTGAAAGACCTGGTGTCGCTGCGCAACCCCACCAGCCCCTACAGTTTCGTCAACTACCTGCACCAGAAGCAGCGCCTGGCCGACTTCATCAACCTCGGCACCTTCTACCCCTGCCGCCTGGAGTACAACGACTACCTGCGCTGGGCCGCCGAACACTTCGCCACCCAGGCCGTGTATGGCCAGGAAGTGCTGCGTATCGAACCGGAACTGCAGGATGGCCGGGTAAACCACCTGCGCGTAATCGCACGCGACGCACAGGGCCGCGAATACAGCCGCCGCACCCGCTCGGTGGTGGTCGCCAGCGGCGGCACGCCGAAAATTCCGGAAAAGTTCGGCGCCTTCAAGGATGACCCACGGGTGTTCCACCACTCCCAATACCTGAGCAGCCTGAACAAGCTGCCGTGCGCCGACGGCAAACCGATGCGCATCGCTGTGATCGGCTCGGGCCAGAGCGCCGCCGAGGCGTTTATCGACCTGAACGACAGCTACCCGACTGTCAAGGTCGACATGGTCCTGCGCGGTTCGGCCCTCAAACCGGCCGACGATAGCCCGTTCGTCAACGAGATTTTCTCGCCGGACTACACCGACCTGGTCTACAACGAACCCGCCGACCAGCGCAGCAAGTTGCTGGGCGAGTACCACAACACCAACTATTCAGTGGTCGACCTCAACCTGATCGAACGCATCTACGGCATCCTCTACCGGCAGAAAGTCGCCCACCAGCACCGCCACAACGTGCTGTGCCGGCGCCAGGTGGAAGCCGTGGTGGCCACTCGCGAAGGCCTGGAGCTGACCCTGCGCGACCTCGCTACTGGCCAGCAGCAAACCCACCGCTACGACGCCGTGATCCTCGCCACCGGCTACGAGCGCCGCTCGCACCGTGACCTGCTGGCGCCATTGGCCGGTTACCTGGACGACTTCAGCGTCGACCGCAACTACCGCGTGCTGGCCAGCCCCGACCTGCAGGCCTCGGTGTACTTGCAGGGCTTCTGCGAAAACAGCCACGGCCTGAGTGACACCCTGCTCTCGGTACTGCCGGCCCGTGCCGCAGAAATTGGCCGCGCCCTGTATCAGGACCTGGCGCAATTGCACGGCAAAGCACAACCCGCTGCGGCCCTGACCCGCGCCTGACCCCTGTGCTAAGCACCCTCAAGGCCGGCCTGTCGCTTCTCGCGCAGGTCGGCCTTGTGCTGCCTGAAACATTTGCTTGCATTTAAAACGGCAGGTTTTCGATTCTCATTCGTCCTTATCAGTACAGCCCTCTTTGGTTGGGCACACGCTCGACCACCCATTGCAGAAGACCGTCTGATGGCCAAATCACCGAAAAAATCCAAATCCAGGCTGTGGTTCCTGGTGCATAGCTGGCTCGCCTTGCCAATCTGGTTCTTTGTGCTGATCGTGTGCTTCACCGGCATGCTCGCCGTGGTCAGCCAGGAAATCGTCTGGCTGGCCAACCCGGACGTACGCGCGAGCAAGCCCGACGGTGATGCCGAGCGCCTGAGCTTCCAGCAGGTACTGGACGCCATGCGCAAAGCCGAGCCAGACATGTTCGTGGAGTCGCTCAGGCGGCCTGACGGCTCGCACTTTGCCCTGCTGGCCGATGTCACATACCCCGACGGGACCAGCCCGACGCTGTACGTCAATCCCTACACCGGCGTCATCCAGGGCAAGTCCCCTGACTTCAACTTCGAAGCCTTTACCCGTGCATTGCATGGCTGGTGGCTGGTGCCGTTCACCAATGGTTTCAGCTGGGGCTGGTACCTGGTTTCGCTTCTCGGCCTGCCCATGCTGGCCTCTCTGGTCACCGGGCTGGTGGTGTACAAGAAGTTCTGGAAAGGCTTCTTCAAACCGGTGCGCACCGGGCACGGCTCACGTATTTTCTGGGGCGACCTGCATCGCCTGGCGGGGGTGTGGTCGATCTGGTTCATCGCGGTCATATCCATCACCGGCACCTGGTTCCTGATCCAGGCGCTGCTTTCGGACAACCACATCACCATTTCCAGCCGGCCTATCGTGCCGGTGATCGCCCGTGAAGATGTGCCGCAAATGCCGGATGGCACGCCTGCCCCGCGCATTGACCTCGATGAGGCGGCACGTATCGCCGGCCTGGCGATTCCAGGCCTGGACATTACCTTCATTTCGTTGCCGGCGACCGCCTACAGCCACGTCTCCATGGGCGGGCGCGGCTGGTATCCGCTGATGTTCCAGAGTGCAGCGGTCAACCCTTACACAAGCAACGTCGACAGCCAGTTCCTGCTCAGCGACCGCTCCACGCTGGAATTCGTCACCGAGTCCATGCGCCCCTTGCACACCGGTGACTTTGGCGGTTTGCCCATCAAGCTGATCTGGTTCTTCTTCGGCCTGGTACTCACCTTGATGGTGCTCAGCGGCTTGCTGATCTGGACCAAGCGTACCGCCCAGGCCACCGCAGCCGCCCTCAAGCGCAGCGACCGTGCTCCCCGTGCCGCACGCAGCCAGACCACACTGGAGACCCAACCATGAGCCACGCCCAGGCCGTGCCCGCCAGCCCGCTGAAGCAGTGGTGGCTGAAGTGGCGCTTTCATCTGAACATCCTGCTGATCCTCGTCCCGCTGGGCTTCATGCCCAAGTATTTCAGCGACGCCAAGCTGTTTCGTGGCGACGCCGGCCTGGGGGCGAACGTGGTCAGTGGCATCCAGGCCGGCCCTTACACGCTGGACTTGGCTGAATTGCGTGACGAAGCACCACGCGAAGACGGCCCCGCCGGCCACTTCAAGTCCTTCAGCGCGTCCCTGTGCAAAGCCTGCATGAAAGACGTCAAGGCCGTTTACCTGCGCATCGGCAAACCCCGCAGCCTGCGCGCTGCCGGCACCATCTTCTTTGGCGCCCCCTACCGCATGGGCACCAACCTGCCCATCCCGCCGCGTACCAAACCCGACGCGCAAATCTGGATCACTCTGGAAGGTTGGGACGGCAGCATGCACCAGGCATCCGTCCCCCTGGCCAAGGCATCGCCTGCCACCGTGGCCTGGCTCGAGAAACAAGGAGGCAAGAAATGAAACACCTGATGCGCATCCTCTCCCTGCCCTTGCTGGTACTGGCCGCTGGCCCTGCCCTGGCACACAACCCGATGTGCGAATGCGAAGAACTGGCCAGCGGCCAGGTCAAATGCACCGGTGGCTTCTCGGACGGCAGCGGTGCCGCCGGGGTGACCCTGGACGTGATCGGCTATGACGAGCAAGTACTGGTCGGCGGCAAGCTGGGCGACGACTCCACGCTCACCTTCAAGCGCCCGGAAGGCGAATTCTACGTGCTGTTCGATGCCGGCCCCGGACACGTGGTGGAAGTCGACCACGCCGATATCGCCCAGCCATGAGCCGCGCTCAAGTGATACGCCCGGCCGGCGCCGGGCACGAAACCCTGTACGTGCTGCTGGCCAGCCTGCTGATCGTGGTGCTCGCCGCCAGTGTGGTGCTGTTGCGGGGCGAGCGCGAAGACGAACAGGCCATCGCCAGCCACCAGATTGACGCCCGCCGCGACCTTACCGCTGCCGAGCAAGGCCTGTACACCGACCTGCGGGTGGCCCTCGACGAGATCCAGGCGCTGCGTGAAGAAAACGCTACCGTGCCGAGCGTGCAGGCACTGGCCGAAGAAGGCCTGCCGCCATTCGTGGTGGATGCCGGCAGCCAGAGCCGTGGCAGTCATCAGTGGTCGTGGCTGAAATCCGGTGCCTACCTGGGCCGAAGTCAGGCCCCTGAAGTCGCCGGCAGCCTGCTGCTGATCCTGACAGCGGACAGCACCGGCCAGGCCGATGTCTGGTTGCGCCGCGACAGCGCTGCCGTCATCCCGGACGATCTCGGCCAGGCGGCCTTGATCGCTGCGGGTTGGCAACAGGTGGTCAGCCACTACGACGCTGGGGTTACCCGCGAACACCGTCACTGAACCCAAGGACTCCCGCCCATGTTCCGCTCCGCCCTCGCCCTGCTCCTGGCCTTTGCCCTGCCGGCACTGGCCCTGGCCGATAACGGCAAGCCGCTGCGTATTGGCATCACCCTGCACCCCTACTACAGCTATGTGACCAACATCGTCGGCGACAAGGCCGAAGTGGTGCCGCTGATTCCCGCGGGCTTCAACCCGCATGCCTACGAGCCACGGGCCGAGGACATCAAGCGCATCGGCACGCTGGACGTGGTGGTGCTCAACGGTGTCGGCCATGACGACTTCGCCGACCGCATGATCGCCGCCAGCGAAAAGCCCGGCATCGCCACCATCGAGGCCAACCAGAACGTGCCGTTGCTGGCGGCCACGGGCATTGCAGCGCGCGGCGCCGGCAAGGTGGTCAACCCGCACACCTTCCTGTCGATCAGCACCACCATCGCCCAGGTCAACAACATCGCCCGCGAACTGGGCAAGCTCGACCCGGACAACGCCAAGTTGTACACGCAAAACGCCCGTGCCTACGCCAAGCGCCTGCGCGCCCTGCGTGCCGAGGCGCTGGCCAAGGTAACCGAAGCACCCAGCGCCACCTTTCGGGTTGCCACCATCCATGCTGCCTACGACTACCTGGTGCGCGACTTCGGCCTGGAGGTGACCGCCGTGGTCGAACCGGCCCACGGCATCGAGCCCAGCCCGGCCCAGCTGAAAAAGACCATCGACCAGCTCAAAGCCCTGGATGTGAAGGTGATCTTCTCGGAAATGGACTTCCCGTCCGCCTATGTCGAAACCATCCAGCGTGAATCCGGCGTGCGCCTGTACCCGCTGACGCACATTTCCTACGGTGAATACACCAAAGAGAAGTACGAGGTGGAGATGAAGCGCAACCTCGACACCGTGGTGCGCGCCATCCAGGAGAACCGCGCATGACCGCCGCCGCCAACCTGGTGAAGGCCTGTGGGCCACGCATCGAGTTCGCCGAGGTCGACCTTACCCTGGGCCGTACCCGCATCCTTGAACACGTCAGCTTCGGCGTTGCTGCTGGCAGCGTGCATGCCATCGTCGGCCCTAACGGTGGTGGCAAGAGTTCGCTGATCAAGACTCTGCTCGGGCAAATGCCACACCAGGGCCAGCTGACCCTGCATTGGCCAGGCGAGCGTGAGGTGATCGGTTATGTGCCACAAGCGCTGGAGTTCGACCGTGGGTTGCCAATGACCGTAGATGACTTCATGGCTGCCATGTGCCAGCGGCGCCCGGCTTTTCTCGGCTTGTCGCGCCGCGTGCAGCCGGCCATCGATGCGGCCTTGGCGCGGGTCGGCATGCTCGACAAGCGCAAACGGCGCATGGGCGCATTGTCTGGCGGCGAACGCCAGCGCGTGCTGTTGGCCCAAGGCCTGATCCCCGAGCCGCAGTTACTGGTACTGGACGAGCCCATGTCGGCCCTCGATGAAGCTGGTATCCAGGTGTTCGAGCAGTTACTGCAGGGCTGGCGCCAGGCCGGCACCACGGTGCTGTGGATAGAACACGACCTGGAGGCCGTGCTGCGCCTGGCCGACCGGGTCACTGGCCTGAGCCGCCAGGTGCTGTTCGACGCCCCACCGGCCCAGGCCCTCACACCAGAGCGCCTGCTTGGCCTGTTCTCTGTTCACCCGCGTAGCGAGAGCCTTGCCTCATGAGTTTTGAAGCATTCCGCCAACTGGTCCAGGACTGGGCCACGGCTGGCTACTTGCCTGAGGCACTGGCCTACGGCTTCGTGGTCAATGCCTTGCTGGCTGGCCTGATGATTGGCCCGGTACTGGGCGGCCTGGGCACCCTGGTGGTGGTCAAGCGCTTTGCGTTCTTTTCCGAAGCTGTGGGCCATGCTGCACTGACCGGGGTAGCCATCGGCATCCTGCTCGGTGAGCCCTACACCGGCCCTTATGGCAGCCTGTTCGGCTACTGCCTGCTGTTCGGCATCTTGCTCAACTTCCTGCGCAACCGCACGGGCCTTTCACCGGACACGCTGATCGGCGTGTTCCTGTCGGTGTCGCTGGCGCTGGGTGCCAGCCTGCTGCTGATGCTGGCCGGCAAGATCAATGTGCACATCCTCGAAAACGTGCTGTTCGGCTCGGTGCTGACCGTCAGCGGCCAGGACCTGGTGGTGCTGGGTATCGTCGCGGTGCTGGTGCTGGCCCTGGCTGTGCCGCTGTACAACCGCATCATGCTGGCCAGTTTCAACCCGCAACTGGCAGCCGTGCGCGGGGTGGCCGTGAAAACCCTGGATTACCTGTTCGTGGTGCTGGTAACCCTGGTAACCGTGGCTGCCGTGAAGGTAATCGGCGCCATCCTGGTCGGAGCACTGCTGGTCATCCCCGCTGCGGCTGCACGCCTGGTCAGCCAGTCGCTCAAGGGGTTCTTCTTCGTCTCGGTACTGATCGCCACCTTGAGCACCCTGCTTGGCATTCTGCTGCCAATCGTCTTCGACCTGCCCGTGCCGTCGGGCGCCGCGATCATCCTGGTCGCCGGCATCTGCTTTGCCCTGGCCGCCCTGGCCCGCGCCCTCGTCCCACGCCTGCAAGGAAACCCGGCATGAACCTGAAACGCCTGACTCTGGCGCTGGCCTTGGCCGGCCTGCCGTCGCTGTCTTTTGCCACGCAAGTGCTGACCACCCTGCCCATCACCCACAGCCTGGCCAGCGCCCTGCTCGACGGCACGGCGGTGCAACTCAAACGTGCGGCACCGGCCAACCTGCCGGCCAGCCGCCAGCCGTCGTATTTCAGCTCGCGCGGTGGCCCCAGCCTGGAGAAAGCCGCACAGCAGGCCGACGCGGTGATCGGTGTACGCTCGATCTGGCGTGACGACCCGCTGTACCCGATGGCCCGACGCAGCAACATCCGCATCGTCGAAATCGATGCCGCACGGCCGGTGGATGGCGCGCTGCCCGGCATTGCGGTCACAGGTGACGATGCCTACGGCGCCTACCCCTGGCTCAACCCGACCAACCTCGGGCGCATGGCCGATGTGGTGGCCAATGATCTGGAGCGGCTGGCACCGGATGACAAAGCGAAGATCCAGGGCAACCTGGCAGGGCTCAAGCGCCAGTTGCTTGAGCTATCGGCCAGCAGCCAGACACGTCTGGCCAAGGTCGACAACCTGACGGTGGTGAGCTTGTCCGGGCGGTTGGGTTATCTGGCCAGCGGCTTGAACCTGGATGTGGTGGAGCAGCCGCTGCCGACCGAATGGGACGCTGCCGCGCTCCAGGCGCTGGAGGAAAACCTGAAAGCGCAGGATGTGGCACTGGTGCTGGACCATCGGCAGCCGGACGCGGCGGTAGCCGAGGTGATCAAGGCAGCCGGGGCGAAACTGGTGGTGGTGGAGAGCGACCCTGAGGATGCGTTTGCCGGGTTGAAGGCCAGCGTCGACCAAGTGGTTGGGGCCTTGGGCGAAAGCTGATGTTGCCTGTACCGGCTACCGCTTCATGCACCGCTGGTAGCGCTCATCCACCCGCCCGGCAAACCACGCCGTGGTCAGCTTTCGGGTGATCTTCGGGCTCTTCAGCTCGATCCCCGGCAGCACCGCCCGTGGCACCGGCTTGCCAGCCTTGGCATCTGCCAAGGCAAACACCCCGCTGTACAGCTTGCCGTCCTCGAACGCCAAACTGTCGCCCTCCTCCAGCTGGCTGCGAATCTGCGGGTTACGCAGCCCCAGCTTCCCGCCCAGCTTGCGCGCGGCCAGTTCGGTGGCCCCGGGCATGATCGCACCCGGCGCAATCAGGTCGCCATCCAAGGCAAGCGTCACACCAGTCGCCTTGTTCAGTGCGGCCTGGAATGCGGCGTTGCGGCTGGCGTACCAACCAGCATTGAAATCGGCAAAGCGGTACAGCTGGCGCTCGTAGTTGACCGGGTAGCCCAACAGGTGGGCAATACCGAAGTACATGCCGCCGCGCCGGCTGAATACCTCCTGGCGAATGCTGCCATCGTGGCTGTAGGGGTAACCCTGCGCATGCTTTTCGGCAAAGTCGATGCTGACCTGCATCGGCCCGCCGGTGTGCACCGGGTTGAGCCCGTCCAGCAAGGTCTTGCCCAGTGGCACGCGGGCTATCACTTCGTCGTACAACGCGCTCAACTGCTTCTCGCTGCGCACCGCCTGCAAGCGCTGCTGGTAGCTCTGGCCGTTGCCCGAAGGCGTCTTCAGCGCACCGTCAACCAACAGCCTGGGGATATGCAGACGTGCCGCACGCCGGTCGATTTCCTCGCGGGCGATCCGCCCCAGGTTGGGTACCTGCGGGTCGGCGCTGAAAGTGGATTCCTGTTCAGTCACGGCCAGCACCGCGCACAGGTTGCTTTTGCTTGGGGTAATGCGCTGGGTTTCGAACGCCACCTGAATGTCCCTGGCCCAGCCCTCGCGGTCCTTGGTCTGGGCCGGCAATAGCCGCAACAGTTGCGCACGGACCTTGGCCGGGTCCGCCTCGGGTGCTTCGTCACGGTGCCCGACGCAGCCTTGCAGCAGCGCCAACGCCATCAACCCGACAGCCAGTAACCGGCCGTTCAGGGCTGTTCACCGACCAGCAGTGCGGCCTTGTGTGGATCGATCAGCATTGTCTGCCCCTTGCCTGGAAAAAGGCCTAGCCTCCCTCAGGCAAGAGGTGACGTCAATCAGGCAGACAGCCGAAGCGGCTGCAATGATCCGGTCAGCGCATCGAGCACGGCGTCTTCGTGCTCATGGATGAAGAAGTGGCCACCCGGGAACATCTGCAGCGAGAAGTCACCCTGGGTTTCCTTGCGCCAGGCCTGCAACTGCTCTTCGCTGGCCCGGTCGTCCACGCCGCCCAGCACGTGCAGAGGGCACTGCAGGGCCGGCCGCTGACGGTAGGCGTAAGTGCCACAGAGCAGAAAATCCGCGCGCAAGGTCGGCAAGGTCAGGCTCATCAGCTCGGCGTTGGCCAGCACTTCTTCAGGCGTGCCCTGAAGCTCGCGCAACTCGCTGATCAGCTCGGCGTCGCTTTTGGGCTCGCGCCAGTCCTTGCCATCGTAATCCTCGCGCCGGGTTGGCGCTGCGGTACCGCAGGCAAACAATGCCAGTGGCGACGGGCAGCCCAGCGCCTGCAGTTCATGGGCCAGCTCGAAGGCCAGCAACGCCCCCAGGCTATGGCCGAGCAACGCATAGGGCCCATTGGCCGCCAGGCGTTGCTCGGCGGCCAGTTGCCGGGCCAGCGCCTGCATGTCGGTGTGCAACGGCTCGGCCATGCGTGCGCCACGCCCGGGCAGCTCTACCGGGCGCACCTGCAGCCACGCCGGCAGCTTGCGCCGCCAGCGGCTGTAGACCATGGCGCTGGCTCCG
Source organism: Pseudomonas sp. LAIL14HWK12:I1 (assembly GCF_003202095.1). Lineage (NCBI taxonomy): Bacteria > Pseudomonadati > Pseudomonadota > Gammaproteobacteria > Pseudomonadales > Pseudomonadaceae > Pseudomonas > Pseudomonas sp. LAIL14HWK12:I1. The sequence continues at coordinate 18,208 of NZ_QJKG01000001.1, forward strand.
GAATACGGCAGGCACAGCAGGTTCAGTGCGATCACTGGGCGGCGGCTTCGGCCATTTTCTGGCGCAGGCTCAGTGGGCGCATGTCGGTCCAGACCTCATCGATATAGGCCAGGCATTCCTTCTTCAGGCCGCTCTTGCCCACGGCACGCCAACCGTTGGGGATGGCCTTGTAGTCGGGCCAGATCGAGTATTGCTCTTCGTGGTTGACCACTACCTGGAACTGGATATCGTCGCGGTCGAATACGGAAGTCATTGCCTGTCTCCTTGAATGATGAATGCCGCTATGCGCGTGGCGCAGGGGGGCTTTCAAGTAGACGTAACCGGCCGCTGAAAAATTAACGTTTCAGGCATCACGCAACAGGTCGTGTGCATCGAGCAGGCGGAACGCCACCTGCGGATTACGCTCCAGCCCGCGCCGGATGGCCGCCGGGATCGATTGCCGGGTCCTGCGGCACAATCCTGGCTGGTCATCCAGCTCGATGACAATGCCGCGCATGGTGCGCACTTCGTTGAACCCGGGGGCGATGTGCACGCGGATGCCGAGATTGTCGTACATCCGTTGCTGCAGGCGTTGCAGGTCCTCCAGGTCCTTGAGGTTTTCCAGGCGTTCGAGCAGGCGTTTCTCTTCCTGACGGGTCAGTAGCAGGATGCGCTGTGCGGCCTGCGGATGCTCGCCCAGATGTTCGCGGCCGCAGTCGCAGGCACCAGGGGGGCATGGTTGGCGCAAGGGGGGTGGTGTGGTCATGGTGCAAGCATAGACCTACAAAGCGCCCTCAAAAAACTTTCCTGTCAGGATAAAAAATTTCACAACCCCCCTAGACCGACACCCCTCACTTCGCCTATAAATCGCCTAAAGGAAATTTATATTCCTGCCAAGAAACACCACTTCGCCTGCTCGCGAAGCTTCTTTTGCCCTTGTGCCCGACCTGCCCCCCACTCACGAGGCCTATCCGACATGCACCCCGCTCCCGATCACTTCATCCTGCGCGTCAGTTGCCCGGCCGTGTCCGGCATCGTCGCTGCGGTGACCACCTACCTGGCCGAGCACGGTTGCTACATCAGCGAGATGGCGCAGTTCGACGACGAGGACAATGGGCGCTTTTTCATGCGCGCAGTGTTCCGCTACAACACCGGTACCACAGGGGACACACCGCAGTTGGAGGCGGGCTTTGCCGACGTGGCCCAACGCTTCGACATGCAGTGGAGCCTGCACAGCAGCGCCCGGCCGATGCGCGTGCTGCTGATGGTGAGCAAGTTCGACCACTGCCTGTCCGACCTGCTGTACCGGCATGCCAAGGGCGAGCTCGACATGCAGATCACCGCCGTGGTGTCCAACCACCTGGACCTGCGCCCCATGGCCGAGCGCCAGGGCATCCGCTTCGTCTACCTGCCCGTTACCAAGGAAACCAAGGCCGAACAGGAAGCCGCACTGTTGCGCATTGTCGAAGACACCGGCACTGAGCTCGTGGTGCTGGCGCGCTACATGCAAATTCTGTCCGACGACCTGTGCCGCCAACTGTCAGGCCGGGCGATCAACATCCATCACTCGTTCCTGCCCGGTTTCAAAGGTGCCAAGCCCTACCACCAGGCCTACCAGCGCGGGGTCAAGCTGATCGGCGCCACCGCCCACTACGTGACCAGCGACCTGGACGAAGGCCCGATCATCGAGCAGGAAGTGCAGCGCGTGGACCACGCCTATGCCCCGGACGACCTGGTGGCCATCGGCCGCGACACCGAAACCATTGCCCTGTCCCGCGCGGTGAAATACCACCTTGAGCACCGGGTGTTCCTTAACCACGACCGCACGGTGATCTTCAAATGAACGCCATTCCCAGCCTCAAGCTGATCGACGGCAAGGCCACTGCCGCGCGTGTACTGGCCGAGGTGTGCGAGCAGGTGCAGGAGCTGCGTCAGGGCGGCGTGCAACCCGGCTTGGCTGTGGTGCTGGTGGGCGCCGATGCCGCCAGCCAGGTGTACGTGCGCAATAAAGTGCTGCGCGCCGACGAAGTAGGCATCCGCTCGCTGGAGCATCGCCTGCCCGCCGACACCACCCAGGGCGAACTGCTGACCCTGATCGATCGCCTGAACCGCGATACCGAGGTGAACGGCATTCTCGTGCAACTGCCGCTGCCCGCGCACATCGACGCGCACCGCGTGCTGCAGGCCATCAACCCGCTGAAAGACGTGGACGGGTTCCACAGCGAAAACGTCGGTGGCCTGGCCCAGGGCCGCGATGTGCTCACCCCGTGCACACCCAGCGGCTGCATGCGACTGCTGCGTGACACCTGTGGCGAACTGCGCGGCAAGCACGCGGTGGTGGTGGGCCGCTCGAACATCGTCGGCAAACCCATGGCTGCCCTGCTGCTGCAGGCCGACTGCACGGTGACGGTGGTGCATTCGCGTAGCCACGACCTGCCAGCGCTGTGCCGCCAGGCCGACATTCTGGTGGCAGCCGTAGGCAAACCGCGCTTGATCGGTGCCGACTGGCTGAAACCCGGCGCAGTGGTGATCGACGTCGGTATCAACCGCATCGATGAAGGCGGCCACAGCCGCCTGGTCGGCGATGTCGACTTCGCTGCCGCCCTGCCACAGGTGGCCGGCATTACCCCGGTGCCCGGTGGCGTCGGCCCGATGACCATCGCCTATTTGATGAAAAACACCCTGCTCGCCCTCGACCTGCAGCAACAGGCCGCCCACCAGGAGCGCACCGTATGCCTTTCGCCCTGCTGAAATACGGCCTGAGCGCCGACTACCCGGTGGAGGTCGACCTGCCGCCACCGTGCGAACTCAAACCGCGCTATGACGTGGTGATCATCGGCGGCGGCGGCCACGGCCTGGCCATCGCCTACTACCTGGCCAAGTATCACGGCATCACCAATGTCGCCGTGCTGGAAAAGGCCTACCTGGGCGGCGGCAATACCGCGCGCAACACGGCGGTAATCCGCTCCAACTACCTCACCAGCGAGGGCGTGCGCTTTTATGCAGAATCGGTGCGCATGTTCCAGAACCTGTCGAACGAGTTCGATTTCAACATCATGTATTCCGAGCGCGGCCAGCTCACCCTGGCACACACCGACGCTACCGTGCGCGCCTTCCGCCAGCGCGCCGAGGTCAACAAGCACTTTGGCGGCCGGACCGAAATGATCGACCGCCAACAGATTCGTGAACTGGTGCCCAGCCTCAACCTCGACCCCGGTCACTTGCCGGTGCTGGCGGGCCTATGGCACATCGACGGCGCCACCGCACGCCACGACGCGGTGGCCTGGGGCTACGCCAAGCAGGCGGCCAAGCGCGGCGTGGAAATCCACCAGTTGACCGAAGTACAGGACCTGCTGATTCGCAATGGCCGCATCGAAGCGGTGAAGACCAACCGTGGCACCGTGCAGTGCGGCTGCGTGGTCCAGGCCGTGGCCGGCGCCAGCTCGCTGTTGATGGCCAAGGCCGGCATCCGCGCACCGATCCACACCTACCCGTTGCAAGCCATGGTCACCCAGCCCTTCAAGCCGTTCCTCGATCCGTTGGTGAGCTCCTCGGCATTGCACTGCTACGTGCAGCAGACCAGCCGTGGCGAGATCGTCTTCGGCGGTGGCTCCGACCCGTACCCGCTGTACAACACCCGCTCCACCCTCGACCTCAAGGAAAGCCTGCTGGCCCACGCCATCGAGATGTTCCCGTTCATGGCCAACGCCAAGCTGATGCGCCAGTGGGCCGGGATGACCGACATGACCCCAGACTACAGCCCGATCATGGGCCTGTCGCCGGTCGACAACTACTACCTGGACGCCGGTTGGGGCACCTGGGGTTTCAAGGCCACGCCCATCTGCGGCAAGACCATGGCCGAGCTGGTCGCCAGCGGCGGCAAAGTACCCGAAATGATCGCGCCCTTCGCCCTGGAGCGCTTCAGCCGCTTCCAGCAAGTGAACGAAATGGGCGCCACGGCGGCCAGCCATTAGGAGCACACGACGATGAAGATCCTGACCTGCCCCTTGAACGGCCCGCGCAACATCAGCGAGTTCACCTACGGCGGCGAGTTCAAGCACATGCCCGACCCGGCCAGTTGCAGCGATGCCGAGTGGGCCGACTATGTGTTCAACAGCGACAACCTGGCCGGGGTGGTGACCGAGTGGTGGCTGCACAACGCCTCCAGCTACTGGTTCCTGGCCGAGCGTCACACGGTTAGCGACCAGGTGCTGCGCACCTTCGACCCGAAAGCACTGTTCGACCGCCGCGTCGACTTCACCCCCGCCGCCAGCCCGGAGATTACCGGATGAACAGCCACACTCGCCTCCCCGCGCCCATGGGCCTGCTGATCGACCGCGAGCGGCCCGTGCGCTTCCAGTTCGACGGCCAGGCCTGCGAGGGCTTTGCCGGTGACACCATTGCCAGCGCCCTGCTCGGCAATGGCCGCTGGCTGCTGTCGCGCTCGTTCAAATACCATCGCCCACGCGGCCCGCTGAGCATGGCCGGGCAGGATGCCAACACGTTGGTGCAGTTGCCTGAAGAACCCAACGTACTGGCCGACCTGGAGGCCGTCCGCGAAGGCCAGGTGGTCGAAGGGCAGAACTTCAACGGCAGCCTGCAGCATGACCGCGACGCCTACCTGGGCAAGTTCTCGCGCTTCATGCCGGTGGGCTTCTACTACCGCTCGTTCTACAAGCCCAAGGGCATGTGGAAAGTGTGGGAGCCGCTGATCCGCAAGAAAGCCGGCTTGGGCGTGCTCGACCTGGGTTTCAAACCGCACTACTACGACAAAGCCTATCTGTTCGTTGACGTGGCCGTTATCGGCGCCGGCCCTGCTGGCCTGCGTGCGGCCCTGGACGCGGCCAACGCCGGGGCCAAAGTGCTGCTGATCGAACAACAACCGGTGCTTGGCGGCTCGCTCACCTACGCCCGCTTCGACATCGCCGGCACCCGCGCCGCCAGCCTGCGTCAAGAGCTGCTGGCCGCCGTCGAGGGCCACCCGAACATTCAGGTGCTGCTGGAGGCTACCTGCAACGGCTGGTTCACCGACAACTACCTGCCGATAATCCAGCACAAGCGTCTGTACAAGGTGCGCGCCACCCGTTGCCTGGTGGCAGCCGGCTCGTTCGACCAGCCGGTGGTGTTTCGCAACAACGACCTGCCGGGTGTGATGCTGACCAGCGCTGCCCAGCGGCTGATGAAGCTGTACGCGGTCAAGCCGGGCCAGCGCGCGGTCATCCTCACCGGCCACGATGACGGCTACCTCGCCGCCCTCGACCTGCAGGAGCAAGGCGTGGCCGTAGCCGCCGTGGTCGACATGCGCGCCGCGCCGGCCGATGACGCACTGGTTGCCGAGCTGAAGCGCCGCGATATCCCCGTACACCTGGGCAGCACCGTGTATGAAGCCCTGCATGAAGCGGGCATGCGCCATGTCAGTGGCGTGGACATTCGCCCGATCACCGGCCAGGGCAAGGTCGGCCCGCACGGGCTGCGCCTGGCGTGCGACCTGCTGTGCATGTCGGCGGGCTACATGCCGGTATACCAGTTGCTGTGCCAGGCCGGTGGCAAGCTGGCCTATGACGTCAACCGCGACGAATTCGCCATCAGCCATTTGCCGGCCGGGCTGGATATCGCCGGCTCCGTGAACGGCCGCCACGCGCTGGCCAACGTGCTGGCCGATGCCATACGCGGGGCCGCCGACGCAGTGACAGCGCTGGGCCTGCAAGCACCAGCCCTGTCGGCGTTCGGCGCCGAAGCCAAGGTCAACTTCCCTTGGCCGATCTTCCCCCACCCCAAAGGCAAGGATTTCGTCGACTTCGACGAAGACCTGCAAGTGCGCGACATCGTCAACGCTACCCGCAGCGGCTACCGTGACGTGCAACTGGTCAAGCGTTTTTCCACGGTCGGCATGGGCCCTTCCCAGGGCCGCCACTCGGCGCTGCCCACGGCGCGCCTGGTGGCCCAGGCTACCGGCCGCAGCATCAGCGAGACCGGAGTGACTACCGCCCGGCCACCGTTCCAGGCAGAAAAGCTGGCACATGTCGCCGGCCGTGCCTTCGACCCCTATCGGCAAACGCCCATGCACCGCCGTCACCTGCAAGCCGGGGCGAAGATGATGCCGGCCGGCATCTGGCAGCGCCCGGCTTATTACGGCAAACCCGAAGACCGCGAGCGGTGCATGCAGGAAGAAGCCCGCCATGTGCGCGAAAAGGTCGGCCTGATCGACGTGTCCACCCTGGGTGGCCTGGACGTGCGCAGCCCGGACGCCGCCGAGCTGCTGGAGCGCCTGTACACGTTTGGCTTTGCCAAGCTGCCCATCGGTCGCACCCGTTACGCGCTGATGACCAACGAGCACGGTGTGGTGATCGACGATGGCGTTTGTGCGCGCCTGGGCGAGCAGCACTTCTATGTCACCGCCACCACCAGCGGCGTCGACCGCATCTACCAGCAGATGCTGAAGTGGAATGCGCAGTGGCGCCTGGACGTGGACATCACCAACGTCACCGCCGCCCTGGCTGCCGTCAACCTGGCCGGGCCGCTATCGCGCCAGGTGCTGGCCAAGGTGTGTGACGATGTCGAGCTGTCGGCCGAGGCTTTCCCGTACCTGGGCGTCCGGCAGGGCAAAGTGGCTGGCATCCCGGCGCGCATCCTGCGGGTCGGTTTCGTCGGTGAGCTGGGCTATGAAGTGCATGTGCCGGCTCGCCATGCCGAGCGCCTGTGGGACGCCCTGATGCAGGCCGGCGCGGGCCTGGGCATTCGCCCGTTCGGCGTCGAGACCCAACGCCTGCTGCGCCTGGAAAAAGGCCATGTGATCATCAGCCAGGACACCGACGGCATGACCCACCCCGCAGAGATCGACATGCAGTGGGCCATTGGCCGCAAGAAACCGTTCTTCGTCGGCAAGCGCTCCATCGAAATCCTCGAAGCACAGCCGCTCAAGCGCAAGCTGGTCGGCTTCACCCTGCCCAAAGGCAGCCCACAGCCGCTGGAGGGGCACCTGGTGCTGGACGGGCCGGACATCAGCGGCAACGTCACCTCCTGCGAGTATTCGCAAACCCTGGGACAGATCATCGGCCTGGCCTATGCCGGCGCCCACCAGGCCACCCCCGGCATGCACATCCCGATCCGCGTGGAGGGCGGCGCGACGGTGCATGCCAAGGTGGTGCAACTGCCGTTCCACGACCCCGACAACCTGCGCCAGGAGCTCTGAACCATGACCCGTTTGCAAGCCAAAGCGTTTATCCCTCGCAGCCCGCGGGCCGAGCTGTTGCACGCCTGCGCGTTGACCGACCTGACCGAGGTGGCGCGGGTCGGCTTTCGCGGCGTCGACAGCGCCGCCTACCTGCAGCAACGTGGCTACCGGTTGCCACAGCAACCGAACCAGGCCGTGCGCCAGGACGACGGCGGCTGGGTAGCGCGGTTGTCGCAGACCGAGTACCTGCTGCTGGGCAGCCTGGCTGACGAAGGCGCGCAAGTGGCTGCCATAGAGGCCGAGTGGGTGCAGGATGGCCAGCGCAACTACCTGCTGCCGCGTCAGGACAGCCATGCCTGGCTGCAGCTGTCAGGGCCACATGGCAGTGCGGTGATGGCCAAGTTGTGCGGCGTTGATCTGCGTTTACAGGCATTTCCTATCGGCGCCGTGGCGCAGACCTCGGCGGCGCGGCTCAATGTGATCGTGGTGAATGTGGGGAGTGAAGAGCGGCCGGGGTTGCAGCTGTTGTTTGACCGGGCGTCGTTGGCGTATTTCCGTGAGGCAGTCCTGGATGCGATGGATGAATTCGAGGGTGGGCTGATCGAGTTGGGCGCGTTGCTGGGCGAAGTGCTGGCGCAAGCCTAAAGCTGCACCAACCGTTCACGCAGGAAGTCGACAAACCCCTGCACCGGCCGCGCCACCTGCCGGTGCTGCGGGTACACCGCCGACAGCTGCAATGACGGAGGCGTCCACGTTTCAAGCACACTGAGCAGCCGCCCGTCCGCCAACGCCTGCCCAACGATGAAGGTCGGCAGATAGGTAACCCCCATCCCGGCGATGGCTGCATCACGGAGCAACTCGCCGTTGTTCGCACGCATCCGCCCGGCCACCTGAATCGCCTGCGCCTTGCCGCCCTGGCGGAACTGCCACTGCACCTGACGCGAATGCCCATAAGGCAGGCAGTCATGCCCTGCCAGCTCGTCCGGTGCTGTCGGCACGCCCCGCGCTCGCAGGTAATCCGGGCTCGCGCAGTACACCCGCTCGACACTGGCGATGCGCCGCGCAATCAGGCTGGAATCCTCCAGCGCGCCAATGCGCAGTGCCAGGTCGTAACCCTCGCCGATCAAGTCCACGGCCCGGTCACTCAGGTCTACCTCCACATCCACCTGAGGGTGCAATTGCAGGAACTCGGTCAGCAGGCAACCCAGGTGCGCCATGGCGAACGACAGCGGCGCGCTCAGGCGCAAGGTGCCACGCAAAGCCTGGGCCTGGCCGCTGATGTCGTGCTCCACCTGCTGCACTTCACCCAGCAGGCGCAGCGCCGACTGGTAGTAGTGCTGGCCCAGCGGCGTGGCGTCCAACCGCCGGGTAGAGCGGTTCAGCAGGCGCACGCCAAGGCGCTCTTCAAGCTGCATCAGGCGCCGGCTGACCGATTGCTTGGACATCCCCAGCCGGTCGGCGGCGGCGGTGAAACTGCCGGCTTCCATGACCTGGGCAAAAATGCGCATGTCTTCGTAGGGGTTCATTGTCTCGCTCATAGTGACAGTCAAACGCTTTATAGCGGCTTTTTCCCGCGAGTGCATCTGCCTAATCTACGCACAAGTCGCAGCGATGGCCCGGCAGGCCAGGCAAGACGCCCATTACCAACACTTGCATAGAAAAGGATTCGCTCATGAACATTGTCCACAAAGCCCTCACCGCTTCCCTTCTGGCCCTGTCCGTCTCCAGCGCCTTCGCCGCTGGTAGCCCAGGTGTCGAGCAACACACCCAGGCCTTTCTCCAGGCCCTGGAACAAGGCGGCGGCAAGCCACTGGAGCAACTCAGCCCGAAAGACGCCCGCGCAGTGCTCACCGGCGCCCAGGCTTCGGTCAAAGTCGACCTTTCCGGTATCGAGGTAAAAGAGCGCACCATCCAGGCCAACGGCGAGTCGATCAAGCTGCAAGTGGTACGCCCGGCCAACGTCAAGGGCGACCTGCCGGTGTTCATGTTCTTCCACGGCGGCGGCTGGGTGCTAGGCGATTTCCCGACCCACCAGCGGCTGATCCGCGACCTGGTGGTCGGCTCAGGTGCGGTGGCGGTCTATGTGGACTACACCCCATCGCCAGAAGCGCACTACCCGACGGCGATCAACCAGGCCTATGCCGCTACCCGTTGGGTGGCCGAGCATGGCAAGGAAATCGGCGTTGACGGCAAGCGCCTGGCCGTGGCCGGCAACAGCGTGGGCGGCAACATGGCCGCGGTGGTAGCACTCAAGGCCAAAGAGGCCGGCACCCCTGCCCTGCGCTTCCAGTTGCTGCTGTGGCCGGTGACCGATGCCAGCTTCGAGACGGCATCGTACAAACAGTTTGCCGAAGGGCACTTCCTGACCACCGGGATGATGAAGTGGTTCTGGGACAACTACACCACCGATGCCAAGGCACGGGACCAGATCTACGCCTCGCCGCTGCGGGCCAGCAGTGAACAGCTGAAAGGGTTGCCGCCAGCACTGGTGCAGACCGCCGAATTCGATGTGCTGCGCGATGAGGGTGAAGCGTATGCCCGCAAGCTGAATGCGGCCGGCGTGACCGTGACTTCGGTGCGCTACAACGGGATGATTCATGACTATGGGCTGTTGAACCCGTTGAGCCAGGTGCCGGCGGTGAAGGCGGCGATGAGGCAGGCGGGTACCGAACTTAAAGTGCATCTGCAGTGAGTCGATAAGCAAAAGACCCGCCTAGGCGGGTCTTTTGCTTCTATTGCGGAAATGGCCCGCAGGCTTCAATGAATCTGCCATCGGTGCGGCTATCTATGGCACCGTCCGCCCCGATGTAGATATCGATCCTGGGCCACTTGGGTTTGGCCCGAATGCAGTGCCACTTTCCACCGTTGTTCCAATCGAGCTGCATGAAAAATTGGTCGTTCGGGAAGATGTGGCCGGGGCCGCCGGTGGTTTCACCTGGGTAGATCTCACCTTTTGATATGTCGTGCTGAACATTCAAGATATAGCCAAGGCGACCCTGGCCTTTGTCAGAAAAATGAAAACTTACCCAGGGTGTGGCGACATACCAAAAGACGATTGGGGCGAGCATTATCGCAACCACCCAGCGCCAGAGATGCCGTTTCGGTTTAGTTGCAGACATGATCACGTACGCTACCTCCCCAGCTTGACAGTGGCAATGCTAATACCTCTTCCATGAGCACCTTTGCCGTAATCCCACCGTTTGGGTGCTGCGTATACAGTTTGATGCCAATACTGATGGAAACACGATCGCCTATATCATCCCAAGCCCGCATCCCGTCGATGTCTGCGTAGCGACGAGGCCCATCTTGTTCATCCCAATCTTGAACCTTCCGAATGCTGTCTGATGCAATCTGCTCAAGCCCGGCACCATCCAGAAGAACACTTTCTGAAAGGCCCCCCGCCCGCCCTACATAGCCATAGTGGATGTTCGACCAGATGTCGTAGTAGTAGTCGACTTCACCGTGTTTATGCCAAACCCTACCAAACCGGTGTGCGATCGCCACCTTGTGATCCCAGGGCCTGTTCTGACCAACCCTCTCTGTCCAAAGCGCCATCGCGGCAGCAGTGTTACCCACCATCATTGCTTGAAAGTCAGGCGGCAAAAGACGTGCATACCAAGGCAGCTTTTGAAATTTTGCATGTTCCTCTGTCGCGTCAAAGCTGGTTAGCTTCCGCATTTTCAGCACGGATGGGTGTGTGATGTTGCGATTCATTTCTCCAGCAATGTAGCTGGCAACCTGCTCCATCATGTCAGGATGTTTGCAGATTACGGGCTGCGGTTTTGCTTCTGATAGCGAAGCTTTCAAGGGGGAAGTGGAGCCGGCTTGGCCTGATGTTGCCGCCTGGCTTGTCTGCTGTGCCGCCGAGGGGCTTGCCGCCAAGCCACGTCCCCCCATGGCCACGACACGGTTACTACCCTCTGGACAGCCACACTTGACCAGCGCCCCATCTACCACAGCTGGTTTTCCTTCGATGTTGAAGAACGGGACTCCCTCAACAATGACGCCGGGCCTCTTGCAATTCGGGCACTCAGTGGTGATATCTCCCAGCCTCAGCGCCCGCTGGTTGTTCGCGCGGTAGTGGGTGCTGCTGGCAATGCACACCGCACCGGTGGTGGTGAGGTCGCCATCGAGTGCCTGTCCTTTGCCGTGTATCGATACACGTGTCATAAGTAGCTCCCTGCATGGAAAGTCTGGAAGCTATCACCCATGCAATGGACGGGAACCGATCAGTCCCCAAAACAGAAATGTCCTACAAAAGGCCATGTCCGACTGTCACTTGTCACGAGACAGTAATTCAACACCAACACCGTTTTTCCAACATTCAGGTGACAGTAAAGTTATCTCCATCAACAGCACGGCAGCCCTCCCGGCCCCGGCTTTCAAGGAGAATCACCATGCTCACCCTACGCAACGCCCAAGACCGTGGCCTGGCCTTCCACGGCTGGCTGAAGTCCTTCCACACCTTCTCGTTCGGCCATTACCGCAACCCGGACGAGCAAGGTTTCTCCGACCTGCTGGTGATCAACGACGACCGCGTCATCGCTGGCAAGGGCTTTGGCCAACACCCTCACCGCGACATGGAAATTTTCAGCTACGTGCTGGAAGGCGCGTTGGAGCACAAGGACACGCTGGGTACCGGCTCGGTGATACGCCCGGGCGATGTGCAACTGATGAGCGCAGGCCACGGCGTGGCCCATAGCGAGTTCAACCACAGCCAGGCGCAACCGGTGCACTTTCTGCAGATCTGGATCGTGCCGAACGTGCAAGGCGCAACACCGCGTTACCAGCAACAGCATTTCAGTGCGGAGGAAAAGCGCGGCAAGCTACGCCTGATCATCTCGCCGGACGGTGCCGAGGGGTCGTTGCAGGTCAGGCAGAATGCGCGGGTGTATGCCGGTTTGTTCGACGGCGACGAACGCGCCACGCTGACCTTGCCGGAAAACCGCCATGCCTATGTGCATGTGGCCCGGGGCAGCATCGAGCTCAATGGGCAACTGCTGAATGAAGGGGATGGCGTGCGGGTCAGGCAGGAACAGGTACTTGAGCTGGGCAATGGGGTAGATGCCGAGGTGCTGGTGTTTGACCTGCGTCCGCATGAATTGCCAGGTATGCCTTGAACCGAGTCGGCCCTTTCGCGGGTAAAACTGCGAAAGGGCCGACAAATGCAACTCAAGCCTCGAACCCCTCCACAATGATCACCTCGGCCTTGGCCACGCCCTGGCGATGGCTGCAGGCCTCCTGATACAGCTCCGACCGGTAGCACGCCACCGCCTGCTCGTACGAATCGAACTCGATCACCACGCTACGCTGAGGGGTATGCCGCCCTTCCATCGCCTCGCTGCGCCCGCCACGGGCCAGGAAGCGGCCGCCGAACGCCTTGAAGGCAGCCGGGGCGCGCTGGGTGTACTGCTGGTATTGCTCGGGGTCGGTCACGTCCACATGGGCGATCCAATAGGCCTTCATGCGCTGCTCTCCTGTTACGGCGATATTTGTGTATGATGGTATACCATAAAAATCACCCCACCACAGTGAGCGTGCAACATGGCTTTCAACACCATCGAGGAACTTCTCGAGGACTACCGGCAAGGCAAGATGGTCCTGCTGGTGGATGACGAGGACCGGGAAAACGAAGGCGACCTGCTGATCGCCGCCGAGCGTTGCGACGCCCAGGCCATCAATTTCATGGCCCGCGAAGCGCGTGGCCTGATCTGCCTCACCCTGACCGATGAACATTGCCAACGCCTGGGGCTGGAACAGATGGTGCCCGCCAACGGCAGCGTGTTCAGCACGGCGTTTACCGTGTCGATCGAAGCGGCCACTGGCGTCACTACCGGCATCTCCGCCGCCGACCGGGCACGCACCGTGGCCGCGGCCATGGCCCCTGACGCTCGCCCGGAAGACCTGGTGCAACCCGGCCACATTTTCCCCCTGCGCGCCCGCGAAGGCGGCGTGCTGACCCGTGCCGGCCACACCGAAGCCGGCTGCGACCTGGCCCGCCTGGCCGGCTTCAGCCCGGCCTCGGTGATTGTCGAAGTGCTCAACGACGACGGTACCATGGCCCGCCGCCCGGACCTTGAAGTATTCGCCGCGCAGCATGGCATCAAGATCGGCACCATCGCCGACCTGATCCACTACCGCCTGAGCACCGAGCAGACCATCAAGCGCATCGGTGAACGCGAGCTGCCGACCGTGCATGGCACCTTCCGCCTGGTCACCTATGAAGACCGCATCGAAGGCGGCGTGCACATGGCCATGGTCATGGGTGATATCCGCCGCGAGCAGCCGACCTTGGTGCGAGTGCATGTGATCGACCCGCTGCGCGACCTCGTAGGTGCCGAATACGCCGGGCCAGCCAACTGGACGTTATGGGCGGCCTTGCAGAAGGTGGCCGAGGAAGGGGCTGGTGTAGTGGTGATCCTGGCCAACCATGAATCCTCCCAAGCCCTGCTGGAGCGCGTACCGCAGCTGACCCAGCCGGTGCGCCCTTATCAGCGCGGGCAATCGAAGGTGTACTCCGAAGTGGGCACCGGGGCACAGATTCTGCAGGACCTGGGCGTGGGTAAGCTGCGCCATCTGGGGCCTCCGCTGAAGTATGCCGGGCTGGCGGGGTATGAACTGGAGGTGGTGCAGAGCATTCCCTTCGAGCCCGGGATGCTCGGCTGAAAATACATAAGCATCTGATTTGGCGGGGCCCCGCAGCGTTTCTGAACGGGCGGAGTGATGGCCGGTCGCCTCATACCTCTTGCCAAAAGCTTGGAATACCATAATATGATATCCCGTAGACCTTGAATCTGCAGGCCGGCACCTACAATTACAAACGGCCACCCAGACACTTTGTTTTAGCTGCTCCCCGAACACTGTTGGCGGGCGCACCACAAGCCCCGCCTCGAATAACAAAAGCAACGAGGGCGTAACCATGCTGTTGAGCAAACGTGTAACCGCAGTGCTGTCCGCCAGCCTGCTGACCCTGGCCTGTCAAGCCGCCGTGGCCGCTGACAGCCTGAATTTCGTCAGCTGGGGCGGTACCACCCAGGACGCCCAGAAAGAAGCGTGGGCCGTCCCCTTCACCAAAGCCACCGACATCAAAGTCGTCCAGGACGGCCCAACCGACTACGGCAAGCTCAAGGCCATGGTCGAAAGCGGCAACGTGCAGTGGGACGTGGTCGATGTCGAAGCCGACTTTGCCCTGCGTGCCGCCAGCGAAGGCCTGCTGGAACCCCTCGACTTCAACCAGATAAAACGTGACAAGATCGACCCGCGTTTCGTTTCCGACCACGGCGTTGGCTCGTTCTTCTTCTCCTTCGTGCTGGGCTACAACGAAGGCAAGCTCGGTGCCAACAAGCCGGTTGACTGGACCGCGCTGTTCGACACCAAGACCTATCCCGGCAAACGCGCCCTGTACAAATGGCCGAGCCCTGGCGTGCTGGAACTGGCCCTGCTGGCCGACGGCGTAGCGCCCGACAAGCTGTATCCGCTGGACCTGGACCGCGCCTTCAAGAAACTCGACACCATCAAGAAAGACATCGTCTGGTGGGGCGGTGGCGCTCAGTCGCAACAGCTGCTGGCCTCGGGTGAGGCTTCGCTCGGCCAGTTCTGGAACGGCCGCGTCTATGCCCTGCAGCAAGATGGCGCGCCAGTGGGCGTGAGCTGGAAACAGAACCTGGTCATGGCCGACTTCCTGGTCATCCCCAAAGGCGCCAAGAACAAGGACGCGGCCATGAAGTTCCTGGCCAACGCCAGCAGCGCCGAAGGCCAGGCCGAGTTTGCCAACAAGACTGCCTACGCACCGGTGAACGTCGACAGCGTGTCCAAGCTCGACAAAGACCTGGCACCGAACCTGCCCACTGCCTACGCCCAGGACCAGGTCACCCTGGACTTCGCCTACTGGGCCAAGAACGGCCAGGCCATCGCGGCCCGCTGGAATGAGTGGTTGGTCAAATGAAAGTCGCCATCAACGCCCTGCATAACGCGCAAGGTGCCCCCACGGGTACCGGCGCCTCGGGTACCGCCCCACGCCGTGCCAGCCTGAGCCAGCGCTGGAAGGGCAGCCGCAACCTGCTGCCGGCCCTGCTGTTCCTTGGCCTGTTCTTCTTCGCCCCGCTGGTCGGCCTGTTGCTGCGCGGGGTGCTGGAGCCAACGCCGGGGCTGGGCAACTACGAGCAGTTGTTCGCCAACTCGGCCTACGCACGGGTGCTGTTCAACACCTTCTCGGTGGCCGGCGTGGTCACCCTGATCAGCGTGCTGCTGGGCTTCCCGCTGGCCTGGGCAATCACTCTGGTGCCCAAGGGCTGGGGCCGCTGGTTGCTGAACATCGTGCTGCTGTCGATGTGGACCAGCCTGCTGGCACGTACCTACTCGTGGCTGGTGCTGCTGCAAAGCTCGGGGGTGATCAACAAGGCGTTGATGGCCATGGGTATCATCGATACCCCGCTGGAAATGGTGCACAACCTCACCGGCGTGGTGATCGGCATGAGCTACATCATGATCCCGTTCATCGTGCTACCGCTGCAGGCGACCATGCACGCCATCGACCCGATGGTGCTGCAGGCCGGTTCCATCTGCGGCGCCAGCCCATGGACCAACTTCTGGAAGGTGTTCCTGCCGCTGTGCCGCTCGGGGTTGTTCTCCGGGGCGCTGATGGTGTTCGTGATGTCGCTCGGTTACTACGTCACCCCGGCGCTGCTGGGCGGGGCACAGAACATGATGCTGCCCGAATTCATCATCCAGCAGGTGCAGTCGTTCCTCAACTGGGGCCTGGCCAGCGCCGCCGCCGCACTGCTGGTGGTGATCACCCTGGTGCTCTTCTACCTGTACCTGAAGCTGCAGCCGGAATCCCCGGTTGGCAACGCGAGGTAACCGCCATGCTCCTGTCTCCCAATGCCATGGGCCGCCCGCTGCGCACGGGCCTGTACCTGACCACCGGGGTCATTGCGGCCTTCCTGCTGCTGCCGGTGGTGTTCATCGTGTTGCTGTCGTTCGGCTCGTCCCAGTGGCTGGTGTTTCCGCCACCGGGCTGGACCTTCAAGTGGTACGGCCAGTTCTTCTCCAACCCGGAGTGGATGGACGCCGCGCTGGCCAGCCTCAAGGTGGCCGTGCTGACCACCATTGCCGCCGTGCTGCTGGGCCTGCCCAGTGCATTCGCTTTGGTACGGGGCCGCTTCCCGGGCCGCGAGCTGCTGTACGGGCTGTTCACCATGCCGATGATCGTGCCACTGGTGATCATCGCCGTGGCGGTGTACGCCCTGTTCCTCAAGCTCGGCTACACCGGCACGCTGTTCGCGTTCGTGGTCAGCCATGTGATCGTTGCCCTGCCCTTCACCATCATCTCGATCATCAACTCGCTGAAACTGTTCGACCAGTCGATCGAGGATGCCGCGGTGATCTGCGGCGCCTCGCGCCTGCAGGCCATCTTCAAGGTCACCTTCCCGGCCATTCGCCCGGGGATGATCGCCGGCGGCCTGTTCGCCTTCCTGGTGTCGTGGGATGAAGTGGTGTTGAGCGTGATGATGGCCAGCCCCGACCTGCAGACCCTGCCAGTGAAGATGTGGACCACCCTGCGCCAGGACCTCAGCCCGGTCATCGCCGTGGCCTCGACCCTGCTGATCGGCTTGTCGCTGCTTGTGATGTTCATTGCCGCCGCCTTGCGCCGGCGCACCGAAACAAACGCCTGAGCGCGCGGAGAAAACAACAATGAGTGCAGTGATCAAAGACAACGCGCCCGGCAAGACCCTGGTCAGCCTGCGCGGCCTGAACAAGCACTACGGCGATTTCACCGCCGTGGACAACCTCGACCTGGAAATCCAGGACGGCGAGTTCCTGACCTTCCTCGGCTCCAGCGGCTCGGGCAAATCCACCACCCTGTCGATGCTGGCCGGCTTCGAAACGCCCAGCAGTGGCGAGATCCTGGTCGATGGCCAGTCGCTGGTGAACGTGCCGCCACACAAGCGTGATATCGGCATGGTGTTCCAGCGCTACTCGCTGTTCCCGCACCTGAACGTGCGCGACAACATTGCCTTCCCGCTGGCCATTCGCAAGCTCGACGCGACCGAAACCGCCAAGCGCGTCGATGCCATGCTCAAGCTGGTACAGCTGGAAAAGTTCGCCCACCGCAAGCCTTCGCAAATGTCCGGAGGCCAGCAACAGCGTGTGGCCATTGCCCGGGCGCTGGTGTACGAGCCGCGCATCCTGTTGATGGACGAACCGCTCGGTGCGCTGGACAAGAAACTGCGCGAAGACCTGCAGGACGAGCTGCGCCAGCTGCACCGTCGGCTCGGCATCACCATCGTCTACGTCACCCACGACCAGGAAGAAGCCATGCGCCTGTCCCAGCGCATCGCCATTTTCAGCCATGGCAAGATCGTCGGCCTGGGCACCGGTTACGACCTGTACCAGAACCCGCCGAATGCCTTTGTCGCGTCGTTCCTGGGCAACTCCAACTTCCTGCGTATCAAGGCCAGCAGCAATGGCGCGGGCAGTTTCGAGGGCCAGCCGGTGGCCATTCGCCTGACCCCGGGCCTCACTGCCTCGCAGGATGCCCTGATCATGGTGCGCCCGGAAAAAGCCCTGGCCTTGGCCGCCGAACAGGCTGCACGCGAGCCGCTGCCGGCGGGCTGGAACGAAGTCAGTGCCAAGGTTGGCGAAGTGCTGTTCCTGGGTGAGAGCCAGACCTGCCATGTGGTGACGGCGGGTGGTACCGAACTGACAGTGAAGGCGCTGTCGGCTGCGGGTATGCCTATGCAACCTGGCGACAGCGTGAAAGTGCGCTGGGCGGTGGCGGATGCATGTATCTATACCGAGTGGGCCGAAAGTGATTTGAGCAAGTCGGCCGGGGCGCATTGAGATCGCGGGGGCCGCTTTGCGGCCCCTACCACTGTCACATTATCATCACGCCACTGTCGTAATCTGCCGGCCAACTCTATGCCATAGGCCACCCGGCATGCTGCGCCTGCTTGTCTTGCTGCTCACCCTGCTACCGCTAGCGACCCCGGCCGAGCCCGCTCACCTGCGCGTCCAGGGCTCCAACACCATCGGCGCCGCCTTGCTGCCGGCACTGGTGCAGGGGCAATTGCGTGCGCAGCAAGCCACCGCCATCCAACAGCAACCGGGCAACGTCGCCAACGAGACCGTAATCACCGCGCAGGACGATCATGGCCAGCCAATACGCATCGATGTTGCCGCTCACGGGACCAGCACCGGTTTCATCGCCCTCGGCCGTGGCGACGCCGACCTGGCGGCCGCCTCGCGGCCGATCAACGACAGCGAATTGCATCAGTTACGTGCTCTGGGCGACCTGCGCGCTGCCAGCGCCGAACAAGTCATCGGCCTGGACGGCGTGGCGGTCATCGTCCACCCTGACAACCCGCTGCCACAACTGAACACCCAGCAACTGGCGCAGATTTTTTCCGGGCAGATCCAGCGCTGGGAACAATTGGGCATTGCTGGCGGCGCCATCCACCTCTATGCCCGTGACGACCGGTCCGGCACGTACGAGACGTTCAAGGCGCTTGTGCTGGAGCCGCTGCACGACGAACTATCAGCCAAGGCGCGGCGCTTCGAGTCCAGCGACGAGCTGGCTTCGCAAGTAGCCACCGACCGTCAGGCCATCGGCTTCAGTAGCCTGGCCGCAGTGCACGGTGCCAAGGTGCTAGCGGTGGCCGAAGGCGACGCACTTGCCATGCTGCCAGAGCGCGCGCTGGTGGCCAGCGAAGACTACCCGCTGTCACGGCGCCTGTACTTCTACCTGCCGGCCAACCCCAAGCCACAGGCCAAGGCCCTGGCCGATTTCGCCCAAAGCCCGGCTGGCCAGGCGATCGTTGCCCAGCAGGGTTTCGTGTCACAGCAGATCAAGGCTCAGCCGGTTCCGCCCCTGGCCGACATGCCGCCACGCTATCGCACCCTGGCCCAGAAAGCGCAGCGGCTGAGCGTGAACTTCCGCTTTCAGGAAGGCAGTGCCAGCCTCGACAACAAGGCACTGCGCGATGTGCAGCGGGTGGTCGAATACCTGCGCCAGGCCGGCAAGTTGCAGAGCAAGGCCGTGCTGGTAGGGTTTGGCGACCCCAAGGAAACGCCCGGGCGCGCTGCCCTGCTCTCCCGCCTTCGCGCCCAGGCCGTGCGCCGCGAGCTGGCACGCGATGGTGTCGAGGTGCTTGAGGTAACGGGCATGGGCGATGAACTGCCAGTGGCCGGCAATGAACTGGAGCAAGGGCGCCTGCGTAACCGTCGGGTAGAGGTGTGGGTGTATTGAAGGTGTGATTGCGGCCTTGGCAAAGAAATGTAACAGCTCCCCATTCGGCACCCATGGCAAACGGGTCTAGGCTCAAGTTCATGTGATACCGGGCCCCTCTGACGGCTGCCAAGCCGCCATGTCGGATCACTGTTGCCTTGCAACGTCGACATTCAAGGAGGGGCTCATGACAGCTCTGCACGCATTCCTCACCACCCCCGTTCTCGGTACCAGCGCCTGGTTGTGGCTGGTGTTCATGGCCATCGTCATCGGTTTGCTGGTGCTCGACCTGGGCGTGCTGCACCGGCACGACCGGGAAATCGAAATGCGCGAAAGCCTGCTGCTGTATTCGGGCTATTTCAGCGTCGGTGTACTGTTCGGCGCCGGCGTCTGGTACCAGCTGGGCGCCCAGTCGGCGCTGGAGTTCTACACCGGCTTCCTGGTCGAGCAGTCGCTGTCGATGGACAACGTGTTCGTCATGGCGATGATCTTCAGCTACTTCGCCATCCCCCGCCGCTACCAGCACCGCGTACTGTTCTGGGGCATCCTGGGGGTGGTGTTCCTGCGGGCGATCATGATCGGCGTGGGCGCGGCGCTGGTGCAGAACTTTGCCTGGGTGCTGTACCTGTTCGGCGCCTTCCTGCTGTTCACCGGGGTGAAGATGGCGCTGTCAAAAGAAGACAGCCGCCCGGACCTGGCCAACAACCCGATCATCAAGTTCGTACGCCGGCACATGCGGGTCACCGACCAGATCCACGGCTCGCACTTCTTCGTGCGCAAGACCCCGCCTGGGCACAGTAAAGCCCTGCGCTATGCCACCCCGTTGTTTCTGGCGCTGGTGCTGATCGAACTGGCCGACCTGGTGTTCGCCGTCGACAGCGTGCCGGCGATCTTCGCCATTACCCAGGACCCGTTCATTGTCTACACCTCCAACATCTTCGCCATCCTTGGGCTGCGCTCGCTGTACTTCGCGCTGTCGGCGCTGATGCACCGGTTCGTTTACCTCAAGTACGCGCTGGCGTTGGTGTTGATCTTTATTGGCTGCAAGATTTTCTACCACGGCATGGTGGGCAAGGTGCCGGCGTTGCTGTCGTTAGGGGTGACATTCGGGTTGCTGCTGGGTGGGGTGGTGGTTTCGTTGGTCAAGACCAGAGGACAGAAAGTGGCGGCCGAGTCTGAGCAACCGAATCCTGTTTCGAATGCGACCATGGCACGAGAAAAAGACGAAGACCCGCAACTGCGGGTCTGAGTTGCTGTGATGCAGCCTAACCAGGGTGGATTTTTTCCTAATCAATCCAACGATTTTTCCTAAGCAAGGTATGCGAGTGGTCTGATTGTGAACACAGGCACAGCTTCGCCAGCATGGTGACTTTCCGCACAAGGAGTGCTCCATGCAAAAGCTGTCTATTCCTGACCTTTCCCAATTTCGTATCAACCGCAAGCTGGTTACAGTCGTTGGCATCCCGATCCTGGCCGCTGGCGTACTCGCAGGAATGTTCAATGAAGTGTTTTTCTATAACGAAGCGGGTCAGATGACCCACGTACGTACGATCTTTGGCGAAGAGAAAGTGGTTGAAGACGTTGGCTACGCCACAAAATGGTTCGGCCGCAGTACAGCCTGGCGCCGTACCATCGGCGTCCAATCTTCCTTGCGCATGGACAACCCGGAAGACACTCGCGGCGGCCATCCGTCCATCACACTGGACAATCTGCCCATCGTGTTTCTGGGCAATGTCGATGCGAAGGCAGAATTCAGTACCCAGTTTCGCCTGCCTTCGGGTGAAGCCTTCTTGAAAATCGCCCAAGAATACCGCACGCCAGACAACTTCCTGCAACGTGCATTATTGCCGGCGGTAAAGGAAACACTGCAAGCCACGGCCTCACTGATGAGTGCCGACGATTACTATGCGGGTAACCGTAGTCACTTCGGTGCCGAGTTCGAGAATCAGCTGCGCAACGGCCTGTACTTGACCAGCCGCAAGGAGATCCGCGTTCAACGTGATAATCATCCGGCCCAAACCGCGATTCTGCAGGCTGGCACCGAACAGGGTAGTTTTGGGGACAACAGCGCTACGCGTTTCGTCATCGAAAAGAAGCTCGACAAAGATGGTCGGGAGTTGCGCAAGCAACAGCAATTCCGCCTGTTTGGCGTTGAAGTAGTCGACGCGCGGGTCACTCATATCGACCCCAACCCGCAGTATCAGCAACGTATGGTCCGCGTACAACAGGCGCTGGCCGAACTGGCCGTGGCTCGTCAAAACCGGCTCAAGGAAGAAGAAGAGAAGGAACTGGTCTCTGCTCGTGGTGCCAAGGACGTCGAGGCCAAACGTCAGGAAAGCCTGCGCCAGCAGATTGAACGTACCACCGAAGCCGAGACCGAAAAGCAGCTTGCGCTAATCAACGCGGAACGGGAGAAGCGGCGCGCCGAGATCGACAAACAGACGGCCGAGTTGCTTCGGGACAAGGCCCGTGTCACTGCAGAAGCGACCAAGATCACGGCCGATGCCGAAGCCTACGCCCGTGAGGCCACGCTCAAGGCGGATGGTGCCCTGCAAACCAAACTGGATGCGATGGTGAAGATCAACCGGGCCTGGGCAGAGGCTGCTGCAAGGGCGCCAGTGCCGAGCGTGATGATGGGGGGACCCGAATCAGGCGTTGGGCGGCAGGATGAAATGAGCAAGCTCATGAGTGTACTGGCTACGAAGGCCGCCAAAGATCTGGTGATTGACCTGAAAACCAAGTAAGCCCTCACCGGCCTCTTCGCGGCTAAAGCCGCGAAGAGGCCGGTGAGGGCTAACAACAATCAACGCCTGTCACCGCCCGCTGGTACGCAACATCTCCACCGGCACATACTTGCCAATCTCATACTTGCCAATTGCCGCCCGGTGCACTTCATCCGGCCCGTCAGCCAGGCGCAGGGTGCGTTGCATGGCGTACATGTAGGCCAGTGGGAAATCGCCGCTCACCCCTGCCCCGCCATGTATCTGGATCGCCCGGTCGATCACTTTCAAGGCCACGTTCGGCGCCACCACCTTGATCTGCGCGATCTCGCTGCGGGCCACTTTGTTGCCGACGGTGTCCATCATGTAGGCCGCTTTCAGCGTCAGCAGCCGGGCCATGTCGATCTCCATACGCGAGTCGGCAATCTTGTCGACGTTGCCACCCAGCCGTGCCAGCGGCCGACCAAAGGCGGTGCGTTCCACCGAGCGCTTGCACATCAGTTCCAACGCACGTTCGGCCATGCCGATCGAACGCATGCAGTGGTGGATACGGCCCGGGCCAAGGCGACCCTGGGCAATCTCGAAACCGCGGCCCTCACCAAGGATTACGTTTTCATACGGCACCCGCACGTTTTCGAAGAGCACTTCGGCGTGACCATGCGGGGCATCGTCATAGCCGAACACCGGCAGCGGGCGGACGATCTTCACACCGGGCGCATCGGTGGGCACCAGCACCATCGAATGCTGCTGGTGGCGCGGGCCTTCGGGGTCGGACAGGCCCATGAAGATCATCACCTTGCAACGCGGGTCGCAGGCGCCGGAGGTCCACCACTTGCGGCCGTTGATCACCCACTCGTCACCGTCACGCACGGCCGTGGCGGCCATGTTGGTGGCGTCCGAGGAGGCCACGTCCGGCTCGGTCATGGCGAACGCCGAGCGGATCTCGCCACGCAGCAGCGGCTCCAGCCATTGGCGTTTCTGCGCTTCACTGCCGTAACGCACCAGCACTTCCATGTTGCCGGTATCCGGCGCCGAGCAGTTGAACGGCTCCGGGCCAAGCAACGAGCGGCCCATGATTTCCGCCAGCGGGGCGTATTCCAGGTTGCTCAGGCCGGCGCCGTATTCCGATTCAGGCAAGAACAGGTTCCATAGGCCTTCGGCGCGGGCCTTGGCCTTGAGCTCTTCCATGATTGCAGTGGGCTGCCAGCGGTCGCCCTCGGCGACCTGGCGCTCGAACACCGCTTCGGCGGGGTAGACATAGGCGTCCATGAACGCAGTAACGCGCTCGCGCAGTGCCTGGACCTTGGGCGAATAGGCGAAATCCATCGGGGCTACCTTCACGGTTCGGGGTACATGGGCCAGAGCCTAGAGCAGCATGCGCCCATCCATCTAGTCTATTTTCCGCGTGTATAAACATTCATAACCGATATATGATCCGCCAATAACTCCAACAAAGAGCGGCGCCCATGAACCTCAGCAAGGTCGACCTCAACCTGTTCATCGTGTTCGATGCGATCTACACCGAAGCCAACCTGACCCGCGCCGGGCAGATTGTAGGTATCACGCAGCCAGCGGTGTCCAACGCCCTTTCGCGGTTGCGCGAAACCTTCAACGACCCGCTGTTCGTGCGCACCGCGCAGGGCATGGTGCCCACGCCCATGGCACAGAACATCATCGGCCCGGTGCGCAACGCCCTGGCGCTGTTGCGTACGTCGGTGCAGGAAAGCCGTATCTTCAACCCGCAACAAGCCAACAAGACCTTCCGCATCAGCATGACCGACCTGACCGAGGCGGTAATCCTGCCCCCACTGTTCCAGCGCCTGCGCCGCCTGGCGCCGGCGGTGCTGATCGAGAGTTTCCTGTGCAAGCGCCGCGAAACCACCAAGGAGCTCGCCGCCGGCCGCCTGGACTTCGCCATCGATGCCCCCCTGAACACCGACCCGCAGGTACGCCACGTCAAGCTGATGCAAGACCATTATGTCTGTGCCTTGCGCCAGGGCCACCCGCTGGCCGACAGCAAGCTGACCCTCGACAGCTACCTGGGCATGACCCACATCCATATCTCCAGCCGCCGTAACGGCCTGGGCTATGTCGACCTGGCGCTGGGCAAGATGGGCGTACAGCGCAAAGTGGCCTTGCGCTCGCAGCACTACCTGATGGCTTCGCAGGTATTGCAGCAAACCGACATGGCGATGACCGTGCCCGAGCGCTTCGCCCGCCGCCATCAGCTGCGCTATCACCCCCTGCCAGTGGAAGTACCCGCGCTCGAAACGCACCTGTACTGGCATGAAAGCACCGACCAAGACCCGGCCAACCGGTGGATGCGTGAGCAAATCACCGAACTGTGCGAACGCGTGGTGGCTGAGGAAGAAAGAGCCTCGGAGCCCGCCTGAAGATACGCACAAGGGATCGCTCATGGCCACCAAGGAGAAAAAAGTCCTACAAAGCTACAAATAAATAGGAAATCTATGTGGAGGCACCCAAAAATGCACTGTGGGAAGTAAAAAATTTCTCTCGGATGGCGGATACGCTTACTCCATCAATCGCCGATTTCACGGCGACAGACATGGACCTGCCTCAATGCCTAGCGCCCCGCTCTACTTTGATTACGCCGCCACCACTCCAGTCGACGACCGGGTCATCGAAACCATGCTCGCCAGCCTTGGCAGCCAAGCCAACTTCGGCAACCCGGCGTCCAGTGGTCATGCCTTCGGCCAGGCTGCCCGACAAGCCGTGGAGCAAGCCCGCCAGCAAGTGGCCGAGCGTGTCGGCGCACACGTCGAGCGCCTGGTCTGGACCTCGGGCGCGACCGAGTCCAACAACCTGGCGCTAAAAGGCATTGCTCAAGGCGCCGGCCAGCCTGGGCACCTGATCACCAGCCAACTTGAACACAAAGCCGTGCTCGACACCGTGGCCGAACTGGAGCGCCAAGGCTGGGCCGTTACCCGCCTGGCCCCGGATGCCGCCGGCCTGATCCAGCCCGCCAGCGTACAGGCCGCACTGCGCCCCGATACCCGCCTGGTATCGTTGATGGCGGTCAACAATGAGCTGGGCACGGTCACCGACTTTGCCGCCATTGGTGAGCAGGTGCGTGCCCACGGTGCCTTGCTGCACGTGGACGCAGCGCAGGCCGTGGGCAAGCTGGCCATCGACCTGAACACGATGGCCGTGGACCTGATGTCGTTTTCGGCACACAAGGTTTACGGGCCAAAAGGCATCGGCGCGCTATACGTCGGGCCACGCGCCCGTGCGCTGATGCGTGCGCAGATGCACGGCGGCGGCCATGAACAGGGCCTGCGCTCCGGCACCCTGGCGACCCACCAGATCGCCGGCATGGGTAGCGCTTTTGCCTTGGCCGGCCAACCCGGTGACAGTGAGTACCAGCACCTGGAACAACTGGCAAAGCGTCTGCGCGAAGGCCTGCTGGCCTTGCCCGGCGTCAGCCTGAACGGCTGCGCCAGCCAACGCATTCCCCATACCCTGAACCTGTGCATCGACAGCAAGGGCTTCAACAGTGCGGCGCTGGCCAATGAGTTGGCGTTATCGACCACCTCGGCCTGCAACTCGGCCAGCCATGCAGCCTCACATGTGCTGATGGCGCTGGGGCTGGACGAGCACCAGGCACGCAACAGTGTGCGCTTGAGCATCGGGCGCTTCAGCACCGAGGCCGAAGTGGACAAAGCGATCGACGTATTTGCCCGGGTACTGACAGCAGCATCCGCAGCGTTGTGGTAAGCCGCGCCCTGGCGCGGCCTGCCGCACGGCGTCACCGGGGCACCCAGCGCCCCGGTAACCTCACAGGAAGGTGAACACCTGCGACGCCGGCAAGCGTGACTTGTTCAGCCCGGCGTTAAAGTCCGTTTCAGCACGATAGCCCAGGCTGAGGATCACCACGCTGGTGAAGCCACGTTCACGCAGCCCCAGCTCGGCATCCAGGATCTTGCTGTCGAAGCCCTCGATGGGCGTGGCGTCCAGGCCATGTGCCGCAGCCCCCAGCAATGCAGTACCCAATGCCAGATAGGTCTGCTTCTCCATCCAGTGCTGCACGTCCTTCTGGTCATGACGGTGCAGGTCGACGTAGTGACGGCGGCTCTGGTTCTGCGCGGCTCGCGCCTGCTCATCGCGGAAACGGCCATCGGCAGCTTCCTGCTCGAGCACGGCATTGAGGTGCGCTTCGGGCATTTCGGTACGGGTGCAGAACACAATCACGTGCGAAGCATCGAGCAGTTTAGGCGTGTTGTAAGCAAAGCGCTCCGTGGTGCTCTTGGCCAGGCGGGCCTTGCCTTCGGCCGTGTCGGCGACGATGAAGTGCCAGGGTTGGGAATTGACCGAGGACGGGCTGTGGCGCAGTTGCTCGAGCAGGGCATCGACAGTGGACTGGGGAATGCGGCGCGAGGCATCGTAGGCTTTGGTGGTGTAGCGGCGCTTGGCCAGCGAGACGGTATCCATGCAACAACTCCGGAATGTACAGGGGATTTGCCGGGCATCTTATCTTTCCTGCCGCAAAGAAAAACCGGCACAATGCAGCAACACTTTCACACCTGGAGTGAAGATGCTGCGCATCACCGACCTCGAACTGTTCGTGCGCAGCAGCGTACTGGGCAGCTTCACGGCCGCCGCCCATGAAGCCGGTCTGCTGCCGGGGCAAGTGGCTGCTGCGATCAAACGCCTCGAACGCGACCTCGATGTGCGCTTGTTTGCCCGTACCACCCGTAGCCTGCGCCTTACCGCCGAAGGCGAGCGCTACTTGCCGACCGCCCTGAACGTGCTGGATAGCCTTCGCCAGGGGCGCGAAGACCTGCATGGCAACCCTGGCACCCTGCGTGGCACCCTTCAGGTGTCGGCGCCTTCCGACCTGGGCCGCAACATGCTGTTGCCCTGGCTGAGCGCCTTTCGCCGGGAGCACCCGGCCCTGCACCTGCGCTTCTTTCTGTCCGACCAGATTGCCGACCTGAACCGTGACCCGGTGGATGTGGCCATCCGCTATGGCCTCAACCAGGATGCCAACTACATCGCCCTGCCCTTGGCCAGCTGGAATCGCCGGGTGCTGGTGGCATCGCCCGAGTACCTGGCCCGCCACGGCCACCCGGTCACGCCCGAAGCCCTGCAAGAGCATGCCTGCCTGCTGTACATGCAGCACAACCGGGTCTACGACAAGTGGCGGGTGGGCAACCGCACCGTGCAGGTCAGCGGGCCGCTGGTCAGCGACGATGCCGACGTAATCCGCCGTCTGGCCCTGCAAGGTGAAGGCATCGTCTACAAATCGTGGCTGGACGTAAGCGCCAATATTGCAGCCGGCGAACTGCAGATCATCCTGCCCGAATACCTGGGTGAATCCGTGCCTGTAACCCTGGTTTGCCCACACCGCAAACAACTCACGCCTGCGGTGTCGCTACTGCACCTGTGGCTGCGCGACCACTTCGAGGTCCTGCGTGCTCGCGCACTGAACAAAGGTTGCACAATCGTCCCGGACTGAGTGCCAGCAGGCAGCGAGCAGAGCACAAAAATGCTCGCAACAGGTTGCACGCCACCACTGCTGCCCCAGCAGCACCCGCCCAGCACCCGACTGCTGCGCAACCTGCAACACCGCCGGAACAATCCAATAAAAACCATATATATCAATAAGTTAGAAAAATGGCACAGTCCCTGCTCTAGCCCTCCCCAACAACGCTTTACATACGGGGAGATCCACCATGCATCCGCTCAATCCACTGGCCCGCCAGATCAGCCTTGCGCTGCTGTTGGCCGGTACCGGCAGCCAGGCCATCGCCGCCGACGAAGACAACAAGAACGAACCCGCCCTTGAAACCGTAACGGTCACCGCTCAGCACCGAGAGCAGACCTTGCAGGAAGTACCGGTTGCCGTGTCGGCCATCAAGGGCACCAGCATCACCGCCGATGGCGTGCGCTCGATGGGCGACATTACCACCTTCGTGCCCAACGCCTCGGCCAAGAACCCCGATGGCGACGGTCGCCCGCGTTGGTATATCCGCGGTCTGGGCACCGGCGATACCGGCGCGGCAACCGTCTTCCCGGTGGGCATCTACGCGGACGATGTCTACCTCAACGCGCCCATCGCCGGTGGCGGGCCGCTGTTCGACCTGGAACGCATCGAAATCCTGCGCGGGCCGCAAGGCACCCTGTATGGCAAGAACACCACGGCCGGCGCAGTGAACGTGATCTCGAAGAAGCCCACCTTCGACACCGACGGCTATGGCACTGTCGGCTTCGGCAGCAAGAACGAGCGTATTGTCACCGGTGCCATCGGCGGTGCGCTGGTCGATGAAAGACTGGCCGGGCGAGTAGCGCTGTATTCCGAAGAGCGTGACGGTTTCCAGAACAACGACTTCGACGGCAACACCTACGGTGATGTGAACAAGAAAGCTATCCGTCTGCAGTTCCTGGCCCAGCTCAACCCGGACCTGGACGCCCTGCTCAAACTGCACAGCCGCCAGTTCAAAGGCGATGGCAGCAACGGCTCGCTGCCGGTTGGCCGCTACTACAACGTCGGCTACGAACGCCCGCACGGCCGCGATATCTCGCTGAACGTCAACGAAGACTATCGCCTGGACCACGACGGCGCCTCGCTGACCTTCAACTGGTACCTCGGCGATTACACCCTGACCTCGATCAGCGCCTACGACTACATCCGCAACCGCTCCACCAGCGATGCCGACTACACCCCCTACGAGGTCAACGGCGCGGCCATCACCGACAACAGCTACCGCCAGTGGTCGCAAGAGCTGCGCCTGGCCTCGCCGGAAGACCGCCCGCTGCACTGGCTGGTGGGTGCACACTACTTCCATGAAGACCTGGACAGCTCGGCGCAACGCATCGTCAACCCCGGGCCGACGCCCAACGGCACCGGCTCGAACCAGGTGGGCACCACCGCGTTCCGTGACCTGGGTTACGACCACCGCACCGACAGCTATGCGCTGTTTGGCAACCTGACCTACGACTTTACCGATGATTTCAGCGTCACCGGCGGCCTGCGCTGGACCCAGGAGAAGAAAGACATCGACCTGGACCTGGTGCAACTGACCCGCGCCACCGCCAGCGGTCCGCTGATCCCGCTGGGCGGTGTGGGCACCAACGGTAACCGCCAGGAAGACAAGACCTGGGAGGCCTGGACCTACGACCTGACGCCCGAGTACCGCATCAATGACAACCTGCGGGTGTTCTTCCGCTACGCCCACGGTTTCCGCTCGGGCGGTTTCAACACCGGGCTTTCGACCAGCCTGGCACAGCTGACCACGGTCGACCCGGAAGAGCTGGATGCCTACGAGCTGGGGCTGAAGTCGGAGTGGTTCGATCGCCGCCTGACCGTCAACGCCAACCTCTTCTACTACGACTACTCCGACATCCAGGTGAACCTGCTGACGGTGAACAACGGCGTGCTCACCACCGCACTGACCAACGGCGCCAAGGGCAAGGTCAAAGGCGCAGAACTGGAAATCGAAGGCCAGCCGACCGAGCGCCTGCACCTGCGCGCGGCGGTGTCGTTCCTCGACACCGAGTACACCGACTTCAAGAACACCAACCCCAACACCGGCGCGGTGACCGGCGACTACAGCGGCAACAGCTTCGTGCGTTCGCCGCGCAACGTGGTGTCGCTGGGTGCCGACTACACCATCCCGCTGGAAGTGGGGGGCAAGCTGGTGGCAGGTGGTGACGTGAGCTTCCGTGACAAGGAGTACTTCCTGGCCGACCGCCAGAGTAGCGCCGACGAAACCCTCAGCCAGCCCCACTACACCTTGGCCAACGCCCGCCTGAGCTGGTTCAGCCACGACGACAAGCTGAGCGTGACCGGTTTCGTCAACAACCTCACCGACCGCTGCTACCAGGTACACGGCCGGCCCAACGGCACCGCCGGGCAGTACGTGATCACCTATGGCGACCCACGCACCGTCGGGCTGAGCGTTACCAGCCGGTTCTAGGTTGCCCTTTCGGGCCTCGTCGCCGGCTCGCCGGCGATGAGGCCAGTACTGCCAATACATCATTCAGCAGGAACACCCATGCCCCACCACACCCCCTTGGCCAGCGCCATTGCCCTGGCCATCGCCGGCCTCGCCGTGCCCGCCTTCGCCGCCGAACCCAACGACCGCCTCGACACCGTGGTCGTGGTCGGTACCCACCGCAGCGACGTCACCGCCCTGCAAAGCGCCGCGCCGGTCGATGTGCTGAGCGGTGAAAAACTCCAGGAAACCGGCGCCAGCGACCTGTCCGCGGCACTCACCGCGCTTTCGCCCTCGTTCAGCTTCCCGCAGTCGCCCCAGGGCGCCTTTGCTGGCTCGATTGCCCAGGGCGCCTCGCTGCGCGGCCTGGCCTCGGACCAGGTGCTGGTGCTGGTCAACGGCAAGCGCCGCCACACCAGTGCCAACGTCACCCGCCAAGGCCTGGTCAACGCCCGTGGCGCGGCAGCCGTGGACCTCAGCTTGATCCCGCTGTCGGCCATCGAACGGGTGGAAATCCTGCGCGACGGCGCGGCCGCCCAGTACGGCTCGGACGCCATCGCCGGGGTGATCAACATCGTGCTCAAGGAGCGTGACGAAGGGGGTAACGCCGGCTACCGCTTCGGCGGCTACAAGAAAGGCGACGGCCTGCAACGCAAGCTCAGCGGCTGGAAGGGCTTTGCCTTGCCCAACGACGGCTTCCTGACACTGGCCTTCGACGCCGGCAGCCAGGACCCGGCGAGCGACACCCGCGACGACAACCGCATCTTCTACCCCGGTTCCACCAGCATCGACACCGCGCGCGAGCAGAACAACCGCTACCGCAACTGGCGCTGGGGTTCGGGCAATGTCTCGGACCAGTACAACTTCACCGCCAACGCCGAGATGGGTCTGAGCGAGGGGCTGAGCGCCTACGGTTTTGCCACCTACGCGCACAAGAATACGGATGCCGAGAACTTCTTCGACCCGCCCACCACGTTGCGCAACAACTACGGCAGCGTAGCCCTGGCGCGCTACCCGGACGGCCGCCTGCCGGTCACCCGCTATGGCCTGGAAGACTTTGCCGTCACCGGTGGGCTGCGCTTTGAAAACGAAACCCTGGGCAACTTCGACCTGGCGTTGAACTACGGCGACAACCGGGTCGATTCCACCGACCACGACGCGATCAACCCCAGCTGGGGCAGCGCCAGCCCATCGACCATCTACACCGGCCGCCGCGAAGCCGACCAGACCAACCTGACCCTGGACTGGACCCGCGACTTCGCCAACGGCTGGCTGTTCAAGCCGCTGACCATTTCCGCCGGGCTGGCCTGGCGCCAGGAAAACTTCGACCTCAGCGAAGGTGACGCCGCCGGCTGGTCAAACGGGCCGCTGTTCAACACGATCGACCCCATCACCGGCAGGCGCATACCCGGTTACTACTCGGGTATCACCCAGGTCGATGCCGTGTCGCTGGACCGCCGCGTGATCGGTGCCTACTTCGATGTCGAAGCCCAGCTGACCGAGAAATTCCAGGCCGGCGTCGCCGTGCGCAGCGAGCACTATTCGGACTTTGGCGACACCACCAACGGCAAGCTGTCGTTGCGCTACGACTTCACCCAGCAGATTGCCGCCCGCGCCAGCGCCAGTACCGGCTACCGTGCGCCCTCGCTGGTGCAGAGCGGGTTGTCGTCGTTCAGCGTACAGGTGGTGGAACAGCCCCCAGGCAGTGGCAACTGGGTGGAGGTGCAGCAGCGCACCCTGCGCGCCGACAGCCCGGAAGCCGCTTTGCTGGGCGGCAAGGCGCTGAAGCCGGAAGAGTCGACCAACTTCTCCGTGGGCCTGGTCTGGCGGCCGTTGCCCAATGCCTCGGTCACCTTCGACGCTTACCGCATCGACATCGACAACCGCATCACCCTGTCCGATCAGTTGCCGGCCTCGGTGGTGGGCCCGATCTTCGCCGGCACCCCCTATGCCAACATCCAGAGTGCGGCGTTCTATACCAACATCGCCGACACCCGCACCGACGGTTTCGAGTTGGCTGGCCATTATCAGCTGGACGTGGGCCGCTGGGGGCGCGTGGACTTCAACGGCGGCTATGCGCGCAACAACACCCGAATCACCGGGCTTGATGATGTGGGCAACATCCCCGGCAACCAGATCATCGGCCGCAATACCCAAGGGCTGATCGAGGACGGCACGCCCAAGGACAAGCTCACGCTCAGCGCCAACTGGCTGTATGACAACTGGAGCGTCACCGTGGCCCAGCGCCGTTATGGCGAGTGGAAAAACCGCAACGCCGCAAACCCCACGCTGGACCAGACCTTCAGCCCGCAGTGGGTAACCGACCTGGATGTGTCGTACCGCTTCGACCTGGGCCTGACCTTGTCGGCGGGCGCGATCAACCTGTTCGACAGCCACCCGGACAAGCTCAAGGGCGCGCAGTTGTATGGCGTGCCTAAATACTCCATCACCAGCCCGGAGGGGGCGCAGGGAGCGTTCTACTACACCAGCGTGAGTTACGATTTCTGATCTGAAACCGCCGCCCTGCGGTGATCATGGTGTCCCACGATAGTGAAGAGGCGCTGTACCTTGGTGGCCGGGTGATCATGCTTCCTGCGCACGTTGAGCCCGGTGCCAGCCCGCAACCGGGCAGAAGTACTGTGCTGGCCTGGCGGGCAACTACGGGCATTACGGGGCCCCCAGGAACGCTACGTTGAACGTGCGCTACGACTTCTAAGGCTCAGCACCTGTGGTACTGTCCAGCATCACCCCCAAGGAGCTTCACACATGGACGTACGCTGCACATCGATTGAAGACGTTCGCGCGCGCATCGACCACATCGATCAGAACCTGGTCGCCCTGCTCGCCCAACGCGGCCAGTTGGTGGCCCAGGCGGCCGCTTTCAAAAAGACCACCGATGACGTGCGCGCACCGGCGCGGGTCGAGCAGGTAATTGCCAAGGTGAGGGGGGTTGCCGAAGAAAC
The DNA here is from genome assembly GCF_003202095.1 of Pseudomonas sp. LAIL14HWK12:I1. Taxonomy (NCBI): domain Bacteria; kingdom Pseudomonadati; phylum Pseudomonadota; class Gammaproteobacteria; order Pseudomonadales; family Pseudomonadaceae; genus Pseudomonas; species Pseudomonas sp. LAIL14HWK12:I1. Next base: position 51,225 of record NZ_QJKG01000001.1, read on the forward strand.
GGGGGCTTCGCCAGAGGTGGTGGAGCGGGTTTATCGGGCGATGATTGCAGTGTTCATCGATGAAGAGTTGAGCGTGCATGCCAGTTTGGCCGGCAAATAAACCGGGGCTGCACAGCAGCCCCGGTATTTGAAGACAACACCTTACCCCTGGGCTCCTCAACCCGCCAAGGTGAAGTCCGCTGCCGTTACTGTGGTTGCATCCGCCACCCCTACCAGGCGGATGGAGTCGGTGGCGCCAATGCTGACCAGCGTATCGTCGCCAACATCGGCGATGGTGACGCTGGCGGCAAAGGTCGCCGCAGTGATGTTGAAGGCCGTGATATCCAGCCGGTCCTGGCCACCCACCGCGTTGCTGTCGAAGTTGATGATCAGGTCATTGCCGAAGCCAGCGGCGAACTGGAAGACATCATTGCCGTCAGTGGCCATCATCGTGTCATCCCCGGCACCGCCGTTGACCGTGTCGTCGCCAACATCACCGTTGAGGAAGTCGTTGCCACTGCCACCGGACAGGATATCGTTGCCAGCATCACCGAACAGCGTGTCGCTGCCTGTGCCACCGTTCAGAATGTCGTTGCCAAGGCCACCATCGAGGCTGTCGTTGTCGTCACCGCCGTTCAAGGTGTCGTTGCCACTGCCCCCCAACAGTTGGTCGCTACCTGCGCCACCGTTGAGTTGGTCGTTGCCAGCGCCTGAGGTGATGATGTTGTCCAGCGCGTTACCACTACCGCTGAAGTTACCCACCCCGGTATAGGTGAGGTTTTCAACGTTGGCACCCAAGGTGTAGCTGGTCAGCGCGGTACGCACAGTGTCCGTACCGGCTCCATTGGCCTCAATCACCAGATCCCCAGCATTATCCACCACGTAAGTGTCGTTACCGAGACCACCAACCAGGCGGTCGGCACCTTCACCACCATTGAGCTGGTCGTTGCCAGCGCCGCCGAAGAGGATGTTGTCCAGCGTGTTGCCACCACCGATGAAGTTGCCTACCCCGGTATAGGTCAGGTTTTCGACATTGGAGCGCAGGATGTAGCTGGTCAGCGTGGTACGCACGTCATCCGTACCGCCTCCCGCATTCTCGAACACCAGATCCCCTGCGTTATCCACCACGTAGGTATCGTTGCCGAGCCCCCCCACCAAGCGGTCGGCACCTTCACCGCCATTGAGCTGGTCGTTACCAGCGCCACCGAAGAGGATGTTGTCCAGCGTGTTACCACCACCGATGAAGTTGCCCGCCCCGGTATAGGTCAGGTTTTCGACGTTGGCACGCAGGATGTAGTTGGTCAGTGAGGTACGGACGTCATCCGTGCCGGCCCCCGCATCCTCGAACACCAGATCCCCAACGTTATCCACCACGTAGGTGTCGTTGCCGAGACCGCCTACCAGACGGTCGGCACCTTCACCGCCATTAAGCCTATCGTTGCCAGTGCCACCGAAGAGGATGTTGTCCTGCGTATTGCCACCACCGACGAAGTTGCCCACCCCGATGTACGACAGGTTTTCGAGGTTGGCACGCAGGATGTAGTTGGTCAGCGTGGTACGCACATCATCCGTACCGCCTCCCGCATTCTCGAACACCAGATCTCCAGCGTCATCCACCACGTAAGTGTCATTGCCGAGCCCCCCCACCAGCCGGTCTGCACCTGCGCCGCCATTGAGCCGATCGTTGCCAGCACCGCCGGTAATGGTGTTGGCCAGAGCGTTACCACCACCGATGAAGTTGCCCGCGCCGGTATAGGTCAGGTTTTCGACGTTGGCACCCAGGATGTAACTGGCCAGGTTAGTCTGCACCAGGTCGACGCCGCCATTGAGCGCTTCGATCACCGTGTCGCCGACGTTGTCGACCACGAAGGTGTCGTTGCCACCACCGCCGGTCATGGCATCCGCGCCAAGCCCGCCGTCAAGAACGTCATTGCCAAGCCCGCCAAACAGCTGGTCGGCGCCGTCCAGGCCCGAGATCACGTCATTGCCTGCACTCCCAATCAGGATATCGGCACCGTTGGTGCCGACCAGCGTCAACCCTGGTACTGCAGCAGTCGCCGCCGAGGTGAGTGTCTCCACGGTGCCGAAGGCATCGGTGTAGCGCACGATCACCTGCAATTGCTGGCCTCCCTGGTTGAGGCCTGGCGTGAAGGTGGCCGCAGTGGCGCCAACGATGTCGGTGAAGACGCCACCGGTACCTTGCTGCCACTGGAAGCTGAACGCCCCCAGCCCGTCAATGTCGGCAATACTGCCGGTGAGTGCCGTCAGCGTCTGCCCGATGTCTGGCGTGGTGTCGCTGATCAGCAGCGCACCGGTCGGGGCATCATTGACGTTGGCCACAGGGTCGAGGATGTCGGAGGCGATGCTTTCCTGCACACCAAAGTCATCCACGTAGCTGACCACCACCCGCATGTTCTGCCCCACTTGCGCCTGGGTCAGGACAAAGGTGCTGCTGATGGCGCCAACAATGTTGACCCAGCCCAGACCCCGGTTGGACTGCCACTGGAAGGTGAACTGCGGGTTGCTCAGGCCGTCGGCATCGACGATGGTTGCCGTGTTGGCCGTCAGTGTCTGGTTCTGCACCAGCAACCCGGTCACGGTCGGGCCAGCACTCGGCGCGCTGTTCGCCGACGAGTCGACGATTTCCAGCGTGCCCTTGGCGTCCTGATACACCGCGCGAACGCGGATGCTCAGGCCGGCCACGTCGTCCGTTACGCGGTAAGTGGTGCCAATGGCCCGCGAGACCTCCCCTGCGGCAACGAAGGTGATGTCTTCGTAAACCCCCGAACCCGGCAGCGTTTCGACTTGCCAGTAGTACGCTACCGGGCCGTTGACTGCACCGGTAGGGTTGGCCGCACTGACGTTGTCCGCATCGCGCACGGCCAGCGGTGTTACACGCAGCAGCTGACCACTGACGGGGGTATCGTCACGCAAACCGGTGGCCGCATCGAGAATCGCCAGGTGCCCCGTAGGGCCGGCGTTCACGGCAGTGCCCACACCCGACGCCTGCGAGCGGTCAGAGAACTGCAGCCGCTCGATACCGGTCAGGCGGTCGACACCATCACGCCCGGCCACCAGGTCGGTGACGATCACCGCGTTGCCATCGACCACCACGCTGTAGTCGGTGGCCACCCCCGAGAACACCGCCGTGTCATAGCTGTCGGTGCCATTGAGGATTTCCCGGATGATCACCAGCTGGCCCGGGTTGTAGGTGCCATTGAGCATCAGCGGCACCATCGGCTCCATGCTGTCGAAACTGGCGATTTCCGGGCCGGTGCCGTCGCTGTTGGCGCGCACGCTGATGCGCACGTTCAGCCACTTGTCACCGTCGAGGATGTCGTCGCCACCACGGCCTTCGATCAGGTCGCTGCCGCTGCCGCCGAGGATGATGTTGCCGCCATCGTAGAACGTCGCCCCGGCAGCCAGCAGGCTGGACAGGCCGTTGATCAGGTTGATGTTGGTCAGCACGCTGCCCGTGGCGCCATTGGTCGGCAGGCTGGCGGCGTCTTCGTTGTCACCGCGCAGGAAGTCGCCATGGGACGAGCCGGAAAGGCCTTCCATGATGTCGAAGCGCACCAGCGCCGACGCGCCCGAGCCCGGTACCGGCGGCACATCGAAGAAGCGGTCGCTGTAGTCGACGGTCACGCCCTGGGCCAGGTCCTTGAAGGTCGCCCAGTCGTAGCCGGAGCCGCCGATATAGCGGTCGCCGAAGCCCAGGCTGCCGACCATGATGTCGTCGCCGCCTTCACCGTTGAACTTGTCGTTCTCGTTGCCGCCGATGAACACGTCGTGGCCGATGATCGGGTCGTTGCCGAGTGGGTCGAAGTTGTCGCCAGGCGCACCGTCCGAGGTGCCCTTCTCGATCCAGTCGTCGCCTTCGTTACCCATATCCTGTTCGTTGGCCTTGCTGCCCAGGATAAAGTCGTTGCCCTGGCCGCCAATGGCTTCGGAAGCGTCCTCACCGGTGACGATGAAGTCGTTGCCGAAACCGCCGATGATCAGGTTGACGCCATTACCGCCGTGCAGCACATCGTTGCCGTCGCCGCCCTGGATGTTGTCGTCACCGCCCATGTCGCTGATGATGTCGTCGCCGGCGCCACCGCGCAGCTGGTCGTTGCCGTCGCCACCCTCGATGCGGTCGTTGCCGCCATCGCCCCAGACCGTGTCGTCACCCTCGCTGGACACCAGGATGTCGTCACCGTTGGTGCCGCCCAGCACGATGTGCTCGACACCGGCATAGCGGATGTAGTTGGTGTCCGGGCCAACCGTCAGCGGGCTGTCGCGGAACACCACCTGCTCGCCGTTCTCGCCCAGCGGGTCGGCATTGCCCAGGCCGTCGTTGTATTGCTTGCTCTGGTCCAGTTCCAGGTAGAAGCCCGGGTCGGAGAACACCAGGCCCGGCAGGTGGGTGGCCGAGGTGTTGGCCATGATCAGCTTGGCGAACGAGTTGCTCTCCAGCTCGGCGTTCATCGACAGGCCAGAGGTGCGCTCCAGGTAGTAGAAGCGGTCACCGTCCTGCAGTTTCTCCATCTGGTTTTCGAACACGAAGTTGAAGGTACTGCCGAGCATGCCGCCGAACGGGGTTTTCGCCTCGGCCAGGCCGCCGATCCACAGGTCGATGGCATCGACACCGGTCACGGTCACAGCCTTCAGGTCATCGGCCGTACCCAGCACGCCATCCTTGCCCGGCAGGGTCACATTGGCCCAGGCACCACTGCTGTTGAGGAAGTCCAGGCGATCGGCCGGCGCACCATCGCCGCCGAACACCAGGGCCATGGCCGCAGCGCGTTTTTCGAGCAGGGTGGTGGCACCGGTGATGCTGCTGTGGGTGCCGTAAGCCGCGATGAAGTTGATCAGCGACTCGGGGTGCTTCAGGTGCTGCACCAGGTCGACCCAGCTGGTGTACGGTTTGAGCTGGGTGTCGCCGGTTTGCCCGAAGATGTCGCGGCGCACAGCGTTCAGCGAGGGGATGCCGACATCCCGGCCACGGGCGATGTTGATCGCCGGCAGGTCGAGCGGCAGGCCAAGCAGGTTGTTGCGCAGCGCCTCGGTGACGAACTCGTCGATTTCGTTACCGGCCTGGCGAGTAACCCCGCGCACGATGGCGCTGGTGGCATCCTCGGGGGTGACGCCACTGGCGGCATACGCCAGCGGGTTGAGGAACGCCGCGATCAAGCCCAGTTGCTGTTCGGGGTTGGCGCTGGCCGGGTCCTGGATGACGTTGAAGTCGACGTCAAAGCGGTCGACAGTCTCGGTCAGCATCGAGTGGCCAAAGCGGTACACGGTGTGGGCGAACTCGGCCACGATTGACGCATCGAGGTCCACGTCATACACCTGGGTCGGGGCGAAGAACAGGTCGACCCGTGGTTGCACGGTACGGGCGAACTCTTCGAACACCAGGTGCTGATACTGCATCTCGGTACCGAACTTGGCCGCTTGGAACAGGCGTTCGCCGTTCCATACCAGGGCATCGATCTCGGCCGGGGTGACCGGCAAAGCGGTGACCGGGTTGAGCAGCCACTCATTGAGGAACGCCAGGTCGCCCGAGTCGAGCACGGTGTCCATGGTCTGCGCCACCAGCCGGTTGTGCTCGGCGTGGAAGACGGCATGCACGGCGGTCAGGCCGATGTTCTCGTTGACCCGGCCGTCGCCGGCAATGTAGTGCGCATCCAGCAGTTCGTTGTCGTAGGCCAGGTTGGCCCCGGTCTGCGGGTTGACGGGCACAGCGTTGCCGGCCACGTCGTCGGCATCCGGCGCCAGCACACCACCGCTGAACACCGGCACGGCATTGTGTGCAATGTCGGCGAGGAACTGGTGCCCCGTGCGCACGGCATTGGTCAGGTCGAGCGGCGCCAGCGGGTTGCCTTCGACCTGCTGGTCATCGGCCGTGCCGGCAATGCCGTCCAGGCCCTTCATCACCACCATCGGGTAGCCGTTCGGCCCCTTGATGAAGTTGCCGTAGGCGTCGGTGGCGAGCAAAGGCACGTTGTCGACGTCGGCGTCGGTCAGGTTGATGCCGAGCAGGTCGCGGGCCTGGGCCTTGACCACCTTCCAGGTGGCCATGCCACCGATTTCGGTGTCGTCGCCGGTGCCGAACTTGCCATCGGCGCCCAGGTCACGGTTGGTGATCAGGCGGCCTGTAGCGACAGGGCCATCATCGGTCATGATGTAGGCGCGCAGGAACACTTGGTGCGAGGGGTGCGAGCTGTAGGTCTGGTTCTGGTCCACGAACGGCGTGGTGGTGTTGGTGTGCTCGTGAATGTCATCGGCGTTGCCGAGGATGCCATCCGGCCCTGGCAGGTTGGTGGCACGGGTTACCACCATGAAGTTGGTGAAACCACCCTCCACGTACAGCGGGTCATCCGGCTGCAGCGGGATGTAGATGGTACCCGAGCCGCCCTTGGTGACCAGGTCCAGACCATGGTCGAAGAACTGTCCGAAGAAGGTCATCCACGCGTTGAACGGCGCGGACAACCCGGCATCGGCTGCAGTGTTTTCGAACAGGTACACATCGTGGTCGTCGGTGGTGCCGAACTGGCCATCCATGCCGGGGCTGGCAACGATGCGCACGCCGTCCTTGAGCACATCGTCGTTGCCTGGCGTGCCGAAGTTGAGCACGCCGTCCGCGCCCGGGTCATACGCGGTGGCATAAGCCGCCGGGTTGTTGGAGGTCTGGTCGACCACCAGGTTACTGATGGTACGCGGCTGCGAGTCGAACACCGGGCCGCTGGTTTGCTGGTACGACGTCCCCGGAATGGCTGGCGAGCCAGGCCCGAAGAACCCGGCCGGGGCACCCTCTGCCGGGTTGAATACCGGGTCGGTCACGCGTGGGAAGACGTTGTCGGCGGCACCGAACTGGGTGTTGTTGGTGCCGTTGAGGTTCATCAGGTTGTTGTTCGAGCCATCTACCGCACGTAGCCCCAAGGGCGCGCGGATGTTGGGGATCAACGAAAGGATGTCCTGCCCGGCGGCATCGGCTTCGGCGATCTTGATCTGGGCCAGGATGAAGTTCAGGTCGGAGCGCACCATGTGCAGCCCTTCCCCCCCAGCGGTGGCATCCACGACCGGGGTGGCCGGCGTCGGCACCACCGGTGCGCCCGGCTGTACCACGGCCGTGGGCTGCGAGAAGAGCACTTCGGTAGTGCCATGGGCGTCCTGGTAGATCGCCTTGACCCGCAGGCTTAGCCCGGCCAGGTCTGGCGATACCTTGAACGACGTACCGTCGGCGCTCTGGAACGCCAGGTCGCCGGCCGGCAGCAGGATGATGTCCTGGAACACACCACTGCCCGGGTCGGCCTCGAACTGCCAGTAGTACGAAACCGAACGGTCGGCAAGTGTGCCGGTCAGGTTGCCCGCGCTGACGTTGTCGGCGTCGAGCACGCCCGCCACGCTCACTGTCAGCATGTCACCCACAGTGATCGCACCGCCGTTGCCATCGAGCACGGTCGGGCTGCCGGTGGGTTGCGCGTTCACCCCTTCCACCAGCACGCGCTGGCTGTCGGCGAACTGCAGGCGTTCGATGTGCAGGAGGGTATCCACGCCATCGCGGCCGGCCACGGTATCGGTCACCGTCCACACGTCATCGGCAACGTCAGCCGTGCCTTTGGTGTTCTGGGTCACCACATATTCGCTCTGCACCCCCGCGTATATGGCAGTGTCAAAGGCCGCGCCGCCGGTCGAGGTACCCGGCAGGATTTCCCGCACGGCTTTGAGCTGACCTGGGTTGTAAGTGCGGTCGAGCATGAACGGGATCATGTCGACCATGCTGTCGAAGCTGGCGATCTCTGGCCCGGTGTGGTTGACGTCGCCTGGGGCATACACCGCAATGCGCACGTTCAGCCATTTATCGCCATCGATCAGGTCATCGCCGCCACGGCCTTCGATCAGGTCGCTACCATTGCCGCCGAGCATGATGTTGCCGGTGGCAAAGCCGGTGGTCGGCAACCCGGCATCGGCCAGGAACTGCTGCAGGCCGCGGATCAATGCCACGTTGGTCAGTGCGCTGCCGGTGGCACCGCCATGGTTGAGGATGGTCACGGCATCGACGTCATCGCCCTTGAGCACATCGGCGTAGTTCGAGCCGGACACCCCTTCCACCTCGGCGAAGCGGTCGAGGATGCTGGCCGGCGAGGCGCCGACCGGGTTGAATACCCCGGCGTTCTGGTTTGGTGCATTGCCATGGGGCTGGGCCAGCGCGGCCAGGCTCAGGTCAACGGTAACGCCGACCTTGTCGTTCTTGTTGGTGATCCAGTCGAAGCCGGACATGCCGTCCATCTTGTCCTGGGCATCGCTGCCGACAAAGATGTCGTCGCCGCCTTCACCGATCATTTCATCAAAACCACCGCCCCCGACGAAGATGTCGTTGCCGACCACCTCATCACCCAGCAGCGGCGCAAAGTTGTCGCCGGGCGCACCGTCCTGGGTGCCCTTCTCGATCCAGTCGTCGCCCTCGTTGCCGGTGGGTGGCAGGTTGGTCTTGGCACCGAGGATGAAGTCGTCGCCCTGGCCGCCGAAGGTGGTGGAAATATCCTCGGTGGTGATGATGAAGTCCTGACCGTCGCCGCCCAGAATCAGGTTGCCGGCCACCAGCATGCTGCCAGCGACGATCACGTCGTTACCGGCGTTGCCCTCCAGGCGGTTGTCGCCGAACGAGTCGGTGATGATGTCGTCACCTGCACCGCCCAGCACGGCATCGTTGCCAGCACCACCTTCAAGCACGTCGTCGCCGGCATCGCCGTAAACGGTATCGTCACCTTCGCCGGAAATGATGATGTCGTTGCCGGCAGTGCCGCCCAGCACCACATGGTCTTCACCGGTGTAGTGCAGGAAGTTGCTGTCGGGCCCAACAGTGTCAGGGTTGTCGCGAATCACCAGCGGTACGATTTCCACGCCGTTGATTTCGATGCCGCCCGTTGGGTCGGCCTTGCCGTCGGCCCCCAGCCCGGTGAACTGGTTGGCCTGGTTCACTTCCAGGGTGAAGGTGGGCGTGAGGAACACGGTGTTGGACAGGTGGGTGACGTCGGAGTTGGCCATGATCAGCTTGGCAAAGGAGTTGTTCTCCAGTTCCGTGCCGAAGTTCATGCCCGCCGTGCGCGACAGGTAGTAGAAGCGGTCGCCGTTCTGCAACGCTTCCAGCTGGGTTTCGAAGACAAAGTTGAAGCTGGAACCCAGCATGCCGCCGAAGGGCATTTTTTTCTCGGCCAGGCCGCCGACCCAGAAGTCGATGGCATCGACACCTGTCACCGTCACGCCGGCAATGTCGTCGGCCGTGCCGGCGATACCGTCTTTGCCGGCCAGCGTCACGTTGGCATAGGCGCCGGTGCTGTTGAGGAAGTCCAGGCGATCGGCAGGCGCGCCGTCGCCGCCAAGCACCAGCGCCACTGCGGCGGCGCGCTTGGCCGCTTCGGTGGTGGCCCCGGTGATGGTGGCGTGGGTGCCGTAGGCGGCGATGAAGTTGATCAGCGACGCCGGGTGCTTGAGGTGGTCGGCAAAATCGACCCAGCTGATGTAGGCCTTGAGCTGGCTGTCACCGGTTGCGGCATAGAACTCGCGGCGCGCCTCGTTCAGGCTGGGGATACCGGTGTCACGGCCACGGGCGATGTTCAGCGCGGGCAGGTCCAGCGGCAGGCCAAGCAGGTTGTTGCGCAGCGCCTCGGTGACGAACTCGTCGATTTCGTTGCCCAGCTGGCGGGTCACGCCGCGAATGATCGCACCGGCTGCCTCGTCGGCGGTGGCACCGCTGCCGGCGAAGGCCAGCGGGTTGAGGAAGGCGGCAATCAGGCCCAGTTGCTGATCCGGGTTGGCGGGGTCGCCCGACACCGGGTTGAAGTCGGGGTCGAAGCGGTCGACGGTTTCGGTCAGCATCGAGTGGCCGAAGCGGTACACCACATGGGCGAACTCGGCGAGGATGGCTGGGTTGATCGACGTGTCGTAGCCGTTGGGGGCGAGGAACTCGTCGATCTGCGGCTGAATGGTGCGCGCGAACTCTTCGAACACCAGGTGCTGGTACTGCATTTCGGTGCCGAACTTGGCGGCCTGGAACAACCGCTCGCCGTCCCATACCAGTGCGGCGATGCCGGCTGGCGTGGTGGGGATGGCGGTGACATCGTCGATCAGCCACTCGTTGAGGAACGCCAGGTCACCGGCGGCCAGCAAGGTGTCCTTGGTCTGCTGCACCAAGCGGTTGTGCTCGGAGTGGAACACATGGTGCACGGCAGTAAGGCCGATGTTTTCGTTCACCCGGCCATCACCGGCGATGTAGTGGGCGTCGAGCAGTTCGTTGTCGTAGGTCAGGTTGTTGCCGCCTGGGCCAACTGGCTGGGCGTTGCCTACTGCGGTGTCGGCATCGGCCTGCAACACACCGCCCACCACCACGGGCGCGGCGTTGTGGGCAATGTCGTCAAGGAAGCCATGCCCGGTGCTCACGGCGTTGGCCAGGCTGATCGGCGCGTTGCGGTCGCCTTCGACCAGTTGGGTGACGTCGTCGGCCGTGCCGGCAATACCATCGGCGCCATTGTTCACCCGCATCACCACTTGCGGCATGCCGTTGGGCCCACGCAGGAAGTTGCCATAGGCATCGGTGGCCAGCAGCGGCACGCTGTGCACGTCGGCGTCGGTCAGGTTGATACCCAGCATGTCACGGGCCTGAGCCTTGACCACCGCCCAGGTGGCCATGCCGCCATTCTCGCTGTTGCCATCGTCAGCTGTGCCGAACTTGCCGTCCGCGCCCAGGTCGCGGTTGGTGATCAACCGCCCGGTGGCCACCGGGTCGCCTGCGGCATTCAACGCATATTCGCGCAGAAACACCTGATGCGAGGGGTGCGAGCTGTAGGTCTGGCTCTGGTCGACGAACGGCGAGGTGGTGTTGGGCTGGCTATCGTCGGCCGTGCCCACTACACCATCGGCACCGGCGGTACGTACGGCACGTGAAAGCACCATGAAGTTGGTCGGGCTGCCAGCCACGAACAGCGGATCGTCGGGGCGCAGCGGAATGAACACGATATCGGTGCTGCTCTTGCTCACCAGGTCAAGACCGTGGTCAAAGAACTGGCCGAAGAAGGTCATCCAGGCGTTGAAGCCAGCCGTCAGGCCCACGTCGGGCGAGACGTTGGGGATGAAGAACACAGGCTTGTCATCAGCGGTGCCGAACACCCCATCGATCCCCGGGCTCATCACCGGAGCAGCACCGCCATTGGCCTCGACCGCAGCCGGGTTGTTCGCCGTCTGGTCGACGATCAGGTTGCTGATGGTGCGCGGTTGTGAATCGACGACATTGCCGGTGCCCACATAGTTGGCGCGGTAGGAGGCATCGAGCAAGCGCAGGAACGCGTTGTCAGAAGCGCCGAACTCGCTTTGCCCGGCGACCAGGTTGTTGAAGCTGCCATCCACGGTGCGCAGGCCGAACGGCACCTGACTGTTGGGCAGCAGGTCGATCAGGCTGGCGCCATCTGCGTGGGCTTCGGCGATGAAGATCTGTTTGAGGATGAATTCCAGGTCTGACTTGCTGAAATTGGCCATTTCAATTGCCCTCGATCATTCAAGAGAAATCACAGGGCAACAGGGTCCTTCCCGCGCCCAGTCAGTGTTGACGTGCGCAGTATCTGGTTCTTTTTTAAGGGCTCGGCGGCTCAATGCTGTTGTGTTGGCGCCTCAGCCTCATTACTCGAAAGCCGGCCCCACCGCTCCGGGAGGGCCTGTTAACCGTGCGATACAGGTGTAACGCACGTGCATCGACCCCAGCTTGCACAGGGCCCGAATACTTCAGACTAAAGTCGCAGGGCAAAAGCTTGTCAATATCCCGTCAAAAAAATCGTTCGATGATGATAATGCGATGCAAATAGCTGTTTTTCTGGCACTTATAAAAAGTTCAAAGTATTAATAGAGCAAAATGATATTACCGAATGTTTCGTTGCAACCTACGCTCGTGCATGTGGGAGCAACGCAGCGTTTTGGACTATTCGCCATAAGAGCGACCCGCCTGCGAGCCGACCAAGAAGCCACAACTACCGTTGTACGGGGCGCCGCAAGGGCTTCCCGACTTGTAACGAAGGGAGGCCCCCGATGCCTAAGCCACCACGCACCCGCTCCGAGCTGGCCGACGTGCTCTTTCGCTTGCGCCGCAGCTTCTATGCCCTGGCCGCCTTTAGCGGCGTGATAAACGTCATGATGTTGACGCCAGCTATTTATATGCTGCAGGTGTATGACCGCGCGCTGGTCAGCCGCAACGTCACCACGCTGGGCATGCTCACGCTGCTGGTGGTCGGGTTGTTCCTGTTGATGTCGGCATTGGAGATGACCCGTACCCGCGTGCTGATCCGGGTGGGCAACTGCCTGGACATGGACCTCAACCGGCGCATCTTCAGCGCCGCGTTCGAACGCAACCTGAGCCGCGCCGGCGGCAACCCGGCCCAGGCCCTGCAGGACCTGGCGCAAGTGCGGCAGTTTCTGACCGGCAACGGTTTGTTCGCCTTTTTCGATGCACCATGGACGCCGATCTACCTGGTGGTCTGCTACCTGATCCACCCTTGGCTCGGGCTGGTCACGATGATTGGCTCGCTGATCCTGGTGGGCCTGGCCTACCTCACCGAGAAGGCTACGCAAAAGCCACTGGCCGAAGCCAATCAGGCCGCCATGACGTCGGCCAGCTACGCCAACAACAACCTGCGCAACGCCGAAGTGATCGAGGCCATGGGCATGCTGCCGTCAATCGGCAAGCGCTGGTACCAAAGGCACTTGCGCATCCTGCAGATGCAGACCCTGGCCTCCGACCGCGCGGCGCTGATCAGCAGCACCGGGCGTTTCGTGCGCATCACCTTGCAGTCGCTGATCCTCGGTACCGGTGCGTTGCTGGCAATAGAAGGCAAGATCACCCCCGGCATGATGATCGCGTGTTCGATCCTGACCGGCCGCGCCCTGGGCCCGGTGGAACAGGTGATTGCCTCCTGGAAGCAGTTGCTCGGTTGCCGCTTGGCCTGGGGCCGGCTCAACGACCTGCTGCAAGACTATCCGCAGCGGCCACCGAGCATGTCGCTGCAGCGGCCGATGGGCATGCTGGCCGTGGAAAACGTGATCGCCGGTGCCCCCGGCACCACCACCAGCATCGTGCGCGGGGTCAGCTTCAGCCTGGTGCCGGGTGAAAGCTTAGGCATCATCGGCCCTTCGGCTTCGGGCAAGTCTACTCTCGCCCGCCTGCTGGTGGGTGTGTGGCCGGCCCAGGCCGGCAAGGTGCGCCTGGATGGTGCCGACATCTTCACCTGGAACAAGGCCGAACTCGGCCCTTGGCTGGGCTACCTGCCGCAAGACGTGGAGCTGTTCGAGGGCACCATCGCCGAAAACATCGCGCGCTTTGCCGAGGTGGACAGCGATGCGGTGATCCGTGCTGCCCGCAGCAGCGGCGTACACGACATGATCCTGCACTTCCCGCAGGGCTACGACACGCGCCTGGCCGCCGACGGCACCCCACTGTCCGGCGGCCAGAAGCAGCGTATCGCCCTGGCCCGCGCCCTGTATGGCGAGCCCAACCTGGTCGTGCTGGACGAACCCAACGCCAACCTCGATGACGTCGGCGAGAAGGCCCTGGTGGATGCGCTGGCCGAGTTGAAGGCGCGCGGCGCCACGGTGATCCTGATTTCCCATCGGCCCAATGTGCTGTGTGCAGTCGACAAGATACTCATGTTGCGCGACGGCGCTGTGCACATGCTCGGCAGCCGCGACGAAGTATTCGCGGCGCTGCGCAAGGCTGCCGTGATTCCAGCGGCCGGTGCGGCACCGCTGGCTTCGGTCAAAGTAAGGGAGTAGCCGATCATGCAGATGACTCAACACGCTGAGTTGATCCCCGCCGAAGCCAAGAACCTGATCGACCTGGATGCGGCCCGGCCAGTACGCTGGGGCGTATGGATGGTGATTGCCGGTTTTGGCGGTTTCTTGCTGTGGTCTTGCCTGGCGCCACTGGACGCAGGCGTGGTAGCCACCGGCACGGTCAAGGTCACCAGCAACCGCAAGGCGGTACAGCACCTGACCGGCGGCACGGTCGAGGCGATCCTGGTGCGCGAAGGCGATCTGGTAAAAAAAGGCCAGGAAGTGGTGCGGCTCGACGCCCTGCGCGCAGTCGCTGAGCAAGGCGCGCTCAGCGCGCAGTACATCGTCAGCAAAACCGTGGAAAACCGCCTGGAAGCCGAACGCGACGGCCGCGACACGGTCACCTTCGACCCTGCCCTGCTCCAGCATTACGCCAATGACCCTCGCTTGCTGGCCGCCATGGACTTGCAACAGCGCCTGCTCGACACCCGCCGCGCCGGCCTGGCGGGGGAACTGAGCATCCTTGAGGAAAACCTCACCGCTTCGGCGGTGCAGCTCAAGGGCCTGCAGCAGGTGTACGGTGCCCGCGCCTCACAGATCGGCTTCCTCAACCAGGAACTGCAAGGCACACGGGTGCTGGCCGCCGAAGGTTACGTACCGCGCAACCGCCTGCTGGAGCTGGAGCGCAGCAATGCCGACCTGTCCGCCGGCCAGGCAGAAAACCTCAACAACATAGCCCGGGCACGCAGCCAGGCCACCGAGATCAAGCTGCGCATCCTGCAGCGCCAGCACGACTACCTGAAAGAAGTGGAATCGCAACTGACCGACACCGCCAAGGAAAACACCACCCTGGCCGACCGCTTGCGCGCACTGGACTACGAAGTGACCCACACGGTGATCCGCTCGCCGATCGATGGCATGGTCCAGGGCCTGAGCATTGCTACGGTCGGCGGCATCATCCAGCCCGGTGCCAAGATCATGGAGGTGGTGCCACTCGACCAGCCCCTGCAGGTAGACGCAATGATCCCGGTGCAGGCTATCGACAAGATGGTGCCGGGCCTGGACGTGGACATCGCCTTCCCGGCCTTCAACCACGCACAGACGCCGAACATTCCGGGGCGGGTGAAGACCATTTCCGCCGACCGCCTGCTCGACGAAGAAAGCAAGCAGCCGTTCTACCTGGCCCAGGTGGAAGTGACGCCCGCCGGCATGGGCCTGCTGGGCAGCAACCATATCCGCCCCGGCATGCCCGCCACCGTCACCATCAAGACCGGCGAGCGCAACCTGCTCAGCTACTTGCTCAAACCCATGCTCGAACGCGTCGACGCCGCGTTCAAGGAGCAATGACATGAAACGCCCGTGCCTGATGTTGTGCCTGCTGGGGGTTGCCGTGCAGGCCAGTGCCATGGACCTGAAGCAAGCGTGGGACCTGTTGCAATACCAGGGCCCGATCTACCAGGCCGCCGTGCATGAGAAACAGGCCGGCAGCGAAAACCGCGCTATCGGCGAAGCTGGCTTGCTGCCACAGATCAACGCTTCGGCCTATTTCAACAGGGTCAATGGCAGCCAGCGCCAGAATGGCCAGGACAACGACCTGGACTATGACTCCAAAGGTGCCAACGTGCGCCTGCGCCAACCGCTGTTCAACAAACAGAAGATGGCCGAGTACCGCCAGGGCCAGCAACGGGCCGACTACAGCGTGGCGGTGTTCGATGCCAAGAGCCAGGACGCCGCGGTACGTCTGGCCGACGCCTACTTCGACGTGCTGCTGGCCAGCGAAACCATCACCCTGGCCAAAGCCAAGCTGAACGCTTTCGAAGAGCAACTGGCTTCGGCGAAGCGCCGCAAGGAACTGGGCGCTGGCACCATCACAGATGTCGACGAGTCGGTCGCTCGCCGCGACCTGGCCGAGGCCGACCTGATCGACGCCCAGGACAACCTGGTCAATACCCGGCGCAAGCTGGAGGAGTACATTGGTGAAACCCCACAGTCGCTGACCACCTTGCAGCCAGGCTTCAGTACACCGCCGCTGATGCCAGGCAACCTGCAGGACTGGCTGGTCAAGGCCCAGGCAGACAGCCCGTTGATTCATGCACGCCGGCACAGCTACGAGCTGGCCGAAGAAGAAGTGAAACGTGCCCGCGCCGGGCACTGGCCAACACTGGATTTCGTGGCCGGCTACACCGCCGGCAGCAGCCAGTCGATTTCCGAGATCAACCAGCGTAACCACTACAGCTCGATCGGGCTGGAGCTGAACATTCCGCTGTACAGCGGTGGCAGCACCAGCGCCCTTACTCGCCAGGCCAGCGCCAACAGCTCGAAGGCCCTGGACGAGCTGGACGCCACACGCCAGGAGGTGATTTCCGACACCACCCGCGAGTACCGCGGTGTGCAGAGTGGTGCCTTGCGCATTCAGGCGCTGGAAAAGGCCGTGGCTTCCAACGAGCGCTCGCTGTCCTCCACCCGCAAGGGCTTCAAGGAAGGCGGTACCAGCACCAACTCGGATGTACTCAATGCCGAAGAGTTGCTGTACGACGCCCGTCACGACCTGTTCGAGGCGAAGCTGAACTACCTGATGTCACGGCTGCGGCTGGCCTCGTCGGTGGGTAGCCTGGGTGATGACGACATCGAACAGATCAACAATTACCTGGGGCCGGAACTGATGGTAAGCAATTGATCGGAGCACACACGGTAGCGGTGGCCGGTTTATTGACGTCAGGCTATTCACCGACTGCATGCACCCGGACGACCTGGCCATCACCCGCCCGTCGCTTGCAAGGGTGATGAACGGGCAGCCCCATTACGACTCCCGCAACCGCCATGCCTGTTGCTGAGGCACGCGGATGGAAACAGGTACCAGGTCAAGCGACAGAGGACCGCAGCCGGCTGATCAAGAAAGGACCATCATCATGCTCAACCCTGAAAACGCGTTGCTCGACAGTTGGCAGCACAACGCGCAAGCCTGGATCGGCGCCGTGCGCAGCGGCGCCATCGAAAGCCGCCGCCAGGTCACCGACCAGGCGATCCTGCTGGCCATTCTTGGCCGCCAGCCCGAACGGGTGCTGGACCTGGGCTGCGGTGAGGGCTGGCTGCTGCGCGCCCTGGGTGATCGCGGGATCGAAGCGGTGGGTGTCGACGGTGACAGGACATTGGTGGATGCCGCGCAGGCTGCGGGCTCGGCCGAGGTGCACCTGGCCAGCTATGCGCAGTTGGCCGAGGGCCACGTCTACGTAGGCAAAGGTTATGACCTGATCTGTGCCAATTTTGCGTTGTTGCACCAGGACATCATTCCGCTACTGGCGGCGATGCACGACCTACTGGTGCCTGGCGGTGCGCTGATGATCCAGACGCTGCACCCTTGGAGCATGGCGGGTGGGGACTATCACGATGGCTGGCGGGAGGAGTCATTTGCCGGGTTTGCCGGGGATTGGCAGCCAATGCCCTGGTATTTTCGTACCCTGGCCAGCTGGCTGAATGCACTGGACATGGCGGGGTTGCGGCTGGTCAGCCTGCAGGAGCCGCAGCACCCGCAGAGTGCGATGCCGCAGTCATTGTTGATGGTGGCTGAGCGCCCTTGAGGCGCTCAAGCCCCCACACAGCTCAAGCTTCAGAGCACAGGCTTGCGCGCCGCCCCGCTGCGGGCTTTGGCCATGGCGGCCAGACGCACCGCGACGTTGGCCGCGCCGTAACCGGCATAGCCACCCTTGCGCTGGATGATCTCGAAGAAGAATCGCTCCTCGAACGGTTCGGTGTACACGTGGAACAGCTCGCCACCCTGGGCATCGCGGTCGTACAGCACGTTGTAATACGCCAGCTCGCTGAGGAACTCGTCGTCGAAATCGAAGCGTGCTGCCAGGTCGTCGTAGTAGTTCAGCGGGATTTCCAGCAACGGTACACCAGCCAGCTTGGCGCGCGCCACTTCGCGGAAGATATCGTCACAATCGAAGGCGATGTGATGCACGCCCGAACCGCGGTAGCTGGACAGCGCATGAGCGATGGCGGTGTTGCGGTTTTCCGAAATGTTCAGCGGCAAGCGCAACGTGCCGCACTGGCTACGCAGCGCGCGGCTCTTGACCAGGCCGTATGGGTCGGGCAGCACCACTTCGTCATCCGCGGCGAAATCGAACAGGCTCTTGTAGAACAGCACCCAGCTGTCCAGCGACTCGGCCGGCAAGGCCAGGGCCATGTGATCGATGCGGCGCAGGCCACCGGTGGCGGTGGCGCTCTTGTCCAGGCTGAAATCGGTATCGTACAGGGTCTGGCCGGCAGTGCCCTGTTCTACCAGGTACAGCAGGCTACCATCCGGGGCACGCACCGCCGGTACTTCACATTCGTTAGGGCCGACCAAGCCCCGGAACGGCTGGCCACGGTAGGCAGTCGCGCGCTTCAGGGCTGCTTGCTGGTCCTTGACCCGCAGCGCGGTGGCGCACAGCGACGGGCCGTGGGCCTCGAAGAAGTTGTGGCCGAAGGAATACGGTTCGGCGTTCAACACAATGTTGATATCGCCCTGGCGCAGCAACTGCACTTCTTTGCTGCGGTGTTTGCCGGCTTCGGCAAAACCCAGGCGCTTCAGCCAACTGGCCAGACGCGCGCCAACAGCTTCGTCAACCGCGAATTCGAGGAACTCCACACCGTCATAGGTGCTCGCCGCTGGCGGGGTGAACAGCACGCCAGGTTCGATCGGCGTGTTTTCCTGTTCCAGGCGCAGGCGGGTCTGCTCTTCGAGGTACAACAGCGAGCGCAGGCCATCAGCGGCATTTTGCCGTGGCGGCGCAGCGCGGAACCCGTCATTGAAGATTTCCAGCGATAGCGGGCCACGGTAACCGGTGGCGAGGATCGGCGCCAGAAAGCCGGCCATGTCCATTTCACCCTGCCCCGGGAAGCACCGGAAGTGGCGGCTCCACTCCAGCACATCCATGGCCAGAATCGGCGCGTCGGCCATCTGCACGAAGAAAATCTTGTCACCGGGGATGTCGCGGATCGCGCTGGGGTCACCCTTCAGGGACAAGGTATGGAAACTGTCGAGGATCACCCCGAGGGCCGGGTGGTCGGCCTGGCGCACCAGGTTCCACACCTGCTGGTAGGTGTTGACGTGGCGGCCCCAGGCCAGCGCTTCGTAACCAATGCGCAGGCCGCGCTTGCCGGCGTGCTCGGCCAGCAGGCGCAGGTCATCGACCAGCAACTGCTCTTCGCCCAGGGCATCGGCCTGGACGTTACTGCACACCAGCACCAGGTCGGTGCCCAGCTCCTGCATCAGGTCGAACTTGCGTTCGGCGCGGTCGAGGTTTTTCTGCAGCCGGTCGCGGCGGCAGCCTTCAAAGTCGCGAAACGGCTGGAACAGGGTAATGGCAATGCCAAGATCAGCGCACATCTGGCGCACCTGGCGCGGGCTGCCGGCGTAATAGAGCAGGTCGTTTTCGAAGATCTCGACGCCGTCAAAACCGGCGGCGGCGATGGCTTCGAGCTTTTCCGGCAGGGTGCCGCTCAAGGACACGGTAGCGATCGAACGCTGCATGGCGGGAGTTCCTTGTTGTTAGAAAATGACGGTGCCAGTCAGGTAAAAACCACTGTCACAGTTTATGGCACGATCGATTATTCGCAGGTAAAGTCGCCGCTTCAATCTCTTTGTACGGAATGGTTAGTTTTGCGTTCGATTATCGCACAAAACCCAATTTAGCGAATTGCTAGACCGCTGGCCCTGCGGTCAACATGAGACCCAGACGCAGGCACACCGACCACTGCCTCCTGCCTTGGTGAACCGATGGCGGAACCTGCGCAAACAACAATAACAACGGAGACAACGATGGCTCACTCCAGCTCGCAAGCCAAAAAAGCGACCGCCAGTGGATGGATAGGCTCGGCACTCGAGTACTACGACTTCTTCATCTACGCCCAGGCCGCTGCGCTGATTTTCCCGCAGATCTTCTTCCCCAATACCGACCCGAAAATGGCCATCATTGCCTCGTTGGCCACGTACGGCGTGGGCTACCTGGCGCGCCCGGTCGGTGCCTTCGTACTGGGCCACTGGGGTGACACTCGCGGGCGCAAGAACGTCCTGCTGCTGTGCATGTTCCTGATGGGCTTGTCGACCATGGCCGTCGGCCTGCTGCCCACCTACCACGACATCGGTTACCTCGCCCCGGCCTTGCTGGTGGTGCTGCGCCTGATCCAGGGCTTTGCCGTGGCCGGGGAAATTTCCGGTGCCAGTTCCATGATCATGGAGCACGCGCCATTCGGCCGAAGAGGCTATTACGCCAGCTTTACCCTGCAAGGCGTGCAGGCTGGCCAGGTGCTGGCCGCGGCGGTGTTCCTGCCACTGGCCTACTTCATGCCTAGCGAAGCCTTCACCGAATGGGGCTGGCGCATTCCGTTCCTGATGAGCGCCATCGTGCTGATTGCCGGTTTCATCATCCGTAAGGAAGTGCACGAAACCCCGGCGTTCGTGAAGGAAGAGAAGCAGGACAAGGTTGCCAAGTCGCCCATCAGCGAGGCCTTCCGCCACAGCTGGAAGCACATGGTGCTGGTGATGTTCATGGCCCTGATGAACGTGATCCCGGTGGTGGCCACCATCTTCGGTGCGGCCTACGCGGTGCAGCCAGCCTATGGCATCGGCTTCGACAAGAGCGTGTACCTGTGGATTCCGGTGGTCGGCAACATCGTCGCGGTGCTGGTGATTCCGTTCGTGGGTAACCTGTCGGACAAGATCGGCCGTCGCCCGACCATGATCGCCGGTTGCCTGGGCTCTGGCCTGCTGGCGTTCGTCTACCTGTATGCAATCAGCATCCAGAACGTGCCCATGGCGTTCGCCGCATCGATCATCATGTGGGGCATGGTCTACCAGGGTTACAACGCGGTGTTCCCAAGCTTCTACCCAGAGCTGTTCCACACCCGCTACCGCGTATCGGCCATGGCCATCGCCCAGAACATCGGCACCATGCTGACCGCCATGCTGCCAGCGCTGTTCGCCTTGGTCGCACCGCCTGGCTCGGACAACATCCCGCTGGTGGTGGGTAGCCTGGCGTTCTTCATTACCTGCGTGTGCGCCCTGGCGGCCTACATTGCCCCGGAAACCCATCGCCTGGCGATGGAAGACCTGGGTAACCCGGATGCCAAGCCGATGGAAAAGGATGCTTACGAGGCTAGCCGTAAAGGTAGCTTTCAGGCAGTGAGCCACTGACAGATTGTCGGGGCCGCGTTGCGGCCCCGGCACTTTCAACCTTCAACCACTTCCTGCAAGCGCGCCCACAGTCGCTCGACATCCCCTCGCTCAGTCGGCAGCGCACCAATCGAAACCCGCACCATCCACCGCCCATCCAGTGTCGCTGGCGTCACATAGGCATCGCCAGAAGCATTCAGTCGGTCGGCCCACCCCTTGGTATGCGCATCCAGCGCCTCCCCTTCCAGCCCTGCCGGCCGATGGCGAATGCACAGGGTCTGCAACTGCACCGGCGCCAACACCTCCCACTCAGCCGCCGCCCCAACCTGCCCCGCCAACCATCTGGCATTGTCCAGATCGCGCCGCAACCGCGCCTGCAATGCGTCAACGCCCTCGCTGCGCAGCATGAACCACAGCTTCAACGCGCGGAACCGTCGGCCCAGCGGGATGCCCCAGTCACGCAGGTTCTTCACCTCGCCATCCACCGCCGATTGCAGGTAGCTGGGGTTGGTGCTCATCACCCGAATCAGGTGCTGCGGATCGCGCACGTAATAGATCGAGCAATCGAAGGCCACACCCAGCCACTTGTGCGCATTGACCACCACCGAATCGGCCAGCTCGATGCCATCCCACATCCAGCGGCACTCAGGCAGGATCATCGCGGAACCGGCCATGGCCGAGTCCACATGCAGCCACAAGCCATGGGCCTGGGCGATTTCACCGATCGGGCGCAGCGGGTCAAGGGCGGTGGTGGCCGTGGTGCCAGTGGTGGCCACGACCGCGCAAGGTTGGTTGCCTGCAGCCAGGTCCTGCTCGATCGCCGCCCGCAAGGCCTCTGCACGCAAGGCGTAATGTTCGTCTGTGGGGATGAGGCGGATATTGTCGCGGCCAAAACCTGCCAGCAGCGCGGCCTTGTCTACCGAGCTGTGGGCATGGGCACTGACATACACGATCAAAGGCCTGGCTTCGGCCTGCAGGCCGCCGCGTACCAAGGCGTAGTCGGTCGCGCGTTCACGGGCACTGATCAGCGCCACCAGGGTGCTGGTCGACGCGGTGTCCTGGATCACCCCGCTCCAATGGCCAGACAGGCCCAGCAGCTGACGCAGCCAGTCGAGGGTGGTTTCTTCCAGCTCGCTCAGTGCCGGGCTGGATTGCCAAGACAGACCCAGCACGCCCAAACCGGTGCTGAGGAAATCGCCCAACACGGAAGACAGGGTGCCATTGGAGGGGAAGTAGCCGTAGAAGTCCGGGTGCTGCCAATGGGACAGGCCGGGCATGACCAGCTGGTTGACGTCATCGAGGATGGCCTCGAAGGGTTCGCCTTGCCGGGGCGCCGTTGCGGGTAAGGCAGCCTTGAGGTAGCCGGGTTCAACCTGGGCCATGACCGGGCGCTCGCCGACGGTTTGGCGGTAGTCGGCGATCAGGTCGATCAATTGATGGCCGTACTGACGAAATTGTTCGGGGGTCACGTGGGGGCTCCTGTGGTTTTTCCACTGCCCCCAGTCTAGGCACCTGTGCCGACGCGAATAACCCCGCCTTGCGCATACCAGCTATGGCAAACCCGCATGCCCACCCTGCACGCCAAACTGCGACTGTCGCCACAGCTCGAACACCCGGTTGCGCAACCAGCGGTGCTCGGCCGAGGCCTGCAGGCGCTGGTGCCACACCACCCAGTAGCGCTGGCTGTGGTCGATAAAACCTAGCGGCCGCCAGGCCAGATCATGCAAGCGGCACAGTTGCCGGGCAATGTGCTCGGGCACGGTTGCCACGGCCTGGCTGTTGGCGATCACCTGCACAGTGGCGGAGAAAAACGGCACTTCCAGGCTGACCCGCCGCTGCAAGCCTTGGGCGCGCAGGTGGCGGTCGATGAAGCTGTCCTTGTCGCCGCCGCCGGAAATACGCACATGCTTGTGCGCCAGGTAATCGGCCTGGCTGAGTGCGGCATGGGCAGCTAGGGGGTGGTCGTGACGCATCAGGCACACGGCGCGGTCCTCGCCCAGCAGACGCCCGTGCAGGTTGGGCGGCGACTCGTCGAACAGGGTGGTGGCCAGGTCAATCTCGCCGCTGGCCAGCAAGGCGTACTGGCCGGCCTGCCAGGTACGGTACTCCAGCGATACGCCCGGTGCTTCACGCTCCAGCGCGGCCACCAGTAGCGGCAACATGTGCTCGGCCACGTAGTCCGAAGCAGCCAGGCAGAAACGCCGCTCGCAGCGTGCCGGGTCGAACACTGCGGGCTGACGCAGAGCCTGTAGTTCTTCGAGCACCTGGCGAAGGGGTTCGACAAGGGCTTCGGCGTGTTCGCTCAATACGTAGCCGCGGCCTTGGCGTACCAGCAGCGGATCGTCGAAGGCTTCGCGCAGGTGGGCCAGCTGGCGGCTCAGAGCCGACTGGCTGACGCCCAGGCGCTCGGCGGCGTGGCTGAGGTTTTTCAGCTGTAGCAGGTGGTCGAGGGTGCGCAGGTGGGCGAGGCTGAGGGAGGCGAAGGTGGGGTTCATCGGGTTCGGCTCCAGACCGCAGGCGAGGGCTTCGACCTCGTTTGCGACACAAGGCCGCTCCTACAGGGACCGCACCTGCCCATGGCCTGCGCGGTCCCTGTAGGAGCGGCCTTGTGTCGCGATGGGCCGCAAAGCGGCCCCTGAAAAGCAGATCAGTCAGTCAGACCAACGTACACGTTCTGTACGTCATCGTTCTCGTCGATCGCCTCGAGGAACGCTTCCACCTCAGCCAATGCGTCAGCGCTCAGGCTGGCCGCACTCACCGGGTTTTTCGGGGTGTAGCCAATCTTCGCCGAGGTCACGGTGAAGCCATGCTCCGGCAGGGCCTTCTGTACCGCGTCCAGGTCGGTGGTGTCGGTAATGAACAGGGTCGAGCCCTCTTCTTCACCTTCCTCGAAATCCTGGGCGCCGGCTTCGATGGCTGCCATTTCCGGGTCGGCATCGCCTTCCGGAGTGGCTTCGATCAGGCCGACGTGGTTAAAGTCCCAAGCCACCGAACCGCTGGCACCCAGCTGGCCTTTACGGAACAGTACGCGGATTTGCGCGACGGTACGGTTGACGTTGTCGGTCAGGCACTCGACGATCAGTGGCACCTGGTGCGGGGCAAAGCCTTCGTAGCTGACGGCGTGGTACTGCACGGCATCACCATCCAGGCCCGCGCCCTTGCGAATCGCACGCTCCAGCGTCTCGCGGGTCATCGAGGCCTTTTTGGCTTGCACGATGGCCAGGCGCAGGCGCGGGTTCATATCAGGATCGGCGCCCGACTTGGCCGCGATCTGGATTTCCTTGGACAGCTTGCCCATGACCTTGCCTTTGGCATTGGCCGCTGTTTCTCTATGTTTGGCTTTCCACTGTGCGCCCATGTCGACTCTCTTGTTTCAGCGGCCGGTTCAGGAAGCGACCGGCCAAAAGTGGG
Source organism: Pseudomonas sp. LAIL14HWK12:I1 (assembly GCF_003202095.1). Lineage (NCBI taxonomy): Bacteria > Pseudomonadati > Pseudomonadota > Gammaproteobacteria > Pseudomonadales > Pseudomonadaceae > Pseudomonas > Pseudomonas sp. LAIL14HWK12:I1. Next base: position 75,568 of record NZ_QJKG01000001.1, read on the forward strand.
TGCATTTTATACGCCCTCACGCATGGGATCGACAAGAAATCTCATCAGCCTTTATCGGCCTTTCCTGCTGCCGCGGCAAACCGCGCCAGGCGCACATCCAGCCGTCGCGGCCGCATGCCGAGGTCTTCGGCGCGCTCCTTGCGGCGGATGGCATTGCGCACCATCAGCGAACCCAGGTAGCGCACAGGCTCGGGCGGGAACAGCCCCAGCGGCCCCTTGACCAGCGGCGAACGGGTCCAAGGGTTGTCGAGCCCCAGCGCCAGCGACGACAGAATCTGCCCGCCCATATGGCAAGGCCCCACACCACTGCCCGAATAGCCAAAGCCATAGAACACGTTGCCCTGCCCGTCCAGCCGGCCAAAAAACGGCAAGCCGGTCACCGAGCGGTCCGACGGCCCGTTCCAGCTGGCCGCCAGCGGCACTTCGGCCAAGGCCGGGAAAAACCCGCCCAGGCTTTCGCGCAGCAGCGGCCGGTATGGCGACGGCTGGTCGAACACCGGCAGCATGCGCCCACCATAGGCAAAGGTATTGCCGCCTTTGCCAAGCATCAGCCGTCCATCGGAGGTGTTGTGGTAGTAGTGCACGAAAATGCGCGAGTCGAGCACGCTGATGCCGCTGTCCAGGCCGATCTCGCGCAGCAGCTCGGGGCACGGCTCGGTGATTACCATGTCACTGGAAACGATCGCCACGCTGCGCTCGAACTGCGGGAAAGCCCGCGCCATCCAGGCATTGAGGCCCAACACCACGCGGTCGGCGCGCACCGTGCCATGGGCCGTGCGCACCTGCACCGGGGCGCCGTGCTCCAGGCCACTCATGGCCGTGCCTTCATGAATGCGCACGCCGCGCTGTAACGCCACCCGGCGCAGGCCACGCACCAGCTTGCCCGGCTGCACCGTGGCGGCAGCTGGCGAGAACCAGCCCTCCAGGTGCCTTGCCGAACCCGCCAGACGCTGGACTAGGTCCAGCGGCAGGCGGCGAAACGAGTTGATGCCCTTCTGCTCCAGCGCCGCGATCACTGCATCGGTGGCGCCGACCTGAGCGGCGTTGGTGGCGGTGTACAACGTGCCATCCAGGCGGTAGTCGCAGTCGATGCCATTGGCCGCGCAGAACGTACCGATATCACCGATGCTGCGCTCCGACTCGCGCACCAGGCGTACCGCCTCGGCCACCCCGAACAGGCGTTCGAGGGTGAAGTACTTGGCCGACCAGGACAATGCGCAACCGCCGTTGCGGCCACTGGCGCCGGCGCCGCAGATATCGGCTTCGATCAGCACGATATCCAGCGCCGGCACCGCCTCCTTGAGCATCAGTGCTGTCCACAGGCCGGTGTAGCCGCCGCCGACGATGCACACATCGCAACGGGTATCGCCCTGCAGCGGTGGGCACACCGCCTCCTGCGCCGAATCCAGGGCCTGTTGCAGCCAGAAGGGTCTCATTCGCTTGCTTTCCTTTAGGTACGCAGTGGCTTGATTGCCATGCTGGTATTCGGTGCCACGTCAGCGCTTTGCGGGGTGCTGGCCGGGCGGCTGTTCCAGTGCGGCAGCAGCACCAACGCCGAGAACAGCGCGCAGCCGGCGAACACGATGAACACCGTGACACCATCGAAGTACCCCGGCAGGAGCCCACCCAGCACCGCCCCCACCGAGCCACAGCCGTTGACGAAGCCCGCGGCTGTCGCACCGGCCTTGGCAGTACCGAAGTCGATGGCCGCCGCGCCGCTGATCATCGAATCTGGCCCGTACAGGGTCAGGCCCATGACGAACAGCAACGCCACCACCAGCATCACGCTGCCGGTGTGCATGGCCGCCATGAAGGCCGCCAGGGTCACCGTCAGCAACACCAGGCTGATCACGCAAGCCGGCATGCGGCGGGCGCCGAACAGTTTGTCGGAGGCCAGGCCAATGATGATCGGGCCCAGCAGCCCGGCCAGTTCAAAGGCGGTCGGGATGATTGCCGCACCCACCTTGCCCACCGAAGGCATCTGCTCGAAAACGATTACCGGCCCCCACAGCAGGATGGCGTAGCGCGCAGGTTTGAGCAGGAAGTACGCCAGGCCTAGCGTCAGCACGGTGCGGTTGCGCAGGATCTCTTTCAGCGGCGCCCACACACTGCACAGGTTGCCGGCCGGGGCCATGCTCTGCGGCTCGGGCTCTACCGCCGGCAGGCCGACATCTTCAGGTTTGTTGCGCTGCAGGATGAAGAACAGCACGGCCACCAGCGCCACCACGGCGGCACTGGAGAAGAACGCCGCGTGCCAGGTGCCGACCAGTGTGTAGGCCCACCAACCCGCGAACGGCGAAGCCACCAGGCCGCCGAAGGCATAGCAGGAACTCCACAAACCCAGTACCCGCCCGCGCTGCGAAGCCGGGAAGAAGCTGCCGATGTTCTTGCACAACCCGGCCCAACCGGTGGATTGCGCCAGGCCTTGCACCAGCATGCAGGTGGCAAAGATCGGGAAGGTGGCGTAGCTGCCCATCACCACCGCCGCCACGGCGGAAATCAGCAACCCGCCCAGCACCACCACACGCGGGCCAAAGCGGTCGGCGAGCATGCCCCAGGTGAACTGGCCCACGGCGTAAGCGGCGAGGTAGATGGCGTCGAGATTGGCCATGGCGGCCTTGTCGAGCATGAAGTTGGGGTCTTCGGCGATGCCCAGCTTGGCCACCGAGAAGGCTTTACGGGTGAAGTAGAAGGCGGCGTAGGCCAGCCAGGTGATGGCGAAAATCTGGATGCGCCAGCGTTTGAACGCGGCTAGTGATTGATTCATGTACGTCTGACCTCTTGCTCAAGTGTGCCGGCAGAATGTGAAGAAACGCCTGTCTTGTTCTTGTGTTACGCACAGCGATGACGAGGCTGTCATCGGGTCAGATGGCACCGTGTGGGCACCATGGCCCTGGCGGCATTCGTGGTGCCAGCGTCGGGCTGACATGCATGGAAACAGTTGCGCTAAGATAAATAAAATCGATTTATCGTATTTCACACATAAGCTCAGCTTGTTACTGAGGTGGTCATGTCGGTTTCCCACACACAACTCAAGGCCTTTCATGCGGTGGCCGTGCACGGCAGCTTTACCCGCGCAGCGGAAAAGCTGTTTCTTACCCAGCCTGCGGTGTCGGACCAGGTGCGCAAGCTGGAGGAACGCTTCGGCGTTTTGCTGTTCCACCGCAACAAGCGCTCGGTGCAGTTGACCGACCTCGGTGAACGCTTGCTGGGCATCAGCCAGCGCCTGTTCGCCTGCGAAGCCGAGGCCCATGACCTGCTGCAGGATTCGCGAGCCCTGCACACCGGCAGCCTGGTGCTGGCGGTGGATGCGCCAGTGCACGTGCTGCCGCAGATCGCCCGCTTCTGCCAGCGCTACCCGGGCATCCAGGTGAAGATCGAGACCGGCAACACCGATGAGTCGCTGGCCCGGCTGTTCAGCTACCAGGCCGACCTGGCGCTGCTGGGCCGGGATGTGAACGATGAGCGGCTGCATTGCCTGCCGCTGCGCCGCGACCCGATGGTGGCGTTCGTTTCCCACCACCACCCCTGGGCCAGCCGTGGTTCGATCAGCCTGGCCGACCTGGACGACACACCGCTGGTGCTGCGCGAGCCTGGCTCGGTGACGCGCCAGACCCTGGAAGAAGAAATGCAGCGGGCCGGGCTGCGGATTCGCCCGGCGATCCAGGTGGAAGGCCGCGAGGCGGCGCGGGAAGCGGTGGTGGTGGGGATTGGCGTGGGGGTGGTGTCGGCGGCAGAGTTTGGCGCCGATGCGCGGGTGTGTGCGCTGCCGATTGTGGATTGCCAACGGCATTTGACCGAGACGCTGGTTTGCCTTAGCGAACAGCGCACGCGACGGGTGGTGGCGACCTTTTTGCAGATGGTCGAGGAAGGGATGTAGCCCGCGAAGAGGCCAGAACAGGCAACCAACTATGCTGGGGTAAATTCAACCTAGGCACACTGCCCATGCTCTACCGCCTTGCCGCCGACACCCTGGTCCTGCTGCACCTGGCCTTCATTCTGCTGGTGCTGTTCGGCGGCCTGCTGGTGCTCAAGTGGCGCCCCGCCCTGCTCGTCCACTTGCCAGCCCTGGCCTGGGGCCTTGCGGTGGAATGCCTGCACCTGGGCTGCCCGCTCACCACCTGGGAAAACCGCATGCGTAGCGCGGCCGGTGACGCAGGCTACCAAGGCGGTTTCGTCGAGCACTATATCTGGCCGCTGATCTACCCCGCCGGGCTGACGCCGCACATTCAGCTGCTGCTGGGTTGCGTTGTGCTGCTGCTCAACCTCGGCGTTTACAGTTACGTGGCCTGGCGCTGTCGCCACCCTAGCGGGTAGCGATCACGAACAAGCGCGGGAACGGCAGCAGTACCTTGCCATCGGTGGCCGGTGGGTAGTCTCGCTGCATGGCCTGCAGGTACATCTGCAGGAAGTCGGCCTGCTCCTGTTCATCAAGCCTGGCCAGATAAGGTCGCAGGGCCGAACCCTTGAACCACTCCACCACCGCTTCGGCGCCACCCGGCAACGGGTGGTGATAGGTGGTGCGCCACACATCCACCCGCGCGCACAGCGGGCTGAGCAGGTCGTAGTAGAACGCCGCGCTGTGCCGTGGTGGCAGCTGGAAATCGGCGAACTTGGCCGCCCAGGGGCCTTGGCTGGCAATCTCGCGCAATTGCCGGTGGGCCGGTTCGTCAAGGTTGTCCGGGGTCTGCACGGCCAGGCTGGCGCCTTCGCTCAGCTGGCGCACCAGGTGCGGGTACAGCGAGGCGTGGTCGGGTACCCATTGCAGCGAGGCATTGGCCAGGATCAGGTCTTGCGGTTCCGGGGCGGACCAGCCGGCAATGTCCGCGACGGCCGTGCGTACCCGGGGGATGCACAACCGTTTGCGCTCACGGGCCTTGTCGATCATGTCCGGGTCGCTGTCCAGGGCGGTTACCTGGGCATCGGGGTAACGTTGCAGCAGCACTTCGGTGGAGTTGCCCGGGCCGCAGCCCAGGTCGGTAGCGTGGCGCACCGGACGCGGCGGAGTCGGGATGGCAGCAAGCAGGTCGCGCACAGCGCGGGTACGTTCATCTTCGAACAGGGAATACTGGGTGGCGGACCAAGCCATGTCGGGCTCCTTGGGCGGGCGATGTGTCTAGCATATGCCATCTGCCGACTGTAGGAGCCCTATCGCCGGCACGCCAGCTTCCACAGGTACGGCGCAGAGCCTGATGTTGGTGCAGTATCTGTGGGAGCTGGCTTGCCGGCGATGAGGCCGGAACTGACCACCTATGCTTGAAGTCAGTCCATTTATGCGCACACCCATGAAAACCTACATCGCCCTCGCCATCCTGGCCCTGATTGCCGCCGCCGCCCTGCTCGGCTCGCCCTGGATGAACCAGCGCTTCCACATGCCCGCAGAAAAAGCCCAGGCCCAGCAACGCGAAACGGCCGGGTCCCCAGGGGAGCCGGCCGTTTCGAAAAGCGAGTGACGCTTAGTGCTGCTTGCTGCCAGAACGGATCTGGTGCACCACACCCATCGCCACTACGATCGCCGCAGCGATACCGGTGGAGATCACCAGGATCTGGTAGTCAGGCATGAAGGCCATGGTCACCAGGGCTGCCACGATGAACGCGATCACCAGGTAGGTCAGCCACGGGAACAGCCACATCTTCAGGCGCACTTCCTTGCCTTCGGCAATCAGCTTGCGGCGCATGCGCAGCTGCGAGAAGGCGATGACCAGGTACACCAACAGGGCGATCATGCCGGTGGTGTTCATCAGGGTTTCCAGTACGTCTTTCGGGCGCAGGGTCTCGCTGAAGTTGATCAGCGCACACACCACGGCCACGGCGCACGAACCCATGATCGCGTATACCGGTACACCGGTGCCGGCGCGGGTAATCTTGAAGAACGACGGCGCATCGCCACGCTGGGCCAGGGAGAACAGCATGCGCGAAGCGGTGTAGTGGCCGGAGATCAGGCAGCTGCTCACCGAGGTCAGCACCACGAAGTTCATCAGCAGCTCGGCATACGGCACGCCCAGCAGCTCCAGGGTACGGCGGTAGGCGCCATAGCCGGAAACGCCCAGGTGCGGGTCGTTCCACGGTACCAGGCAGACGATCAGGAAGATCGAACCCACGTAGAACAGGCACACACGCCAGACTACCGAGTTGGTGGCCTTGACGATCTGTGCGGCCGGGTCTTTGGCTTCGGAAGCAGCGATGGTAACGATTTCAGCACCCAGGAAGGCAAACATCACCCCGAGCAAGGCACCGATCACGGTGGTGATGCCATTGGGCATGAAGCCTTCGGCGGTAAGGTGGCTGATGCCACGCACTTCACCGAACTGCCAGACGTTCAGCACGGCAGCGGTACACACGATCAGGAAACAGACGATCGCGATCACCTTGATCAAGGCGAACCAGAACTCAAACTCACCGTAGTGTTTGACGTTGAAGAAGTTGACGGTGATCAGCAACAGGGTCGTGGCCAGCACGAACACGTTGACGCTGACGTCGGGGAAGAAGCCATGCAGGATCTTGCCCGCCACATAGGCTTCCCAGGCCATGAGGATGACCCAGTACCACCAGTACAGCCAGCCGATGGTGAAACCGGCCCAGCGGCCGATGGCGCGGTCGGCGTAGGTGGAAAACGAGCCGGTGTCTGGCGAGGAAGTCGCCATTTCACCCAGCATGCGCATGATCAGTACCACCAGGATGCCGCCCGCCAGGTAGGCCAGGACAGCGGCTGGGCCGGCGCTGTGGATCACGCTGCCGGAACCGACGAACAAGGCGCCGCCAATAACCCCGGCGATGGACATCATCGTCAGGTGGCGCGACTTCAGCGAGGCACTGAGCTTGCTCTCGTGCCCGCTTTTCGCGGTGGTGGTTGTGGATGTTGCGTCCATCAGTTGTGTACCCCGTGCTTCTTTTTATCCAAGGAAAACCGTGAAACCCCGATGGCTGGCGGTTTCACCTGTACATCAGTGCTAATGCGGGCAGGAAGGTGTGAACGAACACACGCAGGCCTTCCATGGCGGCCTGCTGACGCGCCCCAGGGCGGCTGCCTGGGGCGAACTGAACATGCTTTATGTGGCGATATCCGACACCTAATGTAAAAATGTCCGACGCAGAGAGCCATGCACAGTGGCATGAAACTCGCACTGCACTGTACAGGTCGCCCATGCAGTACACCCTGCAAACGCCAGGCGATACGCACCCTGAAGGCCCCGAATGTTCGAATTACATCCAGACTCCTCAACCCCGCTGGTCAACCAGATCATTGACGGGCTGCGCGAGCTGATCGATAACCAGACCCTCAAGCCAGGCGCCAAGGTGCCGTCGATCCGCGCCTTTGCCGCGAGCTATTCGGTGAGCACCTTCACCGTGGTCGAGGCCTACGACCGCCTGGTCGCCCAAGGGCTGCTGGTAAGCCGTGGCAATGCGGGGTTCTTCGTCAACCGCGCGGCGGGCGAACTGCTGGACACGCACAACGCCGAGGCTGATACCAGTCGACCAACGTTCAACTCCGAGTGGTACCTGCAGCAGATCTTCGAAATCCGCCAGTTGCCGTACAAACCGGGGTGCGGGTGGCTGCCCAACGACTGGATGTACGAAGACGGCCTGCGTCGCGGCCTGCGCCAGGTGGCCGGCAGCCCGCTGGAATTGTCAGGCTACGGCGACCCCATGGGCCTTATGGAGCTGCGTGCACTGACCGCGCAGAACCTGCAGCAAGAGCTGTCGATCGTCGCCAACCCTGCGCAACTGATGCTCACTCACGGCGCCAGCCAGGCCCTGGACCTGGCCGCCCGCACGCTGGTGCGCCCAGGCGATGTGGTGCTGGTGGACGACCCTGGCTACCCCAACCTGATGAGCATTCTGCGCACCCAGGGCGCAACACTGATCGGCGTGCCACGCACCCCGGCCGGTTACGACCTGAACCAACTGGAGCAGTTGCTCACCCACCACCGCCCGACCGCGTTCTTCACCCAGCCGCACCTGCACAGCCCGACCTGCTCCCGCACCCCGCTGCCGCAGTTGCACCGTTTGCTGCAACTGGCCAGCCAGCACGGCTTCCGCCTGGTGGAAAACAACCTGTACGCCGACATGGTCGCCGAACCGCAGCCCTGCCTGGCCAGCCTCGACCACCTGCAGCAGGTGGTGTACGTGGGCAGCTACTCCAAGAGCATTTCGCCCAACGTGCGGGTCGGCTACATGCTGGCCAACCCCGAGCTGATGCAGAAACTGTTGCACCTGAAGATGCGTTCGGGCCTGACCACCTCACAGGTGATGGAGCGCGTGGTGTACGCCGCGATCATCGACGGCCGCTGGCGCAAACACCTCAAGCGCCTGCGCCAACGCCTGGCCGAGGCGCATCAGGAAGTTGGCCGGCATTTGCATCGATTGGGCTTTGAACTGTTCATCGAATCGGATGAAGGCATGTACATCTGGACCCGCCACCCGGCCATTCCGGACAGCGCGGCGCTGCTGGATGATGCGCTGGAGAAAGGCATCATGCTTGGGCCTGGGCAGTTGTTCATGGTGGATGCCAAGGCGACCGGGTGGATGCGGTTCAATGTGGCGTTCAGCACGGAGCCTGCGATGTGGGAGCTGCTGGAGAAGGTGCTGGTGAAGCATGTGCGACGGGGTGGGGTGTAGTGTGTATGGCGGGCGCTGAGCATATTGTGAATGCACCAGCGTGCCATCATCTAACGCTTTGAGCCGCAGGGTAGACCCCACTGCGCTCGCGCTTACCAACCGAAACCACTACGACAACGATTCGCTCGTCCTCAACCCGATACACCAGGCGATACCCGGAGGCCCTGAGCTTGATTGTGTAGTGGTTCGGCAAGTCACGCAGCGCATCGGCCTGTACCTTGGGCGATTGTAAACGCTCGCCGAGTTTTTTCTTGATCTGCTCACGCACAGTGTGGCCAAGCTTGCTCCACTCCTTTAATGCCGAAGGCAGAAAATCTAGCTTATAGGTCATCCAGAGACACTGAATGCCTCGACCGAAAACTTGGATCCCATTCAGCAAAAGGGTATGCTGAGGCAATAGCCATACGCCATCACTCGACAGGTTTGGCGCCTGCTTCAAGGACGAGCCCTTTGCCCAGCCACCCCACCCGCCATACCATCGCCCGCCAGTGGCAGCTCCTCAAGTTACTGCCCGGCCGCCACCCGGGAATGAGCTCCACCCAGTTGCAGGCCGCCCTGAAGACCGTGGGGCATACCACCAGCAAACGCACTGTTGAGCGCGACCTGGTCGAGCTCGCTGCGCTGTTCCCACTGCAATGCAACAGCAAAGGCATACCTTACGGCTGGTACTGGCAACCGGGCCTGGACCTCAACGAAGCACAACATTTGCAGCCCGACGTACTTGTCTCGCCGCCGCGCATTGAACTGCACGCCTGGGTCGATGACGTACTGGCCCGGCGCCTGGAAGCGCAGCCACTGTCTACGGATATGCAACTGACGCCACAAGAAAATGGCGGTGCCACGCTGCAGGCGAGCGTCGACGACAACCGCGCGCTGATGACCTGGCTGCTGTCCCAGGCCGGTTCGATCCGGGTGCATGCGCCCCACGTGCTGCGCGTGGCCATGCTGGAACAGTTGCGCCAGAGCCTGGCGCTGCACGATGGCGAATGTTGACCGGCGCAGTCAAACCGCGCGACGTCGCGAGAGGCAGGCATACCCAAGGCCCAACACACTGAGCCCCAACACCCCCAGCAACACCATCAGCTCACGGCTGTAGCGGGCCACCGTGGCAGGGAAACCGATGACCTCGTGGTACACCTGTACATTGGCTACACCGTCGGCGTGGCTGATGCTGACCCCGCCTTGGCGGATCTGCGAAAAGTCGGCGTCGAAATACACCCATACCTTGCAGGTGCCACCAGGTTCGATGGCCGGGATATCTACCTGCGCGGTGGCGTTTTCCAGCAGCGTGTCGTTACCGGCAGCATCGCGCACTTGCACCAGCCCTTTGGCTGGCAAGCGAATGCGCACCTGACGTACCTGAGCGTCTCCACTGTTGAGCAACTCGATGAGCAACCCCGTACGGTGATCGACCAGCCCGGCCTCGAACGGTTTGGCGAACAGCTGGGCATAAGGTGCCTGGGCCATTTCGATCAGCCGCTCGACCTGATCATGGCTCAGCCCGCCTTGGTCGATGCTGTTGATACGCCCCTGCAACTGCTCGTACTTGAGCTGTTCGCTGGCCTTGCTGATACGCTCGCTGAACTGGCTGGGGTAAGTGAGGTAAGCATAGGTCAGTGACGCCTCCAGGCGCGGGTTGCCCCTGAGCAGCGCGTAGGCGGCCAACAGGACCATCAGGCCAATCAGCACGGCGACGAGAAGCTTCCCCACCTTGTCCCAGCTCAATGCATGCTTCCTTCTGTGGTGATACGCGTTTCAAACCGCTCAAGGTTGCCAAGTTCGTGGCCCCCAGGCAAGCCTGGCTAGGCGTCACCTTCGCCTTCGCGCGCCTGACGCATCTGCAGCAACTGGCCATCGATCAGTGCCTTGGCCATGCCTGCCAGATAGAACGTGGCTTGCATCATCGCTTTGCGATCACCTGGCCTGTCGATGGCCTTGCGGGTGATTTCGGTGATGCAACCCATGATGCTGGAAGCTTCCATCAGTGCGGTGCGCAATGGCAGCTGAGGTTTCATTTGCACCAGTTCGGCATTGCCAAACCGGCTTGCCGCGCACACGACATTGAGCTTGCTGCTGTTTTGGGGCGTGTCGTTGTCCATGTCCATTCCTCGGGGTTACGAGCGTGCCGAGACTAGGGGGCTACCGGCGCGACCACAATGACCAATGGGGTGGAAAGGGTTACTTTCGGAAATGGACTACAAGAACCGGCTAAAGGGGCGCTCAGTCGCTGATCTGCCCCTTGACCAGCCCTGGGCAGTGGCGGACGATCAACTCCCCCTCTACAAGGACGAACACCATGCTACGGATACTGGGCAGAGCCTCTTCCATCAACGTGCGGAAAGTCCTGTGGGCCTGTGCCGAGTTCGAGGTCGCGTTCGAGCGTGAAGACTGGGGCTCGGGCTTCCAGCCTACCGACCGTGCCGAGTTCCTAGCACTTAACCCCAACGCCATGATCCCGGTGATCCAGGATGGCGACTTTACGCTGTGGGAGTCCAACAGCATCATTCGCTACCTGGCCAACCGCTACGGTGCCACCGCGTTCTACCCCAGCGAGGCGCAGGCACGGGCCAGGATCGACCAGTGGATCGACTGGCAGGCCTCGGACCTGAACCGCTCCTGGAGCTATGCATTCATGTCGCTGGTCAGGCATTCGCCCGCCCACCAGGACCCACAGGCGCTTGCCGCCGGCTGCGCCGAGTGGTCACGTTACATGCACATCCTCGACCGCCAGCTGGCCAGCACCGGTGCCTATGTGGCCGGCAGCCAGTTCACCCTGGCCGACATCCCTGTCGGCCTGTCGGTCAACCGCTGGTTCGAAACACCGTTCGAGCACCCGCACTTGCCGGCCGTACGTGATTACTACGAACGCCTGAGCGAGCGCCCGGCCTATCACCTGCATGGTCGCAACGGCACGCCCTAACAGCAAAAAGGAAGACGCCGGGGCTACGTGCAGCCCCGGCGATACCCGCTTGTTACGCCGCAACCTGGCCCGCCACCCCCCGACCACGCCAGGCAAACAGCAGCACCATCACCAGCCCCAAAGCCGCCATCGCCGCCCCTGCCAGGGCAATCGCCGAGTAACCCAACCCTGCATTGATCACCGCGCCACCGAGCGCCGCGCCAATCGCATTGCCCAGGTTGAACGCGCCGATGTTCACCGCCGACGCCAGGTTGGGCGCATCCTTGGCCGCTTCCATCACCCGCATCTGCAACGGCGGCACCAGGGCAAAGCTGGCGCCCCCCCAGACCAGCACCGCCAAGGCCGTTGGCAGTGGCCAGGCCAGAACCAGCGGAAACACCAGCAGCACCGCAATCAACACCGCCAACGACAGTATCAGCGTGCGATCGATAGAGCGGTCCGCCGCCTTGCCACCCCACATATTCCCCAAGGTCAGGCCCACCCCGAACAGCACCAGCATGACTGTCACGAAGGTGGTAGACGCCGCCGCCTCGTTCTGCAGGATTGGCGCGATGTAGGTGAACACAGTAAACATTGCACTGGAACCCACCACGGTCAGCAGCAAGGCCGCCAATACCGGGCCGCGGCCCAACACGCGGATTTCTGCCATGGCCCCATCACCCTTGGGCAATGCAACATTGGGCAGCGCATACCAGAGCGTGGTCATCGCCACCAGGCCAAGCCCGGCAATACCCCAGAACGCTGTGCGCCAGCCCAGCATTTCACCAAACCAGGTCGCCAGCGGCACCCCTCCGATGGTGGCCAGGGTCAAGCCCATGAACATCGCCGCCACGGCACCAGCGCGCTTTTCGGGCGGCACCACACTGGCCGCAACGATCGAGCCGATGCCGAAAAATGCGCCGTGGTTCAACGAAGTGACCACCCGGGCCACCAGCAGGCTGGCGTAGTCACTGGCCAGCGCGGACATCAGGTTGCCCAAGGTGAAAATGGCCATCAGCCCGATCAACAGGTAACGTCGCGGGATCTTCACCGTGGCCAGGGTCATCAGCGGCGCGCCAATCAGCACACCGATGGCATAGGCACTGACCAACAGCCCTGCAGCAGGAATGGAAACGCCAAGGTCGGTGGCGATACTGGGCAACATGCCCATGGGGGCGAACTCGGTGACACCGATGCCGAAGGCACCGATGGCGAGTGCGACCAGAGGTGGATTGATACGCATGGCAAGCTCCTTATCTATGCCGCAAATGCTACAAAGTGTTTAAAAACCGCACTAGACTGCGTTTTTGCGAATCACCTTTGCCTGCGAGACACAAATGGACTTCAGTGGAAGATCCGGAGAGATGGAGATTTTTGCCAGGGTGGCGCAAGAAGGCAGCCTGTCCGCCGCCGCCCGGGCACTGGGCCTGACACCTTCTGCTGTCAGCCGCATCCTCGCCCGCACCGAACAGCGCCTGGGCACGCGCCTGCTGCTGCGCACCACCCGGGCGATCACCCTCACCCCCGAGGGTGAGGCCTACCTGCGCGGTGCGCGGCGGGTGCTGGCCGACATGCTGGAGCTAGAGGACGCCATCACCGACCAAGGCGTGCCACGCGGACGTTTGCGGGTCAGCGCGGCGCTTGGCCATGGCCGCCTGACCGTGGTGCCGCTGCTGGCAGCGTTCAGCGCGCGTTATCCTCAAGTGCTGGTCGACCTGACCCTCAGCGACGAGGTTGCCGACATTCTCGGCGGCCAGACCGACGTGGCGCTGCGCTTCGGTCACCTGCCAGACAGCTCGTTGAGTGCGCGTGCCATTGGCGAAACCGGCCAGGTAGTGGTCGCCTCGCCCGAGTACCTGCAACGCTGCGGTACCCCATTGGTGCCTGAGGACCTGGCCCGGCACAACTGCCTGCGCTTCAACTTTCGCCGCGCCGCGCCCGACTGGCCGTTTCGCCGCAATGGCGAAGTGTTTTCACTGAAGGTGACCGGCAATATCGAATGCAGCAGCGGTGAAGCCCTGGCGCAACTGGCCAGGCTGGGGGCCGGCATAGCGCGCATCGGTACCTTCACCGTGGTCGATGACCTGGCCAGCGGGCAGCTGGTACCGCTGCTGGAGGCGTACAACCCTGACGATCGCGAGCCGATTCATGCGGTGTTCGTTGGCGGCTCTGCGATGCCGGCGCGGGTGCGGGTGTTTGTGGACTTTCTGGTAGAGCAGCTGTCGTGCAGCGTGCGCAGGCCCCTGTAGCGGGCATTAACCAAGCACGTGCAGCCCCAGCGTGAACACCGCCACAGCCAAGGCCACCAACGACACCGCATGACGCTCCAGGTACGCTGGCCAACCGTTCGCTCGCTGGCTCTCGCACTCACACTGGCGTTCGGCCAGGCTGGCCAACCGCGCCTCCACGCTGTCCACGCGGTCTGCCTGGGTGTGGGTCGCCTGTGCGAGCTTCTTCAGCGCCGTGGTCACCGTGTTCGACAGGCCCTCCCTGGCCAGGTTGCCTTCTGCCAGTTGCTGCTGGTGCTGTTCAAGGCGCTTGCGGATAACCCCTTCCTTCTGCACCCGGGCCAGGGTACTGGCCACAAGCTTCTGGTTCAGTGCATCGATACTGGCCTGCAACGTGCCTTGCTCAGCGGCCTGCTGAGGCGAAGTGTCTGCCTGAGCGGTGCTTTCGATCACCTTGTCCACCGTCGGCTTCGCGAGCGGGGTCAAAGTGCTGTGTTCGTGTGGCTGGTTCATCAATTCCTGTCCGGATACAGCGGTAATGGGCGGCAAGCTATCAAAATGGCATCACCGGATCCACTGATGCGTCGCGCATTTGAGTGGTTGGTCAGCATCTAAGAAGCCTGACCGGCTTGCTCAAAGCCACGTAAAGCCTCCTGTATATGTCAACTAACCAGCCATATTTGGGCAAACCTGCCCTTCTTCTGCCAACAACAGGCCGACTGCAGGCAAAGCCTTGGCAGAATGGTGCTGCATCCATAACGTGATATCAGATTGCCTTGATTCTGCTGGCTGCCGCACCCAACAAGCCCCGCGGAACCTGCACCATTCCTTTACCTGTACAAGTCACCAATATCGACATGTATTCATAATAGACATATCGTCTCGCTTACCGGCTTGTTGCCACGTCCCAAGGAAACATTAAATGGAAGCGCTGGAAATCTCCCTGTTGTGTGTCTGCGGCATCACCCTGCTGCTTGTATGCCTGCAATCCGTCCGCCAAGGCGAGATGTGGAACTTGCTGCAGAGCGACCGTGAACTGGAGCAAACCGCCCGCCTTCACAAACAGGAGAACAGTACGTTGCACGCGGCCCTGCGCGCAGAGCGCGAACATGTGAGCCAGTTGCAGTACCAGATTCAAGTGCTGCTCGGGCTGACGCCGTAGGCCTGAGGGCTTTACACACAGCGTACGCGTACACTTGCCCCAGGCCACTTGCAGGAGCAGCTTCATGCCTTACCCCATTGAACAGAAACTGGTCATCGGCGTTGCCTCAAGTGCGCTGTTCGACCTCACTGTCTCGGACGACATCTACAAGACCCAAGGGGTCGAGGCCTACCGTCAGCACCAGGAAGACAACCTGGACGAACCGTTTCCCCGGGGAGTGGCGTTCCCGTTCATTCGCCGCTTCCTGAGCATCAACCAGGCCTTCCCCGACCAATTGCCAGTGGAAGTGGTGCTGCTCTCACGCAACTCGCCGGCAACCGGCCTGCGGGTGTTTCGCTCGATAAGCCACTACCAGCTGGACATTACCCGCGCGGCGTTCATGTCGGGCCGCTCGCCCTATGAATACATCCCGGCGTTCAATGCCTCGCTGTTCCTCAGTGCCAACGAGGAAGATGTGCAAAAGGCCATCGACGCCAACTACCCGGCTGGGCGGGTGCTGCCCACACGCATCTACGACGATGAAATAGACACCGAGCTACGGGTGGCCTTCGACTTCGATGGCGTGATTGCCGATGACGAGGCAGAGAGCGTGTACAAGCGCAACGACAACCTGAACGACTTTCAGGAACATGAGCGCGTACACAAAGGCACCCCGCACTCGCCAGGGCCCTTGGCAGACTTGTACCGCAAACTTTCACTGATTCGCATGCTGGAGGATCGCAAGCTGGCAGAAGACCCGAACTACAAGCGGATTCTGCGCATCGCCATCGTCACGGCACGCAACGCCCCCTCGCATGAGCGTGTGGTGACGACCTTGAAGGATTGGGGCGTGTCGCCGGATGAATGCTTCTTTCTAGGCGGGATGGAAAAGCCCAGGGTGCTGTCGATCCTCAAGCCACATGTGTTCTTTGACGACCAGCGCACTCACTTGCAATCGCCTGCCGGGAATCTGCCAATGGTGCATGTGCCATTCGGGGTGGCCAACAGGCACGCGACGCCGAAGCTTTCTCACACAATCACGGCACCTGCTGAAACTGTGCAAGCTGAACACTCAGCGCAAGATGCGCCAGTAGCCACTACTTTGCCAGCAACGTAGACTAGCTGTGCTGCGCTACGCAGCCGTCACAACCTCGGACCCGGAAAGGCAGAACTCCAGTAGCAGGACTGTGAAACGAACCTGCAAGGGTGATCAAAAGTGTCTCACGAAGCGCGCTCAATGGCTTTAATCCCCGGACTGACCGGCAAAGCCAGTGTGTTGGTCTGCGGTGCAAGCCGAGGCATAGGCCTGGCGCTGTGCACGGCATTGCTGGCCCGCGACGATGTAAGCCGGGTCTGGGCCGTGGCGCGGCACGCCAGCGCCGCTGACGGGCTGCTTGCACTTGCCCAGGCACATGGCGAACGCGTGGTACTACTGGACTACGATGCGCGCGACGAGCTGGCACTTACCGCGCTTGCAAGCGAGGTGGGCATTGCCTGCACGCACCTTCATCTGGTGATCAGCACACTCGGCCTCCTCCACCAGGAGGGGGCCAAAGCCGAGAAGTCGCTGGGCCAATTGGGCCTCGCCAGTTTGCAGGCCAGCTTCGCCACCAATGCGTTCGCCCCCATCCTGTTGCTCAAGCACCTGCTGCCATTGCTGCGCAAACAGCCCGCAACCTTTGCAGCGCTGTCGGCCAGGGTTGGCTCGATCGGCGACAACCGACTGGGTGGCTGGTACAGCTATCGTGCGAGCAAGGCGGCGCTGAATCAGCTACTGCACACGGCAAGCATCGAGCTGAAACGCGTCAACCCTGCGGCTACCCTGTTGGCACTGCATCCGGGAACCACCGATACCGAACTGTCGCGACCGTTTCAGGGGAACGTGCCGGAAGGGAGGCTGTTTGAGCCGGCATTTGCCGCACAGTGCGTGATCGAGCAGGTGGGGCGGCTTGGGCCGGCAGAGAGTGGAAGCTTTTGGGGGTGGGACGGCGAGCGGATCGTGTGGTGAGTGCACTCGCGCCGGGTGCACTGTTGCAGCCCGGCCGAGGCAGTGCGTTCCGCGGAAAAGGTGTTTCGACTTCATTGGAACGCTCCACAAGGCTAGATCTGCCGCCCACCGTGGGCCGGTGCGGCAGCGGGCGGATTCTAGAGCGGCGGCATGATGGCCCGGGGAATCCTTGCCTATCTTTACAATCTGCCCAGGCCCAGTGAGCGCCGGCACGACGCCCTTGACCCACGCCCTCGCACCACCGCATGCTCGAACGCTTCCACCCACGCTCAAGGAACGATTGCATGAAGCTGGAAACCCTCGCCGTCCATGCGGGCTTCAGCCCCGACCCGACCACCCGGGCGGTGGCCGTACCCATTTACCAGACCACCTCCTTCGCCTTCGACGACACCCAGCACGGTGCCGACCTGTTCGACCTGAAGGTGGCCGGCAACATCTACTCGCGCATCATGAACCCCACCAACGACGTGCTGGAGCAGCGCATGGCCGCCCTCGAAGGCGGGGTTGGCGCGCTGGCGGTGGCCTCTGGCATGGCAGCCATCACCTACGCCATCCAGACGGTCGCCGAGGCCGGCGACAACATTGTCTCGGTGGCCAAGCTGTACGGTGGTACCTACAACCTGCTGGCCCATACCCTGCCACGCATGGGCATCCATACCCGCTTCGCCGCCCATGACGACATCGCGGCCCTCGAAGCGTTGATCGACGCACGCACCAAGGCGGTGTTCTGCGAGTCCATCGGCAACCCTGCCGGCAATATCGTCGATATCGCCGCACTGGCCGAAGCCGCCCACCGCCATGGTGTGCCACTGATCGTCGACAACACCGTGGCCACCCCGGTTCTGTGCCGACCGTTCGAGCATGGCGCGGACATTGTCGTGCATTCGCTGACCAAGTACATCGGCGGCCACGGCACCAGCATCGGCGGCATCGTCATCGACTCCGGCAAGTTCCCCTGGGCGGACAACAAGGAACGTTTCGCCCTGCTCAACACCCCCGACCCTTCCTACCACGGCGTCACCTATACCGAAGCCTTCGGCCCCGCCGCCTTCATAGGCCGCTGCCGCGTGGTGCCGTTGCGCAACACCGGCGCCGCGCTGTCGCCGTTCAACGCCTTCCTGATCCTGCAAGGCCTGGAAACGTTGGCCCTGCGCATGGAACGCCACACCGAAAACGCGCTGAAGGTCGCCCATTACCTGCAGGCTCACGAACAGGTGGCCTGGGTGAAGTATGCCGGGCTGCCGGACCACCCCGAGCATGAACTGGCCCAGCGTTACACCGGTGGCAAGCCCGCCTCGATCTTGTCGTTTGGCATCAAGGGAGGCCAGGCGGCCGGTGCACGCTTCATCGATGCGCTGCAACTGGTGGTGCGCCTGGTGAACATCGGCGACGCTAAGTCGCTGGCCTGCCACCCCGCCTCCACCACCCACCGCCAGCTCAACGATGAAGAGCTGGAAAGGGCCGGCGTGCCACGGGACATGGTACGTTTGTCGATCGGCATCGAGCACAGTGACGACATCATCGCCGACCTCGCCCAGGCCCTGGAGGCCAGCCGCACCTGATTCATCCGCGCCCCACCCAATGCTGACGGCGGGCGCACCTTTACCGAGCCTGGACACCCCCGCAATGACCCTGTTCTACCTGAAGCTGATTGTCACGCCCCTGCTGATGTGGGCCATTTCCCTTGCCTCGCGGCGCTGGGGCGGCCTGCTGGGTGGGCTGCTGTCCGGCCTCCCGATAACCTCCGCGCTGGTGATGACCTTCCTGTGCCTGGAACAGGGCACAGCCTTCGCCTTGGGCGCATTGCCCGGCGCGCTGGGCGGCCTGGCGGCGGTGCAAGCCACCTATATGTTTTACCTGTTGGCCACACGCAGTCTCGGCCTCGCCCAGGCCGTGCCGCTGGCTTTGCTGTTTTACGGGCTGGCTGCCTATGCGTTTACTCACTGGGGCAACCTGTACCTGTCGATTGCCGTGGCGCTGGTGCTGATCGGCGTGCTGATACGCGCCAGCGGGCACGAGCCCAAACCCGATACCCTGGCCCGCCCCCGGCACCGGTACTGGGAGATCCCACTGCGAATGGTAGCTGCCACGTCCCTGCTGATGATCACCACCCGCCTGGCCAGCTGGCTGGGCCCGGCAACCAGCGGGATGCTGGCGCCGATTCCAGTGATTGCCTGGCCGCTGGTGGTGTTCGCCCATGTGCAGAATGGCCGGGCCGGCATGGCGGCCATGGTGCGGGGCAATGCGATTGGGGCGGTGGGCGTAATTGCGTTTTACCTGGTGCTGGCAGCATTGCTCGACACGTGGGGCGTTACCGTCGCCATCAGCCTGGCCATGCTCTGCGCCGTGGCGCTGACCGTTGGGCTGGCCACGGTATTGCGGCGGCGCTGACTAGCCTGCGCGGGGTGGCTCAGCACTGCTCAGTCGAACGCCCCGTTCAACACTTCGTAAATAATCCCGGTTGCCGCAGCGACAAGTATCAGGTCCGCACCCGCCTGCATCCACTCATAGCCATCGTAGTGAGGCAACTGTCCCAGCAAGCGACCATCCAGCTTCTTGGCGATGCCGGGCGGCAGCGGCTTGCCACGCGCCAGGTTCTTCTGAATGCCGGGCGGCAATGCAGGCCCTGGCCTCCAGTAACTGCGGTGACCGCCAAGAATAGCCAGCACATCGCCGCGGTCGATGGACGGGCCACCATGCCAATCGTTACCGCCCTTCCCCTGCTTGTGGCTACCTGCATTGCCCTGGCCTTGAGCATGCTGTGCCTTGCCGTGCCCCTGCCCTTTGCCGTTACCTGGGTCGGCAAAGGTCGGGCCAGCGGCAAATGCCACTGCCAACGCAGTCAGCAGGGCTGTCAGGTGTGATGTTTTGGCCATGGGAGCATCCTTCGCAAATGAGCGTTGCCCAAACTATAGACGGTGAACAGCGCTAACCGGCACTGCTCGCCCACATCGAACTCCGCACAACCGGGCCTCGTCACGCATGGCTACGGGGTTGCCCTGCGCATCCGCCCACTGATCAAAACACCGACCAGCCAATCCGCGAACTCAGCAACTCCAGCGCCGCCATCCCGGCGAGGGAGTTGCCCGCCGCATTCAACTCCGGTGACCACACGCACACCGTGAATTGCCCCGGCACGATCGCCACAATCCCGCCCCCCACGCCACTCTTGCCAGGCAACCCCACCCGATAGGCGAAATTCCCTGCTTCGTCATACAGTCCGCTGGTGGCCACGATCGAGTTCACCTGTTGCGTCTGGCGTCGGGTCAGAATCTGCTCACCGCTGTGCTTGCAGAATCCATCGTTGGCCAAAAAGCAGAACGCCCGGGCCAGATCCAGGCAGTTCATTTGCAGCGCGCAGTAACTGAAGTAACTGCGCAGCACAGCTTCCACCTCGTTATGGAAGTTGCCAAAGGACTGCATCAGGTAAGCCATGGCCGCGTTGCGCGCGCGGAATTGATATTCAGAATCTGCAACACGGGCATCGATCGAGATGTGGGGGTTGCCCGAGAGCCGTCGTACGAAATCGCGCATCGACAACGTGGGTGCTGCAAAGCGCGACTGGTTGATATCACAGATCACCAACGCACCCGCATTGATAAAGGGGTTGCGCGGGCGACCACGCTCGAACTCCAGCTGTACCAGCGAGTTGAACGGCTGCCCCGACGGCTCATGGCCAAGCCGCTGCCAAATGGCTTCACCGGAGTGCCCGATCGCCTGAACCAGGCTGAACACCTTGGAAATACTCTGCACCGAAAATGGCACCAGGGCGTCGCCCGCGCAGTGATAGCTGCCATCATTGCCGTAGACTGCGATGCCCAACTGGTTCGCCGGTACATCGGCCAGCGCAGGAATGTAGTCCGCCACTTTGCCCTTGCCGATCAAGGGACGTACTTCTTCAAGAATCTCATTCAACAGCGTTTGCATGGAAAGCCCTGTATCAGTCCCCAGACGACGGCTAAGAGGTAGCCTTCTTGACGAAGGTCGAGCGGAAGAAATCACACATTCGGCAAGAAATGCCGCTTTACCCTGTGGCCTATGGCTCGATGCCCTAACCTATGCTGTGCTTGGTTCGCCGATGCACAGAACGTGCAACCGCCAGGTGCAGTGGCCGCTAACCAAGGAATGGAGGACCAACGATGCCAGCTTGCCCCCTACCCGCTGACGAAGTGCTTCGCCAGCGCACGCTCGATGACATGAACCTGGTCGATACACCCGCCGAGCATTACCTCGATACCTTGGTACGGCTCACCCAGGACCTGGCCCATGTGGACACCGTGCTTATCAGCCTCATCGACCAGGACCGGCAGTGGTTCAAGGCCCGGATAGGGCTTGAGGCAAGTGAGACGACGCGCAGTGTTTCATTCTGCGGCTACGCCATTCTCGGTGACGATACGTTGATGGTCCCCGATGCCACGTGCGATACGCGATTCGTCGACAATCCGCTCGTGCTCAACGCGCCCTATATCCGCTTTTACGCCGGCCACCCGTTGCGCGCCGGCAACGGCAAAGCCATCGGGACGCTGTGCATGTTCGACCCCCAGCCACGCGTGCTCAGCGAGGCACAACAAGCGAACTTCCGGGACCTGGCCACACTCGCCGAGGGATATCTGCAGCTGCGCACCCTGGCACAGGTGAACCGCGACCTGCGCCTTGAAATGGATCGCGAGCAGCGCAAAGCCCTGCTCGACCCTTTGACACAACTCTGGAACCGCGGCGCGTTGTCCGCGTTTGAAGCACATGAACGGCGCTTGGCCGAGGTGAACGGCTTACAGTTGGGGGCGGTTTATGCCGACCTCGATCATTTCAAAGCCATCAACGACAAGCACGGCCATGGCGGTGGTGACAAGGTGCTGTGCGAAACTGCCCGCCGCCTGCGCGCTGCACTGCGCCCCGAAGACCTGCTCGTGCGACATGGGGGTGAGGAGTTCGTCGCGATTTTGCAGGTCAAGGACAGCGAAGAGCTCCAGCGGATTGCTGAGCGCATTCGGGAACAGGTGGGTGCAGGGGCGATGCAGATGCCCAGTGGTCAATTGAAGGTAAGCCTGAGCATAGGGTGCACCCTGTTTGCCAAAGGTGAAACGCTGGATGACGCACTGGAGCGCGCCGATAAGGGGCTCTATACCGCCAAACAGAACGGGCGTGATCGGGTTGTTTATGTAGCGCCGCCTTGTTGAGACGAGCACGGTCCGGGCTGTGTTGCGGTATGCTCGCCCTGCTTGCAACGACCCAGGCGTAATCACTTATTGGGCGTACTTCCTGGCCCCGGCCACGCAGATCACAGCCCCCAGCGTCACCACCAGCATCAACCAGCTGACCTGCTCGTGCAGCAGCAACGCCGCCAGCCCAAGCCCCATGAACGGCTGAAACAGTTGCAGCTGCCCCACAGCCGCAATGCCCCCCTGGACAAGCCCCCGGTACCAGAACACAAAGCCAATCAGCATGCTGAACAGCGAAACGTAGCCAAAGCTGAACCACGCCGGCGCACTTACCTTGGCAAAGGCATCAGGTGCCGGAAAATTAACGACCGTCAGCAGCAGCATGAACGGCAACGCCACCAGCAATGCCCAACTGATCACCTGCCACCCGCCCAATGTGCGCGACAGCCGCGCCCCTTCTGCATACCCCAAGCCACACACCACCACCGCTGCCGTCATCAGCAGGTCGCCCACCAACGACCCTTCGCCGCCATTCATCAACGCATAGCCCGCGACCAGCCCGGCCCCCATGAACGAGAACAGCCAGAACAACGGCCGAGGCCGCTCACCGCCCCGCAAAACGGCAAACCCAGCAGTACACAGCGGCAGCAGCCCGACAAAAACAATGGAATGGGCAGAGGTGACATGCTGGAGCGCCAGTGCCGTCAGCAACGGGAACCCGATGACAACGCCCAGCGCTGTTACCGCCAATGACGCCAAATCACCCCGCTTCGGCCGAGGCTGGCGCAGCACGATCAAGAACAGCGCACCCAACAAGGCGGCAATGGTGGCCCTGGCACAGGTCAGAAACGTCGGTTCAAAGTCCGCCACGGCCACGCGGGTTGCCGGCAACGAGCCCGCAAAAATGGCGACGCCTATGAAGCCATTGATCCACCCGCTTGTTGATCTTTCCATCGTTCATTCCTCGATAAGCCAGGCGTCAGTACATCACTGACGGGCTCACCCAGGCCATGTACAATCCAATACAGTTAAACCGAACTGTTATGCATATTAATCCAGCACAGTTGAGGGCGCGATGAAACGCAGCGGCACGCGAATTCGAACGGTCATGGCCGAGATCCAGTCCAGGATCGCCTCTCGCACCTACACCCCCGGCGCAAGAATTCCATCCGTCCGCGCCATGGCCCAGACCATGCAGGTGTCGGTTTCTACCGTGCTTGAGGCCTATGAACGGTTAATGGCCGAGGGTGTACTCAGCGCTCGCCCCGGCTCCGGCTTTTACGTCGCGGGCCCAGTGGCGCCATTGGCGCTGACCGAACTTGGCCCCAAACTGGATCGTGTCGTCGACCCGCTGTGGATCTCGCGCCAGTCGCTTGAAACCTCCCTCGATGCGTTGAAACCCGGTTGCGGGTGGCTACCGCCTTCCTGGATGTACGAAGCGGGTGTGCGTAAAGCGCTTCGCATGGTTGCCCGCTCTGACGCGTCAAAACTGACGGAGTACGCTTCACCGCTTGGCTATCCACCGCTCCGGCAGTTCCTGTCGCGGCGGCTGGCAGGCATCGGGGTCGAAGCCCCGCCTGAACAGATCATGCTCACCGAGTCCGGCACCCACGCCATCGACCTGATTTGCCGTTTTCTGCTGGAACCAGGCGACACGGTGCTGGTGGACGACCCCTGCTATTTCAACTTTCACGCATTGCTGAAGGCACATCGGGTGGAGGTTGTAGGCGTGCCCTACACACCGACCGGCCCGGACATCGATGCATTCGGCGCTGCCCTGCTCGCGCATGCGCCCCGGTTGTACATCACAAATTCCGGCATCCACAACCCGACCGGGGCCACCCTGTCGCCGGTCACGGCACACAGGCTGCTGAAGCTGGCCGACACCTCCAACCTGGTGATTGTCGAGGACGACATTTTCGGCGACTTCGAACATACACCCGCGCCACGCCTGTCTGCGTTCGATGGCCTCTCTCGTGTCATCCAGATCGGCAGCTTTTCCAAGACCATTTCCGCTTCAATCCGCTGCGGCTACATTGCTGCGCGCGGTGAATGGATCGAGGGCCTGGTCGACCTCAAGATTGCGACCACCTTCGGCGGTGGGCGCCTGGCGGCCGACATCATCCACCACGCGATTACCGATAGCGGGTACCGAAAGCACATGGAGAGCGTGCGCGTTCGGTTGGCCGAGCAAATGGACAAAACGGTAGCCAGGCTTCAGGCGCTTGGTATCAAGCCCTGGATCATACCCCAGGCTGGCCTGTACGCCTGGTGCCAGCTGCCGCAAGGCAAGGATGCAGCAACGCTGGCCAAGGCTTGCCTGAATGAAGGGGTGGTGCTGGCGCCCGGGAATGCCTTTAGCCAGTCCATGACTGCGGGGGATTTTCTGCGGTTCAACGTTGCGCAGTCGGGGGACGCCAGAATCTATGACGTGTTGAAACGGGCACTGGGTGCCTAGTGGCCCGATCAAACCATCTCGCTACCTCGGTCATCCGTTACCGAAGGCCTGCCCAGATTGATCCGAGCGCCAAACATCGCGTGAACGTTGGCGATCAACTCCTCCATCGCGAATGGCTTGATCAACACGGCCGATGCGTTGCGCAATACCTCATCCTCAAACACTGAAGGGCTGGCGTAACCGGTCATGAAAATGACCGGTAACGCTACACGCGTTTGTCGCCCGAATTTCGCCATCTCCCGGCCGTCGAGCCCTCCCGGCAGGCCGATATCAGTCACCAGCAAATCGATGCGAGTGTCAGAAGCCAGCAGTTGCAGCCCGGCCTGGCTATCAGCGGCCTCGATAACCGTGCACCCCAAACCACTGAGCACTTCACTGACAAACAAACGCACAGAGGGCTCGTCATCCACAATCAGCACATTGCGGTCAGACCATTGGGGTGAAAAATCGGGGTGGGTCTCTGCCGGGCCGGTGTTTTCAGGCTGCCCTTGATCGATTGGCAGAAAAAGCTGCACCCGGGTTCCTGCCCCTTCTTCGGAAGCAATCCTGACTTGCCCGCCCGACTGCTTGGCAAAGCCATATACCATCGACAACCCCAGCCCTGTGCCTTCGCCCATCGCTTTGGTAGTGAAGAACGGCTCGCAGGCTTTCGACAGTGTTTCGGCCGACATTCCCATGCCATTGTCCGCCACACTGATGGCCAGGTACGAACCCGGCTGCAGCTCGGCATCCAGGCCCGGGCCTGCCTCAAGGGCCTCGTTCGCAGTGGTGATGATGATATTGCCTGCACGATTGCCAATGGCATCCCGTGCATTGATGCAGAGGTTCAGCAGCGAGTTCTCGACCTGAACCGGGTCTACCAGGCAGGTGGAAAGCTGCGCTTTCAAATCGACTTTCAGATGAATCATTGGTCCGACGGTGCGCCGCACAAGGTCCTCCAGGCCGCCTATCAGGCCATTGACCTCCGTACGGGTGGCCTGCAAAGGCTGGCGGCGTGAAAATGCCAGCAACCGATGGGTCAGGGCCGCCGCCTTGTGCGCCGCCCGGTGCGCGACCTCAATGTAGCGCTCGACGTCCGCCAGCCGCCCTTGCTTGCCCCGCAGCCTGGCCAGGTCCAGGCTGCCGGTGATGCCTGCCAGCAGATTATTGAAGTCGTGTGCGATACCGCCCGTGAGCTGGCCTATCGCTTCCATTTTTTGCGATTGGCGCAGCGCCTCTTGCGCGGCCTCACGCTGGGCCACGGCTTCGCTGATGCGCTCTTCCAGCGTGCGGTTGAGGTTCAAAAGCGCGGCCTCGGCCTGTTTTCTTGCGGTAACGTCTATGGAAGAACCGATGAGCCCTATGACGTTTCCCGCCTCATCGAGCAAGGGGGCCTTGACGGAGAGCCATGTCGTTGCAGAACCGTCCGGCATGTCGACCCGCTCCTCGACCTGCACAGCCTTGCCGCCACGCATGATCTGCTGGTCGGTCTGCATCACCTGGCGCGCCTGCGCCTTGTCTTCGAGGAATTCGAGGTCCGTCTTGCCCAGGTAGAATTCTGGCGGTTTGCCGATCAGTTGCGTTGCCCCATGGTTGGCAATGAGCATCCTGCCTTCCAGGTCTTTTGCATACACAACCCCAGGCACTGCGGCAGTAAAGGTACGCAACAACGCCGATACGCGGTCTCGCTCAGCCTCAGCTGCCCTTCGCGACTCGATGTCCATGAGCACGCCAGGGAAGCGTATGGCCTGCCCTTCGGCATCCAGCTCGGCATGCCCGTTGGCCTCGATCCAGTGATACAGCCCGGCTTCGTTACGGACGCGATATTCACAACGGAACGTACCACCTCGAGAAATCGCTTCATGGATATCCCGGGAAACGCGCTCACGATCACCCGGGTAGATCGAGTTGAAGGCTTCGGCGATTGGAATGCCCGCTTCACACTTTTGAGCAGGAATGCCGAAGGACCGGGAGAAACGTTCGTCTGCCGTTACCCGGTCGTTCGGAATATCCCAGACCCACGTACCCACGACCGCAGCGGCGTCCAGCACCAGACGCAGTTGTTCGGACGAATGTTCCGTAACAACCTCGTTCGCAGACCGCACACCTGCTGCTGGCAGTGGGCCCAGCGGGTCGATCCCATCTTTATCCATGACTCACCTCTGTGGCTTGCTCCACATCATAGTCTCACGGACGACAGAAACCGAATTGAACAGCCTGCCCGGTCACACGGCCTAATGCTTTGCAGCCCATTTGCGAGGAGCCAGATCATGATCGACCCCAAACATCCCGACCCGTACGTTGACGAGGTGCCACACAACCCTGGCGAACCGATACCCAAGCCTGAACCGGAGCAGGAGGCCCCTGATTGGCCAGACGGCCAGGTACCGCCGGAAGAGCAGTCCGACGGCTGAGCCTTGGGGCACACGCAAAAGGCCCGCGCCAAGGACGCGGGCCGTTCAGCGAAATGCCAGGCCGGTGAACAGTGGAGTATTCGCCTTCATCCCCAATTTCCTTTTGCTGTGAAGGTGAACATGCGACCAGGCCGGCAAGGTCTTGCTTGTACGCAAAGAGGCACTGGAATGGTCGCTGCCCGGCGGCAACATCGACCCTTGGGAAACCCAGCTTGAAGCCGCACGCCGTAAGCTGCAGGAAGAAACCTGCTTGCCGCTTAGCGATGCCCAGTTTCTGGGCCATCACGTGCTTCAAGCAGCAGAGCACTGGGTGTACCGGATGGCTGTACCCTCGTCCCGGGTTCCCCAGCCATCACACGAGACAGTGGAGTGTCGCTGGTTCCTGATTCAGGAGGTGTCGCAACTCCAGGTAAAACCGAGCAACCTCGAGCTGCTCCGGCGTGAAGGTTTCATCGCTGTCAAAGGGTGATTCATCGGTCGCCCCCCGCCGGGCTGGGCCCGGCAGGTATACCGCGATAGCGCCTGCGTCAGGCAAGCGCCTCACGGCTGTGTTGACCGTCTACCAACCGCTGCAGGCCTAGCGGGTTAGCGTTTTTCAGGGCATCGGGCAGCAGCGCGTCCGGGTAGTCCTGGTAGCACACCGGGCGCAGGAACCGGTCGATGGCCAGGGTGCCGACCGAGGTACCACGGGCATCGGAAGTGGCTGGGTAAGGCCCGCCATGTACCATCGCATCGCATACTTCGACACCGGTCGGGTAGCCGTTGACCAACAGGCGCCCCGCCTTGCGCTGCAGAACCGGCACCAGCGCAGCAAAGCGCTGGAAGTCTTCCGGCTCGGCAATGAGGGTGGCGGTCAGTTGCCCGTGCAGGGCTTGCAGAGCGCGACGCAGTTCGGCTTCGTCGGCCACTTCGACCACCACCGTGGCAGGCCCGAATACCTCCTCCTGAAGCAACGCATCGCCGTTGAGCAGCAGGCTCACATCGGCCTGGAACAGCTGGGCGTGGGCCTGGTCGCCGGCCTGTTCGGCGCCGGCCAGGTGGCGTACGCCCGGGTGCTGGTGCAGGCGCTGCACACCGCTGGCATAACTGCGCAAGGTACCGGCATTGAGCATGGTCTGCGCGGGCTGGTCTGCCAGTTGCGCGCCCAGTACCGCAACGAAGGCGCTGAACGCTTCGCCAGCGATGCCGATGACCAGCCCGGGGTTGGTGCAGAACTGCCCGCAACCCAGCACCACCGAGGCGACCAGTTCCTTGGCCACCTGCTCGCCACGGGCCTGCAACGCCGCGGGCAACACCAGCACCGGGTTGATGCTGCTCATTTCAGCGAACACCGGGATCGGTTGCGGGCGCGCCGCCGCCAGGTCGCACAGGGCACGGCCGCCCTTGAGCGAACCGGTAAAACCCACGGCCTGGATCGCCGGGTGGCGTACCAGCGCTTCGCCGACACCGGCACCGTAGATCATGTTGAACACACCAGCTGGCATGCCGGTGGCTACCGCTGCACGCTCGACGGCCTCGGCTACCCGCTCGGCAGTGGCCATATGGCCGCTGTGCGCCTTGACCACGACCGGGCAGCCGGCAGCCAGCGCTGCTGCGGTGTCACCGCCGGCGGTGGAGAAAGCCAGTGGGAAGTTGCTGGCGCCGAACACGGCCACCGGACCAACACCGGTACGGTACTGGCGCAGGTCAGGGCGTGGCAGCGGTTGGCGCTGTGGCTGCGCGCGATCAATGCGCGCCCCCAGGTAGTCGCCACGGCGCAGCACCTTGGCGAACAGGCGCATCTGGTTGCTGGTACGGCCACGCTCGCCCTGAATGCGCCCAGCCGGCAACGCGGTCTCGCGGCACACGGTGGCGACGAAGGTATCGTCCAGCGCATCCAGCTGCTCGGCAATGGCATCAAGAAACTGCGCGCGGCGCTCTGGCACCAAGGCGTTGTACTCGGCAAATGCCGCTTCGGCGGCCTGTGCCGCGGCAGCCACTTCCTCAGGGGTGGCCTGGGCAAAGGCTATAGGCAATGCTTCGCCGGTGCGCGCATCGAGGCTGTGCAGGCGCACACTGCCGGCAGCACTGCGCTGGCCGCCAATGAAGTTGCTTCCAGACATGGTTGACTCCTGTAACAAAAGAAAGAGGGCGCATGGCAGTCGGTCAGCGATCCCAGCTTCATTGACTGACCGGCGACTCGTTCAAAGGCTTTTCACCAGGCCCGGGCGAACCTGCCCGGACGCTGCTGCAATGCCGTTGCGCAGCGGCTGGCCAAAGGCGTCAAGGCTGACCTCGAAGGTATCGCCCGGGCGGGCCTGGATGCCGTCGGCAAACGACAGCGTGGCGGTGCCGAAATAGTGCACATGGATATCGCCAGCACGCAGGAACTGGGCGTACTTGAAATGATGGAACTCAAGGTTCTCGAAGCTGTGGCACATGTTCTGCTCGCCCGAAAGAAACGGCTTGCTCCACAGTTCCTGGCCATCTCGCAAGATGCGGCTGGTGCCTTCCAGATGGGCCGGTAAAGCACCCAGGCGCAGCTCTGGGCCGAAGCTGCAGGCGCGCAGCTTGGAGTGCGCCAGGTACAGGTAATTGCGCCGTTCCATGACATGGTCGGAGAACTCGTTGCCCAGGGCGTAGCCGAGGCGGTAAGGCGTGCCGTCGGCACCGATCAGGTACAGCCCGACCAGCTCTGGCTCCTCGCCCGCATCTTCGGCAAAGGCCGGCAGCGGCAGGTCGGCGCCGGGGCGCACGACGATGCCGCCATCGCCTTTGTAGAACCACTCCGGCTGCGCCCCCTCTTCACCCGCTGGCGGTCGCCCGCCCTCCAGGCCCCACTGGAACATGCGCATACTGTCGGTCACGGCACCTTCGGCTTGCTGCTGGTGCATCTTGTCGCGCGTGGCCGCGCTGCCCAGATGGGTAAGCCCGGTACCGGTCACCAGGCAGTGAGCCGGGTCCGGATGGTCCAGCGGTGGCAACACACGGCCTTCGGCCAACAGGGCCAAGTAGTCGTGGCGCTCGCCCAGGCCTGCGGCCTGTACTTCGCTGGCCAGGTCACGGCCGGCGGCAATGGCCTGCAACGCCAGTTCACGTGTGCTGTTGGCGCCCAATACTTCAAGGGCGTACTCGCCTTCCACCACGCCCACACGGCGCTGGCCGCCAGCGGTTTCGAATTGAATCAGTCGCATGCTTGTGCTCGCTTATCGGTTGCAAGGATTAGCGGGAGGCCTAGGCCGCCCGCGTGGAAGCCAGGCGCTGGCGGCGCTCCAGGCGGTTGTAGACCACGCCCGTGAGCAACACCCCGCACAGCATCACCAGCGCCAGGAAATACAGGCCCGACGACAGCTGCCCGGTGTATTCCTTGAGCGCGCCGATGCCGAACGGGCCAAGGTAGCCGCCGAGGTTGCCGATCGAGTTGATCAAGGCGATGCCCGCCGCCGCGCTGGCACCGGAGAAGAACCGCCCCGGCAGCGTCCAGAAGATGGCCGTGCAGGAGAACAGCGCGAACGCCACCAGGCACAGCGCGGCCAACTGCAGCACAGGCATGGTCAGCCAGGCGCTGAAGAACAGGCCGATGGCACCCAGTGCGTACAGCAGGCCAAGGTGGCCGTAGCGATCGTTCAGGCGGTCGGAGCTGCGTGGCACGATCAACAGGCCGATGATGCCGAACAGGTAAGGCACCGCCGAGACAAAACCGGTGACCAGGTCACTGCCGCCAAACTGGTGGATCAACGTGGGCAGCCACAGGCCCAGGCCATAAATGCTCAGGGTCATTGGCAAGTAGAACAGCGCCAGCAACAGCACCCGGCCATCTTTCAGGGCATGCAGCGGGTTGCCATGACGGGTCTGGCCGAACTCGCGCAGGTCGTTGGCCAACTGCTCCTGCAGCCAGTTGCGTTGCTCGTCGCTGAGCCAGCGCACCTTGGCAGGCCCGTCCGGTAGCAGGCGCAGTGTGGGCCATGCCAACAACACCGCCGGCGTGCCGATGCAGATGAACAGCCACTGCCAGCCATGCAGGCCGTAGATGCCCTCAAGCCCCAACAGCGCGCCGGACAACGGCCCGGTGACCAGCATGGCCAGTGGCTGCGAGAGGATGAAGAAGCCCAGGATCTTGCCGCGGTGGCGCACCGGGTACCACTGGGTGATGTAGTACAGCACGCCAGGGAAGAAGCCCGCCTCGGCCGCCCCCAGCAAGAAGCGCATCACGTAGAAGCCGTTAGGCCCGGTGACAAACGCCATGCCAACGGTGATCGCGCCCCAGGTTACCAGGATGCGGGCGAACCACCGACGTGCGCCAAAGCGGTCAAGCAACAGATTGCTGGGCACCTCGAACAGAAAATAACCGATGAAGAACAGCCCGGCGCCAAGGCCATAGGCAGCGTCACCCAGGCCGATGTCGGCGCCCATGTGCAGCTTGGCAAAGCCCACCGCCGAGCGATCGACATAGGCCACCAGGTAAAGCAGAACCAGAAAAGGGATGAGTTTCAGTGTGATCAGGCGGACGAGCCGCTGCTCCTGAATCATGGCGATGTCTCCAATTGTTCTTGTAATGGGCACAGCACCTGGCCGGGGCTTTATGGCAGACCTCTAACCTGGCGAAACGATCATATAGTATTACTATTTAGAACAACAAGCCTTCACAGATGCCTTTTTAGCCGGTAGAGTCAGCCATATAACGACAAATAGTAATACTAATTAGGTGTCCCGCCATGTCTGATAAACAACACCCCCTGCGCTCTGCCCAATGGTTTGGTACCGCCGACAAGAACGGCTTCATGTACCGCAGCTGGATGAAGAACCAGGGCATCCCGGACCACGAATTCCAGGGCAAGCCGATCATTGGCATCTGCAACACCTGGTCGGAGCTGACCCCGTGCAACGCCCACTTCCGCAAGATTGCCGAGCACGTAAAAAAGGGCGTGCTGGAGGCTGGCGGCTTCCCGGTGGAGTTCCCGGTGTTCTCCAGCGGCGAGTCCAACCTGCGCCCCACTGCCATGCTCACCCGCAACCTGGCGAGCATGGATGTGGAAGAAGCGATTCGCGGCAACCCGGTAGACGCCGTGGTGCTGCTGACCGGCTGCGACAAGACCACCCCGGCGCTGCTGATGGGCGCTGCGAGCTGCGACGTGCCAGCGATCGTGGTCACCGGTGGGCCGATGCTCAACGGCAAGCACAAAGGCAAGGACATTGGCGCCGGCACCATCGTCTGGCAGATGCACGAGGCCTATAAAGCCGGCCAGATCGACCTCAACGAGTTCCTCTCGGCCGAGGCCGGCATGTCGCGCTCGGCGGGCACCTGCAACACCATGGGCACCGCGTCGACCATGGCCTGCATGGCCGAGGCGCTGGGCACTTCGCTGCCGCACAACGCCGCCATCCCGGCGGTGGATTCACGGCGCTATGTACTCGCCCACCTGTCGGGCATGCGCATTGTCGACATGGTCCGCGAAGACCTGCGCCTCTCGAAGATCCTCACCCGCGAAGCTTTTGAGAACGCCATCCGCGTCAACGCCGCCATTGGTGGTTCGACCAACGCCGTGATCCACCTGAAGGCGATTGCCGGCCGCATTGGCGTAGACCTGCAACTGGAAGACTGGACCCGCGTCGGCCGTGGCACCCCGACCTTGGTCGACCTGCAGCCCTCGGGCCGCTTCCTGATGGAAGAGTTCTACTACGCTGGCGGCCTGCCGGCGGTCATCCGTCGCCTGGGCGAACACGGCCTGCTGCCCAACCCAACCGCGCTGACCGCCAATGGCAAGAGCCTGTGGGACAACTGCCAGGCCGCGCCGCTGTATGACGAAGAAGTCATCCGCCCGATCGACAAACCGCTGGTGGCCGAAGGCGGCATCTGCATCCTGCGCGGCAACCTGGCGCCCAAGGGCGCGGTACTCAAGCCATCGGCGGCAACACCGGCACTGATGCAGCACCGTGGCCGCGCCGTAGTGTTTGAAAACTTCGAGGACTACAAGGCACGCATCAACGACCCTGAGCTGGAGGTGGACGCCAACTCGGTGCTGGTGATGAAGTACTGTGGGCCCAAGGGCTACCCGGGCATGGCCGAGGTCGGCAACATGGGCTTGCCCGCCAAGCTGCTGGCCCAAGGCGTGACCGACATGGTGCGTATTTCCGACGCCCGCATGAGCGGCACGGCCTACGGCACCGTGGTGCTGCACGTGGCGCCCGAGGCGGCGGCGGGCGGGCCATTGGCAGTGGTACGCGAAGGTGACTGGATCGAGCTGGATTGCAAGGAAGGCCGGCTGCACCTGGACATTTGCGCCGAGGAACTGGCCGGCCGCCTGGCCGACCTGCAAGCCCCGCCGCAGTTGATCAGCGGCGGTTATGCGAAGTTGTACCTGGACCACGTGATGCAGGCGGATGAAGGGTGCGACTTCGACTTCCTGGTCGGTTGCCGTGGCGCGGCAGTGCCCAAGCATTCGCACTGAGGCTGAGGGTGGTGGGGGCTTCAAAGGGTTTGGCTGTGGATACTTTGCGCCTGTGAGATCGAGCGCCGCCCGCGCGGCGCATCGCGAGCTGCGCTCGCTCCTACGTTTGTTTCGGGCCAATTATTCCTGTGGGATTTGCGCGCGTACGCCTTGGCGCATGGCTCGATATCACGTCGTACAAACAAGGCGGTCGCGCGCGCCTGTCACAGGCGTTACTGGCCCGAAACAAACGTAGGAGCGAGCGCAGCTCGCGATGCGCCGCGCGGGCGGCGCTCGATCTCATCGGCGCTGCACATGCCACGTCGAACCACCTGCCGCCCAAACATCTCAAAACAGCGCCCCCCCGAACACAGGGCCGCCCCTCACCCACTAATGCTATGATGCCCACCCCGCCCGAAGGACCACCCGCGCCCCCCATGAACTACCGCCAGCCCACCACGCGCAAAAGCATGCATGCCACCCTGGTCCAGGACCTCGGCCTGCAAATCGTATCCGGCCAACTCGCACCTGGGCAAAAGCTGCCCTCCGAAGCCAGCCTGTGCGAAAGCTACGCCATCAGCCGGCCGGTGTTTCGCGAAGCGATGCGCGCCCTTACCGCCAAGGGCCTGGTCGAAGCCCGCCCGCGTGTCGGCACCCTGGTGCGGCCCCGCCATGACTGGCACATGCTCGACCCCGACGTGCTGCACTGGCTGATGCAGGCCACCCCGCAGAAAGACTTCTTCAACACCTTGTCCAGCGTACGCTGGGTCATCGAACCCGCCGCCGCCGCACTGGCCGCCACCAACGCCACTGCCGAGGATGTCGAGTCGATCGGCGAGGCCTACCAGCGCATGGAAGCCGCGCGAACCCATGAAGAGCGCCTGCAACCCGACCTGGACTTCCACGCCCGCATCGCCGACGCCACCCACAACGACTTGCTGGCCTACCTGTGCAACATGCTGTCGATGGCCCTGCGCGAATCGGTGCGCTATTCCAACCAGCGGCCGAACTTTGATCAGCTCGCCCTGCCCCGGCACAAGGCGATTCTTACGGCTATCCAGAACGGCGACGCGCTCGGGGCGCGGCATGCATCGCTGGTACAGCTTGAAGATGCACGCGTGGCGTTGAGCAAGGTGTTGGGGCAAGACCCTACGAGTTGAAATTCAACCTGTAGCCCACGGGATCGGCGGCTCCCCACGCGTGGGATGGATCGATGGGCGCTGGCGGTCCTTGTAGCAGGCAATCTTCTGCACGAAGACTTCCGGCGCGGGTCAGTTTCGAGGCCTGTCATGTTCGGCACGTTACAACAAATGTGGGAGCGAGTTTGCCCCGCGAAGCGCCGTGAGGGCGGCGCTAGATGTCAGCAGCCCCACACGACTCAAGGCAGGCGCATGCAGGCCACTGATCAATCCCCGAAAGCCCTCTGGAAACTGAAGAAAAAGTCGGCGTAATCGTCAGATCTCAAGATTTTGTGAGCTCAGTGAAGAAAATCTCGTCGCTCAAGATAAAACTGAAGGAAATGGCCTTTCTGGAAAACCATGACGCCGTCTACAAGGCCGTGGAGCAAGCACGTTCCAGAGGCACATCAAAATTCACAGGAACTCACGCACGTCTAGCCATATCCCCCAGTTCCGACCTCCTCCATGAAGTCCGCAAGATACGCCTCAACCCGCGCATGCCGCTCAGCCGCAAGGCGAGCGCCTTCACAGGTTTTAAAGCCTGAAGCAAGCTTGAGCAGCTTGGTATGGAAGTGCTCGATCGCATAAGTCGTGTCCTGATATTCCCGACCCAGTGCAGCGGGGTTCTCGAAATCGTACAGCGCCGAGCCCATGCCCCCGGATACGTAAAAGCACCGAGCGATACCCACTGCACCGATGGCGTCCAGGCGATCACTGTCCTGGAGAATTCTGGCCTCAAGGGTGAGTGGTTCGATGCCTGCCGAGTAGCTGTGGGTTTTGATTGCATGCGCTACCTGCTCGATTCGCTGCGTGGGCCATCCCATATCAGCCAGGATTGACGTCGCCTTCTGTGCCGACAGCGTTGACGCCTGCCCGCGCAAGGGCGAGTTCTTTTCTACTGCGACACAGTCATGCAGCAGAACCGCTGCAAGCAGCACTTCCAGGTCGCCGCCTTCTACATGCTGTATCCGTTGCGCGTTGACCCACACGCGATAGATGTGGGACAGGTCGTGGGAGCCGTCTGGGTGGTCAGCGGGTAAATGCTTCAGTAAGTCAGCAGCCAAATGCTGGAAAGGGGCAAAAGCTTCGTTAGTCATCGTGGGTACGTTCCACTATCATCGTGAGGCATCAAATTGACACTACCTCAGCAGTTTGCAGACAAGGCGAACCGCATGGTGCGTCTGGTATACCCAATCTTGAACGGGTTGCTGGCATGCGGGATGGCTGGACCGGGGTTGCGCAGCTAAACCAATAAGGTACCCGCTACCTTTCAAGCCTTGCGATCAAGGCCGCATCAGAGGCTCGATGCCGATCCATTTCTTCACCGGGTGATAAAAAGCTGCAGCGGCGGGATCTCCATCTTGCGCCCCTGCACCTGCAGGCTGCCCAGGTGAATGGTCCACTTGGAGTCGGCGTTCAGCTTGTCCGTCTGGAAGATTACATAAGCCGAGCCCTAGCGTTTGTTGTTGGTGAGCTTGGGAATGAGCCGGTGCACTTCATCGCTGTTGATGTCGTACGGCGATGGCCTGGCAGCCCGCTCAGTCACAGACGGAAAGTCGTTGATATCGTTGAGGCCCACGTACACCTCGGGCCGTGCATTCAGGCGCGAGCCGTCTTAAAAGGTGATGTAGGCCTGACGGCTGTCGTAGAGCACCGGGATTGGCGCTTCGCCACGTTTGGAATCTGTCGACGGGCGCTGGCGGTCCTTGTTGTAGGCGATCATCTGCACGAAGAATTCCGGGCGTGGGTATTCCTCGCCCGCGACTTTCAGCCCAATCAATAGCACTTGCCAGCAGAGCCCGGCCGGCTCCAATACCACGCGAGACAGGGTCTACCCCCATCTGAAAAACCTCAACGACATCTGGCTCAGCTTCTGACGATTTGCACCACACCAAACCACAAGGCTCGCCGTGTTGAAAAGCAAAAAACGCCTGTGCGCCGGGAGATGTTGCCGCAGCAGCGATACGGGCCTCCCAATCATCGTAGCTTCTAATTGCCTCACGCTCGTAGGTACTTGCGAACGCATCCGGTGACTCACGCAGGGCCCGCAAACGCAGACTCCGATAAAGCCGCCACTCATTTGCGGCTATGGGGCGAACAAACACGATATTACCTCCAGCTGTTTTCCTCCCGTCAGCCGGAGCGCTGGCTTGCAGGGGCTGCGCATACCTCATTTCATATTATTCCCACCTCTTCCCCTAATCTCGTCCATTCTGGCTTATGGTCTACGCGCAACACGGAATTTTCCTACGCTCTTTCACATTTTTTCTGAAGAAAGTAAGGTGTTGGGCATCTCTGAAAGAGGCGAAAGCGGTCATCCGCCCTTCGCATACTCCTGACGCAAGGAAGCTGCTCGTGCCCACCCCTACCACTTCAACGCCAAACACAAAACCGCAC
Organism: Pseudomonas sp. LAIL14HWK12:I1; assembly: GCF_003202095.1. NCBI lineage: Bacteria > Pseudomonadati > Pseudomonadota > Gammaproteobacteria > Pseudomonadales > Pseudomonadaceae > Pseudomonas > Pseudomonas sp. LAIL14HWK12:I1. The sequence goes on from NZ_QJKG01000001.1 coordinate 112,455, forward strand.
GGGCTTTTGGCATCGGAGCGGCTGGAGCCAGGCTCCGTTTACACACGAGACGACCTTAGGGCGCTTTTCGAGATAACAGATGCCACGCTCAACACCGGCATATTTCGGCCTAAGGGATTAAACTCCGTTTGGCTGTTCATCACCGAGCATAAAACATCCGATAGAACTCAGTACGAAGATGCGTTGGAAGGCGATACCCTCCACATGCAAGGCCAACCCATGGGGCGAACCGATGCACTCATTTCGGACCACCGCCAGCTCGGGCTGGAGCTACTTCTCTTCTATCGGAAAGCAAAGTACGAATATCCACACGCCGGCTTTAAGTACGAAGGTATCTTCACCTACCAGCAACATTCTGGCAGCGCTCCTACCTCCTTTGTATTGAATCGCAATCAGGCTAAGGCAGATGAAGCGCTGTCAGCCAAGATCGAGCAGCAGCTCAGCACCCAAGGCGAGTTCAACCCCGAAGACCTCAGTGATGCACGCACACGCACAGTATCGTCCATCGTCGGTAGACGGGGTCAGCCTCAATTCAGAAAGCAATTGCTAAAGGCCTACCAAGGACGATGTGCCATCACCGCCTGCTCGTTACAGCAGGTGCTGGAGGCCGCTCATATCCACCCCTACCTAGGCGATGCAACGAATGTCGTATCCAATGGCCTGTTGCTCAGAGCCGATGTGCATACTCTATTCGACTTAGGTTTGTTGTGGGTCAACCCAGATGATTTGCGAATCGAGATATCCGAGATGCTGAGGGATAGCGAGTATGAATCAATCGAAGGGCAAGCGCTGTACTTACCGGAGAATGAGGCAGAGCGCCCGAGTCGCCTGGCGCTTGAGTTTCGATTCAACTCTATTGCCAATCGTTAATCAGGCTCACGTGAGACATAGCATTGTCGAGATACAAACGTGCAGCCAATTCATGATCGCCGCGCCATCGGAGATCGGGGAACTGAGCGTTAGCCGAGCAAACTGATGCTTCGAGCTGACCTCGTACAATACCGCCTCCATCGCCGAATCGCTCAGCCCAAACCAGTTTTGGTAAGTGAATGCGCAGGATCATTTCCATTTGATAAAGGTATGACGCCACCGAACTTTGCATAGTGCGGTGCGATCAACGCGACCAACCCAATCGACGGCACGTCCTACTCCATCTCATACTGGAACCGTACAGCACGCACAGAAAACTGCCGCCCATAAAAAAATCCAGTCACCGCTAGGTGACTGGATTTTTTAGGGATTTTTGGTCGGGACGGAGTGATTCGAACACTCGACCCCTTGCACCCCATGCAAGTGCGCTACCGGGCTGCGCTACGCCCCGACTACATTCTCATAACCTCTGAGAACGATGAGGAATCTAACCTAACTCTCTGATAAATGAAAGCTTTTTCTCAAAAAAATTTCCATTCATCAGAAAACGCCCAGCTCACTTCTTCAAAACCACCAACACATCCTCCAATTCAACAATCATCTGCCGAATCAGCTGCTTGTACTGGCTCGATTCATCCTTAGCCTCATCACTTGAGAGCCGCAACCGCGCCCCGCCAATGGTGAACCCCTGGTCATAAAGCAGCGCACGAATCTGGCGGATCATCAGCACATCCTGCCGCTGGTAGTACCGCCGGTTCCCCCGCCGCTTCACAGGGTTAAGCTGGTCGAACTCCTGCTCCCAATACCGCAGCACGTGCGGTTTTACCGCACAAAGCTCACTCACCTCACCAATGGTGAAGTACCTTTTGCCCGGTATGGGGGGCAGTTCGTCGTTATGGCTTGGTTCCAGCATAGGCCTCAACCCGGGCCTTCAACTTCTGCCCTGGACGAAAGGTGACGACGCGCCGTGCAGTGATCGGGATTTCTTCCCCAGTCTTGGGGTTGCGGCCCGGCCGCTGGCGTTTGTCGCGGAGGTCGAAGTTGCCGAAACCGGACAGCTTCACCTGCTCGTTCTCTTCAAGTGCGTGCCGAATTTCTTCGAAAAACAGCTCGACCAGCTCCTTGGCCTCACGCTTGTTAAGCCCCAGCTCCTCGTACAGCCTTTCGGCCATCTCAGCTTTCGTCAGAGCACCCATGCCGTTATTTCCTTAACGTGGTGTTCAACCTTTGTTCGAGCGAGGTGAGGATGTTTTGCAGGGTAGTGTTCACCTCATCGTCGTTAAGAGTGCGCGATGGATGCTGCCAGGTCAAGCCGACGGCAAGGCTTTTTCTATCAGGATCAATGCCTTTACCTTGGTAGACATCAAACAGCCTGAGGTCTGTGAGCCATTCGCCTGCATTGTCACGAATTAATTCAAGCACCGCGCTGGAAGCTACATCACGTCCTGCAATCAACGCCAGGTCACGACGGGTTTCCGGGAACTTGGACAGTTCGCTGAATTTCGGCAGGCGGCCTTCGACCACGTCGCCCAGCACCAGCTCGAACAGGAACACCGGGCGGTCCAGGTCCAGGGCTTTGGCAAGCTCTGGGTGGATGGCGCCGAGGTAGCCGACCAGTTTGCCGTCGCGCTCAATGGCGGCGGTTTGGCCAGGGTGCAGGGCGGGGTGTTTACCAGCGCTGAAGGTGAAGTCGCTCAGGGCGCCGGAGTAGCCCAGCAGGGCTTCCACGTCGGCTTTAACGTCGAAGAAGTCGACGCCATCGCGGCCGTTGGCCCAGCCTTCTGGCAGGCGGCTGCCGGTGATAACGCCGGCAATCATTGGCTGCTGTTGCAGGTCACCCAGCTGGCCGACGAAGCGCAGGCCGCTTTCGAACAGGCGCACGCGGTCTTGCTGGCGGTTCAGGTTGTGCTGCAGTGCCTTGACCAGGCCCGGCCACAGGGACGCGCGCATGGCGGCCATGTCGCTGGAGATGGGGTTGGCCAGCAGCAGCGGCTCTACGGCCGGGCTGAACAGTTCGAACAGTTTCGGGTCGATGAAGCTGTAGGTGATGGCTTCCTGGTAGCCGCGGGCAACCAGCAGGCGGCGCAGGGTCGGCAGGTCACCGCGGGTTTCCGGCTTGCCTTGTGGGGCCAGGCGGGCTTGCGGGTAACGTACCGGCAGGTTGTTGTAACCGTACAGGCGGGCCAGCTCTTCGATCAGGTCCACTTCCAGGCTGATGTCGAAGCGGTGGCTTGGCACGGTGACGGTCCACTGCCCTTCCCCGTTCTTGATCGTGGTCAGTTCCAGGGCGTTGAGCAGTTGCTCGACCTGCGCTGGGTCCATTTGCATGCCGAGCATCTGGGTGATGCGTTCGTCGCGCAGGGTGACCGGGGCCACGCTTGGCAGGTGCTGTTCGCTAACGGCTTCGACTACCGGGCCGGCTTCGCCGCCGACGATGTCCAGTACAAGCTGGGTGGCGCGTTCGAGGGCTTCGCGGGCCAGCTGCGAGTCGACGCCGCGCTCGTAGCGGTGCGAGGCATCGGTGTGCAGGCCGTAGGAACGGGCTTTACCGGCGACGGAAATCGGCTCGAAGAAGGCGCTCTCCAGGAACAGGTCGCGGGTTTTTTCGGTGTTTACACCGCTGTGCTCGCCACCCATGACGCCGGCGATGGCCAAGGCGCGGGTGTGGTCGGCGATGACCAGGGTGTCGGCGCGCAGGGCGACTTCCTGGCCGTCGAGCAGGACGAGTTTTTCGCCCTCTTCAGCCATGCGGACGCGGATGCCGCCGTTGATTTCTGCCAGGTCGAAGGCGTGCATCGGCTGGCCGAGCTCAAGCATCACGTAGTTGGTGATGTCGACGGCGGCGTCGATGCTGCGTACGTCGCTGCGGCGCAGGCGCTCGACCATCCACAGCGGGGTCGGCTTGCTGAGGTCGACGTTACGGATGACGCGGCCCAGGTAGCGCGGGCAGGCGGCCGGGGCGCTGACTTCGACCGGGCGCACTTCGTCGTGGGCAGCCGGTACGGCTGGCACCACCGGGCGGGTTACAGGGGTGTCGTACAGGGCACTGACGTCGCGGGCCAGGCCGGCGATGGACAGGCAGTCACCACGGTTCGGCGTAAGGCCGATTTCGATGCTGGCGTCGTCCAGGCTCAGGTAGGTGCGAATGTTTTCACCAACCGGGGCGTCGGCTGCCAGTTCCAGCAGGCCGTCGTTTTCTTCGCTGATCTGCAGCTCGGCGGCCGAGCACAGCATGCCGAAAGATTCGACGCCGCGCAGCTTGGCCTTCTTGATCTTGAAGTCGCCTGGCAGTTCGGCGCCGATCATGGCGAACGGGATCTTGATACCTGGGCGGGCATTCGGGGCGCCGCACACGACCTGGAAGGTTTCCTGGCCGTTGCTTACCTGGCACACGCGCAGCTTGTCGGCGTCCGGGTGTTGTTCGGTGGCGAGGATTTCGCCCACGACAATGCCGCTGAACTGGCCGGCAGCGGGGGTTACGCTGTCGACTTCGAGGCCGGCCATGGACAGGCGGGCGACCAGTTCGTCACGGGAGACTTGCGGGTTTACCCAACCGCGCAGCCACTGTTCACTGAATTTCATGCTGTTCTCCTGAAAGTTGCGTCGGGCATTGACCTAGCGGAATTGCGCGAGGAAGCGCAGGTCGTTGTCGAAGAACAGACGCAAATCGTTGACGCCATAGCGCAGCATGGCCAGGCGCTCGGCGCCCATGCCGAAGGCGAAGCCCTGGAACTCTTCCGGGTCGATGCCAGACATGCGCAGCACGTTCGGGTGCACCATGCCGCAGCCCATCACTTCGAGCCAGCCGGTTTGCTTGCACACGCGGCAGCCATTGCCGGAACACATCACGCACTGGATGTCGACTTCGGCGGAGGGCTCGGTGAAGGGGAAGAACGATGGGCGGAAACGTACCGCCAGTTCTTTTTCGAAGAACACGCGCAGGAATTCTTCGATGGTGCCCTTGAGGTCGGCGAAGTTGATGTCGCGATCGATCAGCAGGCCTTCGACCTGGTGGAACATCGGCGAGTGGGTGATATCCGAGTCGCAGCGGTATACGCGGCCCGGGCACACAATGCGGATCGGCGGCTGGGTGGACTCCATGGTCCGCACCTGCACTGGCGAGGTGTGGGTGCGCAGCAGCATGTTGGCATTGAAGTAGAAGGTGTCGTGCATCGCCCGGGCCGGGTGGTGGCCGGGGATGTTGAGCGCTTCGAAGTTGTGGTAGTCGTCTTCCACCTCTGGGCCTTCGGCAATGCCGTAGCCGATGTGGGTGAAGAACTGCTCGATGCGCTCGAGTGTACGGGTGATCGGGTGCAGGCCACCGGTGGCCTGGCCACGGCCTGGCAGGGTGACGTCAATGCATTCGGCAGCCAGGCGAGCGCTGAGCTCGGCCTCTTCGAAGGCAGCCTTGCGGGCATTGAGCACAACGGTGACGCGCTCTTTGGCGTCGTTGATCAGCGCGCCGACTTTCGGGCGCTCTTCGGCTGGCAGGTTGCCCAGGGTCTTCATCACCTGGGTCAGTTCACCCTTCTTGCCGAGATAATTTACCCGGATCTGTTCCAGGGCATTGATGTCTTCAGCGCGCTCCACGGCCTCCAGGGCTTGAGAGACCAGCGCATCCAGGTTTTCCATGTACAGACTCCAGATACGAAAATAGGGGAAGAGCTTTGAAGGCTCTTCCCCTATCGATGACGTTCAATGCCCGACGGCGCTAGCGCCGCCGGGTGATTGCCTCGGGTACTTAAGCCAGAACGGCTTTAGCTTTCTCGACAATCGCAGCAAACGCCGCTTTTTCGTTCACTGCCAGATCGGCCAGAACCTTACGGTCGATTTCGATCGAAGCCTTTTTCAGGCCAGCAATCAGACGGCTGTAGGACAGACCGTTGGTGCGGGCACCGGCGTTGATACGAGCGATCCACAGTGCGCGGAACTGACGCTTCTTCTGACGACGGTCACGGTAGGCATATTGACCAGCCTTGATGACAGCCTGCTTGGCAACGCGGAATACGCGCGAGCGTGCACCGTAGTAGCCTTTAGCCAGTTTCAGAATTTTCTTGTGACGCTTACGAGCGATGACGCCACGCTTAACACGAGCCATGAGTAACTTCCTCTATCTAAACCAGAATTAACGTACGCGCAGCATGCGCTCGACTTTTGCCACGTCAGACGGGTGCAGCAGGCTGGCACCGCGCAGTTGACGCTTACGCTTGGTCGACATTTTGGTCAGGATGTGGCTCTTGAAAGCGTGCTTGTGCTTGAAGCCGGAAGCGGTCTTCAGGAAGCGCTTCGCAGCACCGCTCTTGGTTTTCATTTTTGGCATGTTGGAACTCCGCATTCGATAAAAATTACACAATAATCATCAGGCCTGCCGTGCCCGGGAGATTACTTCTTCTTTTTGGGGGCGATGACCATCATAAGCTGGCGTCCTTCCATCTTCGGATGCTGCTCAACGGCGCCGTATTCGGCGAGGTCAGCTTCGACCCGCTTCAACAGCTCCATGCCCAGCTCCTGGTGGGCCATCTCACGGCCGCGGAATCTCAGAGAGATCTTGGCCTTGTCCCCATCGGTAAGGAAACGTACCAGGTTGCGTAGTTTTACCTGGTAATCCCCTTCTTCCGTCCCTGGACGAAACTTGATTTCTTTGATCTGGATCTGCTTCTGGTTTTTCTTGGCTTCGTTGGCCTGCTTCTTCTTCTCGAAGAGGTGCTTGCCGTAGTCCATCACCTTGCAGACAGGCGGTACCGCGTCTGCAGAGATTTCCACCAGATCCAGCTTCGCTTCTTCAGCGATACGGAGCGCTTCATCAATCGAGACGATGCCAACCTGCTCGCCGTCTGCGCCAATTAACCGAACCTCGCGGGCCGAGATATTCTCGTTGATCGGGGCCTTCGGTACAGCACGCTTATCGTTTCTCATTTCACGCTTAATAGTCATTACTCCGATTCTTGGCGACCACGCCGGGAAACCGCTTGTGTCAGGAGCTCAGCGAACTGGGCGACGGGCATGGAGCCCAGGTCAGCGCCTTCGCGAGTACGCACAGCGACGGTTTGCGTTTCGACTTCGCGATCCCCTATAACCAAAAGGTACGGGACCTTGAGCAAAGTATGCTCGCGGATTTTAAAGCCGATCTTCTCATTTCTCAAGTCCGACTTGGCACGGAAACCGCTACCGTTCAGGGTATTTTCCACCTCAAGGGCGAAATCGGCCTGTTTGTCGGTGATGTTCAGGATCACAGCCTGGGTAGGTGCCAGCCAGGCCGGGAACACACCAGCATAGTGCTCGATCAGCATGCCGATGAAGCGCTCGAACGAACCAAGGATGGCGCGGTGCAGCATGACCGGGCGAACTCGGCTGTTATCTTCGGCGATATAGCTGGCATCCAGGCGCTCTGGCAGGTTCGGGTCGTACTGCAGGGTACCGCACTGCCAGTTACGGCCGAGGCAGTCGCGCAGGGTGAACTCGATTTTCGGGCCGTAGAAGGCGCCTTCGCCTGGCTGGTATTCCCACTCCAGGCCGGATTCGTTCAGGGCGTCGGCCAGCGCACCTTCGGCACGGTCCCACAGCTCTTCGGAGCCCACACGCTTGGCCGGGCGGGTCGACAGCTTCATGGCGATGTCGGTGAAGCCGAAATCCTTGTACACGTCCAGGGTCAGCTTGATGAAGTCGGCGGCTTCTTTCTTCACCTGTTCTTCGGTGCAGAAGATGTGCGCGTCGTCTTGCACGAAGCCACGCACGCGCATGATGCCGTGCAGGGCGCCGGACGGCTCGTTACGGTGGCAGGCACCGAACTCGGCCAGGCGCAGTGGCAGGTCGCGGTAGCTCTTCAGGCCCTGGTTGAACACCTGCACGTGGCACGGGCAGTTCATCGGTTTTACCGCGTAGTCACGGCTTTCCGACGAAGTGGTGAACATGTTTTCGGCGTAGTTGGACCAGTGCCCAGAACGCTCCCAGAGGATGCGGTCGACAACCTGCGGGGTCTTGATTTCCTGGTAGCCGTTGACGCGCTGAACCTGACGCATGTACTGCTCGAGTACCTGGTACACGGTCCAGCCGTTGGCGTGCCAGAACACCATGCCCGGGGCTTCTTCCTGCAGGTGGAACAGGTCGAGCTGCTTGCCGATCTTGCGGTGGTCGCGTTTTTCGGCTTCTTCGATGCGCTGGATGTACGCCGCCAGTTGCTTCTTGTCGGCCCAGGCGGTGCCGTACACGCGTTGCAGCTGCTCGTTCTTGGCATCGCCGCGCCAGTAGGCGCCGGACAGCTTGGTCAGTTTGAATGCCTTGAGGAAGCGGGTGTTCGGCACGTGCGGGCCGCGGCACATGTCGACGTATTCTTCGTGGTAGTACAGGCCCATGGCCTGTTCGTCCGGCATGTCTTCGACCAGGCGCAGCTTGTAGTCTTCGCCTCGGGCGGTGAACACGTCGATGACTTCGGCACGCGGGGTCACTTTCTTGACCACGTCGTAGTCTTTGTCGATCAGCTCCATCATGCGCTTTTCGATGGCGGCCATGTCTTCTGGGGTGAAGGGGCGCTCGTAGGCGATGTCGTAGTAGAAGCCTTCATCGATGACCGGGCCGATCACCATCTTGGCGGTCGGGTACAGCTGCTTCACGGCGTGGCCAACCAGGTGGGCACACGAGTGACGAATGATCTCCAGTCCCTCTGCATCTTTAGGGGTGATGATCTGCAGGGTGGCGTCGTGGCTGATCAGGTCGCAGGCGTCGACCAGCTTGCCGTCGACCTTGCCGGCCACGGTGGCCTTGGCCAGGCCGGCGCCGATGGATGCGGCGACTTCGGCTACGGATACGGCGTGATCAAACGAACGTTGACTGCCATCGGGAAGAGTAATAACGGGCATGGCGCCTCCTCTCCTAGTGGTGACCCCTACCAAAGGTCACGTGGGTTGGGATGAGCCAGTACAAGATCCGACCTGCCCTCCTTGAAGGAAGCCTGCCTCACAGTGGCAGAAGCCTTTCGGCTTGCGGGGGACGAACCAGAGTGACTGGAAAGAAAAAAGATAGCTGCAAGCTGAACGTTGTCAGCTGCAAGCCGGGCATGCTAGCACGCGGGTTGCACGCCAGGCAGAAATATTTGGAAATTACGGACTTCGGCTGAACTAACGCGGAAAAATTCCTATCAGACCTTGGGAAGCAACCTACTCTTGATGAGACCTTAACCCAAGGAGTAACTGGTTATGCGAGTTCCGTCTCTTCTGGCCCTGGCGGCCGCTGGGGCCCTGCTGCTGCCGATGGCGGCGAACGCTGGCAACTTCCCACCAGGCAAGGAAGCTGGCTACATGGCCCAGTGCACGCAAGTGGCCAGCGGCCAGGGCGTTGACGCCGCGACCGCGAAAAAACACTGCGACTGCGGCGCCCAGGCCATCAAAAAGAATTTCACCGACGCGGAGATTGCCGACCTCGACAGCAATGACGGCGTGGATGCCAAGCTGATGCAGAAGGCCCAGACGGTCGTTCAGCAGGCGTGCAAGCCGAAGAGCTGAAACCTTAAAGCCAGGGCAAGCCAGCCATTCTTTGAGCTGGATCAATATCCTGCGAAGGTAAAAGGCGCTAGATGCGCAGAATTAGACTATGATGTATCCCGTGCTCCGTAGCCTCGGCCGCATTGCACCACTGAAAAAACTAAATGTTCTGGAGATTCACCCATGTCCAATCGCCAACAAGGCACCGTCAAATGGTTCAATGATGAGAAAGGCTACGGCTTCATCACCCCAGCAGGCGGCGGCGACGACCTGTTCGTTCACTTCAAAGCCATCGAATCTGACGGCTTCAAGAGCCTGAAAGAAGGCCAGACTGTTTCCTTCGTCGCCGAGCGCGGCCAGAAGGGCATGCAGGCTGCGCAGGTTCGTCCGGAGTAATTCGGATAGCTGTAAAAAAACCCGCCCTGGTGGCGGGTTTTTTTATGGGTGTCGCACCCGCCTGTACAGCCCTTGCATCAACCGCAGTTAACGCGGGTGACCTTGCCTTGCTCGTCCACATTCAGGTTCAGGCGCTCGGAGCGGTACTCCAGGGTAACCACGTCGTGCGGCTTGAGAATACGTGCCATCTGCGAGCCACTGGCCTTGCGTGCCTGCTCCAGCAGCTCGGCACTGCCCTGCTTGCCAATGGCGAAGTCGGCGCCGCTGGCTTCGCAGCGGCCATCGTTACCGGCCGCCACCACGGGCGCCTTGCCGCCATCAGAACTACCGCCAGTGCTGCAACCAGCCAAGACAGCAGCCACCGCCAGGGTTGCCAACATTGCACGGGTACGGAACATGAAGCCTCCTAAATCGATCTGGGAACTGCCTGTTCCGACAGCTCCACCAAGAATTCGTTGCAAAACCGCGCAAGTCTGCCTGAACCGGGCGCCCTGAGCGAAAGGCAATCGTGACCGAATTTTACCAGTCAGCCGACGAGGCGCTTGGTTTGCGCTGCAAAGTCATGATTTACTTTAGGAAGTGAAGGCACAGTGCCTCCCCGAATACCAGGATCCGGTATTCGCCCCTCCGCCCCGGGCCCAAGCGAGAGCCTTTCATGAGCAGCCACAGCATCGATGCCGATATCAAGGTCAAATGGGCCGAAGGCCAAAGCGCGTACAGCCCTGGCACGCCGGAAGAGTTGCTGCTGATCGCTATCGACCTACTGGTGCGCGACCGCGGCGCCGAAGCGGCACGCAGCTTCGTCGACCAGGTGCTTGAGCGCTTCGCGCCGCACGCGGCTATTCCAATCGCGCCAAACGGGCGCTAAGCAGGTCGAACAGGCCCTGGGCATCGCCCTGCTCCACCCACATCACATTGGCCGGCTGCTTAAGCACGCCGTACCAGTCGGCAAGGGTCTGGCCGAAGGTCGGGCCTTCGCGACTGTCGATGCTCATGTGGATGCGCCGGCCGCTGAACAACTCGGGTTTTAGCAAGTAGGCGATGACGCTGGCGTCATGCACCGGGCCACCGGGCATGCCGTACAGGTCCATGTCGTGGGTGATGTAGGCGTTGAGGATATCCACCACCCGTTTACTGGCCTGATTGTTCACGGCGGCCAGTTGCTTGAGGCGAGCGTCGCTGGTCAGCAGCTTGTGGGTGACGTCCAGCGGCAGGTAGGTGAGCTGTACACCACTGGCCAGCACCACTTGGGCCGCATGCGGGTCGGCGTAGAGGTTGAATTCCGCTGCCGGGGTGATGTTGCCGCCGTTGAAATGGGCGCCGCCCATGACGACCACTTGCTTGATGCCTTTGGCGATTTCCGGGCGTTGGACCAGTGCCAGGGCGAGGTTGGTCTGTGGGCCCAGCATGGCCACGGTGATGCTGTGCGGTTTGGCGGCGCCGAGGGTGTCGACCAGATATTGCACGGCGTTGCCTTGGGCCAAGGGCATATTCGGTTCGTGTACGCGGACGCCGGTCAGGCCTTCTTCACCGTGGACGTCGGCGGCGTAGATGGGCGTGCGTACCAGCGGGCGGGCGGCACCGGCGTAGACGGGGATGTCTTCACGGCCGGCCCATTCACGGGCCAGGCGCGCGTTGCGCGAGGTTTTGTCCAGCCGCACGTTGCCGGCCACGGTGGTGATGGCGCGGATGTTGAGCTCGTCGGGCGAGGCCATGGCCAGAAACAGCGCGACCACGTCGTCGGCGCCGGGGTCGGTGTCGATGATCAGGTCGATCGGGGCGGCCTGGAGGGTGGTGGCGGTGGCCATGAGGGCGAGTCCTTGTAGCAGCGGTTTGAGCATGGGGTGGCACTCCTGTTGCCAGAGCATAATTATTCAGGCAAACCACAGGGATCTGCGCTGGCCAACAAAACGAGCTAGAACGTAACGCCAGAGATCAGGGCGATGTTGCTGTAGGGCTGGCACTCTCCCGTACGCACCACGGCGCGGGCACTGCGCGACAGCACTTTGAAATCTTCGTGGCTCAGCCATTCCCGCTTGCCCAGCTTGCCTTTCAACCGCTCGATCTCGACCAGTGCCGGTGGCACCACTTTCTGCATTTCTTCGGCCAGTACATGCCGCTCTACCTGCAGCTCGCTCAGCACCGCCCGCAAGACACTGGCGAAATCCGGCAGGCCTGGCGTAACGGCCAGGTCGATCAGTTCCACACCTGGCGGTACCGGCAGCCCGGCATCGCCGATCACCAGAATGTCGCCATGCCCCATGCCTGCAATGGTCCGCGACAGGGCAACGTTCAGCAACGGGGTTTTCTTCATGGCGTAAGCTCCGCCAGATAGGGAATCGATGGCTGTGCACCGGCGCGGGTAACCGACAATGCCGCCGCACGCTGGCCAAAGGCGATGGCCTCGCCCTCCGCCAAACCCCGAACCAGACCGGCGGCGAAACCACCGATGAAGGTGTCGCCGGCGGCAGTGGTATCCAGCGGCTGCACCACAGGCGCCGGGAAATGCTGGTGGCCCTGTTCAGTCACCAGCAAGGCCCCTTGAGCCCCCAGGGTGATGATCACTTTACCTGCCCCCATCTGCCGCAAGCGTTCGCCTGCGCGCCGGGCACTGTCCTGGTCGGTTACCGGCATGCCAGTCAGGGTTTCAGCCTCGCTTTCGTTGGGCGTGAGGTAATCGATGCGGGCGAACCACTCCGCCGGCAAGGGGCCGGTGGCAGGCGCCGGGTTAAGAATGACCTGCTTGCCCAGCTCACGCGCCCTGGCCAAGGTCCAGGCCACGGTGTCCACCGGCACCTCAAGCTGGCAGATGACCACCTCGGCCGCTTGCAACAGTGCATCGAAGCGCTGTACCGACTGTGGCGTCAGCAGGCCGTTGCCGCCGGGGATGATGACGATGCAGTTCTGGCTGGCCGCATCCACGGTAATCAGCGCCACACCACTGGATACCCCAGGGCAGCTACTGACACCCTGGCAGTCGATGCCCTCGACATACAAGGCACGGTGCAACTGCCGGCCATAGTCATCGTCACCTACATTACCGATCATGGCCACGCTGCCGCCCAGCCGCGCCACGGCCACAGCCTGGTTGGCGCCCTTGCCGCCCGGCACGGTGAAAAAGCTCTCGCCGGGAAGGGTCTCGCCGGCCCGGGGCAAGCGCTGGGCGCGGGCCACCAGGTCCATATTCAGGCTACCCACCACCACGACCTTGGCACTCATGACATATCCTTAGCGTTAGCGGTAATCGTTGAAGAGGTCCGGGCGTGGCCCGGTGGATTCGCGCAGCACGATACGCGGGGGGACGATGCGTTGCTCTGCCGCGCCTTGCCGGGGTGCCGCGATGCGTGCCAGCAACAGCGACGCGGCATTTTCGCCCAGCTCTCGGATGGACTGGCCCACGGTGGTCAGCGGCGGGTACACATAGCGGCTGAGCTCGATATCGTCGAAGCCGATCACCGACAGCTCACCGGGTACATTGATATTGCGCTCGGCGGCCGCACGCAGCACACCAAAACCGATCATGTCGTTGCCGGCAAAAATCGCCGTTGGCCGCTTGCCCTCCAGCACCTGCGCCGCCGCCGCATGGCCGCCGGGGCTGGTGAAGTCGCAGTGCAGCACACGATTGCCCTGCACCTGTGCCCCGGCCCCGGCCATGGCCCGACGGAAGCCGCTCAGGCGCAGCTGGGTAACCCCGGTTTCGGCGGGGCCGCCGATGTAGGCGATATCTCGATGCCCCAGTTCCAGCAAATGCCGGGTAGCCAGATAGGCGCCCTGCTCGTGGTCGATGCGCACCAGGTCGGCATCGACGCCTTCCAGCTCGCGGTCGACGATCACCATTGGCGTGCGCACGCTGGCCAGGCTTTGCAGCAGGTCACTGTCCTGACCTACCGACGCCACCACCAGGCCGTCGATGCGCTTTTCCAGCAGCACGCGCAGGTAGCTGCGTTGCTTCTGCGGGTTGTCGTCGGAGTTACACAGGATCACGCAGTAGCCGTTGCGCTCGCAGGCGTCTTCGATACCCCGTGCCAGCTCGGCGAAGTACGGGTTGACGCTGTTGGGCACCAACAGGCCGATGGTGGCCGTGCTGCGCGCCTTGAGCGAACGCGCCACCGCGCTGGGCACGTAGTCCAGTTCGAGGATGGCGGCTTCGACCTTAAGCCGCACGTGTTCGCTGACGGGTCGGGTCTTGTTCAGCACATGGGACACGGTGGTGTAGGAAATGCCCGCCAGTGCCGCGACGTCTTTGATGGTTGCCATGTTGTCAGTTCCGCCGGCCTGCGCGCCGGCTACGGTAGGTGTCGAGCACCACGGCGATGACGATCACCGCCCCGGTGATGATGCGTTTGGTCGGTTCGCTGGCACCGATCTGCGCCAGCCCGGCGGCCAGCACCGAAATGATCAGTACGCCAAAGAAGGTGCTGATGACCGAGCCGCGCCCACCCATCAGGCTAGTGCCACCGATGACCACGGCTGCGATCACCTGCAGCTCCAGGCCGGAGCCGGCATTAGGGTCGGCCGCCTCCAGTCGAGAAATCTGGAACAGGGCGGCCAGGCCGGCGAGCAGGCCCATCAGGGCAAATACCAGCACCTTGTACGGGCGCGGGTCGATACCGGCCAGGCGCACGGCCTCTTCGTTGGTGCCGATGCCGATCAGGTAGCGGCCGAACACGGTACGAGTCAGCACCAGCTGGGCTAGCACGATGACCAGCAAGGCAATGATGAACGCTGGCGAAATGCCAAAGGCGACCGGGTTGGAGAACCAGGCGTAGGCATCGCCGATATAGGCGGTGCGCGAGTCGGTGAACTGGTAGGCCAGGCCACGGGCCATCTCCAGCACGCCAAGCGAGACGATGAACGACGGAATGCGCCAGGCTACGGTGACGCCACCGGTGATGCTGCCGGCCAGCGCGGCCACAGCCATGCCCAGCAGCGCCGAGGGCAAAACGCCCCAGCCCCAGCCAAGAATCGCCACGCTCACCGTGGAAGCCGCCAGCGCCAGCACCGAGCCCACCGACAGGTCGATGCCGCCGATGATCAGCACGAAAGTCATGCCCACCGCCAGTACCATCAGGTCGGGAATCTGGTTGGCCAGGGTGCTGAAGGTGTTATACGACCAGAAGTGGCTGCTGAGGAACGAGAACAGCACGATCATCGCCAGCAATGCGCCGGCCAGGCCCAGGTAGGTGCCCAGGCCAAAATAGGTGCCACTGCGGCGCACGGGGGCGGCGCCCTGGCTGTTTAGCGGGGTGGTTTTCATGCATCCATCCTGGGGGCTGCGTCGTGCAGCAGTGCGTCACGTTTCTGATAACCGGCAAAGGCGGCGGCCAACAGCTGGTCCTGGCTCCAATGATCGCGGTCGAAGGTGTCGATCAGGCGACCGGCAGACAGCACGGCGATGCGGTCGCAAATCAGCATCAGCTCGCGCAGGTCGCTGGACACCACCACCAAGGCCTTGCCCTGGCGCGCCAGTTCGGCCAGCAGGCCGTAGATGTCGAACTTGGCGCCGACGTCGATGCCACGGGTGGGCTCGTCGAACAGCAGCACCTGGCAGTCGCGCTCCAGCCAGCGGCCGATCACCACCTTCTGCTGGTTGCCGCCCGACAGCTCGCCCACCACTTGCTGCGCGCCGGCACTGCGTATGCGCATGGCCTGGATCTGGCGCTCGGCCAGGGCCTTTTCTGCCTCGCCATCGAGTATGCCGGCCCGCGATACCGCGCCCAGGTTGCCCAAGGCGATATTGGCGCTGATCGACTGTGTCAGCAGCAGGCCTTCGCCTTTGCGGTCTTCCGTAATCAGCGCGATACCCGCCCGCACAGCCGCCTTGGGCGAGTCGATGTTAACGGCCTGGGGTGGCTGGCCTAGCGCAATGCTGCCGCTGTCGGCGCGATCAGCACCGTAGATCAGGCGCAACAGCTCGGTGCGGCCGGCACCTATCAGGCCGGAGATACCGAAGATCTCCCCTGCCCTGACTTCGAACGACACGTCGCGTACCTTGTCGGCGCGGCTGAGCTTGTCGACCTTGAGCAAGGGCGCGCCAATCTGCCTGCGGCCCAGGTCGATATGCTCGCCCAGCTCGCGGCCGACCATCAGGTTGACCAGCTCGGTACTGCTGTAGCGCTGGATCGGCTCGTCACACACCAGCTTGCCGTCGCGCAGCACGACGATACGCTGAGCCACCCGCTGCAGCTCTTCAAGGCGGTGCGAGATGTAGACAATGGCCACGCCACGTTCACGCAGACGCTCGATCTGGGTGAACAGCAACTCCACTTCGCGGGCGGTGAGCATGGCGGTGGGTTCGTCGAAAATCAGCACACGGCAGTCGCCGATCAGGTTGCGGGCGATCTCGACCATCTGCTGGTGGCCGATGCCCAGCTCACCGACCGGCGTATCCGGGTCGATGGCATCGAGCCCGACCTGCGCCATGGCGGCCGTGGCCAACTGGCGCAGGCGCTTCTGGCTGATCCAGCCGAAGCGGCTGGGCAGGTTATCGAGGAACAGGTTTTCCGCCACGGTCAGCGTGGGCAGCAGGTTCAGCTCCTGCATCACCATACGCACACCCAGGCGCTCGGCCTCGCTGCGGCTGCCGGGCGCGTAGGCCTGGCCGCGGTAGGTCATGTGCCCGGTGGTCGGGGTTTCCAGGCCACTGATGAGCTTGGACAGGGTGCTCTTGCCCGCACCGTTTTCACCGGTCAGGGCCAGCACTTCGCCGGCCCGCAGGTTCAGGCTGACCTCGCCGAGCACAGGCTGGGCGTAGGTCTTGCCCAACCCGCTGGCGGCGAGTACCACTTCGTTGGCCGATGCAGGCATGGCCGTTTCTCCTGCCAGCAATCAGGGCTTGGTGATGAGTTGGATCGGGGTCTGGATGACGTTGTCGGCATCCACGTCCGGCTTCTCGCCCTTGACCATTTTCAACGCCGCCTGAATGCCGTACACCGCCTGCTGGCTGGCCGCCTGATCGAGGGTGGCGAGCACACGGCCATCCTTGAGCATGGGCTTGATGGCGTTGATGTTGTCGTAGCCCACCACTTGCACTTGGCCAGTCTTGCCGGCAGCGCGCACGGCCGACACCGCGCCCAGGGCCATGCTGTCGTTGCCGGCCAGCAGGGCTTTCAGGTCGGGGTATTCGTTGAGCATGGAGGCAGCGACGGCGTTGCCCTTGTCGATCTCCCAGTTGCCGCTTTGCACCGAGACGATCTTCATCTGTGCGGCGTCCATGGCGTCCTTGAAACCGGCGGTGCGCTGCTGGGCATTGGTGGTGGTCGGCACGCCTTCGATGATGCCGACCTGGTCACCGGCCTTGAGTTTCTCGTTGGCCAGGTAGTCGCCGACCAGGCGCGCGCCCTTGCGGTTATCGGGGCCAACGAAGGGCACACTGATGCCTTTGCTCTTGAGCAGTTCGGGGTCCAGGCGGTTGTCGATATTGATCACCACCACGCCCTGGTCCATGGCCTTTTTCACTGCGGAGACCAGTGCCTTGGAATCCGCCGGGGCGATCACCAGCGCCTTGGCGCCGGCATTGACCATTTGCTCGACGATGCGGATCTGCTCGCCGGTGTCGGTCTCGTTCTTGATGCCGTTGGCGATCAGGTCGAATTCGTTGGCATGCGCTTTCTGGTAGTCCTTGGCGCCGTCCTCCATGGTGCGGAAGAATTCGTTGGCCAGTGACTTCATCACCAGGGCGACCTTGGGCTTGTCTTCGGCGTGGGCGGCGGAAAACGGCAGGGCGAGGGACAAGGTAGAAACGACAGCGAGGGCCAGCAGACGACCGGGGAACGGCAGTTTCATGGACGATGACTCCGAATCTTGTGTTTTTTATCGGATCGCAAACGTTTGCGCTGCCTAACTATGGAAACAAGACCGGGGTTTGTCAAATCCGTTTGGCGCTCGGTGGGCTGAATGCTCCTGGTGCCGATTATCCAGAATTTTTCCGGAAAACCGAACACCTTTTCCTACGCCTGTTCGGAATTTCGAATGGAATACTGTCACCGTTCGCGGCACAAGGCCGCGCCATCACTCATTCGCACAAGCTGGTATGAAACATGCCTTGAGTCCTGTGCGACATACAAAAAATCTCACTAGGAAGAGAGAGAACAATAACGATGAATGCTGTACTCAAAACCTTCGCCCCCAGCGCCCTCGCCCTGCTGCTGATCCTGCCCGCCACCACCTCGGCCAAAGAAGCCGAAACCCAGCAGAAGCTGGCCAACGTGGTTATCCTCGCCACCGGCGGCACCATTGCCGGCGCTGGCGCCAGTGCCGCCAACAGTGCCACCTACCAGGCCGCCAAGCTGGGCGTCGACAAGCTGATTGCCGGCGTGCCTGAATTGGCCGACCTGGCCAACGTACGCGGCGAGCAAGTGATGCAGATTGCATCCGAGAGCATCACCAACGAAGACCTGCTGAAGCTGGGCAAGCGCGTTGCCGAACTGGCCGAAAGCAAAGACGTCGACGGCATCGTCATCACCCACGGCACCGACACTCTCGAAGAAACCGCCTACTTCCTCAACCTGGTGGAAAAGACCGACAAGCCGATCGTGGTAGTCGGCTCGATGCGCCCGGGCACGGCCATGTCTGCCGACGGCATGCTCAACCTGTACAACGCCGTGGCCGTGGCCAGCGACAAGCAATCGCGCGGCAAGGGCGTGCTGGTGACCATGAACGACGAAATCCAGTCCGGCCGTGACGTGAGCAAGTCTGTCAACATCAAGACCGAAGCCTTCAAGAGCGCCTGGGGCCCGATGGGCATGGTAGTGGAAGGCAAGTCGTACTGGTTCCGCCTGCCGGCCAAGCGCCATACGGTCAATTCCGAGTTCGACATCAAGCAGATCAGCAGCCTGCCGCAGGTAGACATCGCCTATGGCTATGGCAACGTGACCGACACGGCCTACAAGGCGCTGGCGCAAAACGGTGCCAAGGCACTGATCCATGCCGGTACCGGCAACGGCTCGGTATCGTCGCGCGTAGTGCCGGCGCTGCAGGAGCTGCGCAAGAATGGCGTGCAGATCATCCGCTCGTCGCACGTCAACCAGGGTGGTTTCGTGCTGCGCAACGCCGAACAGCCGGATGACAAGAACGACTGGGTCGTGGCCCATGACCTGAACCCGCAAAAAGCGCGGATTCTGGCGATGGTGGCGATGACCAAGACCCAGGACAGCAAAGAGCTGCAGCGGATCTTCTGGGAGTATTGATCGTTCCGCCCTCAGGGCCGGTTCGCCGGCTCTGGGGGGTATTACGCTGCCTTGGGAGGGCTCAGGGCGCGATGCGTTTCAGGTCATTCAACAACCCCATCAGCTGCTGCAGTTTCTCTTCGCCAAACTGCGCCTGAATCTTCTGGTAATTGGCTTCCATCCCCTCCTTCATCGAGGCAAAGCACGCCTCCCCGCGCTCGGTCAGCGTCACGAAAACACGTCGCTGGTCCTGCGCGGCCTTCTGCCGCCGCACCAGCCCGTCGCGCTCCAGCCGCCCCAGCACCCCGGTCATGCTCGGTTTGAGGATGCAGGCCAGCTCTGCCAGTTGGTAATTCTCCAGCTCACTATGCTGCTTGAGGATGCGGATCACCCGCCATTGTTGCTCGGTCAGGTCGTGCTCGTTCAACAACGGCCTGAAAAATGCCATTGCGGCTTCCCGGGCCTGCAGAAGGCTCAGCGTGAGCGAAGGTTGCGTCTTGGTCATGGTCAAGCCTGTGGTTTTTCTCTGTTCACGAATTTAAGGGCATGCACGATGGAAAGTGCAATCTGTTCCACGGAAAACCCATTCAAGCCTGGCGCGCGTGCTGCGACCATCCGCTGCAAACAACAACACATCCCGGGTACGCTGCCATGGCCCCTTCACTGCAAGCCCGCCTGCCGCTGGCGGTACTCCCCGGGGGTGAGCTTGGCATAGCGGTTAAAGAAACGGCTGAAATAGGCCGGGTCTTTGAAGCCGAGCTGGTAGCAGATTTCGTTGGCCGTGCTGCCAGAGAACAACAACAGGCGCTTGGCTTCCTGCATCAGCCGCTCCAGTACCAGGCGCTTGGACGGCAGGTCGGCGATGCGTCGGCACACGTCGTTCAGCCGCGCCTCGGTCACGCCAATTTGCTGCGCGTAGCGGGCCAGCGGCCAGTGCTCCAGGTAATGTGCTTCGATCAGTGCATTGAAACGGTGGAAGATCTTCAGGTCTTCATGCCGGGCCGGGGTCGACTCCAGCGAGTTGGGGCACAAGCGCAACAGGCTGATCATGATCAACCGCGTCAGCGACTGCATTGCCGCCTCGCGCCCCGGCTGTTGCGTGGCAAATTCGTCGCTCAACGCTTCCAGCCAACCTTGCAGGCGCTGCGCCTCGGCTTGGTATTCGGTCGGCAAATTACCCAGCGCCACACAGGCCGGCTGCACCTGCATGCCTGCCGGCAGCAGGCTGGCATCGGCTTCAATCAGTTGCCACACCAGTTGCTGGCGCACGGTCAGCACATGCCCGTCGCTGTCCGCCTCGGTGACGAAAGCATGGGCCACGGTCGGCGGCGTGAGAAAAAACATTGGCCCCGATTCGATGTACTGCTGGTCATCCAGATACACGCGCACCGTGCCCGACTTCACGTAATGCACCTGAAAAAACCGGTCATGCCGGTGCACCGGCATGTTGCGCCCGAAAAAGCCCGCCAGGTTGCCCAGCCGGTCGTAATGCACCTCGCTATCGCTGTAGCGCTGGTCGTAGACCTGGCCGATGTTGATATTCGGTATCGGATGCCGGTCGCTCATGGCTGCTTGCTCGCAAATCGCTTGACCCTGTTGACGATGGCCCATGGTGCACCGCCTTGTCGGCAGGCGCCACTGGCCACCCCTTGACCATCGTTAACATATTAACTATAACATTAACACATTAACAAAATCCGCAGGACGGCCACCGCCCTGCACTGCCAGGAGAAGAGCATGAGCCATGCCCTGCATGACGTTGCCAGCGGCACTCTGTTCGGCGTCGCGCTGAACTACCAGGGTTTGCTGCAGCAGCACCACGCGGCGTTCGTCGAAGCACCGTACAAGCAGTTGCCGGTCAAGCCGGTGCTGTTCGTGAAAACCCCGAACACCCGCAACCAGCACGAAGGCCAGGTCGTATTCCCGGCCGGCGTGCAGCGCCTGCAACCTGGCCCGGCGCTGGGCGTGGTGATTGGCAAGGACGCCAGCCGCCTCAGCGTGGCCGATGCCCTGAAACATGTGGCGGGCTACACCATCGTCAACGAAGTCAGCCTGCCCGAAGACAGCTACTACCGCCCGGCCGTCAAGGCCAAGTGCCGGGACGGCTTCTGCCCCTTCGGCCCCAAACTGGTACCGGCCAGCCAGGTGGCCAACCCCGATGCCCTGGGCCTGCGCCTGTTTGTGAATGGTGAACTGCGCCAGCACAACAACACCGCCAACTGCGTGCGCACGGTGGCCCAGCTGATTGCCGAAATCAGCGAGTTCATGACCCTGCACGCCGGCGACATCCTGATCACCGGTACCCCCGAGGGCCGCGTCGATGTACAGCCAGGCGACCGCGTCGATATCGAGATCGACGGCCTGGGCAAGCTGACCAACCACATCGTCGCCGAGTGAGGAGTTACCTGTGAAACACGCCCGTATCCAGTTCGACGGCCAGGTTCATGACGTTACTGTCGAAGGCGATCACCTGCGCCTGACCGACGGCCGCCTGGTCCATCAAGACCAGGTCACCTGGCTGCCGCCCGCCACCGGCAGCATGTTCGCCCTGGGCCTGAACTACGCCGACCACGCCAAGGAGCTGGCCTTCGCTCCGCCCACCGAACCCCTGGCCTTCATCAAGTCGCCGGGCACCTACACCGGCCACAACCAGGTCACCTGGCGCCCGGACAATGTCGAGTACATGCACTACGAGTGCGAGCTGGTCGCGGTCATTGGCAAGGCGGCGAAAAACGTCAAGCGTGATAACGCCCTGGACTACGTAGCCGGTTACACCGTGTGCAACGACTACGCCATCCGCGACTACCTGGAAAACTACTACCGCCCCAACCTGCGGGTGAAGAACCGCGACGCCACCACCCCAGTCGGCCCGTGGATCGTCGATGCCGCCGATGTGCCGGACGTGAGCAACCTGAAGCTGCGCACCTGGATCAATGGTGAGCTGAAGCAGGAAGGCACCACCGCAGACATGATCTTCGACATCCCGCACCTCATCGAATACTTCTCCAGCTTCATGACCCTGCAACCGGGCGACATGATCGCCACCGGCACGCCGGAAGGCCTGGCCGACGTGGTGCCGGGAGACGAAGTGGTGGTGGAAGTGGAAGGCGTCGGTCGCCTGGTCAACCGTATCGTCAGCGAAGCTGACTTCTTCAAGAACAACAAGGCATGAGCAGCATGATCAAGCACTGGATCAACGGCCGTGAGGTCGAGAGCAAAGACACCTTCGTCAACTACAACCCGGCCACCGGCGATGCCATTGGCGAAGTTGCCAGCGGCGGCGCCGAAGAAGTGGCCCAAGCGGTGGCTGCAGCCAAGGAAGCCTTCCCCAAGTGGGCCAACACCCCGGCCAAGGAACGTGCGCGCCTGATGCGCAAGCTGGGTGAGCTGATCGACCAGAACGTGCCGAAACTGGCCGAGCTGGAAACCCTCGACACCGGCCTGCCGATCCACCAGACCAAGAATGTGCTGATCCCGCGTGCTTCGCACAACTTCGACTTCTTTGCCGAAGTGTGCACACGCATGGACGGCCACACTTACCCGGTCGACGACCAGATGCTCAACTACACGCTGTACCAGCCAGTGGGTGTGTGTGGCCTGGTGAGCCCGTGGAACGTGCCGTTCATGACCGCCACCTGGAAGACCGCGCCGTGCCTGGCACTGGGCAACACGGCGGTATTGAAGATGAGCGAACTGTCGCCGCTGACCGCCAACGAACTGGGCCGCCTGGCGGTTGAAGCCGGCATCCCCAACGGCGTGTTGAACGTGATCCAGGGTTATGGCGCTACCGCCGGCGACGCGCTGGTCCGCCACCCGGATGTGCGCGCCATTTCCTTCACTGGCGGCACCGCTACCGGTCGCAAGATCATGCAGACCGCTGGCCTTAAAAAGTACTCGATGGAACTGGGCGGCAAGTCACCGGTGCTGATTTTCGAAGACGCCGACCTGGAACGCGCACTGGACGCCGCACTGTTCACCATCTTCTCGCTGAACGGCGAACGCTGCACCGCCGGCAGCCGTATCTTCATCCAGGAAAGCGTGTACCCGCAGTTCGTTGCCGAGTTCGCCGCCCGCGCCAAGCGCCTGATCGTGGGTGACCCGACCGACCCGAAAACCCAGGTCGGCTCGATGATTACCCAGCAGCATTACGACAAGGTCACCGGCTACATTCGCATCGGCATCGAAGAAGGTGCACGCCTTGTCGCCGGTGGCCTGGAGCGCCCGGCCAACCTGCCGGCGCACCTGGCCAAAGGGCAGTTCATCCAGCCCACCGTGTTCGCCGACGTGAACAACAAGATGCGCATTGCCCAGGAAGAAATCTTTGGCCCGGTGGTGTGCCTGATCCCGTTCAAGGACGAAGCCGAAGCGCTGCACTTGGCCAACGACACCGAGTACGGCCTGGCCTCGTACATCTGGACCCAGGACATCGGCAAGGCCCACCGCCTGGCACGCGGCATCGAAGCCGGCATGGTGTTCATCAACAGCCAGAACGTGCGCGACCTGCGCCAGCCGTTCGGCGGCGTGAAAGGCTCCGGTACCGGGCGCGAAGGTGGGCAGTACAGTTTCGAGGTCTTTGCAGAGATAAAGAACGTGTGTATTTCCATGGGTAGCCACCACATCCCGCGCTGGGGCGTGTGACCCACTTGCCACCGGGCCAGCCTGCGGCCCGGCGGCCTCACAAGAATAAGGAGTCAAACCATGGGCAAGCTGGCACTCGCCGCCAAGATTACACATGTCCCCTCCATGTACATGTCCGAACTGCCAGGCCCACGCCAGGGCTTTCGCCAGGCAGCCATCGACGGGCATTACGAAATCAGCCGCCGCTGCCGCGAGCTAGGCGTGGACACCATCGTCGTGTTCGACACCCACTGGCTGGTCAACGCCAACTACCACGTGCTTTGCGGCCCGCACTTCGAGGGCGTGTACACCAGCAACGAACTGCCGCACTTCATCAGCAACATGCCCTACGCCTTTCCCGGCAACCCCGAGCTGGGCAAATTGCTGGCCGAGGAATGCAACCGCTTCAATGTCGAGACCATGGCCCACCACGCCACCACCCTCGCCCCGGAATACGGCACCTTGGTGCCGATGCGCTACATGAACCAGGACCAGCACTTCAAGGTGGTTTCGGTTTCGGCACTGTGCACCTCGCACTACCTGGCCGACAGCGCCCGCCTGGGCTGGGCCATGCGCAAGGCAGTAGAAGACCATTACGACGGCACCGTGGCGTTCCTGGCCAGCGGTTCGCTGTCGCACCGCTTCGCGCAGAACGGCCAGGCGCCGGACTTCGCCACCAAGGTGTGGAGCCCGTTCCTGGAAACCCTCGACCACCGCGTGGTGCAAATGTGGCAGGACGGCGAGTGGGATGCCTTCTGCGGGATGCTGCCGGAGTATGCCGCCAAGGGCCACGGCGAAGGTTTCATGCACGATACGGCCATGCTGCTGGGTGCGCTGGGCTGGTCCAACTACGACGGCAAGGCCGAAGTGGTGACGCCCTACTTCGGCTCGTCCGGCACCGGGCAGATCAACGCGATTTTCCCGGTCACCCCGCAGGATGGAAAGTCCATCCCGGCGGCGCAGGCTGCCAACCCGGCTGCGGTGGTGTCGACCAGCCGCTTGTAACTCACCTGTCTGTGGCTGGCCGCCCACGGATGGCCAGCCGCGCCTCACCGAGGAAGCGCCCATGCCACACCTGGTTCTGCTCTACACCCCCGACCTGGAAACCGACGCCGACATCCCCGGCCTGTGCCGTGCCCTGGCCGACACCATGCTGGAACAGCGCGATGCCGAGGGCAAAGCGGTGTTCCCCACCGGCGGCACCCGCGTGCTGGCCTACCCCGCCACCCATTGCGCGGTGGCTGACGGCAAGGGCGATTACGGGTTCCTGTACGCCAACCTGCGCATGGCCACCGGCCGCAGCACCGAGGTGCACAAGGCAGTAGGCGACAACCTGCTGGCGGTGTTGAAAGCCCGCCTGGACCCACTGCTGCAACAGCGCCCGATCGGCATCACCGTGCAGATCGACCACAGCACCGCCCAGGTCTACGACGCCAAGCACAGCACCTTGCACCCACTGTTCAACCGCTAGCGCGCCGGTTCAAAACCACGCCCTCCCTGACTCATTACAGAACAAGTACAAAAACATGAGCACACTCGAACACGCCTCGCCGCGCGAGGCACACGTTGAACGGGCCGAGAGTACCCATCGGGCAGTCACCTGGCGGCTGATGCCGTTGCTGCTGGTGTGTTACCTGTTCGCCCACCTGGACCGCATCAACATCGGCTTCGCCAAGATGCAGATGAGCCAGGACCTGCACTTGTCCGACACGGTCTACGGCCTGGGCGCCGGGCTGTTCTTCATTGCCTATGCGCTGTTCGGCGTACCCAGCAACCTGATGCTGGACCGCGTCGGCCCGCGCCGCTGGATCGCCTGCCTGATGGTGGTATGGGGGCTGTTGTCCACCAGCATGCTGCTGATCGAGAGCAGCAGAGCGTTCTACATGCTGCGCTTTGCATTGGGCGCGGCCGAGGCCGGGTTCTTCCCAGGCATTCTGGTGTACCTCAACCGCTGGTACCCGGCCGGGCGCCGTGCCCAGATAACCGCGCTGTTCGCCATTGCCGTGCCTTTGGCCGGGGTGGTTGGCGGGCCGGTGTCCGGGGCTATCCTGGCCTTCATGCATGACACCGCCGGCCTGCGTGGCTGGCAATGGATGTTCCTGCTCGAAGGCGCGCCGGTGGTACTGCTGGGCCTGGTGGTGCTGGCTGTGCTACCGGAGCATTTCGAAAAAGTACGCTGGCTGAACGATCAGCAGAAAGCCACGCTGCGCGCTCAGTTTGGCGAGGAAGAACAGCGCAAGCCGGTCACCTCGTTCAGCGCCATTTTCGCCAGCCGGGCCCTGTGGCTGCTGGTGGCGGTGTATTGCGCGGTGATGCTGGCGGTCAACACCCTGGCGTTCTGGATGCCCAGCCTGATTCACAGTGCCGGGGTGGGCAGCGATGCCAACGTCGGCCTGCTCAGCGCCGTGCCATACCTGGCCGGCTGCGTGTTCATGCTGGCCTGCGGCCGCTCCAGCGACCGCCTGCGTGAACGCCGCTGGCACCTGTGTGTACCGCTGCTGATGGCAGCCACGGGTATCGCCATTGCTGCGATTGCCCCCGAGCAGGCGCTGCCGGTGATGGCCGGCCTGGTGCTGGCCGGCATGGGCGCCAGCGCCGCACTGCCGATGTTCTGGCAACTGCCACCGGCATTTCTCAATTCACGCACCCAGGCTGCCGGCATTGCCCTGATCAGCTCGCTGGGCAGCATTGCCTCGTTCTTCACGCCTTACTTCATCGGCTGGGTACGTGACACCACCCACAGCGCCAGCCTGGCCCTGTACGTACTGGCCATGTTCATCGCCCTGGGTGGCCTGCTGGTGCTGCGCACCCGGGCCGCCATCGTCAACCCTTGAATCAAGAGACCTCCCCCATGCTAGACAACGCTTTTATCCAGCACGCCGCCGAACGCCTCGACCGGGCCGAACGCAGCCGCGAGCAAGTGCGCCAGTTCTCGCTGGATCAACCGGCCATTACCATCGAAGACGCGTACGCCATCCAGCGCGCCTGGGTGGCGAAAAAGATCGCCGCCGGCCGCAAGCTGGTAGGCCACAAGATCGGCCTGACCTCCCGCGCCATGCAGGTGTCGTCGAACATCACCGAGCCCGACTACGGTGCCCTGCTCGATGACATGCTGTTCGACGAAGGCAGCGACATCCCCTTCGAGCGCTTCATCGTGCCGCGCGTCGAGGTGGAGTTGGCGTTCATCCTCGGCAAGCCACTCAAAGGCCCCAACGTCACCGTGTTCGACGTGCTGGATGCCACCGAGTGGGTAATCCCGGCACTGGAAATCATCGACGCGCGCATCCAGCAGGTCGACCCGCAAACCCAGGCCACGCGTAAGGTGTTCGACACCATTTCCGACAACGCGGCCAACGCGGGTGTGGTCATGGGGGGCCGCGCCGTGCGCCCTACCGAGATCGACCTGCGCAAGGTGCCAGCCGTGCTTTACCGTAACGGCGTAATCGAGGAGTCCGGGGTCAGCGCCGCCGTGCTCAATCACCCGGCCAAGGGCGTGGCCTGGCTGGCCAACAAACTGGCCGCGTACGACGTCACCCTGCAACCTGGCCAGATCATCCTGGGCGGCTCGTTCACCCGCCCGGTCGCTGCACGCCCTGGCGACACCTTCCACGTCGACTACGACATGCTTGGCTCCATCGCCTGCCGCTTCGTTTGAGGACCTGCCCATGGACATGCCCATCAATCACTTCAAGCAACGCCTGCGCAGCGGCGAGCCGCAGATCGGCCTGTGGCTGGGTCTGGCCGATGCCTACTGTGCCGAGCTGGCCGCCAATGCCGGTTTCGACTGGCTACTGATCGACGGCGAGCACGCGCCCAACGACCTGCGCGGCATGCTGGCGCAGTTGCAGGCGGTGGCGCCCTACCCCAGCCAAGCGGTGATCCGCCCGGTGATCGGTGATACCGCGCTGATCAAACAAGTGCTGGATATAGGCGCGCAGACCTTGCTGGTGCCGATGGTGGAAAGCGCTGAGCAGGCGCAGCAACTGGTGAAGGCCATGCATTACCCACCCAAGGGCGTTCGCGGGGTGGGTAGCGCACTGGCGCGGGCTTCGCGCTGGAACAGCATCCCCGGTTACCTGGACCAGGCAGACGAGCAGATGTGCCTGCTGGTGCAGATCGAGAACAAGGAAGGCCTGGCCAACCTGGACGAGATCGTTGCGGTGGAAGGTGTGGATGGCGTGTTTATCGGGCCTGCGGACCTGAGTGCGGCCATGGGGCACCGGGGCAATCCTGGGCACCCTGAGGTGCAGGCAGCGATCGAAGACGCCATCGTGCGTATTGGCAAGGCGGGCAAGGCTGGAGGCATTCTAAGTGCCGACGAGAAGCTGGCACGGCGTTACATCGAGCTGGGCGCGGCGTTTGTGGCGGTGGGGGTGGATACCACGGTGCTGATGCGCGGGCTGCGCGAGTTGGCGGGGAAGTTCAAAGGTACGCCACTGGCTGGTAGTACTGGGGGTGGTGTCTACTAAGACCCTCTGGAGGATGGCACCGGCGCAGCCGGTGCCATCTCCAACGATGTTCAGATATTGATGAGGGCCTTGAGCACGGTCTTGAAGGTATCCAGCTGGTCTTCACTGAACTGTCCGAACACCTTGTCCTGCTGCTCCCGGGCAATGGTCCACAAGGCCTCGGTCTCGTCCACCCCCTTCACTGACAACCGTACCCGCCCGTCGTCATCGGCAATCAGCCCTTTGCGCTTGAGGTTGGCCACCGCCTCCTCGATCTCCCGCGCCGGCATCGCCACTTCCCGTTGCAGGTCGTTCAGGCTCAGCCCCGCATCGTTCTCCAGCACCATCAACATGCGCGCCTCACTGGTCCGCAGCCCGGTGCACAGTTGGCGTGGCTGATAGTCAGCCTGGTACGCCCGCAATGCCTGGGTCATCAGGTAGTAAAGGTTGTGCTGCAAGCGGCCCTGGAAGTGGCTGCTCGGTGCCTGCCCCTCTGCGCGCTGGGTCATGCGGGTATGCGGCAGTACCATGGAATAGGCGCCCTGGTGGTACAGCAACGGCGAGCGGCCGAAATCGTCGAAGGCCACCACCTTGCCTACCAGAATCCAGTGATCGCCACCGTCCAGCTGCTGGTACTTTTCGCACTCGAAGCGTGCCGCACAGTCGGCAAACAGCGGCGCACCACCTGCGCCCGTTTCATAGTCGATACCGGCAAAGCGGTCTTCCTTCGGCCGGGCGAAGTTGTTGGAAAGGTCGATCTGGTCAGCCGCCAGAATGTTCACGGCAAAGTGCGAGGCTTCTTCGAACACCTCATGGCTGGTCGAGCGCTTGTCGATGCTCCACAGGATCAGCGCCGGGTCCAGCGACACCGAGTTGAAACTGTTGGCAGTGACGCCGGCCTTGCGGCCACTGGGGCCGGCGGCGGTCACCACGGTCACGCCCGTGGCGAAGTTGCCCAGGGCGCGGCGGAAGGCACGTGAATCGAAGGTTTCGTTGGACATGCAAAGCTCCCGGGCAGGCTTGGCAGCCTGCCCTGATTGTTGTTGTGCTTATGGGGATGGTTAAAGAGCTGGCGGCTCAGACCATGGCCGGGTCGGGCTCCAGGCCCATCAGCTCACGGCCGAGGATTTGCGAACACACGTCGTAGTCGGTGTAGGCATGGGCGCCGGTCATGTGCGAATCGCGGAACAGCCGCTGCAGTTCGTTGCTCTCGAACCAGGCGCCACCGCCCGCCGCTTCCATCAGCCGGTCGACAGCCTGGATGCACATCTTCACCGCATAGCCCTGGTTGGTGCGCCAGAACGCCAGCGTGCCCCGCGTGGGGTATTCATGGCGGGCGCTGTACTCGGCAATCTCGTCCCAGCTCTTTTCCAGCAGCGCGCGGGCGGCGGCCACCTGGTGGGTGGATTCGGCCAGGCGCATCAGCGCCGGGGTGGCGGCGCCCACCGCTGCACCGGTGTAGGCCCGCACGCGGTTACGGGTTTTCTCGCGGAACACCTCCAGCATGCGCTCGGTAACACCCAGGCTGACGGTGGAGAAGCCACTGGCGAAATACGGGCGGTACGGGGCGAAGAAAATCTTGCTGTCGGGGTACAAGCCAAAGCCTGCCGACTTGCCCTCCATCATGTCCTTGGCCTTCTGGATGCGATGCTCGGGCACGAAGGCATCGCGCACGATCAGGGTCTTGCTGCCACTGCCGCGCATGCCAACGGCATACCAGTCATCACGGATTTCATAGTCGCTGCG
This sequence comes from Pseudomonas sp. LAIL14HWK12:I1, assembly GCF_003202095.1. Lineage (NCBI taxonomy): Bacteria > Pseudomonadati > Pseudomonadota > Gammaproteobacteria > Pseudomonadales > Pseudomonadaceae > Pseudomonas > Pseudomonas sp. LAIL14HWK12:I1. Next base: position 142,176 of record NZ_QJKG01000001.1, read on the forward strand.
TGGCAGGATGGCGAAGCAGTAGTCCTGGCTGCCTTCGGCATTCTTGCGGCGGAAACCGAGGATCGCCCATTCGGCGTGATCGCAACCGGAGCTCCAGCCCATCTCGCCGCTGAACAAAACCCCACCCTCGACCTCTTCGGTACGGCCGAACGGCGCGATACTGCTGCTGGCGGTGGCATCTGGGTCGGCGCCCCACACTTCTTGCTGCAGCTTGGGCGAGAACATCGCCATCTGGTGGCTGTGGGTGCACAGCAGGCTCATGGCCCAGGCGGTGCTGGCACACGCACCGGCCAGCAACGCGATGCACTGGGCGAATTCCGGCAGGGTGATTTCCATACCACCGTAAAGTTTGGGCAAGAAAGCGCGGTGCATGCCGATGCTTTTCAGCAAGGCAATGTTCTCTGCCGGCACACTGCGGTCCTGTTCTGCGCGCATGGCGTTGGCGGCAATGGTCGGCAGGATGGACTTCAGGTCTTCCAGCAGCGGGTTTGGCTTTTTCATGAACGGTCTCTTTCTTATTGGATTCGAAGACGCGATCAGTATGTGAGCCGTGATTGGGCGGCGGAATGCACGTTCCGAGGGGAACATTGCACTTTCCATGGCGCTGTCAAATTGCCCTGCGACAAGCATTGACCCGTGCATTTTCGATCACCACAATCCCCCTCGAGACGCGCGCGGGCCACCGCGCCCCTGACGGAGCGATGCAGTTGAAAGACCTTTCCCCTTCTGCGGTGCGTGTGTGCGATGCCGCCGTCGGCCATTTTGCCGAGTACGGCTACGACGCCTCTTCGCTGAACGAAATCGCCCAGCTGGCCGGCATGCGCAAGGCCTCCCTGTATGCCCACTTCGCCAACAAGGATGCCTTGTTCTTGGAAGTGTTCCAGCGGGCGCTGGTGCAGGAAACGGCCTTTGTCGAGCACGCCTTTGCCCAGGAAACCCGCGACGGCCTGGCACCCGGTCACTGGCTGGCCTTGCACCTGGCAGACCGTTATCGCGACTCGGCCGAACTGCGCTTTGTGCTGCGCACGGCGTTCCTGCCCCCGGCAAGCATCAAGCCGGTTGTCACATCGGGCTTCGAGCACTACCTGGACGGCATACGTGCGGGGTTCTGCCAGGCCCTGCAAGTTCGCCACGGCTGGGCAGAAAGCCGGCTGGCACTGTATGCCGATGCCTACCAAGGCATCATCGACAGCCTGTATGTGGAACTGATGTACGCAGGCCCCGGCGCCTATGAACGGCGCGCGGCAGCGCTGCTGAAAGTGCTGGAAGATTCGCTGTCGCTCAACCCCTGACGCCGGGTGCGTCAGGGTTTTATCTTTCTCATTTCATCCAGCAGCTGCATCAACTGCTGCAGCTTGTCCTCGCCGAACTGGGCGATGATCTTGTCGTAGTTGCGCGCCATTTCCTCGCTCATCGCCAAGAATGCCTGCTGGCCAACGTCCGTCAGGCTGATGAACACCCGGCGCTGATCTTCCGGCGACTTGCGCCGCCCCACGATGCCGTCGCGCTCCAGACGCTTGAGCACCCCGCTCATGCTGGGTTTGAGGATACACGCCAGTTCGGCCAGCTGATGGCTTTCCAGCTCACCTTGCTGGCGCAGGATACGGATTACCCGCCATTGCTGCTCGGTCAGGTCATGGGCATTCAACGCCGGGCGGAAGAACGCCATGGTGGCTTCGCGCGCCTGCAGCAAGGTCAGGGTCAGGGAGGGTCTTGGTGTGGTCATGCGAGCTCGTGGGGCTGAGAATAGCAAACCGGCGAGTATGCCAGTGCAGAATCATTAATACATTAATAGAATGGTTTCTACCCATTTCGTTGCAGCAACGCCCGGGCGCCCCTCGAAACGGCCTTATCACCCTTTCAATTCAGCAGGCTGCGACATGATCACCCTCGAAAGCCCCACCTACTACTCGGCGACCAAGAAGTACAACCTGAGCTTCCCCACGCTGGAAAGCGACATCGAGGCCGATGTCGTGGTGATCGGTGGCGGCTTCTCTGGCATCAATACCGCACTGGAGCTGGCAGAAAAAGGCGTGACCAATGTCGTCGTGCTCGAAGCCCGCTACCTGGGTTATGGTGGTACCGGGCGCAACGGCGGACAGATCATGGCAGGCATAGGCCACGACCTGGAGAAGATCCGCAGCAGTGTCGGCGACCAGGGTGTGAGAGACATTTTCGAGATCAGCGAACTGGGCGCCGGCATCATCAAGGCGCGCATCGCCCGCTACGCCATCGACGCCGACTTCTGCCACGGCTACGGGTACATGGGTTTCAACCGCCGCCAGGAACAGACCCTGCGCCAATGGGAAAAGGCATTCAAGGCGATCAACACACACGACGAAATCCGGTTTCTTGGCGGCAGTGAAGTGCGCCAGATCATCGGCAGCAATGCCTACAGCAGCGCCCTGCTGCATATGGGCGGTGGCCACGTACATTCACTCAACCTGCTGCTGGGCGAGGCACAGGCACTGGTCGGCCATGGTGCGCGCATCTTCGAACACAGCCCCGCTCTGGAAGTGACCTACGGCGAGCGTATCAAGGTGCGCACTGGCCGCGGCTCGGTACGCGCCAGCAAGCTGCTGTGGGCCTGCGACAGCTTCCTCAACAAGCTGGAGCCAGAACTGCACGCACGCACCATCAACACCTATGCCTTCCAGATGATGACCGAGCCATTGGCGGACGAGCTGATCGAGCGCATCAGCCCAATTCGCGGAGCCTACAGCGATATTCGCCCGGTGATCGACTACTACCGGGTCACCCGCGAAAACCGGCTGCTGTTTGGCGCCGCCACGCCCTTTATCGAGCACTTCCCGCGGGACCTGAAGGCCTGGAACCGCGCCCTGATGCTGAAGATTTTCCCCTACCTGAAAGACGTGCGCATCGACCTGGCCTGGGGTGGCCCGATGGCCACCAGTGCCAACCTGTTCCCACAGATCGGCACCCTCAGCAACCGGCCCAATGCCTTCTATGTGCAAGGCTATTCGGGCTTTGGCGTCACGCCCAGCCACATCATTTGCAAAGTCCTCGCCGAGGGCATGCAGGAAGGATCGAAACGCTATGACCTGGTCAGCTCGGTCAAGCATGCGCGCATCTTCGGCAAGGACCATTTCCGCCCGCTGCTGCTCACCGCCGGCAAGACCGTGCACCAGCTGTCGGGCTACTTCAACGGCCGTCGCTGAACCTTTTAACAGCGAGGCGTTCGTCAAGCATTACCTGGCGGTGACCTGAGCCCGGTAGTCCTTGGGCGAGCGCTCGAACTGCTTCTTGAACGAACGGCTGAAATGCGCCGAGTCGGTAAATCCCCACTTGTAGGCGATCGAGGTAATCGACTCGCCCTTGAAGAACGGGTTGGCCAGGTCATCGGCGCTGCGCTTCAGCCGTGCCCGCTGAATGTAGCGGCATACGCTATCGCCCTCCTCCTCAAACAGCCGGTACAGGTGGCGAACCGAAATGTTCAGGCGCCCGGCCAGGCTGGATGGAGTAAGCCCAGGCTGTGACAGCGACTCGTCGATTACCTGCTGCACGTAGCCGCGCAAGTTGGCACCGCTCAAGGCCCCAAGATTACCCGGCGTTTCGCCATGGCGCTCGAAGCCTGGCTCCAGCAGGGCGACAAAGGCGGTCTGCAGCGCGTCACCCTGGGCGCCATCACCGCTCACATTGCCGTCCTTGCACAGCTGGTCCATCAACACATGCAACATGCGCCCGCAGGCGTTGGTCGAGGAAATCTTGCCGAACATCGGGCCACTGCCCTGCACGTACTTGCGCACCTGCTCGCGTGACAGCGCCAACGAGACGTGCTCGATCAAACCGCTGGGGGTGATCTCGCAACGCCCGACCGAATCCATCAGCAGCAACTCGCCCGGCGCCAGGCTGACCTGCATGCCGCCTTGGGACACGGTCGAATGGCCCGCACGCTGGCTCACCAGAAAGCAATGCTGGTCATCGTCGAGGGTGGGGTTTTCGCCCAGCCGGCGGATGTTGCCGGCGTTGGTGCGCAGGTTGGCCAGCGGCAAGCCGGCGCGGGAAAAGGTGGAAACCTCGCCAATGAACAGCGAGTGATTGGACGCAAGCTCCGTCTCGAAGCGGCCGCAGATCTGCTGCATGGCCGTGGTCCAGCGTTCCAGCCCCTGACGGTTGGATTGTTGAGTATGCATGGCTGCCCTCGACGCAGGATTTGTTGTTATGCGCACATTGTTAACATGTTATCTATGTGCGCACAACTGTCATCATTTGTCGGTAGACACAGCAAGGCGTATGCCAAGCGGCGTCAAAGAGCAGGGAGCAAGGTGCTGAAATTGGCCAGGCTGGCCATCAGATGCGCCCGTTGCTGCGGGCTGATCGAAATATAGCGGCGAAACGCAGGCATGCGGTTGACCACTTCGCTACCCCCCATGTGCTCCAGCTTCATCAACCACTGGGCCTCGTGGCAGGCCAGGGTCAGGCGCTTGAAGTCCAGCGGCATCAGTGCCGCCAGCAATGCTTCATGCTGTTGCAGGCCATCACGTAGCCGGGTGAAGCGCGCCTGGTCGCCCTTGCGGTATACACAGGTGAGGCCCGTGCGCCGCAACGCACCGGCATGGCGCACTTCAAGGCTCACGTCGCCCCCTTGCTGGGCAGCAACCTGCAACTGGAACTCGCAAGTGACGATGTGCATCAGCAAGTGCGCCTCGACACGTTCATGCACCTCGGCCCGCCAGCCTTGAGCCGGGTCTTGAAACACCCCGGCCGACGCGATGCCCTGCTGCCCCAGGTTGCGCGCCAGACACACCAACGTCGCCCCTGGGCAGTAGCCGGAAGGCGCCCGAGGCGCCAACAGCTGCTTACGCAAACTTTTGATCATGCACCACGTGCTCCACGGCATGGCCAGGCTCGGCGGCGAACTCCTTCTCAAGCACATCCTCCACCCGCGCCGGCTTGAACGGGTTGACCTTCTGCACGCACAGCGTCCAGAACAATGCGTAGGCCGCAGTCGCACCCAGCATGATGGCGAACGGCACATAGACATCGGCGGGGTTCATGCCTGGCGGTGTGATGAACGCCATGCCGATCAGAATGCCCGTGCTGGAGACGATTTGCGGCAGCGGGAACAGCGGCGAGCGGTAGGCACGCGGCAGGTCCGGGCGACGGATGCGCAGGATCACCACCGACAGCGTCACCAACAGGTAGGCAGTGCTCCACGCACACACGGCGGCCAGCACCAGGTGCAGGATGTTGTCCGGGTTGCCGCCCAGGTACCATGCGTGCAGGCAAGGGATCAGCGCCACCACCAGGATGCACAGCAGCGGCGTCTTGAAGCGCGGGTGCAGGTAGGTGAATACCTTGGGCAGCGCGCCGTCAACCGCCATGCCATAGAGAATGCGCGGCACACCGGCCATCAGCGTGTTGATGGTCGCAGCGCCAGCAAACAGGAAACCAATGCCCAGCCACACCGGGCCGATATCACCCATCACCTGCTCGGCAAAGCGCGGGATGGCCATGGGCGTGTCCAGCAGATGGACGCCGCTGGCGGCATCGAGCAGCACGTTTTCCACCTGGCGCTTCATCGCCGCACCGTAGATGAACATACAGCTGGCCACGCCGAACAGCCCCAGTGCCATTGCACGCGGCAGCACCCAGGCCGAACGACGCAGCTCGGGCGCCAGAGGCGTGACGAACTCGCAGCCAACGAACATGAACATGGCCATGCCGATCAGCGACAGGATGGTCATCAGGTCGGTGCCCACCAGCGATACGCCGAACGGGCCGTCCAGCTCCACTGCCGGTGCTACGATCAGGCCCAGCACACCGAACGCCATCAAGGTGGTCCACATACCGAAGGTGAGGATCACTTCTGCACGGCTGAAGGCGCTGACGCCAAAGGCATTGAGCACCGCGAACGCCAGCACGAAGCACACCCCCAGCAGCCACGATCCGCCGGCAGATTCTGCCAGGGTGTTGAGGTGTTCGAAGTTCACCAGCGCCATCACGCCCGAGAGGATGGTTTCGGCGGTGCCGGCAAACACATGCACGATCAGGTAGGCCGACAGCGTGCCGGTGATGGCGAAGAAGCGGCCCAGGCCGCAGTTGATGTAGTCGTACACCGAGCCAGTAGTCGGCAAGATCGACGCGGCCTCGGCGAAGGTGGTGGACTGCGCCAGCATCATCAGCGCGGCAATGACCATGGCCACGGCAAAGGCGCTGCCGCCGATGCCAAAGCCCATGGTCGCGGTGAGGATCACCGGGCTGGCCATGATCAGCCCGACAGTGCTGGCCAGTGCGGTGGGGAAACCGACCGTACCGCGGTTGAGGTGCTCGGTGAGCTTGTTATTGAGTGACATCGTTGTGCCCCGGCTTGTTTTTGTGGCGTTGAACGAGTGATTACTCTGCGCTGCGGGTGGCATGGCGTCTTGCCAATGGCTGCCGCCGGGTTTGTTGCTGCCTGCCAGCCCCTGGCAGCCACAGACATGCCGCTGTCACGCTGGCACAAGAACCGCCCTCGCCTACTCACTAAGCTGCAGGCTTTGGCTTCCTGCCCCCGGAGTTTGCATGAGCGACATTACCCTCCTTCCTGCCGTCACGGCATTCCTGGCCCGCGAGCATGGCGTGTTCATTCACGGTCAGCACCTCGCCAGCCAGTCGTCCGCGAAAGTTGCCGTGGTCAACCCGGCCAACGGCCAGACCATCGCCCACATCGCCGACGCCAACCAGGCCGATGTCGACCACGCCGTCAGCTCGTCGCGCCAAGGCTTCACAACGTGGTCGCGCACCAGCCCCGCCGCCCGCGCCGCCGTACTGTTCAAACTGGCCGACCTGTTGGAAGCCAACCGCGAAGAACTGGCGCAGCTGGAAACCTTGCAGTCCGGCAAGCTCATCGGCATCTCCCGCGCCTTCGAAGTAGAGCAGGCTGCACACTTCCTGCGCTACTACGCCGGCTGGGCCACCAAGATCACCGGGCAAACCATTACCCCGTCGCTGCCCTCGTTTGCGGGTGAACGCTACAGCGCCTTTACCCTGCGTGAACCGATCGGCGTGGTGGTGGGCATCGTGCCGTGGAACTTCGCCACCATGATCGCCATCTGGAAGCTGGCCTCGGCGCTCACCACCGGCTGCAGCATCATCCTCAAACCCAGCGAGTTCACCCCGCTGACGTTGCTGCGTATTGCCGAACTGGCCACAGAAGCTGGCCTGCCGGCCGGGGCGCTGAACGTGCTGACCGGTGGCGGCCTGGTGGGCAAGGCGCTGATCGAGCACGCGGGCACCGACAAGGTCTCGTTCACCGGCTCCGTGCCCACTGGTATCGCCGTCGGCCAGGCCGCCATGGGCGCCAAGCTGACCCGCGCGACGCTGGAGCTGGGCGGCAAGAACGCGGTGGCCTTCTTGCCCGATGTAGCAACCGACAAGGCTGTGAACGGCATCATCGAAGCCGGCTTCCTGCATTCGGGGCAAATCTGCGCTGCGGGTGAGCGCTTCTACGTGCACCGCTCGCGCATCGACCCGCTGCTGGACGCCCTGTCCCAGCGCCTGGGCCAATTGACAATCGGCTCGCCGCTGGACGAAGCCACCCAGTTCGGCCCGGTGGCCAACAAACCGCACCAGCAGAAGCTGGCCGAACTGTTCGCCATCGCACGCGCCGAGGGTAGCCAGATTATCCATGGCGGCAAGCTGGGCGACGGCCCCGGCTGCTTCGTCGAACCCACGGTGATCCTCGCCAGGTCGGCCAGCGACACCCTGCTCAACCAGGAAACCTTCGGCCCGGTAGCCACCTTCTTGCCCTATGACGACGAAGACGAACTGCTGCACCTGATGAACGCCTCGCCCTACGGCCTCAGCGCCAGCCTGTGGACCAACGACCTGGGCAAAGCCATGCGCATGATCCCGGAAATCCAGGCCGGTACCCTGTGGGTGAACATGCACACCCTGCTCGACCCGGCGGTACCGTTTGGCGGCATCAAGGCATCCGGCATCGGCCGCGAGTTCGGCTCGGCGTTCATCGATGACTTCACCGAACTCAAATCGGTGATGATCCGCTACTGACCCACCCCTTGGCCAAGGCGTGCAAGCGCCTTGGCAGCCACGAACAAGACCCCGCCCCACCGCACACGCCCTAATAGGCCATCGCCGCCAACCGCGATGGCCCCTCGCCAAGCCGAGGGTGCCCCCGAACAACAAAGGCCCCCTGTGAAGCGGGCCGAGAACAATCGAGGGATGTGTAATGGTCAAACCGCAAACGCTGTCCACCCTGGCACTCGTCACCTTGCTGGCCAGCCAGGCCGTGCAGGCTGTTGAGTTGTACGCAGACGACGACAGCCACCTGAACGCCGACATGCTGGCGGTATGGGGCATGTTCAACAGCCGCAAGAACTACGACGGCACCCCGGGGGGATCAACCTGGCGCGAGGGCTTCATCAAGTATGGCCTCAGCGGTGACCAAGGCCTGGCTGGCAACGGCACACTGTATGGCAGCCTGAACTGGGTAAGCTCGGCCACCTGGGGCGATGGCGATGCAGCCGGCAACACCGACGGTTCCGAACGCACCACCAAGATCGAGGACGCCGTCCTCGGCTGGCGCTCGGCCGACCTGTTCCCCGTGCTGGGCAAGGACGGCGTGGACATTTCCGCCGGCCGCCAGACCATTCGCCTGGGCAGCGGCTTCCTGATCAACGATGACGGCCCGAACCTGGGCAATGGCGTGGCAGAGGGTGCGCTGGACCGTGGTGGCGCCTACTACCTGGCCGCCCGGCACGCCTTCGACCGCACTGCGATGCTGCGCCTGGGTGGCAGCGAAGGTTTGCACGGCAGCCTGCTGTGGCTGAAATCCGACAACCGCGCCCAGGCCGAAACCGAACTGGCCGCCGGCACACTGGACTACACCCATGCACTGGGCACCGTGGGGTTGACCTGGATCCACGGCATCAACGTCGCTGACCAGTGGGCCAGCGACTTCCAGAAGGCCCGCGAAGGCATGGACGTGTACAGCGTGCGCGGCGAAGGCAGTGCCGGCATCGACAATGCCAGTTTCGCCTTCGAATACGCCTGGCAGGACAAGACCGACGGCCCAGAACAAGCCTGGTACCTGCAGACCGGCTACACCTTCGCCGACCTGCCCTGGGCCCCCTCGATCACCTACCGCTACACCCGCTACTCGGCCGGCTGGGACTCGCTGTTCAGCGGCTTGTCCAAGGGTTACGGCACCTGGTTCCAGGGTGAAGTCGCGGCCAATTATGCAGGCCCGTTCAACAGCAACACCGGCATCCACCATGTGGGCGTGAAGGCGACGCCGCTGGAAAACCTCACGGTCGGCGCCCTGTACTTCGACTTCGACACGGTGCGCACCCGCGACAGCCTCAACCTCGATGCCCGCGAACTGGACCTGTTCATGGAATGGGCGGTCACCGAACACCTGATCATCAGCCCGCTGGTGGGCCTGTACCAACCGCGCAAGGACGAAAGTAACGGTGGCAACCAGGTGGGAGGAAATGGCACCAATGTGTACAGCCAGTTGACCGTGGCCGTGCCGTTCTGAAGCCACCTTTGAAACCGGCAGGATCCCTGTGGGAGCGGGGTGCCTGGCCCACGGAGGGGTTTGACCTTGCCTGCCCTGGCGAATACCATTCGCCAACCTACCGACCGGTAGGCGAAAAACCAGCCAGAGAAAACCATGCAAGCAGATCCTTCCCCCCCAATACGCTTCAGCTTCGCGCTGGGCCTCGGCCTGGTCGGTGCCCTCGGCCCTTCCGCTGTCGACATGTACCTGTCGAGCCTGCCGGAAATCGCCAGCCACTATCAGGCAAGCTTCACCCGTGTGCAGCTGACGCTCACCTTCTTCCTGCTGGCCATGGGCGCCGGCCAGTTGATCTTCGGCCCCATCGTCGACGCCTATGGCCGGCGAAAGCCGCTGCTGGCCGGCCTGCTGCTGTTCATCCTCTGTTCGCTCGGCGCAGCCGCAGCCCCCAGCCTCGATACCCTGATTGCACTGCGCTTCTTCCAGGGCCTGGGCAGCGCACTGACCCTGGTGGTGATCATGAGCATGGTCCGTGACGTGAGCCAAGGCGTTGCCGCGACCAAGCTGTTCGCCCTGCTGATGACCATCGAAGGCGTGGCACCGATCCTGGCACCTGCCTTGGGCGGCGTGATCGATGCGCACTTCGGCTGGCGGGCAGTGATGCTGGTACTCGCCGGCATGGGCCTGGCAGTGCTGGTCAACAGCTTGCTGAACCTGCCGGAAACCCTGCACGCCAACAAACGTGCCCCCCTGCACCTCGGCCACGCCTGCCGTACCTATCTGGCCATCCTCGCCGACCGCCGCTTCTTGCGCCCGACCCTGGCCGTGGCTGCCGTGTTCTTCTTCCTGTTCGCCTACATCGGCGGCGCCACACTGGTGTACCAGGCACACTACGGCCTGAGCGCCCAGGCCTTCGGCCTGCTGTTCGGGGCTACCGGAGTGTCGATCCTGTTCGGCGCCATGGCCGCAAGCCGCCTGATCGGCCTTCTGGGCCTGAACAACCTCACCCGCCTGGGCGTGCTGTGCATGGCTGGCGGCGCCTGCATCAGCCTGCTCGGTGCGCTCACCGGTCTGGGGCTACCGGGTGTGGCTGGCGGCATGGTGGTGGCGCTGTTCGGTTTAGGCATCGCCGAGTCGACGCTGATGTCATTGGTCATGGCCTCGCAAGACAAGGCTTTGGGCTCCACCGCAGCGCTGCTGGGCGCCATCCAGTTGTCGGTGTCCGCCAGCGCTGCCCCGCTGGCCGCCGTGGTACTCGGCCACGGCCCCACCGCGTGGGCCGCGCTGCTCGCCCTGTGCACCCTGGTGGTGTGCCTGCTGACGGCCCTCAGCTTGCGCGACACCCCCGCCAGCTTCTCGCTCGCTGGCCATTGAGGCCTTGGCACTGACGGTCAACTCGGCTGGCAGGCAGGCACAAGACGACCTACCAGTCGTTAGCGAAACTGGCTGCCACGTCACCAACAACAAATCCGACGGCAGCCAGCCCCGCGAGACCCGCCATGACCCCCGATACCAGAATTGATTTCATCTACCTGTCCGAACAGGACATGATCCGCGCCGGCGTCACTGACATGCCCGCCTGCGTCGACACCATGGAAGAAATGTTCGGCCTGCTGTACCAGGGCGACTACCGCATGGCCGGCCCGAACAGCGACTCGCACGGCGCAATGATCACTTTCCCCGAGCACTCGCCGTTCCCCACCATGCCCAAGCCCACCGCCGACCGCCGCATGATGGCGATGCCAGCGTACCTGGGCGGCAACTTCCAGACCGCAGGTGCCAAGTGGTACGGCTCGAACATCGCCAACCGCGAAAAGGGCCTGCCGCGCTCAATCCTGATGTTCACCCTCAACGATGCCGACACCGGCGCTCCGCTGGCGCACATGTCGGCCAACCTGCTGTCGGCCTACCGCACCGGTGCCATCCCGGGCGTGGGCGCTCGCCACCTGGCACGCAAGGACGCCAAGGTCATCGGCCTGGCCGGCCCGGGCGTGATGGGCAAGACCACGGTCGCCGCGTTCATGGCAGTGTGCCCGCTGATCGACACCCTCAAGCTCAAGGGGCGCGGCCAGAAGAACCTGGATGCGTTCGTTGCCTGGGTCAAGGCCACTTTCCCGCAAATCACGACGATCCAGGTGGTTGAAACCCTGGAAGACGTGGTACGCGGCTCTGACCTAGTCAGCTACTGCAGTTCGGGCGAAGTCGGTGACCCCAGCCAGTACCCGCTGGTACGCCGCGAGTGGGTCAAGCCCGGCGCGTTCCTGGCCATGCCGGCGCCGTGCAGCATCGACGCCGGCATGGAGCAGGACGACGTGCGCAAGGTGGTGGACAACACCGGCCTGTACGAAGCCTGGTTCGCCGAGTTGCCCAAGCCCGCACACAACCACGTACCGCTGGTTGGCGTGCGCTTCATGGACATGATTGCCGAAGGCAAGCTGGCCGCCGAGCAAGTGGAGGACATCGGCAAGATCATCTGCGGCGATGCACCAGGGCGCCTGCACGACGACGAAATCATCCTGATGTCGGTGGGCGGCATGCCCGTCGAGGACGTGGCCTGGGGCACCGTGGTGTACCGCAAGGCGCTCGAACAAGGCATTGGCGTAAAGCTCAACCTCTGGGAAACCCCCGTTCTCAGCTGATCCCCCCACTACCCGATAACAAGGCAAAGCCCATGACACAGATCACCAAACTGAAAACCGGCTCCAGGTTCGAAAACATGGCCAGCTACTCCCGCTTGGTGGCGGTAGACAACTGGATTCACGTCTCCAACACCGCCGGGCGCAACCCGCAGACCCAGGTCATCCCGGAGGATGTGATCGAGCAGACCCACCAGGTGTTCGCCAACATCGAAACCGCCCTGGCGGCGGTCGACGCCAGCCTGGCCGACGTCATCAACTCACGCGTGTTCATCCAGGACCCTGCCGATGTGCCACGGGTAATGGACGTGATCGGTGAGAAGTTCCGAGGTATCGACCCGGCCACCACGGTCACCTGCCCGCCTCTCGGCTCGACCGTGTACAAGGTCGAACTGGAAGTCACGGCCTATCGCGGCGCAGGGCAAGCACACGTGACCATGATCCGCCTTGGCCAGTAAAGGCTCTGACTGCCCCTGAGCACTTCCCCTGTCTGACCTGCATCGAGTAAAGCCATGTCTCCCACGATCGCCCCTGTGCAAACCAGCGCCCGTCATCCCGACGCCACCACCGTGGTCATCATCGGCGGCGGCATCATCGGCCTCACCGCCGCATTGACCCTTGCCGAACGCAACATCCCGGTGGTGGTGCTGGAAAAGGGGCGCATCGCTGGCGAACAGTCGTCCCGCAATCTGGGCTGGGTACGCAAGACCAACCGCCACGCCCACGACATCCCCCTGGCGCTGGCGGCCGACCAGTTGTGGGCCGAAATGCCGGCACGTGTGGGCAGCGACGTCGGCTATCGCCAGGCCGGTATCATGTTCATCGGCCGCAACGACACGCAGATGGGCATGCATGAAGGCTGGCTGAAAAGCGTCGAAGCACTGGGCCTGGACTCGCGCTTGCTGAGCGCGCATGAAATAGCCCAGATGGTGCCGGGTGGCCGGGCAGACTGGGCGGGCGGCATCTTTACCCCGTCGGACGCACGCGCCGAACCCACCCTGGCCGCCAGCGCCATTGCCCGTGCGGCAATGGCCAAGGGCGCGGTGGTGGTAGAGAACTGCGCAGTGCGCACCCTGGTCACCGCTGCTGGCCGAGTCAGCGGCGTGGTCACCGAGCAGGGCGAGATTCGCTGCGATCAGGTGTTGCTGGCCGGCGGTCTGTGGTCACGCAAGTTCCTCGGCAACCTTGGCATCAACCTGCCAACCTTGCCGCTGACCTGCTCCGTGCTGCGCACCGAGCCCATGGACGGGCCCACCGACATCGCCGTCGGTGCACCGGACTTTTCTTTCCGCAAGCACAAAGACGGCGGCTACATCATCACCCAGCGCGGCGCGCTGGATGCCTTCCTGACCCTGGACCACTTGCTGCTGGGCAAGCGTTACCTGCCCCAGTTGCGTGCCCAGCGGGACTTCCTGCGCATCAGCTTTGGCAAGCACTTCTTCAAGGATCTGGCCCTGGCCCGGCGCTGGAAAGCCACCGATGTCAGCCCCTTCGAGCGCGTACGGGTGCAAGACCCGCTCGCCAACCCGGCACTCAACGAGGAAGCCATGCGCAACCTCAAGGCGGCCTGGCCCGTGTTCGAACAGGCACGTATCGCCAGCGCCTGGGCCGGGACCATCGACGTCACCCCCGACTCCAACCCGGTGATCGGCCCGGTGGCCAGTCTTCCGGGCCTGACCCTGGCCACCGGTTTTTCCGGGCATGGCTTCGGCACCTCGCCTGCGGCCGGCCAGCTGGCAGCAGACCTGGTGTCCCAGGCAACTCCACTGATAGACCCAGCGCCTTACCGTTTCGAACGCTTTACCTGACGTCATAGCCATGACTGGCCAAGAAAGGATTTCCCCCCGACAAGCTGTTGCGAATTTACTTACAGTGAAATACTGTATGTGCATACAGCAAAACAAGGAAATGCCTGTGTCCAGCACCGCCTCCGCCACCCCAAACAGCTATGAACAGCTGGGTGTACGCATCCAAAAGATCATCAACAGCCCTACCGCCCAGCGCAGCCGAGCGGCGCTGATCTTCCGCCTGGAACAGGAAAGCCCGGAAGACTGGGAAACCTTGCTGGAGGAGATCGCAGAAAACGACAACGTAACCCTCGCTCACCGCGACGATGGCGGCGTACAGGTTTTCTGGACCGTACCGAAGGAAGACTGACCCCGCATGAGAGTTTCGTTTTTTGCCGCAGCCTGCCTGTTACTGACCGCTTCACTAGCCCAAGCCGATGCCCCACGCACCTTTCAGGAGGCCAAGAAGGTCGCCTGGAAGCTGTATGCGCCGCAATCGACCGAGTTTTATTGCGGCTGCAAATACAAAGGCAACAAGGTCGACCTGGCGTCCTGCGGCTATGCCCCGCGCAAGAACGCCCAGCGCGCGTCACGTATCGAGTGGGAGCACATCGTGCCCGCCTGGCAGATCGGCCATCAGCGCCAGTGCTGGCAGGACGGCGGGCGCAAGCAGTGCTCGCAGCATGACGAGGTGTACAAACGTGCCGAGGCTGACCTGCACAACCTTGTACCGAGCATCGGCGAGGTCAATGGCGACCGCAGCAACTTCAGTTTTGGCTGGCTGCCGGAGCAACGCGGCCAGTATGGCAGCTGCCTGACCCAGGTCGACTTCAAAGCCAGGAAGGTCATGCCACGCCCCTCGATACGCGGCATGATCGCCCGCACCTACTTCTACATGAGCAAACAGTACAACCTGCGCTTGTCCCGGCAGGACCGCCAGTTGTTCGAGGCCTGGAACAAGACCTATCCGCCGCAGGCATGGGAGCGGCAACGCAACCAGCAGGTAGCTTGCGTGATGGGCCGGGGTAATGAGTTCGTCGGGCCGGTCAACCTCAAGGCCTGCGGCTGAACCTCAGGCCAACGCCTGCAAATAGGCGCTGGCTTCCCGGT
Organism: Pseudomonas sp. LAIL14HWK12:I1; assembly: GCF_003202095.1. Taxonomy (NCBI): domain Bacteria; kingdom Pseudomonadati; phylum Pseudomonadota; class Gammaproteobacteria; order Pseudomonadales; family Pseudomonadaceae; genus Pseudomonas; species Pseudomonas sp. LAIL14HWK12:I1. Next base: position 157,190 of record NZ_QJKG01000001.1, read on the forward strand.
AGCGGGCCAACCGCGCCAGGTCGGCGGGGCCAGGGCAAGGGATGCGCGAAATGTCACTGTTATCGGCCAGATCGGCCAGTTTGACGGTTCGCGCCAGCGGGTCATCGCCCAGACGCACCACGAAGTCCTGATAAGCCTCACCCTCGCGGCGACTGAGCGCCAACAAGGCTGCAAGGATTTTAAGCTCGAAACCCTCGCGCGCCAGGTCGGACAGGGTCAGCGGGGTGTCCTCGATCACATCGTGAAGTACTGCGACAATCCGTTGTTCGGGTGTGGACACCCGCATCATCACGCGTAGCGGGTGGAGGATATAAGCCGCCCCACCCTTGTCGTATTGCCCTTCATGCGCCCTGGCGGCCACGGCAATGGCCCGCTCCAGTGTAGACATGAGGCCCCTCCCCGTTCGGCATCGTCACTCCAAGCATAGCCAAACTTGTGTGAACATTGTCTAGCGCACGGTTAACTGTGCCTTGCGGGGCTGACAGGAGCGGTTAGCGTGTGGCCCCGTGCTGGATAACCACCGAATCGGTGCCCAGCTTGGCCATCACTTCATCCCTGCGCGCTTGTGCTTCTTCGCGGGTAGGGAACGGCCCCATCAGCACCACTGGCTTGCCGTCGCGGTATTCCACCGAAGACGGGATGCCCTTTTCGATAAGCCGTGCGGTCATGTCGCTCAGCGCGCCCATGTTGGCGCCCTGAACCACCTCTACATCCCAGCCCTCGGGTGCCGGTTGGTCTGCCAGCGCCTCGGCACGGCGCTGCAGGTCGGCACCACCGCACATCTCGCGGATGCGCAGGTTGTTGCCGGTGTCGTCGACGATGATGTCGTACTGGCCATCGCGCTTGATCGCTACGTAGCTGCGGTAGGCTTCGTACTGCCCGGCATCATCCTTGCCACGGACCTGGCCGCAGATGGTGCCCTGGGTGTCGATCCGTACGTTGCCGAACTTGGCGGTTTTGGGGTTGTGCAGGTGTTCGGCCACCTGCTTGTGCACGCCTTCGACCTCGTTCTCACAGCCCGCCAGGGCGAGCACTGCCATTACCACAGCCAGTTTGCGCACGCGTGTACCTCCAGATTCGAAGGGGCGGATTCTAGCACGCCGACCTCTGTCCCGAACCGCGACCAAACGTTACACGCTGCTTCACGCGCACATGCAAAAAGGGCGATCATTTCTGATCGCCCTTTTCGGATTTGGTAGGCACAATTGGACTCGAACCAACGACCCCCACCATGTCAAGGTGGTGCTCTAACCAACTGAGCTATGTGCCTGTCGTGTGGTGCGCATATTAGTGATCGAATACACACCTGTAAAGCTTTTTTTTGAGAAAAATCAAAAACTTTCGAAGGTAAGCGCTTCGCGCCCCTGCAACGGTTTGCTGCACCCGAAACCGGGCAATGAAAAAAGGGGTGACCCCTGCGGATCACCCCTTCTTCGATTTGGTAGGCACAATTGGACTCGAACCAACGACCCCCACCATGTCAAGGTGGTGCTCTAACCAACTGAGCTATGTGCCTGTCGTGTGGTGCGCATTCTACGCATTCCTAAAACCCTGTCAACACTTTTTTTCGCGCTAAGCTACTGAATCTTAAACTCTTTATAGATAGATGGGCTGGCAGGTAGCCCGTAAAGGATTTTCATCAGACGACTAGCGGGTGTTTATTATTATTGATAGCATCGGTACATTCGTTAAAAATATAAAACACGAGGTTCCTGCAGCATGGCTAACACCCCCTACCCCCAGTCCTACTACGCCGCCTCGGCCAACCCGGTGCCGCCACGTCCGGCGCTGCAGGGTGAGGTGGAAACCGATGTGTGCATCATCGGCGCCGGCTACACCGGCCTGTCCAGCGCCCTGTTCCTGCTGGAAAACGGCTTCAAGGTAAGCATCGTCGAAGCGGCCAAGGTCGGCTTCGGCGCGTCGGGCCGCAACGGCGGCCAGATCGTCAACAGCTACAGCCGTGACATCGACGTCATCGAACGCACCGTTGGCCCCAAGCAGGCGCAACTGCTGGGCCACATGGCCTTCGAAGGCGGCCGCATCATTCGTGAGCGCGTGGCCAAGTACAACATTCAGTGCGACCTGAAAGACGGTGGCGTGTTCGCCGCCCTCACCAGCAAGCAGATGGGCCACCTGGAGTCGCAAAAGCGCCTGTGGGAACGTTTCGGCCACAACCAGCTGGAGCTGATGGACCAGAAGCGCATCCGCGAAGTGGTCGCCTGCGACAGCTATGTGGGCGGCATGCTGGACATGAGCGGCGGCCACATCCACCCGCTCAACCTGGCCTTGGGCGAAGCCGCTGCGGTCGAGTCGCTGGGCGGCATCATCTATGAGCAAACCCCGGCGGTGCGCATCGAACGTGGTGCCAACCCGGTCGTACACACGCCACAAGGTAAAGTACGCGCCAAGTTCATCATCGTCGCCGGCAACGCCTACCTGGGCAACCTGGTACCGGAACTGGCCGCCAAGTCCATGCCATGCGGTACCCAGGTGATCACCACCGAGCCTCTGGGCGAAGAACTGGCACGTACCCTGCTGCCGCAGGACTACTGCGTCGAAGACTGCAACTACCTGCTCGACTACTACCGCCTCACCAGCGACAAGCGCCTGATCTTCGGCGGCGGCGTGGTGTACGGCGCGCGTGACCCGGCCAACATCGAGGCGATCATTCGTCCGAAGATGCTCAAGGCCTTCCCGCAGCTGAAAAATGTGAAGATCGATTACGCCTGGACCGGTAACTTCCTGCTGACCCTGTCGCGCCTGCCGCAGGTTGGCCGTATCGGTGACAACATCTACTACTCCCAGGGTTGCTCGGGCCATGGCGTAACCTACACCCACCTGGCAGGCAAGGTGCTGGCCGAGGCCCTGCGTGGCCAGGCTGAGCGTTTCGACGCCTTCGCCGGCCTGCCGCACTACCCGTTCCCGGGTGGCCAGATGCTGCGCGTGCCGTTCAGCGCCCTCGGTGCCTGGTACTACAGCCTGCGCGATCGTCTGGGCTTCTGATGTAGCCGGGACTGGCCTCTTCGCGGGTTTACCCGCGAAAGGGCCGGTACAGGCAAAACTATTTGTTCAAGCTATTGACGGCCTGCTTCGCCGCAATCTCCTGCCCCGCCCGCGCCAGTTCATCCGCAGCCTGCAGCCAGCGCTGCCGATCCACCTGGGCCGGCAGCTGCCGTGGCGGCTGTACCAGTACCGCCCAACTCCCCTGCTTCGCCCACGCCGAGGCAAAGTCATCGAACGCCATCACCTGCCGCCGGTGCATGCCCGAGCGCAACAGCACCCGTTGCTTATAACGGTCATAGCCGATCAGCACCGCATAACGCGGCTCGCCCCACCACGCCGAACCGTCCTCATAACGCAGCAGTACCGGGTTGCCAGCCGCCACCTGGGCCAGTAGCGCGTCCAGCTGCTTGTCCAGCGGGTACACCATCATGCCGTAGTCCCGCGCCACGCGAGGAATGCCGGTGTCCAGCGCTTCGGCGCCCTGAGGCAGGTTCAACGGCTTGTCCAGCAGCCCCGGGGTGATGGGCGCGCCCTGCTGCGACAACACGGCGGCCAGGGCCATGGCGCCACTGTGGTTGGCGTTGCCACGGTAGAACGGCACGCTGCTGATCTCGACACGCTGCGGCAGGCCCTTGAGGTTGGCGGGTGGCGCACTGGCACAGCCGGCCAGGCTGGCCGCAATCAGGCAGGCAGCCAGCAGCCGACGTGGGACGGTTTTGAAGGAATGTTGCTGCATGGGCGCTCGCTTGTTTCAACGCCAGGCAGGCAGCGCCCGGCTCTGGCCAACGATCATAGGTCCCACAGCGGCGCGGGTATAGTCCGACAGCGGCTTAGAGCGAATCGGACCCAGAGATAGACCTTTGTTCGATGGAACGTCACAGGCGAAGGGCTAGACTAAAGCAGTGTCTGGAAGGCAAGCGCTGGCTGACCGTGCGCTGCCCTTGGAGATGGAGGCACAGATGAGCCTGACCATGGCAATCCTCATGCTGGTGGGCATGTGGCTGAGCGTCGCAGCCGCCATGCTGTGGGGTGTACTGCGTATCGTGCGGCGTCATTCCCACCACCACCTGCCACCGCAGGCCCCCGCCAAGCCGCTGCCTGTGCGCCGGGCGCGGCGGCATGCCGGGGTGCACTAAGCGTTCAGAAACCGCAAACGGGGCGCATGGCGCCCCGTATGTTTATCAACCTTCAGCCGCCTCACGCTTCAATCGCGCCCTGCGAGCCAGGATGTTGAGGATCTCGATCGCGGTCGAGAACGCCATGGCCGCATACACATACCCCTTCGGCACATGGGCACCAAAGCCTTCGGCGATCAATGTCATGCCGATCATGATCAGGAAGCCCAGGGCCAGCATGACCACCGTCGGGTTGTCATTGATGAAGTTGGCCAGCGGGTCGGCGGCCACCATCATCACGATTACAGCCGTGATAACGGCAATGATCATGATCGGCAAGTGCTCGGTCATGCCCACGGCGGTGATGATGCTGTCCACCGAAAAGACGATGTCCAGCAGCAAAATCTGGAAGATCGCCGCCGCAAAGCCCAGGGTAACCGTCGACGACACCTTGGCTTCTTCCTTGGCGCCGTGCGGGTCGACGTTTTCGTGTATCTCCTTGGTCGCCTTCCACAGCAGGAACAGGCCACCGGCAATCAGGATCACGTCCTTCCATGAGAAGGCGTTGCCGAACACTTCAAACACCGGGTCGGTCAGCTGAACGATCCAGGCCACCGTGCTGAGCAAGGCCAGGCGCATGACCAAGGCCATGCTGATACCAATGCGTCGCGCCTTGGAACGGTATTCCACCGGCAGCTTGTTGGTCAGGATGGAAATGAAGATCAGGTTGTCGATGCCCAGTACAACTTCCATGGCCACCAGCGTAGCCAGGGCAACCCAGGCGGTAGGGCTAGCGGCGAGTTCCAGCAAGTATTCCATTGTTCAAATCCTGCAGCGGCGGTTGGGGGTCAGATTTCCTGAGTGTCTTTTTTCTTGTCGGCATCTTCAGGCGTGTGGCCTCCCTTGCCGATGGCCTCACTCAAGGCCTGCTGGGCGGCTTTGTTGGTGTCGTCGATCGCCTGCTTGGCCGACTGCGCCGCCTGGTCGAGCATTTGCTGGGCGGATTTCTCGGCCTGGTCGCAACCCGCAAGCGTGAACAGGGCCAACGCCAGCACCAACGGGGTGCCAATGGATTTGAGTTGTAGCATGGTGTCCTCGCATGAAATATCCCGGCGGCGCATGGCGCCTGATGCCGTGCATTCTAGAGACGCCAATAGTTCAGGAAAATTCGTATTTTCATGGCGTATACTTCGGTTTTTACGAATCGGGGCGACCGACGGTGCTCAACTATCGCCAACTGCATTACTTCTGGGCCGTGGCCAAGACGGGCAGCATCACCCGCGCCAGCGAACAGCTCAACCTCACACCACAAACCATCAGCGGGCAGATCAGCCTGTTCGAGCAAACCTATGGCCTGGAGCTGTTCCAGCGTGCAGGCCGGCAGCTGGAGCTGACCGAGACAGGCCGCCAGGCGCTGGTCTATGCCGAGCAGATGTTCCAGCTCGGCGGTGAGCTGGAAGCCATGCTGCGCGCCGGCCCGCAAGAGCAGATCCTGTTTCGCGTGGGGGTGGCCGACGTGGTGCCCAAATCCATCGTCTACCGCCTGCTGGCACCGACCATGGAGCTGGATGAGGTGCTGCGCATCAACTGCCGCGAAGACAAACTCGAGCGGTTGCTGGCAGACCTGGCCATCCAGCGCCTGGACCTGGTGATTTCCGACAGCCCCATGCCCAGCCACCTGGACATCAAAGGCTACAGCCAGAAGCTGGGCGAATGCGGGCTGAGCTTCTTCGCCACCCCAACGCTGGCACAACGGCTGGACGGCCCCTTCCCGGCTTGCCTGCAGGATGCACCGCTGCTCGTTCCCGGCCAGGAGACCGTGGTGCGCAGCCGCCTGCTGCGCTGGCTAGGCGAGCAACAGGTGCAGCCACGGATCGTGGGCGAGTTCGATGACAGTGCCTTGATGCAGGCGTTCGGGCAGTCAGGCAGCGGCATTTTCGTCGCCCCCAGCGTGATTACCGACGAAGTGTGCCGCCAGTATGGCGTGGAACTGATCGGGCAGACCGAGGCCGTGCATGAGTCGTTCTATGCCATTTCGGTGGAACGCAAGGTCAAGCACCCGGGGATCGTGGCAATTACTGAAGGCGCACGGCGAGAGTTGTTTCATTGGTGACGTTGGCCCCTGCGACGACACAGCCGAGGCTGCGCCGCCGCGCTCTGTGCTAAAGTCGCGCCCTTTCACAATAATGAGATTGTGCTGCACATGTCCCCTGTACTTCGCCTACTCAACCGAACCAGCCTGGTGACGCAGATCGTCATTGGCCTGCTTGCCGGTATTGCCTTGGCCCTTCTGGCGCCCGCCATCGCCCGCGACCTGGCCTTCCTCGGCAAGGTGTTCGTCAGCGCATTGAAGGCGGTGGCGCCCGTACTGGTGTTCATCCTCGTCATGGCCTCGATCGCCAACCATCGCCACGGCCAGGAAACCCATATTCGGCCGATCCTATGGCTGTACCTGCTGGGCACCTTCGCCGCGGCAGTGGTAGCCGTGGTCGCCAGCATGCTGTTCCCGTCCCACCTGGCGCTCAGTACTGGCGAGGCCACGTTGAGCGCACCGGGCGGTATCGCTGAAGTGATGCAAAACTTGCTGTTGAGCGCGGTCGACAACCCGGTCAACGCCCTGCTCAACGCCAACTTCATCGGCATACTCACCTGGGCCATCGGCCTTGGCGTGGCCCTGCGTCATGCCGGTGAACCCACCCGCACCGTGGTCGAAGACCTGTCCAACGGCGTCACGCTGATCGTGCGGGTTGTCATCCGTTTCGCCCCGCTGGGCATTTTCGGCCTGGTCAGTTCCACTCTGGCGCAATCTGGCCTGGACGCCCTGTTCGGCTACCTGCACCTGCTCGCGGTGCTGATTGGCTGCATGCTGTTCGTGGCACTGATCATGAACCCGCTGATCGTGTTCTGGAAAATCCGCCGCAACCCCTACCCACTCACCCTGCTGTGCCTGCGCGAAAGCGGCATTACCGCGTTCTTCACCCGCAGTTCGGCGGCCAACATCCCGGTCAACCTGGCCCTGTCGGAGCGCCTTGGCCTGCACGAAGACACCTACTCGGTGTCGATCCCGCTGGGTGCCACCATCAACATGGCCGGTGCGGCCATCACCATTACCGTGCTGACGCTGGCGGCGGTGCATACCTTGGGCATTCCCGTGGACCTGCCAACGGCCGTACTGCTAAGCGTAGTGGCAGCCGTTTGCGCCTGCGGTGCCTCGGGCGTGGCCGGGGGCTCGCTGCTGTTGATTCCGCTGGCGTGCAGCCTGTTTGGCATCCCCAGTGAAATTGCCATGCAAGTGGTAGCAGTGGGCTTCATTATCGGTGTGCTGCAGGATTCGGCCGAAACGGCGCTGAATTCTTCGACCGATGTGCTGTTCACGGCAGCGGCGTGCCAAGCCGAAGAACGACGCAACGCTTGACCTTATTGGGGCCGCATCGCGGCCCCAATTGCCTTACGCGGTGGCTTTACCTACCCTAGTGGCCTTTCCCCAGCCATTGAGACAGGGCCATGTCAGAACACGAAACCGCAGGTGAAGGCCGCTTCAACAGCATCGAGATCCGCGTTCTCGGCTCGCTGATCGAAAAGCAGGCCACCAGCCCGGAAAGCTACCCGCTGACCCTCAATGCCCTGGTCCTGGCCTGTAACCAGAAGACCAGCCGCGAGCCGGTGATGAACCTTACCCAAGGCCAGATCGGCCAAGCCCTGCGTTCCCTCGAAGGGCAAGGCATGACCCGCCTGCAGATGGGCAGCCGTGCCGATCGCTGGGAACAGCGGGTAGACAAGGCCCTGGAGCTGGTACCGGCCCAACTGGTGCTGATGGGCCTGATGTTCCTGCGCGGCCCGCAAACCCTCAACGAACTGCTGACCCGCAGTAACCGCCTGCACGACTTCGACGACACCGAGCAGATCCAGCACCAGCTGGAACGTCTGATATCGCGGGATCTGGCCTTGCACCTGCCGCGCCAGGCCGGCCAGCGTGAAGACCGCTACACCCATGCGTTGGGCGACCCGGCGGAAATCGAGGCGATCCTCGCTGCACGTCAGCAGGAAGGTGGCGCGCGCAGCGGTGGCGGCAGTGTGTCGGAAGAACGGATCGAAGCCCTGGAAGCCCGCATCGCGGCGCTGGAGGCACGCCTGGCCGAGCTGGAAGGCTGAGCCGTCACGGCTCCGGGTCGGGGAAGTTGCGGCAGCTCTTGCGCTCGGCCAGCTCCCGGTCACTGGGGCGCTGGTCGACGAACACGGTGTGGCCGTCGGCATAGATTTCCAGGTAACCCCAGTGCAGGTCTTGCTCTTTCTGCCCGGGCTTTGGAGGGACTAACCACCAGGGTTCGCGGCTGATCAGGGTCATGGTGGGTTTCCTGAGGGGGTCTTCAGTCATCATAGACACCCTTGAACCTCATAGGCCCTATCGCCGGCAAGCCAGCTCCCTCAGGCGTACCACAGTTTCGGAATCTGTGATTACCCTGTGAGAGCTGGCTTGCCGGCGATAGGGCCGGTACAGGCTTACGCCGGCGCCGAGGTCCGGATCAGGTGGTCGAAGGCTGCCAGCGAGGCCTTGGCCCCCTCGCCCACCGCAATCACGATCTGCTTGTACGGCACGGTCGTTACGTCACCGGCCGCAAACACACCCGGGATGCTGGTCTGACCCTTGGCATCGACGATGATCTCACCTCGCGGCGACAGCTCGACGGTGCCTTTCAGCCAGTCGGTGTTCGGCAGCAGGCCGATCTGCACGAAGATGCCTTCCAGCGCCACCTCATGCTGCTCGTCGGTGGTGCGGTCCTTGTAACGCAGGCCGGTCACTTTCTCACCATTGCCCAACACTTCGGTGGTCAGCGCACTGGTGATCACTTTCACGTTCGGCAAACTGTGCAGTTTGCGCTGCAACACCGCATCAGCCCGCAGTTGGCTGTCGAACTCGATCAGCGTCACCTGGGCGACGATACCGGCCAGGTCGATGGCCGCTTCCACGCCCGAGTTGCCACCACCGATCACCGCTACGCGCTTGCCCTTGAACAGCGGGCCATCACAGTGCGGGCAGTAGGCGACACCACGGGCACGGTACTCCTGCTCGCCCGGCACATTCATTTCGCGCCAGCGGGCGCCGGTGGCCAGGATCACGGTCTTGGCCTTGAGCGAGGCGCCGCCGGCCAGGCGTACTTCATGCAGGCCACCATCGGTGGCCGGAATCAGTGCTTCGCCGCGCTGCAGGTTCATGATGTCCACGTCGTACTGCTTGACGTGCTCTTCCAGCGCCGTGGCCAACTTCGGCCCTTCGGTTTCCTGCACCGAGATGAAGTTCTCGATGGCCAGGGTATCGAGCACCTGGCCGCCAAAACGCTCGGCGGCGACGCCGGTGCGGATGCCTTTACGTGCGGCGTAAATAGCCGCTGCCGCGCCGGCTGGCCCACCGCCGACCACCAGCACATCAAAGGCGTCCTTGGCGTTGATCTTCTCGGCCTGGCGAGCACCGGCGTTGGTGTCGATCTTGCCGAGGATTTCTTCCAGGCCCATACGGCCCTGGCCAAACACTTCACCGTTCAGGTAGATGCTCGGCACCGCCATGATCTTGCGCGCTTCCACTTCTGCCTGGAACAGCGCACCGTCGATGGCCACATGGCGCACATTGGGGTTGAGCACCGCCATCAGGTTAAGCGCCTGAACCACATCCGGGCAGTTCTGGCACGACAGCGAGAAGTAGGTTTCGAAGGTGAACTCGCCTTCCAGCGCCTGGATCTGCTCGATCACTTCGGCACTCGCCTTGGACGGGTGGCCGCCGACTTGCAGCAGCGCCAGCACCAGCGAGGTGAATTCGTGGCCCATGGGGATGCCGGCAAAGCGCAGGCTGATCTCGCCATTGGGGCGATTGAGCGAGAACGATGGACGACGGGCGTCATCACCATCCGCGCGCAGGGTAATCAAGGTTGACAGGCTGGCAATTTCCACCAGCAGGTCATGCAATTCGCGGGACTTCGCGCCGTCGTCGAGGGAGGCAACGATCTCGATCGGCTGGGTGACCCGCTCCAGGTAGGTTTTCAGTTGCGATTTAAGCGTGGCGTCCAACATACGGGCGATTCCTTTTTTCAAAACTCGGATACAAAAACGCCCAGGCGACGTCGCCCGGGCGCTTTTACGGGGCGGTGACTACTTCAGCTTTGGCGGCTGGCTACCGCCCACGACATGCACATGGCCTTAGATCTTGCCGACCAGGTCCAGCGACGGTGCCAGGGTGGCTTCGCCTTCTTTCCACTTGGCTGGGCACACTTCGCCTGGGTGGGCGGCAACGTACTGGGCAGCCTTCACTTTACGCAGCAGTTCGGCAGCATCGCGGCCTACACCACCGTCGTTCAGTTCGACGATCTTGATCTGGCCTTCCGGGTTGATCACGAAGGTACCGCGATCGGCCAGGCCGGCTTCTTCGATCAGCACGTCGAAGTTGCGCGAGATGACGTGGGTCGGGTCACCGATCAGCGGGTATTCGATCTTGCCGATGGTGTCCGAGGTGTCGTGCCAGGCTTTGTGGGTGAAGTGGGTGTCGGTGGACACACCGTAGATTTCCACGCCCAGCTTCTGGAACTCGGCGTAGTTGTCAGCAAGGTCACCCAGCTCGGTCGGGCATACGAAGGTGAAGTCGGCCGGGTAGAAGAACACGACAGACCACTTGCCTTTCAGGTCGGCTTCGCTGACCTGAACGAACTCGCCTTTGTGGTAGGCAGTGGCGTTGAACGGTTTGACCTGGCTGTTGATGATTGGCATGAGAGACGCTCCTTCATGGGGTTGGAATCAGTTGATGGATAGAATCCTAACTAATCATCCCGCTGAAGGCTCATTGGCAAAGCTCATGCTTGCGATTGGTTTTGGCTATAACCGAGGTTTATTAATAGAAGGGAATCGGCTGAGCAAAGGATTGCGCGGCGCGCATGGGCCTCATTGCCGGCAAGCCGGCAATGAGGCCGGTAGCATCAGCGGGTAACGGTGCGCATGGTCACGAACTCTTCAGCCGCCGTCGGGTGCACGCCGATGGTCTCGTCGAACTGTTGCTTGGTCGCTCCGGCCTTCAGGGCGATGCCCAGGCCCTGGATGATCTCGCCAGCGTCAGGGCCCACCATGTGGCAGCCCAGCACCTTGTCGGTGTCGGCATCGACCACCAGCTTCATCAGGGTCTTTTCCTGAATATCGGTGAGTGTCAGCTTCATGGCGCGGAAGCGGCTTTCGAAGACCTGCACCTTATGCCCGGCCTCCAGCGCCTGCTCCTCGGTCAGGCCAACCGTGCCAATCGGTGGCTGGCTGAACACGGCGGTGGGGATGTTCTGGTAGTCCACCGGGCGGTATTGCTCAGGCTTGAACAGGCGCCGCGCCACGGCCATGCCTTCGGCCAGGGCCACCGGCGTCAGCTGCACACGGCCGATCACGTCGCCAATCGCCAGGATCGACGGCGCGGTGGTCTGGTATTGCGCGTCAACGCGGATGTAGCCGCGCGCATCAAGCTCTACGCCAGTGTTCTCAAGGCCCAGGTTGTCCAGCATCGGGCGCCGGCCTGTTGCGTAGAACACACAATCTGCGACCAACTCGGAGCCGTCTTTCAACGTGGCCTTGAGGCTGCCATCTTCCAGCTTGTCGATGCGCTGGATGTCGGCGTTGAACTGCAAGTTCAGGCCGCGCTTTTCCAGCTCTTCCTTCAAGTGCGTGCGCACCGAGCCATCGAAGCCGCGCAGGAACAGGTCGCCTCGATAGAGCAGCGTGGTATCGGCCCCCAGGCCCTGGAAGATACCGGCGAACTCGACGGCGATGTAACCGCCCCCCACTACCAATACCCGTCGTGGCAGGTCTTTGAGGTAGAAGGCTTCGTTGGAGGTGATAGCCAGCTCCTTACCCGGGATGTCCGGCACCTGTGGCCAGCCACCGGTGGCGATCAGGATATGCTTGGCCGTGTAGCGCTGGCCTTCGACTTCCACTTCATTGGCGCCGGTCAGCCGCGCATGGCCCTGCAGCAGGGTCACACCGCTATTGACCAACAGGTTGCGGTAGATGCCGTTGAGGCGCTCGATCTCGCGATTTTTGTTGGCAATCAGGGTACCCCAGTCGAAATGCCCCTCTTCCAAGGTCCAGCCAAACCCTGCGGCCTGCTCGAGTTCGTCAGCGACATGGGCGCCGTACACCAGTAACTTTTTCGGTACACAGCCAACGTTGACGCAGGTACCGCCCAGGTAGCGGCTTTCGGCAACAGCCACCTTTGCGCCAAAGCCGGCGGCAAAGCGCGCCGCGCGCACACCGCCAGAACCGGCGCCAATCACAAACAGATCAAAATCGTAGGCCATGTATTCAGTCTCCTAGGCAGGCGCCCAGCATAACGCCGTTGGCCGCCGCAAACAAAAAAGCCACCCCGAAGGGTGGCTCTTGTACCAGCAGGGCTTATCAGTAAGCCTTGCCAGCCTTGTAGAAGTTCTCGAAGCAGAAGTTGGTCGCCTCGATGTAGCCCTCGGCACCACCGCAGTCGAAACGCTTGCCCTTGAACTTGTAGGCGATCACGTTGCCTTCGGCCGCTTGCTTCATCAGGGCATCGGTGATCTGGATCTCGCCGCCTTTGCCAGGTTCGGTCTGTTCGATCTTCTCGAAGATGTCCGGGGTCAGGATGTAACGGCCGATGATTGCCAGGTTCGATGGGGCATCTTCAGGCTTCGGCTTCTCGACCATGGCGTCGACACGGAAGATGCCGTCCTTGATCTCTTCACCGGCGATGACGCCGTACTTGTTGGTTTCCTGCGGATCGACTTCCTGGATGGCGACGATCGAGCAGCGATACTTCTTGTACAGCGCAACCATTTGCGCCAGCACGCCTTCACCTTCGAGGTTGACGCACAGGTCATCCGCCAGCACCACGGCGAACGGCTCGTCGCCGATCAGCGGGCGACCGGTCAGGATGGCGTGGCCCAGGCCCTTCATTTCGGTCTGGCGGGTGTAGGAGAACGAGCACTCGTCGAGCAGGCGACGGATGCCGACCAGGTATTTTTCCTTGTCGGTGCCCTTGATCTGGTTTTCCAGCTCGTAGCTGATGTCGAAGTGATCTTCCAGCGCGCGCTTGCCGCGACCGGTCACGATGGAGATCTCGTTCAGACCAGCATCCAATGCTTCTTCAACGCCATACTGGATCAGTGGCTTGTTGACCACCGGCAGCATTTCCTTGGGCATGGCTTTGGTAGCGGGCAGGAAGCGAGTACCGTAGCCGGCTGCCGGGAACAAGCATTTCTTGATCATAAACGTCCTTACAAAAGGCTAGGCCTGTGGAATTCGGCGCAGTCTAATCAGGCGGCAGTCACCTTACAATGCCCCCTGGTATCGACCGATGCCATCATAGAGATATCCCAGTGTAGATAGTTCCGGCGGATCGTAAATATTGCGGTCATACATGACGGATGGATCAAAGCAAAATGATGTTGCCTGTACCGGCCTTTTCGCGGGTTTATCGAGGCATCGAACCGCCGCGAAGAGGCCGCCACAGGCCCCGATCAACTACCCGTGCCCTGCCCGACCAGCACCCCGTCAACCTTCTGCCCATACAGGTTCACGCCATCATTGGCATGAAACTTCACCCGCGTCTTCTCGATGGAGCCCTCCACCAGACGTGGGTCCTGAGGCCGTTCATGACGGTTGATCCACGCCGCCACGTCCCAGGCCTGCTGGTCACTGAGGCTGCCCGGTTTGCCCAGCGGCATGTTGTACTTGATGAACGACGCCGCCGTATTGATACGGTGCATGCCGGCGCCCCAGTTGTAGGAATCCTTGCCCCACAGCGGTGGCATCACGTATTCGCCCGCCACCTTCTGCCCTTCGCCGCTGTCACCATGGCAAATCGCGCATTGCTCGCGGTACACCTGCTGGCCACGCTTGAAGTCGTAGCCACCCTTGGGTTGCGGCACCTCAGGGTAACCACGCCCGGCAATCTCCACGCCGGTGGGTGCCTTGGTCGAAAGCCAGTACGAGTACACGGCCAGCGCTGTCATCTGCGGGCTGTCGGCAGCAGGCGGCTTGCCATTCATGCTGAACTGGAAACACCCCTGAATACGCTCGGCGTAGGTGTTCACCTTGTCATTCTTCTTGCGGTACGCGGGGTACATCGGGTACGCGCCCCACAACGGTGCCGAATGGGCTAACCGCCCCTGATCAAGGTGGCAGTTGCTGCAGTTCATGCCGTTGCCCACGGCCTCTGGCATCAAACGACGGGTGTCGACGAACAAAGCGTGGCCTTCACGCACCATCTTGCCAAAGGCATTGTCAGGCAACTCGCTTTCGGCGGGCGGCATGAACTGCGGCGCGACCTGCACATCGGGCACCTTCAACTGCGACTGGTCTTCCATGGCGATCGGCGCGGCTTGGGCGCTGCCCATGGCCAGCAGCAACAAGGCTGGAATCATCGGTTTCATGGCTTGACCTCCTGGCTGACGGGGTGGGCGAAGAACTCGGCAACGGCCTTGATCTCGTCATCGGTCATGGCCTTGGCCACGCCGACCATCAGCTGGTTGGGGTCATTGCTGCGGCTACCGTCGCGCCAGGCATTGAGCTGCGCCACCAGGTAACTGGCGGGCTGGCCGGCCAAGGGCGGGAAGTGCTCGCCAACCCCGCCACCACCGGGGCCGTGACACTGCACGCAGCCGGGAATCTGCCGGCTCCAGTCCCCGTAGAGGGCCATGCGAGTGGTAGGGTCATCGGCAATCTGCTGGCGGCGCAGGTCGCCAACGGGGTCTGCCGGCAGGCTGGCCAGGTACAGGCTGACCGCCTTGATTTCATCGTCGCTCAGGGCCTTGGCCAACGGCTCCATCACCGGCTGCTTGCGGCTGCCGTTGCGCCAGTCATGCAATTGCTTGCTGAGGTAACCGGCCGGTAGCCCCGCCAAACGAGGGAAGCCGGCAGCAGCAATACCCTTGCCGTCCGGGCCATGGCAGCCGAGGCAGGCCATGGCGGCGGGGTTGGCCCCACCCTGGGTGAAGATTTTATGGCCATCGGCGGCATGCGCCACCGGCCAGGCCAGGATCAGCAGGCTGCCGATCACGACGCGTCTCAACGGTGTCATCACGAAACTCCTTTTCTTTTGTTATATGTTTAGGCCTAAAACATATAAGCAAAGAACGGAAGGTCCGTTGCCTCAGATCAATGTCCGGAGATGCACTGGGTGGCGGCGGTGCGCACATCGCCCAGGCGCAGGGGGAAGTTGTTCAGCCGTTCGCGCAGCTTGATGCTGCTACCGCTGCCACGCTTGTCGATATCCACAAGCGCTGCCGGCCCGGCACCCGACGTGAGCTTTTGCGGCACGATCAGCCGCAGGCCGTCACCGCGCTGCTCTTCAGTCAGCGGGTCGCGGGTATCGGCCAGCTTCTGCTTGACACAGTCGGCATATTCACGCGGGCTCTTGCCAGAAATCACATCCAGCGTTTCGCGTGATTGCTCCAGCTCCGTAACGCTCACGCAGCCACCGAGCGTCACCGCTAACGCGGCCACCATCCACTTCATTTGCAACACCTCTGCCTTCAAGAGTTGGGTTCGACCACAGCCGGGCGGTTTTGCTCCCTGCTTTGGCAGAATTATCTGCGCCGGGTGAACAGCGCGGCAGTGTAACGGCACATCGTGGTATCTTTTGCCTTTGCAGATCCAAACCTTGCGGAGCATCACATGAAATTCGTACACCAGCGCGAGCACCTGAACGAGGACGACATCGTCGTCATCGAGTGCTCCCAGCGCTGCAATATCCGCCTGATGAACGACGCCAACTTCCGCAGCTTCAAGAATGGCGGCCGTCACACTTACCACGGCGGCCATTTCGAGAAGTTCCCGGCGAAAATCACCGTACCCAGCACGGGCTTCTGGAACATCACCATCGATACCGTCACCACCCGCCCGATCTCGGTCACCCGCAAGCCGACCCTGACCCACAAGATCAAGATCATCCGTCGTTCGTCGTCGAAACTCAGGTAAGGCCCCCCATGACCCAGACCATCAAGTACGTCATCAAATACAAGCTCGACGGCCAGCGCCGCTGGGACTTCGCACTCATGCCAGATGCCTCTCAGGAACAAGCCCTGGAAGCCCTGCGCAAGATCCACGGCGAAGACGCCGAGAAGATCAGCGACATCCAGGTCAGCAAGGCCTTGTAAAACCCGCTTCAAGCCCCTGTAGCGCCGCCCGCCCCGCACATGGAGAACCGCATGAGCCACTGGCCCGACCGCCGAATCCTCGACCTGCTGGGCATCGAACTGCCCATTCTCCAGGCCCCCATGGCCGGCGCGACAGGCTCGCCCATGGCCATCGCCGTGGGCCTGGCAGGCGGGCTGGGCGCCCTGCCCTGCGCCATGCTTACCGGCGAACAGATACGCGCGGAAATCGCCGCATTCCGCGCCGGTTGCCCGGGCCGCCCGCTGAACCTGAACTTTTTCTGCCACCAGCCGCCCGCGCCCGACAGCGCGCGCGATGTACGCTGGAAGCAGGCCCTGGCGCCTTATTACAGCGAAACGGGGGCCGACTTTTCGGCACCCACGCCGGTGTCCAACCGTGCGCCGTTCGATGAGCAAAGCTGCCAGCTGGTCGAGCAACTGCGCCCGGAAGTGGTCAGCTTTCACTTCGGCCTGCCGCAGGCTGAACTGTTGCAACGGGTGAAGGCCAGTGGTGCCAAGGTGCTGTCCAGCGCCACCACGGTGGAAGAAGCGGTTTGGCTGGAACGCCGCGGTTGTGACGCAATCATTGCCATGGGGTACGAAGCCGGTGGCCACCGCGGCATGTTCCTTAGCGATGACATCACCAGCCAGATCGGCACCTTCGCCCTGGTGCCGCAGGCAGTGGATGCGGTCAGTGTGCCGGTCATCGCCGCTGGCGGTATCGGTGACCACCGCGGCCTGGTGGCGGCACTGGCGTTGGGCGCTTCGGCTGTCCAGATCGGAACCGCTTACCTGTTCTGCCCCGAGGCCAAGGTTTCGCCGGCTCATCGCAAGGCCCTGGACAGTGCCCCTGCCAGCGAGACCGCGTTGACCAACCTGTTTACCGGGCGCCCGGCGCGTGGCATCAACAACCGCATCATGCGTGAGCTGGGGCCGATGAGCGCGCTTGCACCGCGCTTCCCGCTGGCGGGTGGGGCATTGATGCCATTGCGGGCGATTACCGAGCCGCAGGGCAACAGTGATTTCAGCAACTTGTGGTCGGGACAGGCGCTGCGGCTAGGGCGGCACATGCCGGCCGGGGATTTGACCCGGGCGATTGCCGAAAAGGCGCTGGCCGTTGTTTGTCGTCAGGCTTCTGCTTCAGCAGGCTGACCCTCTTCCCCACAAATGGCCTATCGCTATATAGTTCAGGATATAACGATAACCCCAAGGAGCTGTTTTCATGCGTATCCGCCCGTCCCTCCCGGCCTTCACCGCCCTGGCCAGCCTGCTCGCCTTCAACACTGCCTGGGCCGATGAGGTACAGGTCGCGGTCGCAGCCAACTTCACAGCCCCTATCCAGGCCATTGCCAAGGACTTCGAGAAAGACACCGGTCACAAGCTGGTCGCGGCCTATGGCGCCACCGGGCAGTTCTATGCCCAGATCAAGAACGGCGCACCGTTCGAAGTGTTCCTCGCCGCTGACGACACCACCCCAAAAAAGCTTGAAGACGAAAAGGAGATCGTCCCCGGTTCGCGCTTTACCTACGCCATCGGCACCCTCGCCCTGTGGTCGGCCAAAGAAGGCTACGTAGATGCCAAGGGTGAAGTACTGAAGAAAAACACCTACCAACACCTGTCGATCGCCAACCCGAAAGCGGCACCCTACGGCCTGGCCGCCACCCAGGTGCTGGACAAGCTGAAGCTCACCGAAGCCACCAAAGGCAAGATCGTCGAAGGCCAGAACATCACCCAGGCCTTCCAGTTCGTCTCCACCGGCAATGCCGAACTGGGCTTCGTCGCCCTGTCGCAGATCTACAAGGACGGCAAGGTGACCAGTGGCTCGGCCTGGATCGTACCAGCCAACCTGCACGACCCGATCCGCCAGGACGCCGTAATCCTCAACAAAGGCAAGGACAACGCCGCCGCCAAGGCGCTGGTCGAATACCTGAAAGGCCCAAAAGCCGCAGCGGTAATCAAGTCCTACGGCTATGAACGCTGATGCCACTGGATGCCAGTGACCTGGGGGCAATCTGGCTGACCGTTAAACTGGCCAGCCTGACCACCCTGATCCTGCTGGTTATCGGCACCCCCATCGCCTGGTGGCTGGCGCGCACGCGCTCATGGCTGCGCGGGCCGGTGGGTGCGGTGGTGGCACTGCCACTGGTATTGCCACCGACGGTGATCGGCTTTTACCTGCTGATCGCCCTCGGCCCGCACGGCTGGCTCGGTCAGGCTACCCAGGCGCTTGGCTTGGGCAGCGTGGTATTCAGCTTCACGGGCCTGGTGATCGGTTCAACGGTGTATTCCATGCCGTTCGTGGTGCAGCCGTTGCAAAATGCCTTTGGTGCGATCGGCCAGCGCCCACTGGAAGTCGCTGCCACCCTGCGCGCCAGCCCGTGGGACACTTTCGTGCATGTGGTGCTGCCACTGGCCCGTCCCGGCTTCGTCACCGCCAGCATTCTTGGCTTTGCCCACACCGTCGGCGAGTTTGGCGTGGTGCTGATGATTGGCGGCAACATCCCCGACAAGACCCGCGTGGTTTCGGTGCAGATCTTCGATCACGTCGAGGCCATGGAGTATTCACAAGCCCACTGGCTGGCCGGTGCCATGCTGGTGTTCTCTTTCCTGGTGCTGCTCCTGTTGTACGCCGGGCGCCGTGGCAAAGCTGGCTGGAGCTGAGATGACCGCATCGATTGTGGCGCGCCTGATTCTGGCGCGCGACGACTTTACCCTGGACGTCGACCTGCACCTTCCGGGGCGCGGCATCAGCGCGCTGTTCGGCCACTCGGGCTCTGGCAAGACCAGCTGCCTGCGCTGCCTGGCCGGGCTGGAACGGGCCGCCAGCGCCTACATCGAGGTTAACGGCGAAGTCTGGGAAGACAGTGCCCGCGGCTACTTCCAGGCACCGCACCTGCGCCCGGTTGGCTATGTGTTCCAGGAGGCCAGCCTGTTCCCGCACCTGTCGGTGCGCGGCAACCTGGAATTCGGCTGGCGCCGGGTGGCGGCTGCCGAGCGCAAGGTCAGCCTGGAGCAGGCGTGCCAGTTGCTGGGCATCGGCCACTTGCTGGAACGCCGTCCTGCCACCTTGTCTGGCGGCGAAGCGCAGCGGGTGGGCATTGCCCGCGCCCTGCTCAGCAGCCCGCGCCTGCTATTGATGGACGAGCCTCTGGCGGCCCTGGACGGGCCGCGCAAGCGCGAGATCCTGCCCTACCTGGAGCGCCTGCACGACGAACTGGACATTCCACTGGTGTATGTCAGCCACGCCCAGGATGAAGTGGCACGCCTGGCCGACCACCTGGTACTGCTGGAGCAAGGCAAGGCGGTGGCCAGCGGCCCGATCGGCGAAACCCTGGCACGCCTGGATCTGTCATTGGCCCAGGGCGAGGATGCCGGCGTCGTCTTCGACGGCATGGTGGTGGGGCATGACCCGCACTACGACCTGCTCGACCTGCGTCTGCCCGGCAGCGGCGGGCCGCTGTTGCGCATCGCCCACACGGCACATGTGATGGGCAGTACCCTGCGGGTCAAGGTGCAGGCCCGGGACGTCAGCCTGGCGCTGACGGCTGACAGCACATCGAGCATTCTCAACCGCCTGCCGGTGCGTGTGCGCGAAAGCCGCCCGGCCGATAACCCGGCCCATGTGCTGGTGAGCCTGGATGCCGGCGGCAATGCCTTGCTCGCCCGCATCACCCGCTTCTCGGCAGACCAGCTCGGCCTGCACCCGGGCCAGGCGCTGTTTGCCCAGATCAAGTCGGTGGCCCTGTTGGGCTGAGCATCCTTTACACGGGCGTTGTCCATTGATCAGTGACTTGATCGAGGCCTGCCGCCCATGCTCGACTGCCCCCTGCCACGCACCCTGCACTACGTTGACGACAGCCAGCCGGGCCTGACCCGGAGACGCTGGCGCGACCGTTTCATCTACCTGGATACCGATGGCCAACGGGTTCGCGACAGCGAAACCCTCGCCCGTATCGCTTCGCTGGTGATTCCGCCGGCCTACACGGATGTGTGGATATGCCCCGACCCACAGGGCCACCTGCAAGCAACCGGCCGCGACGCGCGTGGCCGCAAGCAGTATCGCTACCACACGCAGTGGCGCGAGCTGCGCGACCAGCACAAGTATGGGCGTATGCTGGCCTTTGCCCAGGCCCTGCCTGAACTGCGCGCACAACTGGAGAGCCACCTGGCACGGCCAGGCCTGGACCGGGAAAAAGTGATGGCGCTGGTAGTGAGCTTGCTCGACCACACCCTGATCCGCATTGGTAATCAACGCTACCTGCGCGACAACCAGTCGTATGGTCTGACCACCCTGCGCAACCGTCATGTGCAGATCAAAGGCAGCACCATCCGCTTCCAGTTCCGCGGCAAGCGCGGCGTGGAGCACAACGTCACCCTCAACGATCGGCGGCTTGCCAGCCTGCTCAAACGCTGCATGGAGCTGCCCGGACAGGCACTGTTTCAATACCTGGATGAGGACGGCCAGCGCCACAGCGTCGGCTCCAGCGAGGTCAACCAGTTTCTGCAGCAGCTGACCGGCGCCGACTTCACCGCCAAGGACTACCGCACCTGGGCCGGCAGCAGCCTGGCCCTGGACCTGCTGAAGCCCTTGGCCTGGGAGCCGGACGCCGAGGCCAAACGCCAAGTCGCCGCAGTAGTCCGCCAGGTCGCCAAACGCCTTGGCAATACGCCCGCAGTGTGCAGGCGTTGTTATATACACCCTGCGGTACTTGAGCACTATGCCTTGGGGCGCCTGGCCAACTTGCCGAAAAGCCGAGTGCGCAAAGGGCTGGACCCCGAAGAAGTGGCATTGCTGATATTTCTGCAGGCACTTGAGGAACAGGATGACCATTAAGCCTGTCTATTCACCCCATGATGCGAAGAAATTTCCCATTGGCCGCCAAGCGCCCTATTCTTGCCACCGAGCACCTTGACCGGCAAAACGCTGACGGTTTGCTTCGGCACCTGCAACTGAAGACTCGCAACAGAATTTGTCTGTCGGGGAATTACTATCCGCCGAAAGCGTCTTTAATGAGAAGGAAGAGGGACCCGCTCCCGCCGCCAAGGCAATTAGCCTGGCGGTCTTTTACATCACCAAGGAGATCTACATGCTGATACTCACCCGCAAGGTTGGCGAAAGCATCGTCATCAACGATGACATCAAAGTCACCATTCTGGGCGTCAAAGGGATGCAGGTGAGGATCGGGATCGATGCACCGAAAGATGTTCAGGTTCATCGCGAAGAAATCTTCAAGCGCATCCAGGCCGGCAGCCCGGCCCCGGAAAAGCACGACGACTCGCACTGAGCGACCTGCCTCAAGCCGCACGGACGCGCTTGATCGCCCCACGCCTCAGGTGCCGAGCAGTTCGTGCACCTTGGCGACCATACAGTCCATGTCGAACGGTTTGTCGAACACGGCGGCGAACAGTTCCGGGCATCCCTGGTTGGCCTGTGCGCCGCTCATGAGGATGACCGGTAACTCGCTCAAGGCCGGGTCTTCACGCATCGAGCGCACCAGCTCTTCACCGTTTAGCAGCGGCATCATGTAATCGGTGATGACCAGCTGAACACGCTTCTCCTTGAGCGCTTCCAGCGCCTTGCAGCCATTGCTCGCCTTTTCCACCAGGTAGCCTTCGTCCTCCAGGGCAAAACCGAGGATATCGGCAATCAGGTACTCGTCATCGACGATCAGGATGGTGTTCATGGGCCTGCTCCGTCACCCGCCCCCTTGCGGCACCGGCGTTCCCGAGAGCACGCCACAGGCGCCTTCGAACGCCTTGCGCAGGCTAATGCCTTGCGGCCCCATCAGCAGTTCGTGCAAAGCAGGGTCATGGTGACTGTCACGCACCTTGAGGATCGACAGCATGCGCCGCAGCTGCGAATCCAGCTCGACGAAGCGCATCAGCATCAGGTTGTCGACGATGCTCGACAGGTCCGGGGCCGGGGCGCTGATTTCCGAGCCGAAGATATCGCGCATTTCCCAGGTCAGCATCACGCTCACATCACGCGCGCGCAGTTCACCGGTCAAGGCGCGGAAAAATGCATTGAGACGCGCCGGGTCAACAGCCAGTCGGCTGAACGCCCCGAGGCTATCAATCAGCACGCGCTTGCAGCCCTGCGCCTCGACACGTTCGAGCAGGCGCGCCCCTACCTGGTCCAACAAACCTTCGGTGGTCGGTTGCCAGCACAGCTGCAGGCTGCCGGCGCGTTCCATCGCTGCAAAGTCGTAACCCAGCGATGCAGCCTTGCTACGCAGGCGTTCGGGTGTTTCGTAGAAGCCGAAATGCAGCCCCGGCGCTTGCGCAGTGCTGGCCCCCAGAAAGGCCAGCCCCAAGGATGTCTTGCCAATACCCGAAGGCCCGATCAGCAAGCTGACCGACCCCGTGGACAGGCCGCCGTCGAGCATTTCATCCAGGCTTGGCACACCGCTGCTGATGCGAGCAGGAATGGTGCTGCCCAGCTGGCTGGGGTGGCTGAACAACGCCTCAAGGCGCGGGTAGACATGCATGCCGCTTTCATCGATAAGGCACTCATGGCGCCCCGACAACGCCCCACTGCCGCGCGTCTTGCGCAGCTGGATATGGCGCACGGCGCGGCTGCCCACCAGTTGCTCACCCAACTCGATCACGCCATCGACCATGGTGTGTTCCGGGCTGCCCTCGTCCAGCCGTGCGCTGGTGAGCAGCAGCACCGTGCAGCCGGCGAAGGCCGCATGACCCTGTAGCTCGGAGACGAACTTCTTGGTGTCCAGCGCAGTTTCCGCGCGCACCCGGGCATTGAGTACACCGTCGACGATCAGCAAGCTGGCCTGCTGCCGGGCGATTTCCTGGCGCAACAGCCGCACAACGGCATCCAGCCCTTCCTGCTCAAGGGTGTCGAAGGCACTGACAAACTGGATCTGGTCGCCGACCAGCGAAGGGTCGAAGAAGTCCAGCGTGCCCAGGTACTGGAACAGCCGCTCATGCGACTCGCTCAGCAAGGTGGCCACCAGCACCCGGCCACCGCCGCGTACATGGCCACAGGCCAGCTGGTTGGCGAGAATGGTCTTGCCCGCACCCGGTGGGCCCTGAATGATGTAGGAGGCACCGGCTACCAAGCCACCCTTGAGCAAGGCATCGAGCCCTTCGATACCCGTCACCAGCCGCCTGAGTGCCTGTGCCATGATGCTCACCTGTCGAGATTGCTGTGGGTCTTGTCCTGATACGTTGGCAAGTAAAGTTGCATGGAAGTTCCGTGGCCGGGCTCACTGTCGACAAAAATGGCGCCGCCGCTCTGCCTGGCAAAGCCATATACCTGGCTAAGGCCCAAGCCAGTGCCCTTGCCGAAAGGTTTGGTCGTGAAGAACGGCTCGAAGATGCGTGGCAATACCTCAGGCGCAATGCCTTCGCCGCTGTCTGCCACCACAAAACGCACGAAACGGCCTTGCAACCCTTCCACGTCGCCCGCCAGTTCGACTACTTCGGCCGACAAGCCTATCCGGCCCTCCCCTGCGATGGCATCGCGGGCGTTGAACAACAGGTTCAGCAGCACCATCTGCAATTGCCCGGCATCCACTTCGATCAGCGGCAAGTCCGCCTGCAACTGCACCTGCAGGTCAATCGAACTGGGCAGGGCATGTTCCAGGAGCCCACGCGTGGCAGCTACAAGGTCTGCCGGCGCTACACACGCCACATCGAGTTTGCGGTGGCGGGCAAAGCTGAGCAGTTGCTGGGTCAGTTCAGTGCCTCGCTGCCCGGCATCCAGAATATGTTGCAGCATGCGCTGGGCACGCGCCGGGTCCTGGGTGGCTATCGCCAGGCGCGCCGAACTGATGATGATGGTCAGCATGTTGTTGAAGTCATGCGCCAGCCCGCCAGTCAGTTGGCCGAGGGCCTCCAGTTTCTGTGCCTGGAACAGCTGGGCGCGCACCGCGTCCAGTTGCATCGCCGACTCGCGGCGGTCCGTGATGTCCCGGGTAACTTTGGCCAGGCCGATGATCTGGCCCTGGTCGTCGCGGATCACGTCCAGCGCCGCCAAGGCCCAGAACTGTGTACCATCCTTGCGCACGCGCCACCCTTCATCCTGCGCTACACCCTGCTCCAGCGCCTGGCGCAACAAGCGCTCCGGGCGGCCGTCGGCACAGTCCTGCGGCGTGAAGAACAGCGAGAAATGCTTGCCGATCACTTCATCGGCGCGGTAACCCTTGATCCGTTGCGCACCGGCATTCCACGACACCACATGGCCGGCAGGGTCAAGCATGTAGATGGCGTAGTCCACCACCGACTGAACCAGCTGCTCGTAGCGGTGGGCAGGCATGACGGGGTGGTCGGGGCAGTCAGCTGAAACCATGCAAGCTCCACTGGTACAGCGGGAGGAACAAAATGAGCTTAGCCGAACACGCCCGGCGACAAACAGCCGTGCAGCTACCGTGGGTCACCGTTCAGGCTCGACCAGTATCGGGCTGATGCGTCGCGGCATGGCGACTTTCAGCAGCCACAGGCCAACCAGCATGATAACCCCGCCACCTGCCAGGGCCATCAGCCGCTGCGGATGTTCGGCATCGAACCCCAACATCAGCAGGTAAACACCCAGGCTGACCAGGCTGAGGTAGAGAAAAGCGCCCAACACGATCACCTGCGCAAACAGCAGCCGCCAGAACAGCCGTGGGCGCACGACACGCTCGCAACCGTCAGACTGAGTCATCGCCGCATACTCTTGGATCCAATAAAAGGGCAACAGTGGCGTAATGACAGCAAGGTGTCAATTACCCGTTCGCTCGACCCTTCACTCTGTTGATCATAGGTGCTGCAGTTGACTCAACTATAACAATGGGTTATAAAGCGCGCTTGATTGCGAAGCCCTTCTGCTTAGAAGCGAGCTGGTCGTTACGACCCCTTCAAGCGTGCGAGTGTGGTGGAATTGGTATACACAGCAGACTTAAAATCTGTCGGCGTGAGCCTTGCGGGTTCGAGTCCCGCCACTCGCACCAAACTTCGTTGAAAAGGCGCCCTTGCGGCGCCTTTTTGCTGCCTGCCGGCAATGTCCCGCGCAGCTGCTAGAGTGGAACTTGTACTCGTCCACTGGAACGCCGCCATGCGCTACTCCCTGTTCGATGGCCAACGCGACATCATTATCCTGATAGCCCGCGTGCTGCTGATGATCCTGTTCGTCTTGTCTGGCTGGGCCAAGCTGACCGGCTTTGACGGCACGGTCGGCTACATGACCTCGCTGGGTGCCCCTGCCCCCATGCTGGCGGCAGCGATTGCCGTGCTCATGGAGTTCGTGGTCGGCATCCTGCTGATCCTGGGCTTCTATACCCGGCCACTGGCGTTCCTGTTCGCACTGTTCGTGCTGGGCACGGCGCTGTTGGGCCACCCGTTCTGGAACATGGTCGACCCCGAGCGCAGTGCCAACATGACCCAGTTCCTGAAAAACCTCGCCATCATGGGCGGCCTGCTAATGCTGGCCGTGAGCGGCCCAGGGCGCTTCTCGTTGGACGGCCGCTAGGTCAGTCGTCTTCGCAATCGTCGAACCAGGCTGGGTGATCCCGCTCCTCGTCATCGAGGTCATCCAGCGTTTCCTCGTCTTCTTCCACTTCATCCTCGGCGCCTTGGGCATCTGCCTCGTGCTCCACGTCGTCGTAGAGAAACTCATGGTCGAGCAGGTGATCGTGCTCGGGTTCGTGCAGGTCGTCTTCGTCGTGCATGCTGGCTCCTGGCGTGATGGCAGGCCTGTATAGGCTGATCAGGTTCCAAGGTCAATGCGTTGCCACTTAATCCTGGGTTAACCAGCCGGGCGCAACCTGCAGGCTCTCCCTTCAAACGTCTTTTGCCCGCCGCTCATGGCGGGCTTTTTTATGCTTTTACCCACATGACACCCTCATGACCTGCACTTCACGAAATACTGACAAACGGATGGGCACACTGACCCTGCTCCGTACGTTCTTGCAGCCCGCCGCATCATTGCCGCGGGCTTTTCTTTTTATGGCGCTAACGCACTCCATGACCTGAAGCAGTTTTGCCTGGCGACGCAAGGGCTATGCTAACCCAGCGATAACCCAAGCTCACTCGGATAGACACGGAGGCTCATATGAAAGCTGCTGTTGTTGCGCCAGGCCGTCGCGTGGATGTGGTTGAGAAAACCCTGCGCCCCCTCGAACACGGTGAAGCGCTGCTGAAGATGCAATGCTGCGGTGTGTGCCACACCGACCTGCATGTAAAAAATGGCGACTTCGGTGACAAGACCGGCGTCGTGCTGGGCCACGAAGGCATCGGCGTGGTCCAGGAAGTCGGGCCGGGCGTTACCTCGCTCAAGCCGGGCGACCGCGCCAGCGTGGCATGGTTTTATCAGGGGTGCGGGCATTGCGACTATTGCACCAGCGGCAACGAAACCCTGTGCCGCGAAGTGAAGAATTCCGGGTACACCGTAGACGGCGGCATGGCAGAAGCCTGCATCGTCAAAGCCGACTATTCGGTCAAAGTACCTGACGGCCTCGACTCCGCCGCCGCCAGCAGCGTTACCTGCGCCGGCGTGACCACCTACAAGGCGGTAAAAATCTCCAACATCCGCCCAGGCCAATGGATCGCCATCTACGGCCTCGGCGGCCTGGGCAACCTGGCGCTGCAATACGCCAAGAACGTGTTCAACGCCAAAGTGATCGCCATTGACGTCAATGAAGAGCAACTGCGCTTCGCCAGCGAAATGGGCGCCGACCTGGTTATCAACTCGCGCACCGAAGACGCCGCGAAGGTCATCCAGGCCAAGACCGGGGGCGCCCATGCTGCTGTGGTTACCGCCGTTGCCAAAGCCGCCTTCAACTCGGCCGTGGACGCGCTACGCGCAGGCGGCCGCCTGGTTGCCGTGGGGCTTCCGTCAGAGTCCATGGACCTGAATATCCCCCGCCTGGTGCTGGACGGGATCGAAGTGGTTGGCTCGTTGGTCGGCACACGGCAAGACCTGCAAGAGGCCTTCCAGTTCGCCGCTGAAGGCAAAGTAGTGCCCAAGGTAACCCTGCGGCCGATCGAGGACATCAACCAGATCTTCGACGAGATGCTGGAAGGCAAGATCAAAGGCCGCATGGTGATCCAGTTCGAAGGTTGATAGCCTGAAGGCCGATCATTTCGAACGACCAAAAGCCCGTGGATGATCATTCACGGGCTTTTGTCCTTTTCATAGTCAAGGAATAGACCATGAGCTTCGACTGGCACGCTGGGCCGATTACCCGCACCACGCCCTTGGACAAGCACTACCGCAACACGCAGAAGGTGCGTCAGTTTCTACTCGGCGAGTGTGGCCAGGCATTCAAGTTCGACGGAGCCTTCATGGCGTGGATCAAGAGCGGCACGCCGTCCACTATGGGAGACGTCGCGGATGAATGGTTACGGATGCATCGCTGACTTTCATTGGCGGGCACCTGCGTTGCAGCTGCTTTCTCCAACATCTTGTCCAACGCTTCAACCATGCTGGAATAATCCATTTCCTGACGACCTCGCTGGTGGAATGGGCTTGAGCTCAACCTTAGCTTGTGAACATTTCAATACGTGGTGAGGGAACCGGAGCGTCTTTACCGCCCTCCCTTCTGATGACCCACGTATGGGTGGTGCGGTTCAAAATAAGTGCTCAAGATGCAGCATCGAGCCTGTACACACGAGGAGATGGGCATGTCGATTCGAAGCTTGGCCAAGCATCTACCGCCAGATCCTTCCAGAGCGGGCTGGGTTCTGGGATGGGGCGTTCTGAGAGACAGGCATCCATGGCATTTTGTCGACGTCTATGCCGATCAGAAGACGGCCGAAGCAGAGGCAAAGTGCCGAGGGGAAGGTTACGTCGTGGAGTTCGGCTCGCATCGCCTGGGGTCGCGTGATTTTGTCTGTGGCGTAACCTTGCCTGAAGGCTAGAACGGATGCGCAAGGCTGCGGTTCCACCGTGTTTTTTTGATTGAGGTGGCCGAAGTATTGGGAAACTCTAGTGTTGCGAATAGAGTCGCGCGACCCAAACGAAGGCCTACCGATGAACGAACGTTACTCACACCTTGATGGGCTGCGTGGATTAGCGGCGCTAGGTGTAGTTTTCTGCCACTTCGTACAACTCTATCTGCCTGCTGCTTTTCTCCGAACGGCACCGCGTCAGGATCGTACGCTCAATCCAACTCACTCATACGCCTGTCGCCTGGTTTTCAACTGTGACAAGGAGGGTAAACCGTCAGTAAGCCTCTGGCGTAGCGCTCGGAGCATTGCGAAAGAAAAATGGATGAGCCACGAATCATCCTTCAATCGAAACATACTACCCCGGTAAAAAGCTACTTCCGTCTCGCTGACTCCAATCCATCCAGAAATATCTAAATCACTTGGCGCATCAAACATACTTGAGCCCTCGCGTTCGCAATGAAGCAACCAAGTAGTGCACTTTGACGCGCTATCGCTTGTGGATGGACTTGGCCGTTTGAGGGTTGGTCCAAACAGATTTCGGCTTGCTAGCTAGCACCCCGCTGACTCCTGCAGGAACGCTTTCAATTTGGCCTCCCAGCTTGACGAACAATTGAGTCTGTTCATTCAAGCGCTCATGGGCACGCTGCGTCTCGGGGGATATGGCCTGGAGCATAAAAGCAACCTCATAGTGAGCAGCCGCAAAACACGGCTACGCAGTCACTATACAGGCTATTGACAGATTCCGTATGAATAAGAGCCAGATACTGAAAATTACCAGCCTATTCAACGCAAAACTCGGCAGTTTCTTTCGAAAACCCCGCATGCCTAACCAGCCGCCGCCGCTGACAAGCTGCATGAGCCTGGTCTGTGGCTAGCGTCAGTTCCAGTACTGCAGCAGTAGCGTGAGAATCGCCGAGCGAGCATGCAGAGCAACTGGTGCTCAACTTGAGCGAACCGGCCGACGCCTTTGAATGGTACCGGGTGAGCGCCGCCGTAGGGAATGTACGCAACCAAGGTGCCGAGATTATCTCCTTAGCGGTGCGCCACAGTCCTGGGCTTGGTGGTACTCACGCAGCCCGAGAGGATGCCAGAGTGAAGGCCGAGGTCGAGAACAAGCCGGATCTGGCCAACCGTATCGCCCAGTTCCAGTTCCGCGACATCAGACCGAAGGCAGCATCCGAGATCAACGACCTGAGCGCTGCAAGCCTGCTGCTGAATCACTCAAAAGAGGGGATCGCCGAGCGCGTTTATCGTCGCGTTGGCGCCATCGCCAAGCTCTCCAAAGGCTGAGTTTTTGAAACTCCATGCCAAAAGTTTCGGAACTCTTGGCTTTTTTGACCCATAAAGAAAAACCCCGCAGACGTTAGTCTGCGGGGCTTTCGAATGGTGGAGGCCGAGGTCGGAATCGAACCGGCGTAGACGGATTTGCAATCCGGAGCATAACCACTTTGCTACTCGGCCTCAAAGGTCGGATCTAGCTGCTTGCGCTTTGCTATCTCCTTGAAACGCTGAACCTTTTTCAAAGTTTGCTGCGTTTCGATGGGCGCCATTATGTCTTCATTCCTTTAACCTTGCAACCCCCTGAACGAAAAAAAATTTCAACGGGTTCAAGGTGTTAGCGCAGACGCCCGAGTTTACTCCACAAACCTACCACCGTGTTCTCCACCGTGCCGCTCGCCGCCATGCCGATGCGTTCCTGCAGGCTCTTGCGTTCGGCATAGTGCAGGTGGAACAGGTTGGCATTGCGCGCACGCTCGCTGAGGTATTCGTCGCTGGTCTGCAGTTCGTCCACCAGCTTTCGGTTGAGCGCCGCAACCCCGAGCCAGACTTCACCGGTGGCCACTTCGTCAATGTGCAACTGTGGGCGGTAGCGTGCAACGAAGTCCTTGAACAGCTGGTGGGTGATGTCCAGGTCTTCCTGGAACTTCTCCCGGCCCTTCTCGGTGTTTTCGCCAAACACGGTGAGGGTACGTTTGTACTCGCCAGCAGTCAGCACTTCGAAGTCGATGTCATGCTTCTTCAACAGGCGGTTGACGTTAGGCAGCTGCGCCACCACGCCGATCGAACCCAGCACGGCGAACGGCGCACTGACGATCTTCTCGCCGATGCAGGCCATCATGTAACCACCGCTGGCGGCCACCTTGTCGATGCACACGGTCAGCGGGATGCCAGCCTGACGAATGCGCGCCAGCTGCGAAGCTGCCAGGCCGTAGCTGTGCACCAGGCCACCGCCACTCTCCAGGCGCAGCACCACTTCGTCACGCGGTGTGGCGAGGGTCAGTAGCGCGGTGATTTCGTTACGCAGGCTTTCAGTGGCCGAGGCCTTGATGTCGCCATCGAAATCCAGCACGAAGACCCGGCCCTTTTCCTCGGCCTTGCCCTTCTTCTGCCGTTTTTCCGCCTTGGCCTGCTGTTTGCGCAAGGCCTTGAGCTGGGCCTTGTCCAGCAGGCCGGACTCAAGGCGCTCGCGCAGGTCCTTGTAGAACTCGTTCAGGCGGGTGACCTGTAATTGCCCCCCCGATTTGCGCCGCCCCTTGCCGCGCAGCCCGGCGATGGCTGACAGCACCACCAGGATGGCGATGACCAGGGTGGCGGTTTTGGCGAGAAAGCTTGCGTATTCGGCAAGAAACTCCACGTTGACTCCTTAAATACCTGCGCCACGGCGGCGCGTAACTGTTGCAAGCATACCGTTGCACCCGAGGTGCTGCCAGCCGGTGCAAACGCTGGCAACATCTTTCAAACAACCTTTTCAAACGCTTGTATGTTTTTTCGTTGACAGCCCGTGTGGCGCATCCTAACCTCGCAGCAACCTCCAACAGGCCGGAACCTTTCGTGGGCAACCTCTACCTGATCCGACATGGCCAAGCCTCCTTCGGTGCCGATGACTACGACGTTCTCTCCCCCGTGGGCGTGCGCCAGAGCCAGGCCCTGGGTGAGCACCTTGCCCAACTGGGTGTGCGGCTGCACCGCTGCGTGGCAGGCGACCTGCGCCGTCAGCAGGATACCGCGCGCCTTGCCCTGGAGGCCTTGCAGGCCAACGGCTGCCCGGTGCCGGCGGTTGAGACCGACGCGGCGTTCAATGAGTTCGATGCCGACGGCGTCATCCGTGCCCTGTTGCCCGAGCTGCTGCCGCAAGAGCCAAACGCCCTGCACATCCTGCGCAATGCTGCGCAGCACCGCAGCGAGTTCCAGCGCCTGTTCGCCTTGATGGTGCAGCGCTGGCACGACGGGGAGCATGCCGACGACGGCCTGGAAACCTGGCAAGCTTTTACTGCCCGCGTACAGGGTGGGCTGCAACGCGTACTGGATACCGCCGGCAGCGGCGACAATATCGCCATTTTCACCTCGGGCGGCACCATTGCCGCCCTGCTCCACCTGGTTACCCGTATCACCCCCAGCCAGGCGTTCGCGCTGAACTGGCAGATCATCAACACGTCGCTCAGCCAGCTGAAGTTCCGCGGCCGCGACGTGGCACTGGCTTCCTTCAACAGCCAAGCCCATGTGCAGCTGTTGAGGGCGCCGGAGTTTGTCACCTATCGATAAGCCCGGCTTTGTTGTGTCCCTGCGGGGACGTGTAAATCACTCTATAAGGAATGCGCCATGACCTCCGTAGCTGATGCCGTCAAAAAGATGCAAGAGAAGTTCAACCCATCCGCTGCCGCCGGCCTGGACCTGGTGTTCGGCTTCAACATCACCGACGAAGGCAAGCAGTACGCGCTGATCGTCAAAGACGGCACCTGCGACCTGCAGGAAGGCGAAAACCCGGATGCCAACTGCACCCTGGTAATGGACAGCGAAACCCTGAAGGGTATCGTCAGTGGCGAAACCGACGGCATGCAGGCCTTCATGGGCGGCAAGCTGCGCGTTGAAGGCGACATGATGCTGTCGATGAAACTCAGCGAGCTGTTCCCGTCCTGAGGGCTGGGGATTCCGGATGATCGAAAACCGAAGCCCTCGCGGCTTCGGTTTTTTTTTGCCCGGCATTCGGTGCAGTGATCCACCGGCAACACCCGCACCTATATGGCACCTGGCACGCTTGTTCCAGCCCGGGCAGGCCATTAGATTAGCCAATAGTCCTTGCGATCGAGAATAAGGAAAACGCATGACGCTCACCGACCAGTCCACCCAGGTACGCCCCGGCGAAGAACTCGACGCGGCCGTCATCGCCCCTTACCTCAAGGCCAATATCCCCGGCCTGGATGGCCTGCCCAGCATCAGCCAGTTCCCGGGTGGCGCCTCCAACCTCACCTACCTGGTCAGCTACCCGGGCCGTGACTTCGTACTGCGCCGCCCACCGTTCGGGCAGAAAGCCAAGTCGGCCCACGACATGGGCCGCGAGTTCCGTATCCTGAACCAGCTGAACAAAGGCTTCCCCTACTGCCCCAAGGCCTATGTGCACTGCACCGACAGCAGCCTGATCGGCGGTGAGTTCTACGTGATGGAGCGGGTCAAGGGCATCATTCTGCGCTCGGATATCCCTGCCGAACTGAACCTGGACGCCAGCCGCACCGAGGCCCTGTGCAAAAGCTTCATCGACCGCCTGGTCGAGCTGCACCAGGTGGACTACAACGCCTGCGGCCTGGCCGACCTGGGCAAGCCGGAAGGCTATGTGCAACGCCAGATCGAGGGCTGGACCAGCCGCTACGAAAAAGCCCTTACCCCGGATGCCCCGCGCTGGGAACAGGTGATCGCCTGGTTGCACCACAAGATGCCCGCCGACCACCCGAAGCCCGGCATCGTGCACAACGATTACCGCTTCGACAACGTGATCCTCGACGCCGACAACCCCATGCGCATCATCGGGGTACTGGACTGGGAAATGGCCACCCTGGGTGACCCGCTGATGGACCTGGGCAACAGCCTGGCCTACTGGATCGAGGCCGACGACCCGGCCCCCGTGCAACTGATGCGCCGCCAGCCGAGCAATGCACCCGGCATGCTTACCCGTCGCCAGTTCGTCGATTACTACGCCAAGCGAGCGGGCATCCAGCTCGACAACTTCGATTACTACTATTGCTATGGCCTGTTCCGCCTGGCCGGCATCGTCCAGCAAATCTATTACCGCTATTTCCACGGCCAGACTCAGGACAAGCGCTTCGCCCAGTTCATCCACATGAACCGTTTGCTGGAGCAGATGACCCTCCAGGTCATTGCCAAGTCCAGGCTCTGAGCACCGACCACGACGACGGATAACAAGGAAAACAGCATGTCCAAGACCCACCTGTTCGACCTCGACGGCAAGATTGCCTTCGTTTCCGGTGCCAGCCGTGGCATTGGCGAGGCCATCGCCCACTTGCTGGCACAGCAAGGCGCCCATGTGATCGTTTCCAGCCGCAAGCTCGACGGTTGCCAGCAGGTGGCCGACGCCATCATCGCCGCCGGTGGCAAGGCCACGGCGGT
This sequence comes from Pseudomonas sp. LAIL14HWK12:I1, assembly GCF_003202095.1. Taxonomy (NCBI): domain Bacteria; kingdom Pseudomonadati; phylum Pseudomonadota; class Gammaproteobacteria; order Pseudomonadales; family Pseudomonadaceae; genus Pseudomonas; species Pseudomonas sp. LAIL14HWK12:I1. The sequence continues at coordinate 190,734 of NZ_QJKG01000001.1, forward strand.
GGCCTGCCACATCGGTGAACTGGAGCAGATCCAGCAGGTGTTCGCCGGCATTCGCGAGCAGTTCGGGCGACTGGACGTGCTGGTCAACAACGCGGCTACCAACCCGCAGTTCTGCAACGTGCTGGATACTGACCCGAACGCCTTCCAGAAGACCGTGGACGTGAACATACGCGGCTACTTCTTCATGTCGGTGGAAGCTGGCAAGCTGATGCGTGAGCACGGCGGTGGCAGCATCATCAACGTGGCGTCCATCAACGGGGTGTCGCCCGGCCACTTCCAGGGGATCTATTCGGTAACCAAGGCAGCGGTAATCAACATGACCAAGGTCTTCGCCAAGGAGTGCGCCCAGTTTGGCATTCGCTGCAACGCGCTGTTGCCGGGCCTGACCGACACCAAGTTCGCCTCGGCACTGGTGAAGAACGACGCCATCCTGAACGCCGCACTGCAGCAGATCCCGCTCAAGCGGGTGGCCGACCCAAAAGAAATGGCCGGCGCAGTGTTGTACCTGGCCAGCGATGCGTCCAGCTACACCACCGGCACGGCACTCAATGTAGACGGCGGCTACCTGTCCTGATCACGCTTTGATCGCCACCAAGGTGTAGCTCAAGGGCAGACGGGCGGGCTGCTCGCGCAAGCGATACTCACCGTCACTGCCCTTGACCATCTGCCCCGGCAGCGCCTGCCAGGGGATGCTCTGGTGCTCGACCAGTGCCGTCAGTTGCAGCCCATGCGCCAGCAAGGCAGTCACCACTTCGCCCAGGCCGTGGTTCCATTCATGGGTTTCGGTGTGGGCAAGGCGCTGTTCGGTTTCGACGTAAGTCTGGTCGTTGTGCCACACCGTCGGCGCTTCGTGCTCGAAATACGGGTATTCGAGCTGCAGGCGGTCATGGTGGTCCTCGTTGACGGCCATCAGCATCGGGTGCCCATCGCGCAGGAACAGCCGCCCGCGTGGTTTCAACAGTGCTGCCACTGTACGCGCCCACGGCTCGATGCGAGGCAACCAGCACAGTGCGCCGATACCGGTATAAACCAGGTCGAACGTGCCTGCCGGCAGCACCTTGTCGGCAGCATAGACGTCAGACTCGACGTACTCGATGGGCACCGCGCAACGTTTGGCCAGTGCACGCGCTTCGGCCAGCGAAGCTGCGGAATAGTCCAGGCCACAGACCTGGGCGCCAAGGCGCGCCAGCGAGAGCGTATCGGTACCGATGTGGCACTGCAGGTGAACAGCGTTCAGCCCTTTGATATCGCCTAGCAATGGCAGGTCGAAGCGGACGGTTTCGGAAAGGTGCCCGGGGCGCTGGACCAGAAGCTCGACTTCGTAGTCCTTGGAGGCAGCGTGTAGCGCAGCGCGTTCGTCCCAGCTGGCACGGTTGAGTTGCAGTGAGCGATCCATGGTGTCGTCCTTGAGTGGTAACGGCTGATGCTAGCCGTTACCACGTTCCCTGCGTCACCACTGCCTTGCTAAAAATTGTAAAGCCCCGCTCGCGCCACTGGGGCCGCTCTGCAGCCCGTTGCCGGCAAGCCAGCTCCCCCAGGGACCGCACAATGCTGAAGGCTTGGGCAACACCTGTGGGAGCTGGCTTGCCGGCGATGAGGCCAAAACAGGCCACTCCAAGCGGTTACAAACAGGTAGCCGCTGCCGCCCGGCGCTGCAATGCCACGCCGTCATGCTTCTGCGCGTAATAGTCAACCCGCGCCCCACCCGCCTGCGGGTAAACATCCACGAACGCTTCGGCTTCGCGGGTATACACGGTAAACCCGCCCTGCTTGCGCGGCTCCAGATAGCCACTGGCATCGTCGCCGAACACCTTCTCTTCCTGCCAGCTGAACTGGATGCACTGGGCCACCAGTTCTGGCGCCTTGTGCGAATCGAGCTGCACCGTCGGCTTGCCGCCGCGGGCCGTCTCCATGGTCGCAGAAGCACAACCGACCAGCATCAGTGCTGCGGCCATCGGCAGAATCGCACGCATGTTCCATCCTCAGGGTAAAAAAGAAGGCGACTCTAGCACTGGCATGCATCGCGAGTGAATTGCCACACACCTGCCGCTGTCGCAGATAAGACACATAGCCAAGAGGAATACCCCATGAAACTGCACTATCTGCTGCTCGCGGCCCTACCCTGCCTACCCCTGGCGGCAAACGCCGCCCCTTCCAGCGAAGAAAGCGTCACCGCGCCGGAAACACACAATCGCGAACTCAAGGTGGGTGACAAGGCGCCGGACCAGTACAAACGAGACGATCAGGCCATCCAGGACTGGCAAGCCAAGGGCCTGCCCAAGCCCGAAAAAGAAAGCCACTGGGTACGCATGGGCGGGCACTTTGTACTGGTACAGATCACCAACGGCGTAGTGCTGGCAATCCAGCCGGCGTCGTGAGTCAACCCGCTTCGGCCATTGCCGCCAGATGCACCGTATTGCGCCCGGCGGCCTTGGCCTGGTAAAGCGCTGCGTCAGCCTGGGCCAACAGGCTGGCGGTACTGTCCTTGAGCCCAGGCACGCCGCACCACAAGCCAACGCTGAAGCGCAATTCGATCTGGTCACCGGCAAAACTCGCCGGGTTGCGCGCAATGGCCTCACGCAGCCCTTGCAGCGCAGCCATCGCCCCGTTGCGGTCAGTGCCCGGCAGCAGCAACAGGAACTCCTCACCACCATATCGGCCCAGGCAGTCACCTTGGCGCAGCCGCTGTTGCAACTGGCGCACGCAATGGCACAGCACCTCGTCACCTGCCAGGTGCCCGTACAGGTCGTTGATGCGCTTGAAATGGTCGATGTCGATCATCGCCACAGCCAGGCTGCCCTGCTGCTGGCGAGCCTGGTCCAGTTCCACGGCAAAGCGCTCAAGGATCGCCCTGCGGTTCAGCGTGCCGGTCAGCACATCGTGCAGGGCCAGGTGCTGCAAGCGGGATTCGCTGCGCTCCTTGGCCATCAACACCAGCCCGATCGAATACATCATTACCGTGGCGGTGCCAATCGCCACCGAAATGCTCTGCTTGAGGTTGCTGGTGTCATAGCGCAACTCCACCGCCGTGCCATTGGCCACCGCCACCCCACGCATGCCCAGGCCGACCAAGCTGATCAACGCACCGATCTGCAGCAGCAAGTGGGCCTTGCCCGGCCGCTCGGCATAGCGTCGCGCCCAGTACAGAATCATCGAACACTGCAGCATCAGCACCAGCGTTGCCAGCAGCATACGTGGCTCCACCGTATCGAGCAGCAGCATCAACCCCACCAGCATGCACGCCGGGATAATGAAGATACTGCGCCAAGGCACCACCTGCTGACGCACCCGAAACAGGCTGGCTGTATAGAACGCCAAGGCCAGCGACAACAGGCTGTTGCCCAGGCCATAGCTGAGCCACAGCGGGGCCTGGGCGTAGGCGGTGTAGCAGACATAGGCCAGGGCATGCACCAGCAACCCACACCCCGTGAGTGAAAGGTTGTCACGGCGGTTACTGCGCCCGACCAGCAACAGGCAGAAGGCCAGAATGGTTGCAACCAAGGCAACGGCGGCGAACAACGTGGGGGTATGGGCGATCATCATGATTCACTGTGTGGCAAATTGCCGTCTTGCCTGCGGCTTACCCCACAGTCTAGAGGTGTATTACCGGCTCGACCATGACCGAATGGGACAGAACAGCAGCCCAGAAGCACGCCGCTCATCACTGGCGCGACAAATTTTTGCCTGCCAGGGAAACCAAATGGATCATTCCCAGTCTCAGCAAGTGCCCTGTAAACCATTGCGGATCAAGGACCTATATCGTGATGACCCGCCTTGCAAGCCTTTCGCTGGTTGCTGTTGTCCTGCTGACCGCAGGCTGCCACAGCCATCGCTACCATGACGACGACGACGGCTGGCGTGACCGCGACCGTGACCATCGGCACCACCATCGCCATGACCGCGACGATGATGACGATGACAATCGCCAGTACCGCGGTGACCGCTACTACCGCTGAAGCGTCTTTGCACCCCTGACCCGCCGCCCGTTGCGCGGCACCTTAACCTGATGACTCCTTTGAGGTTCGTATCATGCGTCTGACTCTGCCTTCCCTTGCCCTCGGCCTGCTGCTGTGCCAGGGCGCTTTCGCCGGTGACGGTACTGCCGCCATTGGCGGTGGCCTGGGTGGTGCCCTGGGTAACGTTGTCGGTCAATCGATCGGTGGCAAGACCGGGGCGGCCATCGGCGCCGGCCTCGGCGGCGCAGCCGGCAGTGCGGTAGGTGCACGCAAGGGCAACCGTACCGAAGCCGCCATCGGCGGTGGCCTGGGCTCGGCCGGCGGCTCGCTGCTGGGCGGCGCGGTGGGCGGCAAGACCGGCTCTACCGTCGGTGCCGGCTTGGGCGGCGCGGCCGGTGGTGCCATCGGCAACCACCTGGGCGACAATAACGGCAGCAAGAAGCACCGCCGTCACCGTCACTGATCCGGTGACCCAAGGGGCCGCAATGCGGCCCCTTTTGTTTGGCAAACCCTGCAGCACATCAACACCCCCTTCATCACAAGCTGGCACACTGGCTGCTACTGTCTATCGTGCCCCTGTGTGAAGGAACACCCCCTCCCCATGAACCAAGAGCTGCTCTGGGTCCTCGGCCTGCTGGCCATCGTCATCCTCCTGTTCGTCATCAACCGCCCGCGCATGGACGTGGTCGCACTGCTGGTGATTCTCGCCCTGCCGCTGCTCGGCATCCTCACCGTCGAGCAAGCCCTGGCCGGCTTCAGCGACCCCAACGTGGTGCTGATCGCCGCCCTGTTCGTGATTGGCGAAGGCCTGGTGCGCACCGGCATTGCCTACCGCATCGGCGAATGGATGAGCGAGCGGGCCGGCAACAGCGAGGCGCGCCTGCTGGTGCTGCTGATGGTGGCGGTGGCCGGGCTGGGCTCGATCATGAGCTCCACCGGCGTGGTGGCCATCTTCATCCCGGTGGTGCTCAGTATCGCCGCACGCCTGAAACTCTCGCCCAGCCGCCTGATGATGCCACTGGCGTTCGCCGGCCTGATCAGCGGCATGCTCAGCCTGGTGGCCACACCGCCCAACGTGGTGGTGCACAGCGAGCTGGTGCGCAATGGCGAAGCCGGTTTCAGCTTCTTCAGCTTTACCCCGTTTGGCCTGGTGGTGCTGGTGCTGGGCATCGGCTACATGCTGCTGACCCGCCACTGGCTCAACGGCGAAGTACGCAAGGACGGCCGCGTGGAAACCCGCCGGACACTGCTGGACCTGGTGCTGGACTACAAGCTCAACGGCCGCGAACGGCGCCTGCGCATCCGCCCCCACTCGCCGCTGATCGGCCACACCCTCGGCGAGCTGGAGCTGCGTACCCGGCACGGCGCCAACGTGATCGGTATCGAACGCCAGCACAAGTTCACCACGCGGGTGATGGCTGCCGATTCCAGCACCGTGCTGCACCAGGGCGACGTGCTGCTGCTCGACCTGTTCGCCAATCGCGACGACCTGCGCAGCCTGTGCCAGACCATGCAACTGGAGCCACTTCACTTCAAGGCCGCCTATTTCATCGACCAGTCCCAGGAACTGGGCATGGCCGAGGTCTCGCTACCACCCGGGTCGCAGCTGATTGGCAAGAGCATTCTCGAACTGGCCTTCCGTACCCGCTTCGACCTCAATGTGGTCGGCCTGCGCCGCGAGCAGGCAGCGATCGAAGACCAACTGGTGGAAGAAAAGCTGCGCCTTGGCGACACGCTGCTGGTAGTCGGCCCATGGAAGGCCGTACGCCAGCTGCAAAGCAAGCCCAGGGACTTCCTGGTGCTGAGCCTGCCTGCCGAAATCGACCAGGTGGCGCCCGCCCGCACCCGCGCGCCGCAAGCACTGTTGAGCCTGGCGGTGATGGTCGGGCTGATGGTCAGCGGTGCCGTGCCCAATGTCATGGCGGCGCTGATCGGTTGCCTGCTGATGGGCGCCGGCCGTTGCATCGACATGAACAGCGCTTATCGGGCCATTCATTGGCAAAGCCTGGTGCTGATCGTCGGCATGCTGCCCTTTGCCCAGGCGCTGCAGAAAACCGGCGGCATCGACCTGGCGGTGAGCGGGCTGGTCAGCGTGCTGGGCGGGGCCGGCCCCAGTGCCATTCTCGCCTGCCTGTTTGCCGTCACGGCGGTGATTGGCCTGTTCATTTCCAATACGGCCACTGCGGTACTGATGGCGCCGGTGGCTGTCAGTACCGCTACACAGCTGGGGATGTCGCCCTACCCGTTCGCCATGACGGTGGCGTTGGCCGCATCGGCGGCGTTCATGACGCCGGTGTCATCGCCGGTCAATACGCTGGTGCTGGGCCCGGGGCAGTACCGTTTCGCCGACTTCGTCAAAATCGGCGTACCGTTCACCCTGTTGGTAATGCTGGTGACCGTGTTGATGGTGCCTTGGTTCTTCGGGCTGTGACGACACAACCGAGGAATGGAGGCAATTTGGCATTATCTCGACCGATCGCGGCAGATTGACATCAACTGCCCTGACGAAACACACTGCGGGTCATTGCCCCAGGTGCTTCAAGGCGTTGTCCTGGATTTCGTTTCCGCTTGCCGGTCGAGCCCATGGTTTTTGCTGCCCAATCGCGCTTGTTGCCTTACGTCATTCTGCTCTGCCTGACCTTTGCCCTCACCCTGGGCGGTATCCTGGCACGCCCGATCGAATCGCTGTCGCTGTTCTGGCCGGTGAATGCCGTATTGGCCGGTGTATTGCTGCGCTACCCTCGTCAGGCCACGCTTACCGGCTTTGGCCTCGTCTGGCTGGCCATGGTCGGTGCCGACCTGCTGTGCGGCAGCGCCTGGGCCCCGGCCATGTGGTTCAACCTGTGCAACCTGGGCGTGGTGGTGACCCTCTGGCAATTGCTGTCGCGCTTGCCGCGCCTGCACCGACGCATGCGTACCCCGCACGGCGTACTCAGCGTATTTGCCGCCTGCGCCGCTGCCGCCATGGTGGCGGCCAGCATGGCGGCGGCAATGGCCGCGCCCTGGTTCCAACAATCGTTGCGCGCCACTTGGCTGGCCTGGTTCAGCGAACAGTTCTCGACCAGCGTGCTGGTGCTGCCGGTGCTGCTTACTGCGCCCTCGGTGCGGGCCTTGGTGCGCGGTGGTGCCCAGGCCATCCGCCTGGCACCGCTGCTGGTGCTGCTGGCCTCGCTGGCGTTCAGCATTGCCTTTGGCGGCCCCGGGGCCATTGCCTTCCCGATTGCCGCCTTGCTGTGGTGTGCCTGGACCTATTCGCCCTTCATGGTTTCGCTGCTGGCACTCACCGCCGGCAGTACCTTGATTGTGGCGGTGGCGCAAAATCTCATGCACTTTAGCGTGCCGCAAAGCGAGCCAGGGGTGACCACGCTGATGTCGGCGCGCCTGGGCATCGCCATGCTGGTGCTTGGCCCGCTGGTGGTGGCCTGCGTCAGCCAGGCCAACCGCAGCCTGATGGCCCGCCTGGCGCACCAGGCTACCATCGACCACCTTACCGGCGTGCTCACCCGCAGTGCCTTTACCCGCCGCGCCAACGCGTTGCTGGACAGCCGCCAGCAGCATGCCCAGGCGCTGCCGCTAACCCTGATGATGCTGGACATCGACCATTTCAAGTCGATCAACGATGCCCACGGCCACGCGGTCGGTGACCAGGTGCTGCGCCAGTTCGCCAGCACCTTGCAAGACCAGTTGCACAACGATGAGCTGCTCGCGCGCCTGGGTGGCGAGGAGTTCGTCGTCATCCTCCCGGGCCTTGCGCCAGAACGGGCCAAGTTCACCGCCGAACGCCTGCGCCGCGCTGTACAGGACCTGCATGTGGTGCAGGCCGACCAGCGCCTGCAGATTACCGTCAGTATCGGCCTGGCCGGCTGCGACGCCGACCACCCGGCCCCCAGCCTGGACGCGCTGCTGGCAAGCGCCGACCAGGCGCTGTACCGGGCCAAGGCCCATGGCCGCAATCGCGTCGAGCAGGCCGAGGCGCAGCGCCAGGTGATCTGAGTCAACCGGCCAGCAAGTCCCACGACAGCTTGGCGATCAGCACGCACAACAGCACCAGGAACAGCCCGCGGACAAAGCCGGCGCCCTTGCGCACTGCCAGCCAGGTACCGGTCAGCGCGCCCAGGATGTTGCACACCGCCATGGGCAGGGCGATGGCATACAACACGTTGCCCGTCGGCACGAAGAACACCAGTGCCGCCAGGTTGGTGGCGATGTTCACCACCTTGGCCGACGCCGAGGCGTGCAGGAAGTCCAGGGCAAAGAAGCGGATGAACAGGAAGATCAGGAAGCTACCGGTGCCGGGGCCGAACAGGCCGTCGTAAAAACCGATCGCACCGCCGATCAGCACCGCCAGGCACTGCTCCTTGCGGCCGATTTGCGCAGGCTTGTGCAGGGTGCCGAAGTCTTTCTTGCAGAAGGTGTAGATGGCCATCAGCACAATCAGCACCAGCACCGCCGGGCGCATCACGCTGGGCGGCACCAGCGACACCGTGGCGGCACCGGCGAACGACATGACAAAGGCGCTGAGTGCAGCGGGTACGATCAGCCCCCAGTCCAGCGTCACCTTGCGGATAAACGACCGCGCCGCGAAGGCCGTGCCGCACACCGATGCCAGCTTGTTGCTGCCGAGCAATGCCGCTGGCTGTGCGGCGGGCAGCACATTGAACAAGGCCGGGATCTGGATCAGCCCACCACCCCCCACGGCGGCATCGATCAGCCCAGCGGCAAAAGCGAACACGGAAAGTACAGCGATATCCATCATGATGCAGGCCCAGAGGCAGAGAAGACGCCTGCAAGGCTAATCAAAGTACCGCGCTTGTGTTGAAATGCCATATTGCGAAAACTGCAACAAGGAGCAGGCGATGGCATTGGACATGCTGCGGGAAATCCAGGCGTTCGTCAGCGTGGCACACAAGCGCAGCTTCGTCGCCGCCGCCCGCGCACTGGGGCGTTCCCCCAGCGCCGTTACCCGGGCTGTACAAACCCTGGAAGACAACGCCGGAAGCAAGCTGCTCAACCGAAACGCCAACGCCGTGACCTTGACCGAAGCCGGCGAGCGACTGTTGCCGCACGCCGAGCGCTTGCTGGATGTGCAACGCGATGCGGCCGACGAACTGGCCGCGCTCAGCGGCAATGCCCAGGGCTGGATCCGCTTTGCCGTGCCGCAGTTGCTGGGGGAGCATGTGTTGCCGCAGGTGCTTGCCGAGTTTTCTCGCGACCACCCGCAAGTGACCCTCGACGTGCAGTACAGCGACGAAGCCCTCGACCCACTGCAAGGCAAATTCGATTTCGTGGTGCGCGGCGCCTTTCCCCAATCGAGCGAGCTGATCGGCTACCCGCTTTGGCCCTATCAGCGCCACCTGTATGCCAGCCCCGCCTACCTGAGCCTGGCCGGCACACCGCAACACCCGGAAGACCTGGAGGGCCATACGCTGATCCTGCATACCGCGCCACGCATCCTCAAGGCCTGGCATTTCTGCCGTGATGGCCAGATCACCAGCCTGCGCCCCAGGCCCAGGCTGCGCCTGGGTTCGGGCGATGCGGTGTACCACAGCACCCTGGCCGGTGCCGGTATCGCCCGCCTGGCCGCCTGGGTTGGCGAAGCGCAGGTCAAAACCGGGCGCCTGGTGCGGGTGTGCCCCCAGTACCGCCTGACCTCCAGCAGCGGGCAGGACCCGCAGATGCACGCGCTATACCCTGCCGGCGAGCTGCCGGCACGGGTACGTGACTTGCTGGCGGCCCTGCGCCGAGCCGGCATGGCCCAATGAAACAGCCACTGAAACGGCTGTTCAATTTCTGCTCAATTTAACAGAGCCCGCCGTGGGCTTGGCTTACAGCACTTTATCCACAGACCTACCCACGTTTTTTGTGGACAGATTTCCCAGCGCAAAGAATGACTTATCCCATGCGCGGGTGAACGTTGAACCTCAGCTTGGCGGAATCGTGCCAAGAAGACCAATCAGAATGGTCAGTAGCAGAAAACCACCCAGGAATAGCGCCAGCTTGCCCATTGGAACCTCTACAGTTGTGATGCGGGAATGGGCATATTCTCGGCCTTGGGCTGATACGGTTACAGATTCAGCTTTGTGGAAAAAAAGCGGATCAGATGGAAACCTGCTGAAGCTTTTCCGCAGGCAGCCAGCCCAGTTCGCCATTGCCATGGCGACGGCACCAGACCCACCCGTTGAGCGGGCGCAGCATCTGCACCCGCTGCCCGGGGTCGGCATCGAGCTCATGCGCTGAGTAATTGTCCAGTGCCCTGCCCTGGCACACGCTGATCCGCTCGATCAACTGGGCCGGTACCCAGCCAGGTTCCTGACCACTGCAGGTGCACAGGTACCAGTCCTGCCAGCCTGGCTCGCCTTCGTAGCGTGGCCCGATGTTCAGCAGCGTGCCCTTGGCGAAGCGGATGGGCCGCGGGTATTCACTGCGATGGGGTTCAATCACAACGTAATGCATGGGCCTCTCCTTGGCCGGGTAAACCTTCGATCGGTGCAACAGCGGAAAAACCACCGCTGCACCGCGTTTGTATCGTTATGTGTACCCATTGAGACCTGATACACAAGCACGTCTCCAACGGGTCAATCGGACATATCGGCGATACAGCCGTCAACTTTACTGGCACACATCAACCCGCCCCAATGGCTCATGCCAAGGAGATGCCCGATGCCTGCCCGCCACTCGACCCACACCCTGTCACGCCGCTTCAACCACGCCCTGCTGGCCTGCACCGTGCTGCCGCTCGGGCTGATGGCGACGGCCATCGCCACCGCCGCCCCCGTACAGCCCCAGCCAGCAAGCGCAGTGGCCGACAGGTTCGGCCCTCTGAAACACATCAACGCAGGCGTGCTCGATGTGGCTTACGTGGAACAAGGCCCCACCGATGGCCCGGTGGTGATCCTGCTGCACGGCTGGCCCTACGACATTCATAGCTTCGAGGAAGTTGCACCTGCCCTGGCGGCAAAAGGTTACCGGGTGTTGGTGCCCTACGTGCGCGGCTACGGCCAAACCCGCTTCCTGTCTGCGGCAACGCCACGCAATGCCCAACCCACCGCCCTGGCCAGCGATGTCGTCGCATTCATGGACGCGCTGCATATCCAGCGTGCAGTACTCGCCGGTTTCGACTGGGGTGCGCGTACTGCCGACATTGTCTCTGCGCTGTGGCCAGAGCGGGTGAAGGCCTTGGTCTCGGTCAGCGGCTACCTGATCAGCAGCCAGGAAGCCGCCAAGGCGCCGCTGCCACCCAGCGCCGAACTGCAGTGGTGGTACCAGTACTACTTCGCCACCCCACGCGGCCAGGCGGGCTACGAGCAGAACCGCCATGCCTTCGCCAAACTGATCTGGCAAACCGCCTCGCCCAAGTGGGCTTTCGATGACGCCACGTTCGAGCGCAGCGCCCAGGCCCTGGATAACCCCGATCAAGTGGCGATTACCGTGCACAACTACCGCTGGCGGCTGGGGCTGGCCCAAGGCGAAACCCGCTATGACCCGCTGGAAGCCAAGCTGGCCCGCTTCCCCGGCATCACTGTACCGACCATTGCTCTGGAGGGCGATGCCAACGGCGCCCCACACCCGCCTGCAGAAGCGTATGCAAAGCGCTTTACCGGCAAATACGAGTACCGGCTGATCAGCGGTGGCATTGGCCACAACCTGCCGCAGGAAGCGCCAAAAGCGTTTGCACAGGCGGTCGTGGATGCGGACCACTTCTAACGCGCAAGCAATTGCTACACGAAGTTTCGAAGGGCACGGCAAACCATTTACAGGAAATTGTCGAGAGTCTGTAGGGAGGAAACCCCGTGGTGGCCAGCTATCACGCGGGGTGCGGCCAAGACTGAATGAAACGATTTGAAATGCAGCTTGTAGGATCTTTTACCGCGCAACGTAGGAGTATTCGCCTCGGTGGGATTTCCCTGTATGAAACATCAGTTTCTGCAGCAAAATCGAGCTGCTACGGTCCGATTTTCCTACAACGGCACGGAAGCCCACAGTGTGAGAAAAGCATGGACCCGTACAATGCCTCGGCCCTGAAGCTGCAGAAAAATTTGCTGAACCTGCGCCTTGAGCGCGATCGCCTGAAAAAGGAGGGTAAGCACAACGAGGCGGACGAGTTGGCTGAACTGATCGCCAAGATAGAGGCGGCTATCCAGCAGTTACCGGATAGCTTCAAGCCCGTGACCTTGCAGTGAGCTGTACCCTTTCCTGGCCCCACAGGATTACGCTGAAGCTGAAACCAGCGCAAACCTGTGGGAGCGGGCAGGTTTTTAGAGCATCTGCACCCTCAGAACAGCTTGACCGTGTAACTCAGGATCAGCCGGTTCTCATCAATGTCCGTGCGGTAATTGGAACGCGCCATCACATTGCGCACCCGTATCCCCAATCCTGCCAACGGCCCGCTTTGCACCACATAGGCCAGGTCCAGATCACGCTCGCGATCTCGCCCTTCAAAGCCCAGCCCGGTGTCCACATCCCGCCCCTTCACATAGCGCAAGGTTGACGTCAGGCCCGGAATGCCCAAGGAGACAAAGTTATAGTCGTGCCGCACCTGCCACGACCGCTCCCCCGGCGCCGAAAACTCGTAGGTCGGCAGCGTGTTGCCCATCGGGTTGGTGTTGGCGCCCACCTGGATAAAGCCGTCATCACCGCCAATCTGCTGGTACCCCACATAGAAGGTATGCCCGCCGGTCTTGGCTGAGAACAGGCTGAACAGTGCGTGATTGTCGTAATCGCCGGCAATCTTGCGCCCGTCCTCGCGGGCATCGAAGTAGCCGGCATTCACCCCCAGCGTCCAGTCACCCAACGGCTCGGCATGCTTGAAGCTGTAGAAGCGCTGCTGGTAGATGTCTTCCAGCTGCGCCTGCCATACGCCAACACTGGTGCGGTTGTCGTTGAAGGCATAGTCGGCACCCACGTAGTTGAAACGGTCGCTGGTAAAGCGTGCCAGCCGCGCCGGATTGATCGGATCGTTGACCAGCGCGTACATCTTCTGGCTGTTGGACGAGTCACGCAAGCTGGTGGAGCGGAACTGCCCGGCATTCAGGGTCAGCCCGGCAAACTCGCGGGACTCCAGCATCGCCCCTTGGTAGGTTGGCGGCAGCAGGCGCAGGTCGCTGAACAGCAGCACAGGCAGGTTGGGCATCAACTCGCCCACCTTCAACTCGGTCTGCGACACCTTGAACTTGATCGCCGCACCCAGGCGGCTGTACTCGTCCGCCGACTTACCGCTGTCCAGGCTGGGCAACAAGCCGGACTTGGCATGCGCCGGGCTGCTGTCGAGCTTGAAGCCAAGCAGGCCGGTAACATCGACACCGACGCCCAGCGTGCCCTGGGTATAGCCGGAGCTGGCATTGAGGATGAAACCCTGCGCCCACTCCTGGGTACGCGATTGGGTGCTCGCCCCCTTGATGTCAGCGTAGTCACGGCTGAAAAAGTAATTGCGCGCCTGCAGCGTGGCACGGGCGCCTTCGATGAAACCGGCCTCTTCAGCCGAAGCCTCGGCACACAGCGCGACGGCAATACAACCGCCGGCCAGGCGCGCAGACGAAGAAAAACGCGGTGCAGTGGAACCTTGCATGGGGCTACTCCTGGATTCGGGCAACAGCCACCCGGCGCGGTGGCCTTGAACGGCCACCGAGGTGCGGGTTGCTTTGAGAGAGGGTTGGCAGGCGGGCACCCGGCCCGCCTGCACTGCCATTGCGTGAAGCGCTGGGCCGCTAGCGGTTGACCAGCTTCGCCGGCAAGGCAATAACCAGGAAGCAGCTGAGAATCAGGCAGCCGGCAAACACCCACAGTGCTGCGTGAGAAGTACCGGTCAGGTCAGTGACCAGGCCCATCAGCGAGTTGCTGACCAGGCCGGCGATATTGGCCACCGAGCAAGCCAGGGCGAAGCCGGTAGCCGCAGCCGTGCCCTTGAGGAAGGTGGCCGGTAGGCTGAAGAACACCGGCACTGCGCCAATGATGGCCGCCGAAGCGATGGCGAACAGCACCACGGTCATCACCAGGTTCTGGCTGAACAAGGTACTGCTGGCCATGGCAATCGCACCGATGATGAACGGCACGATGATGTGCCAGCGGCGCTCGCGGTGGCGATCGGAGCTGGCCCCGATCATCAGCATGCCAGCCAGCGCGGCCAGGCTCGGGATGGCCGTGAGCAGGCCAATGTGGAAGGTATCACTGACGCCCGCATCACGGATGAAGGTTGGCATCCAGAAGCCCATGGCATAGGCGCTGAGCAGGATCGAGAAATCGATACCTCCCAGCATCCACACCTTCAGGTTGAAGAAGCCGTCGCGGAAGCTGTGCTTGCTGTCTTTGCCCTCGGCATCGTCAGCGGCCAGGTCTGCCGCCAGCTGGGCCTTGTCGTCATCCGACAGCCACTTGGCCTGCTGGAAGTGGTTGGGCAGTGCCCAGAACGTGAGGATGCCAAGCAGCACGCTGGGGATCGCCTCCAGCAGGAACAGCCACTGCCAGCCATGCAGTCCATGCACCTGGTCGAAATGCCCCATGATCCAGCCAGAAATCGGCCCGCCAATCACGCTGGACAACGGCAAGCCGATCATGAACAGGGCAATGATGCGCCCTCGCCGGTAGGTGGGGTACCACATGGTCAGGTAGTACAACACGCCCGGCAGGAAGCCAGCCTCGGCAGCCCCGAGCAGAAACCGCAGGATGTAGAACTGGGTGGTGGTGCTGACGAACATGGTGCAGGCCGACAGCAAGCCCCAGGTGATCATGATGCGGGCGATCCACAGCTTGGCGCCAACGCGCTGCAGGATCAGGTTGCTCGGCACTTCGAAAATGATGTAGCCGACAAAGAACAGACCGGCACCCAGGCCGTAGGCTGCAGTACTGAACTGCAGGTCTTCGAGCATTTGCAGCTTGGCGAAACCGACGTTGATGCGGTCGAGGTACGCGGCGAGGTAGCAGAAGCACAGGAAGGGTATTAGCCTCCAGGTGATCTTGCTGTACAGCGCTTTGGTGCCATGGTCGATGTCACTGTGGACCGTGGTTGCATTCGCAATTGGCATTTCCTGTCTCCTGGCGGGCGACTTTGTGGTTGTTTTAAGGCCAGCAGTTTTCGACGCGCCGGGCACCCCGCGCACTATACGCGGCGCGCCCCGGCAACGCCTGAAGACCCCGAGTGCTCCTGCGGGGCGACCGCCCGGACAGCAGGCGGTCATGGACGGGCTTCCGGCACCGTTCCTTGATTGTTATTGGGTAAGGGCTGCCCGGCGTTCAGCCGGCCAGGTGCCGCAGGTGTTGCATGGCGTCCTGCCGGGTGACGACGTCCCCATACTTGCTGTCGATGTCGAACAGGTTGGCTTCATGCGGGTCGTTGTGGCGGTCACCTACGCACTCGCGCACCACGATGGTTCGAAAGCCGTGCTGCATGGCATCCACTGCACTGGCGCGGATGCAGCCGCTGGTGGAACAGCCGGCCAGCACCACGGTATCGATCCCTTGTGCATGCAGCAGCGGGGCCAGGCTAGTGCCGAAGAAGGCACTGGCGTACTGCTTGCTCAACACCACCTCCCCCGCCTGCGGTGCGACCGCCTCGCAGAAGGCAGCCAGCGGGTTGCCTTCGACCATGTCCTTCATCACTGGCGCCTTGCGCACCCACACACCGCCGTCGGCAAAATGCGGCGGCTGGTAGCGAATGTTGGTGTGCACCACCAGGGTACCGCAGTCGCGGGCCAGCGCCAGCAGGCCGGCAGCCTGCTCGACCGCCGCGACAACACCCGGGGCATACAGCGGAGCGCCAGGCGTGGTGTAACCCTGCATGAAGTCGATCATCAACAGGGCTGGCTTGCGGCCGAAGCCAATGCGCTGGCCCCAGACCCCCTGATAGTTGTCACGGGCGCTTTGTGTGTCGCTCATGTCCGCCTCCCGGTTTCAGTAAGCGCCCGACAGCAAGGCACCAGCACCCGGCACGATCGGCTCCAGGTCCAGCGCCTTGAGCATGGCGTAGGTGGTGGCGATGGCTGCGGTAACCACTGGCTTGCCGGTTTGCGCCTCGACCTTGGCCACAGCTGGCAGCGACTGCATCTGCACGCAGGCCGAAAGCACCACCACATCCACGCCTTCCAGGTTCATGCCGGCGACGATGCCTGGCAGGTTGGCCGGGTCGTGGCGAGCCACGGCGAGGTTGTCGGGGATTTCCAGCGCGCGCCAGTCCTGCACGTCAAAGCCTTCCTCGCGGATGTAGTTCACCACCAGTTCGGTCAGCGGTTTCATGTACGGGGCGACGATGGCAATGCGCTTGGCCTTCATCACATGCAACGCTTCTACCAGCGCACCGGCACTGGTGATGACCGGCGCCAACGCATCATTGTCGGCGGTGGCCTGCTGCAGGCGTTTTTCCGATTGGCGGTGGTAACCCAGGCCCATGGCCATGATCGCCACCAGGCAGGCGTAGCCCAGCACATCGACCTTGGCGTCGGACAGCTCCACGGCGCAGCGGTCGGACTCGGCGTCCATCGCGGCCAGCTCTTCCTTCTTCACCTGCTTCATGCGCATGCGGCTGGAATGGAAGGTGAAGCGCTCGGGGCGGATGGCCTGGCGTGCATTGAGCATCGCCGGGATCTCGGTTTCCATGGTGGTGTTGGAACTCGGCACGATCTGGCCGATGCGGTATAGCTGGGTCATGTCTCGTGCTCCGTCAGACAAGGGGTTGGTCGAGGAAGTCGCCAAAGGCGGCGAAGAAGCCTTCAAGGTCATCCCAAGGGATCATGTGGCCGGCGTTGTCTACCCGTACCACCTGGATATCCGGCTTCAGCTCGCGGATTTCGGCTATGTCGCGGGGCTCGATCACCCCGCCGCGCCCCGCCACCATCAGCAGCGTCGGCTGGCGCACGGCAGGCAGGTCCTGGTGGATATCCACCTCGTGGAAGTCATCGAAGGCGCGCACGATTGCCGGCTCGTAACAGGTGTGCAGCCATTCGGCGCGCAGGGCCAGTTGCTCGTCGCTCCAGGTGGCACAGAAGGCGCGCATGTCGTCGCCGCTCATGCCAACCGTGGCCAGGCGGATCGAGTCGACATACCACGGCAACTTGCTCGGGTAGGCGCGGCGCCCCGGCCCGGAAACCGGCGGGTCGACCAGCACCAGCCGCTGCAACCCCGGCGCCCCTTGGGCAGCAGCACGAATGGCAAAGCGCGCCCCCATCGAATGCCCGACCAGGTGATAGCTGCCCAGGCCCAGCGCAGCAGCAAACGCGGGGATGTCTGCGGCACAGGCGTCGGTGCCGTAATCCAGCCCAGGCCCGCTCTCCGACAACCCACGCCCACGCACATCCAGCACATAGGTATCGAAGTACTGGCCAAGGCGCTCGGCCACGAAGCCCCAGGTAACCGCCGGGCTGGTGATGCCCGGCACCAGGATCAGCGCCTGGCCCTTGCCGCCGTAGCGCAGAAAATGCTGGCGGATGCCATTGGCGCTGACGTTACCGCCGGCGACGAAGGTACTCATGCCGCCTCCCCGCTTTTAAGCGGCTGCCCGTAGAGGTCGTAGCCATAGACCCAGGCCGGGTCTTCCTGGGTGTAGAGCCAGGTGTTGGCGTTGGATACCGACTGCACCTGCGATGCCCGCTCCTTGCGGTTGGCCTCGTACAGGGCGAACGCGGTGCGGTGGTCGGACAGCCCGGTCTCTTGCAGGCAGCGGGTCAGCATGGCCGCATCCTCGATAGCCATGCAGGCGCCCTGGGCCATGTGCGGCTTCATCGGGTGGCAGGCGTCACCCAGCATGACCAGCCGGCCACGGCTCCACAGCGGCAACGGGTTGCGGTTGCGCAGTGGCCACTTGGTGATCGATTCGGTCGCGTCGATCAGCTTTTGCACAGTGGGATGGTAGCCCTCGAAGGCGGCGCGCATTTCCTCCTGGCTGCTGTCCACGTAGGCGCCCTGGAAGTCCCAGGCTTCATGCGGCACACCGGTGACGAAGTAGTACTCGTCACGCTTGCCGGTGGTGTAGTAGACCATCATGTGGCGGTCTTCGGACCACCACTTCACGCAGGGCTCGAACACATCGGCATGCTGCGCCAGGTTCACCCCGCGGATCAGTGCCCGGTGCGCGACCCAGCCGCTGTAGTTCGGCGCTTCGGCGCCTAGCAGCTCTTCGCGGATTTTCGAGTGGATGCCATCGGCACCGATGACGATATCAGCCACGGTGTGCGTGCCGTCGGCGAAGTCCAGGCGCACCTGGTCGCCTTCGTCGACAATCTTTTGCAGGCGCTTGCCGAAGTGCACGGTGCCCGGTTTGATCGCGTCGATCTGCAGCGCGTGCAGGTCGCCACGGTGAATGGTGATGTAGGCGGCGCCGTACTCGCGACGGGCGTATTCGCCCAGCGGAATGCGCGACAGGTAATCACCGGTATTGCCGTCGCGGCTGAACCAGAAGTCCGGGTGCGAGCCCATCAGCTCCAGCTTCTGCTCCAGCCCCATGCGGCGGAAGATTTTCATCACGTTAGGGCCGATATGAATGCCCGCGCCAAGGCGGGTGAATTCCGGCGCCTGCTCGAACACCTCGACATCGAACCCGGCCTGTTGCAGCAACGTGGCGGCGGCTGCCCCACCCAGACCCGCACCGACGATTGCGATTTTCTGCCTACCCCGCATGGGTATCTCTCCTCTTGTTCTGATGTGTGGCCAGCGGTTCGACCGCCTGACGATTTAGAGCGTATACGCTGCAATTGAATTTTGAAAAGAGGGGCAGGCAAATATTTTTCAAACAGCTGATCGAAACGTGCAGCCAAAGCTCTGTTACCGTAATAACTAGGCGTATGTGTGGATAGGTAACGTTTTACAGATAACTTGCGCTTACCGACGGGATGCGCTTTCATCTGCAAAAGTAGGGTGTACACACTATTAATTTGCACCGAGATGAAGCGCCGGGCACTGCCTTGGTGCAGCACCTCTCCCCCATCAACGCCGCCCAGGAGAACCCCGATGCCGGTGAGCAATGCGCAACTGACCCAGATGTTCGAGCACGTACTGAAGCTTTCCCGCGTGGACGAGACGCAGAGCGTCGCCGTGCTCAAGAGCCACTACTCCGACCCGCGCACGGTCAACGCGGCGATGGAAGCTGCGCAGCGCCTGAAGGCCAAGGTGTATGCGGTGGAGCTGCCCGCGTTCAACCACCCCACGGCGATGGGCAACGACATGACCGCCTACTGCGGCGACACCGCACTTACCGGCAACCTGGCGGCGCAACGGGCACTGGAGGCGGCAGACCTGATCGTCGACACCATGATGTTGCTGCACTCCCCCGAGCAGGAGCAGATCCTCAAGACCGGCACGCGTATTCTGCTGGCTGTGGAGCCGCCGGAAGTGCTGGCGCGCATGCTGCCCACCGAGGACGATAAACGCCGCGTGCTGGCTGCCGAAACCCTGCTGAAGCAGGCGCGCAGCCTGCATGTGCGGTCCAAGGCCGGCAGCGACTTCCACGCCCCGCTTGGCCAGTACCCGGCCGTGACCGAATACGGCTATGCCGACGAGCCGGGGCGCTGGGACCACTGGCCGAGCGGCTTTCTGTTCACCTGGCCGAACGAGGACAGCGCCGAGGGCACACTGGTGCTGGACGTGGGCGACATCATCCTGCCGTTCAAGAACTACTGCCGCGAGCGCATCACCCTGGAGATCGAGAAAGGCTTCATCACCGGCATTCATGGCGGCTTCGAGGCCGAGTACCTGCGCGATTACATGAAGTACTTCAACGACCCCGAGGTGTATGGCATTTCGCACATCGGCTGGGGCCTGCAGCCACGCGCGCAGTGGACGGCCATGGGCCTACACGACCGCAACGATGGCATGTGCATGGACGCCCGGGCCTTCTACGGCAACTTCCTGTTCTCCACCGGCCCCAACACCGAGGTCGGCGGCAAGCGCAAGACCCCGTGCCACCTGGACATTCCGCTGCGCAATTGCGACATCTACCTGGATGACCAAGCCGTGGTCCTGGCCGGCGACGTGGTCGCACCAGAGGAGTCGCGGGCGCGATAGGGGTTATACTGGCCGGGCGCTCCGCTCTTGGCGGCCGGCCAGCCTCTTTCCACCCAGCCCAAGCCATTCTATGTCGATAAAAACCACCCCCAGCAGCGCCCCGCTCGACAACACACCCTATGACGTTACCGAACAGGTCGGCCACTTGCTGCGCAAGGCCTACCAGCGGCACACGGCGATCTTCCAGCAGCAGGCTTGCGACCCGCAGCTGACCTCGATCCAGTTCGTCACCCTGTGCGCCCTGCGCGACCACGGCCCCAGTTCCCAGGCCGAGCTGATCAAGGCGACTGCGGTGGACCAGGCAACCATCCGCGGCATCGTCGACCGTTTGAAGGCACGCGAACTGGTGCAGTTGTCGCCAGATCCCAGCGACCGGCGCAAGGTTATCGTCGAGCTCACCGACAATGGCGCTGCCTTGCTGGACGAAATGATCCCCTGCGCCCGGCAGATCAGCGAGTTGAGCATGGGCAGCCTGAATGCCGGTGAGCGTGTGGCCATCCTGTACCTGCTGCGCAAGATGATCGACAGCGGCGAGAACGCCGGCTGACCTCAAGCTTTGGGGCTGCTACGCAGCCCCAGTCACAACTGCCCCCCAAAAAATCATCCCTGGCCTGCTTCTTGCTCACTCATTTCATGTAGTGAGTACTTACCGAACTTCTCTCCCCGTTTGAGTCCTTCGGTAGCGCAAGCAACCTCCAGAGATGAGCCAATAATGCAAACAACCCTCTCCCTGCGGGTCAACGGCCAAGCCGTCGAAACCAGCGCCGCGCCCGACACACCGCTGCTGCTGGTCCTGCGCAACGACCTGTGCCTGAACGGCCCCAAGTACGGCTGCGGCCTGGGCGAATGCGGGGCGTGCACGGTGATCATCGACGGCGTGGCTGCACGCTCGTGTGTCATCCCCTTGGCCGGCGCCGAGGGCCGTGACATCACCACCCTCGAAGGGCTGGGCAGCAAGGCCGCGCCGCACGCAGTGCAACAGGCGTTCATCGACGAACAGGCCGCCCAGTGCGGTTACTGCATGAACGGCATGATCATGACCGCCAAGGCCTTGCTCGACCGCATCCCAAACCCCAGCGACGAACAGATCCGCAATGAACTGCGCGGCAATCTGTGCCGCTGCGGCACCCACGTCGAAATCCTGCGCGCCGTGCGCCGCGCTGCCCAGACCCGGAGCAAAGCATGAACCACTCTCAACAGGTGCCCAGCCGCGACCAGTTGCAGGCCAAGACCGGCGTGTTGCTGATCGTCGACCAGATCACCCCGCCTTCCGGCCCCGTGGCCAAGGGCGTGACGCCCGTGGTCAAGGAACGCGAACTGGCATTGTTCATCGCCGTCAGCGACGACGGCCTGGTCTACGCCTTCAACGGCCACGTCGACCTGGGCACCGGCATTCGCACCTCACTGGCACAGATCGTTGCTGAAGAGCTGGACCTGCGCATGGACCAGGTTCACATGGTTTTGGGTGACACCGAACGGGCGCCGAACCAGGGCGCAACCATTGCCAGCGCCACCTTGCAGATTTCCGCCGTGCCTTTGCGCAAGGCCGCGGCCACGGCGCGGCGCTTCTTGCTGCAACAGGCCGCGCAACGGCTTGCTTGCGCCCCCGAAGCCCTGCGCATTGAAGAAGGCGCGGTAATCGCCAGCAACGGCAGCACGCTGAGCTTTGCCGAACTGGTGCAAGGTGAAAACCACCAGCTGTACATCGCCGACGATGCGCCGCTCAAGGCCATTGAGGACTACCGCCTGGTCGGGCGCAGTGCCGCACGGGTGGACATCCCCGGCAAGGCCACTGGCGAGCTGACCTACGTGCATGACATGCGCCTGCCCGACATGCTGCACGGCCGGGTCATCCGCCCACCCTACGCCGGCCACGACAGCGGCGACTTCGTCGGCAACAGCCTGCTGGCGGTCGATGAAGCCTCCATCGCCCACGTGCCCGGTGTGGTCGCGGTGGTGGTCATCCGTGACTTTGTCGGTGTGGTGGCCGAGCGCGAGGAGCAGGCCATTCGCGCCGCCCATGACCTGAAGGTCAGCTGGAAGCCCTTTACCGCCAAGCTGCCTGACCTCAGCGATGTTGCCCAGGCCATCCGCGACAACCCGCGGGTGCAGCGCACCGTGCTGGACAAGGGTGATGTCGACGGCGGCATCGCCAATGCCAGCCAACGCCTGAGCCGCAGCTACCTGTGGCCGTACCAGTTGCATGCTTCTATTGGCCCGTCGTGCGCGCTGGCCGACTTCACCGATAACCAGATCCGCGTGTGGTCCGGCACGCAAAACCCGCACCTGCTGCGCGCCGACCTGGCCTGGCTGCTGGAATGCGCCGAAGACCGCATCGAAATCATCCGCATGGAGGCTGCTGGCTGCTATGGCCGCAACTGCGCCGACGATGTGTGTGCCGATGCGGTGCTGCTGTCGCGTGCCGTGCAGCGCCCGGTGCGGGTGCAGCTGACGCGCGAGCAGGAACATGTGTGGGAGCCCAAAGGTACCGCGCAGCTGATGGAGATCGACGGCGGCCTGAACGCCGATGGCAGCGTGGCCGCCTACGACTTCCAGACCAGCTACCCGTCCAACGGCGCCCCAACCCTGGCGCTGCTACTGACCGGCG
The DNA here is from genome assembly GCF_003202095.1 of Pseudomonas sp. LAIL14HWK12:I1. Lineage (NCBI taxonomy): Bacteria > Pseudomonadati > Pseudomonadota > Gammaproteobacteria > Pseudomonadales > Pseudomonadaceae > Pseudomonas > Pseudomonas sp. LAIL14HWK12:I1. The sequence goes on from NZ_QJKG01000001.1 coordinate 213,282, forward strand.
CCGTGGAACCGGTGCCGGCACTGTTCGAGATGGGCGACCGTACCTCGATCCCGCCGTATGACTACGAGCACATGCGCGTCACCATCAACGACATGACGCCGCTGGTGCGCGCCTCGTGGATGCGCGGTGTATCGGCCATGCCCAACAGCTTCGCCCACGAGTCGTACATCGATGAGCTGGCCTTCGCGGCGGGTGTAGACCCGGTCGAATACCGCCTCAAGCACCTGTCCGACCCGCGCGCCATCGACCTGGTCAAGGCCACCGCCGAACGCGCCGCATGGCAGCCGCATACCCAGCCCATGCAAACGCAAGCCGAAGGTGACGTACTGCGTGGCAGGGGCTTTGCCTATGCACGCTACATCCACAGCAAGTTTCCCGGCTTCGGCGCGGCCTGGGCGGCGTGGGTGGCTGATGTCGCGGTAGACCGGCGCACCGGCGAGGTCGCCGTCACCCGTGTGGTGATTGGCCACGATGCCGGGATGATGGTCAACCCGGAGGGCGTGCGACACCAGATACACGGCAACGTCATCCAGTCCACCAGCCGCGTGCTCAAGGAACAAGTCAGCTTTGAGGAGTCGACGGTGGCCAGCAAGGAATGGGGCGGCTACCCGATCCTGACCTTCCCCGAGTTGCCAGCCATTGACGTGATGATGCTGCCGCGCCAGTACGAACCGCCGATGGGCAGTGGCGAGTCGGCCTCGGTACCCAGCGCGGCCGCCATCGCCAACGCTATTTTCGACGCCACCGGCATCCGCTTTCGGGAACTGCCGATTACGGCGGAACGGGTGCGCGCAGCGCTCGGTGGCGAGGGCCAGGAGCCTGATGCCCCCACACAGGAACACCCCACAAAGAAGCGCTCGAAGTGGTGGTTCGGCTCGCTGGCCGGGGTATTCGGCGCAGCCCTGGGCATGCTCGCCACCGCCCTGCCCTGGCGCGCTGAAATCGCCCCGGTAACCCCGCCTGGTGCCGGCAGCTGGAGCGCGGCGATGCTCGAACGCGGGCGCCAGGTGGCGGCAGCCGGTGACTGCGCCGTGTGTCACACGGTCAGCGGCGGCAAGGTCAATGCGGGGGGGCTGGCGATGGAAACGCCGTTCGGGACGCTGTACAGCACCAACATCACCCCCGACCCGGAAACCGGTATTGGTCGCTGGTCATTCGCCGCCTTCGAGCGGGCCATGCGCGAAGGCATCAGCCGCGATGGCCGGCACCTCTACCCGGCCTTCCCCTACACCTCGTTTCGCAACATCAACGATGCCGACATGCAGGCGCTGTACGCCTACCTGATGTCGCAAACCCCGGTACGCCAGTCGGCGCCCGCCAACGAAATGCGCTTCCCGTTCAACCAGCGGCCCCTGATGGCCGGCTGGAATGCGCTGTTTTTGCAACGCGGCGAGTACCAGCCCGACCCGCAACGCAGTGCGCAGTGGAACCGTGGCGCTTACCTGGTCGACGGACTGGGCCATTGCACGGCCTGCCACTCGCCACGCAATTTGATGGGGGCGGAGAAAGGCGGCGGCAGCTACCTTGCCGGCGGCAGGGTCGACGGCTGGGAAGCCCCGGCACTGAATGCCCTGGGCAAGTCGGCAACGCCTTGGAGCGAAGACGAACTGTTCACCTACCTGAGCACCGGTTTTTCCGAAAAGCACGGTGTGGCGGCAGGCCCGATGGGGCCAGTGGTCAGCGAGCTGGCCACATTGCCCAAAAGCGATGTACGCGCCATCGCCCATTACCTCAGCTCGCTCGACGGCGAGCCTGCGACGCTTGCAGCCAACGCTGCGCCGCAAACGGATATCCAGGTGTCGCTGAGCAACGGTGAGCGGGTATTCAAGGGCGCGTGCCTGGCCTGCCACAGCGATGGCCTGGGGCCGAAGCTGTTGGGTGTCAGCCCGTCGATGGCGGTGAACAGCAACGTCCACAGCGACCTGCCGGACAACCTGCTGCGCGTGGTACTGCACGGCATACCCACCCCGGCAACCCGAGACCTTGGCTACATGCCCGGCTTCAAGGACAGCCTGTCGGACCGCCAGGTCGCCGACCTGGCGGCCTACCTGCGCCAGCGCTTCGCCGCCGACAAACCGGCCTGGCAAGGGCTGGCAGCCAAGGCCGCGCACATACGCGCCAACCCTGGCAGCCACTGAGGGTCAGCGGCGCAACCCGCGCAGGGCCAGGTCGCTGATGAAGGCCAGCCAATCGGCCTTGGCCTGCTGGTCGGCCAGGTCCACGGCCAGGAACGAGCTGAGGGTATGGCGGTTGGAATTATAGAAATAGCAGAGCGAGGCAATCATCAGGTAGGCGTGGGTGATGTCGATGTCGTTGCGGAACAGGCCCTTGGCCTGGCCCGCCTCGATGATCGGCCGCAGCACGCCGACCGCCTCGCCAGACAAAGCCTTGAGGTTTTGCGACTTGCGCGCGTGCTGGCCCTGGTGAAGGTTCTCGGTGGCAAGAATGGTGACGAATTCGGGGTGGCGCACGTAGTAGTCCCAGATGAACGCCACCAGCTCACGCAGGGCTTTTTCCGGGTCGTCGAGGTCGATGCGCAGCTTGGCTTCGGCCTGGTTGAAGCTGGCGTAGATGTGCTCCAGTACACTGATGAACAGCTTCTCCTTGTTGCCGAAGTAGTAATAGATCATCCGGTCGTTGGACTTGGCCAGCGTGGAGATCTGCTCGATACGCCCACCGGTGAAGCCTTCCTTGCTGAAGACCTTCACCGCGGCCTTGAGGATGTTGTCCCGGGTGCGGTCGGCCTGTTGGGCGCGTACACCGGTTTTGCGAGTTTGCATGTCGGTCCCTGTGGGGCTGGCCAGATACCCAACACTGCCACAGACGTTGGGCCATTGCGCGGCTTTTTCGGCTGGGCTGAGACGATATGAGCGAGGTAGCGGAGCATGCAGCATCTCGACCTGCAGGTGATCGACAAAGCCCTGCAATGGGCCAGGGCCGGGGACACGGTGTGGCTGTGCACGGTGTTGTCCACTTATGGCTCGGCCCCTCGCTCGCCTGGGGCGATGCTGGCTTGCCGCAGCGCGCAGGATTGGGTCGGTTCATTGTCTGGCGGCTGTGTCGAAGAGGAATTTCTCGGCAACCTGGCGCAAGGTGCATTTACCCAGCAGGCACAGGTGGTGCGCTATGGCGATGGCCAGGAGCAGAGCCGGCGCTTGCGCCTGCCTTGCGGTGGCGTATTGGTGGTGCTGGTGGAGCGGCGACAGGCGGACGGCGCATGGCTGGAACACCTGCAATCGCTGCAAGGGGCGCTGTTGGGCCAGCAGCGGGTGACGCGCAAGGTCAGTTTGCCGGCAGGTGATTTCAGCTTGCATGGCGACAACAGCGTGGCCGTGCGCATGGACGAAAGCGCCGTGCATATTGGCGTCGGCCCCGTACTACGGCTGGTGCTGGCCGGGCTGTCGCCCGTCGCCGAAGCCTGCGCTGACATTGCCCGCACGCTGGGCTGCGAAGTCATCGCCTGCGACCCGCGTGAGGAGATGGCGCATGTCGAGATAGAGGGCGCACAGATGCATCGGGTGCTGCCCTCACTGTTTATCGCGGCGGGTGGTTGCCATGCAGCGACTGCCGTGGTGGCGCTGACCCACGACCCGAAAATCGATGACCTGGCGTTGATGGAGGCGGTGCATACCCCGGCGTTCTACATCGGGGCGATGGGCTCGGCGGCCACCTCGGCCCGGCGTGCCGAGCGGTTACAGCGGATAGGCGGGTTGACCGCCAAGCAGATAGAGCGACTGCACATGCCTATCGGGCTGGACCTGGGCAGCAAGTCGCCAGCGGAGATCGCGCTGGCGGTGATGGCGGATGTGCTGAGGGTGTACCGGGGCAAGGCGCGGGATGCGCTGTGAGCGGCACTAAACGAGATGGGTAGACTCGCATATGCACGCCAGCATAGGCGTAACAGTTTACGCAACCACTGCATAGAATGAACCTGTTGTAACTTTGATCACTTGTAAAAATCCTTATCCCTCTGGTGAGCGCGTGTCAGGCAGTTCATCAGGTGCAGCCGCATGGCAGCACGGGCAGCACCGGCATCCTTGCGGGTGATCGCGGCATGCACTTGCTCGCGCTCCCGCGCTTCCAGTGCCCGCTGCTCGGCATCACCCCCTGATACTGCTGGCGGGGCCGCCGCCAGCAAGGTATGCCCAAGGTGGGTCATGGTGTCGATGAAAAAGCTGTTGCCCGTGCATTGGGCTATCTGCAAGTGAAACTCGAAGTCGGTACGCATGCAGGGCACAGACTGCGTATCGACGGCCCCATCGAGCGCCGCACGCATGGCAGCCAGTTGCTCCGGGGTTGCACGCTGGGCAGCAATGGCGGCCGCCTCGACCTCAAGGCAAAGCCGCAACTCGATGATCGCCACCGCGTTGTATGCACCGCCCATTCCGGGACTCGCACTCTGGAAGTCACCTGCCGGGATGGCGTCTACCACGAAGGTGCCGATACCACGGCGGGTTTCTACCAGGCCTTCGGCCTGCAACCGTGACATGGCCTCGCGCACCACGGTACGGCTTACGCCCCGCGCTTTGGTCACGGCTTCTTCGGTGGGCAATTTGCTGCCCGCCGGCAATTCACCCGAGAGAATCTGCTGCGACAGGTCATGCACCAGTTGCTGTGCGAGATTCAGGCGTTTTTCCGGGGGGGCAGCAGCCATTGGGCGAACCTTTGCAATACGGAAGAGCCCGGAGTATACCCGCTGCCCGGGGCCAAAACGCACTATACTGGCCGCTGCCCACACAAGAGCACAGCAATGCCGGACCCTACCACCCGCCCCACCCAACCGCCCCGCCGCCTGGCTGAAGCGCTGGTCGAACGCTTTGCCCAACGCATGCGCGAGGGCACACTCAAGCGTGGTGACAAACTGCCAACCGAAGCGACGCTGATCGAAACCGAAGGTGTCAGCCGCTCGGTAGTACGCGAAGCGTTGTCGCGCATGCAGGCAGCGGGCCTGGTCGAGACCCGCCACGGTGTGGGCACCTTCGTGCTGGACATGCCGGCACCGGAGAGCTTCAACGTGGGGCCGGCAACCATCAGCCTGCTGTCCGATGTGCTCGACCTGCTGGAATACCGCCTCAGCCTTGAAGTGCAAGCCGCCGGCATGGCCGCCGAACGGGCCACGCCGCAAGCGCTCGAAGAATTGCAGCAAGCATTGGAGGCGCTGATGCAAGGCCCGGAAAAGTCCGGCAGCACGACCAACGCCGATTTCCAGTTCCACCTTAAAATCGCCAAGGCCGCAGGCAACCAGTACCTGATCGACATCATGAAGCATCTGGGCACCAAGATGATCCCCCGCACGCGCATGAACTCTGCCTACACCGGGCAGAGCAACCGCAGCACCTACCTGGCCGGCATCAACGCCGAACATCAGCAGATCTACGACGCCATTGCCAGCCGCCAGGTCGACGCGGCGCGCGCCGCCATGTACCTGCACCTGAGCAACAGCCGTATGCGCCTGCGGGAGGCGCAACGGCTACAGGCATTCTACAGCGAGGCCTGAGGCTACGGTGCGGGCTCTACGTCCGTGTAGGCAAGCCCTTGGCTGCCCTGTACCTGCCAAGGGTTGGCGCCACCGGTCTCGGTGAAGCGCAGCCCGTCGAAGCGCGAATCCTTCAGGCCATCGATCTTCACCGGGGCCGGCCCACTGAAGCGCACCCGCTCGAACACCAACCCCTGGTGCCAGGCGCCATGACCGCTATCGCCTTTCACCTCGATGGCGGCGGTGCGGGCGTTTTCCACGCTTACGTCACTGACCGTGATATCCCGAAACTGCCCCGCCACCGTCGAACGTTTGTAATCGAGCTTGGCATTCGGGTCGTTGTAATCCAGGGTGAAGATGAAGGCCTGTTTCGCTGTGTTGCGGATGGCCGAATCACGGAAGGTGACGTAACGCGCACCACCGCCCATGAAGTTGGTGCTTTTCATGCGCAGCCCGGCATCGGTACCATCCGAGACGTTGTCCTCTGCCAGGATGTTCTGAATCCACGCGCCGGTATGGCTGCCCGCCACGACCATGCCATGGCCTTTGCGGAAATAGTTGTTGAAGATCCAGGCATCCTCCTGCGCCTTCTGGTGGACCGCATCCGCCCCGGTACCGGCGGCGAAGTTGACGCAGTCGTCACCGGTGTCGAAGAAGTTGTTGAATACCAGCGCGCCACGACTGTTGGCAAACTCGATACCGTCGCCGTTGTTGGCGTCGTAAGTACGGTGCGTGGTGTTGGCCAGCACCACATTCTGCGTTTCCAGGTTCATGATGCCGTGATAGGCCGGGTTCACCACCGTGAAGCCGCCATAGAACACGTTTGTCACATTGCGCAGGGTGATCAGCGACGAGCGCATCTGCCCGTAGGCATCCTTGACGTTCATGCCCTCGGCCACCGCCCGCGCCACCTGCGCCTTGGCCAGCACGCCGTCGTGCATATAGCGGGTGTTGTCGCTGGGCAGGTAGAAGGGCAAGGCTCGCCCGCGCTCGTCGACCACGTCCGGGTTACGCTTCCAGCCATTGCCGTCGATGGTGCCCTTGCCGACGATGCGGATGTTCTCGAAGGCCTGGTGCGCATGCGGGTCGCGCGGTAAGGCATTGATCAGCGAAGCCGGGCGCACGGTGGTGGAATACGGGTACTGGATATAGCCCTGGCGTGGGTAGTCCTCGGCACGTTCGGAACCCAACAGGGTAGCGCCCTCGGCGATTTCCAGGGTCATGTCGCTCTTGAGGTAGAGCGCCCCGCTCTTGTACGTACCGGCAGGCAGCAACACCTTGCAGCCCTTGCTGCACGCATCGATGGCGCGCTGAATGGCAGCCGTGTCGAGCGCCTTGCCATCGCCCTTGGCGCCGTAGCGCTGCACGTTGAACAGTGCCGGTACGTCGGTGGTTCGCTGCACCACCACGGGGCTGTCAGCAGACTCTTTGCCATGGCGATCGACCGAGCGCACGGTGAAGCGGTACTCGGTATCGGGTGCAAGCCCCTGGGCGGTGAAGCTGTGAATGGCGATGCGGTGGTGGAAGTTGTGCAGGTCCTGCTCGTAGAACCGGTCAATGTAGGGTTTGGCCGGTGACACCTGATCGTTGTTGGCGTTGCTGGCCCCCAGCAATCTGCCATTGGCATACACGTGGTAGTCGACGATTTCGGCATGGCTGGCGGGCTTTTCCCACACCAGGATGATCTGCCGGTCGTCGTAGGCCAGCGTCGGCACCTGGACCTTTGCAGGGGCCTCTACGGCCCACAGTGGCAAGCTGCTGCCCATGGCCAGGGCAGCCACGGCAGCACGCACCCGCCAAACGGGCGCAGGGTTGGCATTCGGCATGTTCTTGTCTTCCTTGTAATTGCCGGGTTCAGGCCGACAGGGCCGGGGCGGCGTCCGCGCTGAAGTCGCGGCTGGCTTGCACCAGCATTCGGGTGTAATCGTGGGTGGCCTGGTCCTGGCTCAGTGCCCGACAGTCCAGTTGCTCGACGATACGCCCCTGCTGCATCACCGCGACCTTGTCGCACAGGTGGCTGACCACGCCCAGGTCGTGAGTCACCATCAGGTAGGTAAGCTTCTCGCGCTGACGCAGGTCCGACAGCAGGTTGAGGATCTCTGCCTGCACCGACACATCGAGGGCCGACGTGGGCTCATCGAGCAACAGCACCCTGGGCTCAAGGATCAACGCCCGGGCGATAGCCACCCGCTGACGCTGGCCGCCAGACAACTGGTGCGGGTAGCGGTAACGGTAGCTGTCGTTGAGGCCTACCTTGATGAGGATGTCGTTGATGCGATCGTTGCGCTCATCCATGCCGTGGATCACCAACGGCTCGCGCAGTGCAGTGTCGATGGTATGGCGCGGGTGCAGCGAGCCATAGGGATCCTGGAACACCATCTGCACCTTGCGAAAGTGCTCCTTGGGAAGCTTGTGCTGCAACGGTACACCGTCGATGCTCAGGGCCCCGCTCCAGTGCCGGTACTGGCCGGCCAGGCAGCGCAGCACCGTGGTCTTGCCAGAGCCGGACTCCCCTACCAGGCCAAAGGACTCGCCATCTTCGACACTCAGGTCGACATTGTGCAGCACCTGGTTGAGCGCGGCGCCAACGCCAAAGCTCAGGTTCAACGCGTGTGCTTGGATCATGGACATGGTCAGTTACCTCAGCAGGAGAGCCACAGCGGGTCGCGTTGCAACACAGGCAAACGCGGGCGGCGGTTGTCCATGCTTGGCAAGGCGGCCAGCAGGCCTCGGGTGTAGGGGTGTTCGGCACGGTGCAGGTCACTGGCCGCCAGCGACTCCACCACGCGCCCGGCATACATCACCAGCACCCGGTCACAGTAATTGCGCACCAGGTTCAGGTCGTGGCTGACGAAAATCAGCCCCATCTGCTGCTCTACCACCAGCTCTTCGAGCACGTTGAGCACCTGCTGGCGTACCGACACATCCAGCGCCGAGGTCGGTTCGTCGGCAATGATCACTTCCGGGTTGGTGATGACCATCATCGCGATCATGATGCGCTGGCCCATGCCGCCGCTCACCTCATGCGGATAAAGGTTGTAGACGCGCTTCGGGTCGCGGATATGCACCTTGTCGAGCATCTGCAGCACCCGTTCACGGGCCTCGCTGCGGCTGGCCTTGTGGTGTGCCAGGTAGGCCTCGGCAATCTGGTCGCCAACGCGCACCACCGGATTGAGCGAGTACTTGGGGTCTTGCATGATCATCGAAATACGCTGGCCGCGGATTTTCTGCATGGCCTTTTCGCTGGCACTGAGCAGGTCGACATCGCCGAACTGCAGGGCGTTTGCGGTGATCTGCGCGCTGCCAGGGTGTAGCTTGAGCAAGCTGCGGCCAACCGTGGACTTGCCCGAGCCGGACTCACCGACGATGGCGAGCTTTTCCCGGCCCAGGGTGAACGACACGTCACGCACCGCGTGCATCACTTTCTTGCCGTTGACGAAGCGCACATTGAGCGATTCGACATTGAGTTTGAGCGCTGACATAAAGCCTCCGGTTATTCGCTACGCGGGTCGAGAATGTCCCGCAGGCCATCGCCCAGCAGGTTGAACGCCAGGCTCACCAGCATGATTGCCGCACCGGGTACCGCTACCAGCCACCAGCATTCGAGCATGTAGCGCCGCCCCGTGGAGATCATCGCCCCCCACTCCGGCAACGGCGCCTGCGCACCCAGGCCGAGGAAGCCCAGCGCCGCCGCCGTGAGGATGATGCCGGCCATGTTCATGGTCAGGCGGATGATCACCGACGACAGGCACATCGGCACGATGTGGCGCAGGATGATGCGGGTCGACGACGCGCCCTGCAGCTCGACGGCCACCACGAAGTCGGCCTTGCGCAGCGACAGGGTTTCGGCGCGGGCCAGCCGTGCGATCGGTGGCCAGGAGGTTAACGCGATAGCCACCACCGCATGCTCAAGGCCAGGGCCCAGTGCAGCGATGAAGGCCAGCGCCAGCACCAGGCTGGGGAACGAAATGAAAATGTCGGTGACGCGCATGAACACGGTATCGACAATGCCGCCGAAATAGCCCGACACCGTGCCGATGAACAGCCCGATGGGGCCGACGATGATCGTCACCAGGGCGATGATGTAGAGGGTGATGCGGGCACCGTAGACCAGCCGACTGAAGATGTCCCGGCCGTATTCGTCGGTGCCGAACCAGTGCGCGGCGCTGGGTGCCTGCAAGGCGTTGGCCAGGTTCTGGATGACCGGGTCGTGGGTGGCGATCCACGGCGCGAACGCCGCCACCACGACCAGCAGCAAGGCCACCAGCAGGCCTGCCAGGGTCATCGGGTTGCGCACCAGCAGGCGCAGCACCCGAAGGCTGCTTTTGCCAAGGGCCTCAAGGCTGGACGCGGGGGCGTCGGCCTGCCGCTTGGCGGTGGTTTCGGTAGAAGAGATGTTGACAATCATCGGCATGTTCTCGATGTGGAATCATGGCCACTCGGGGTACCCGCAGGTGCCCCAGGCGGTTCTCAACGTTGCTTGTAGACGCCCAGGTAGCGGGTGGCTTCGGCGTCATCGCCGCTGAAGCCCTTGACGTCGGCTGCGCTCACGGCGGTGTCGGTCATCTGGGAAATCATCATGATTGGCCCCACCTCCTCGTCGTACAGCTTCTGCGCCTGCTGGTACATGCCCAGGCGTTTGGCCGCATCGCGCTCGACACCTACCCGGTCGATCAGGTCATTCAGCGGGGGGCTGAAGAACGACGCGCGCCAGCCCTGGAAGTTGGGCAAGCCAGCGCTGTCACTGTTGTCGGGGTTGTAGACGAAGGTGCGCAGGCTGAAATACGGGTGCGGGTAACGCTCGGCGCCCCGCGCCACGATCATTTCAAAGTTGCGGGCGCGCATGGCGCCATACACCTGGTTGCCGGTACCGGTGACGATACTGGCCTTGATGCCACCTTCGGCCAGGGTCGACTGCATGCGTGCGGCGATATCGATGAAGGGCGGTTCGGACAGCGTGCGGATGGTTGTGCTGAAACCTTGTGGGTAGCCCGCCTCGGCCAACAGTGCCTTGGCTTTGGCAACATCCAGCTTGTAGCCAGGGTCTGGCAACCGGGCCTCGAGCCCAAGCTGCATCGGTTGCTGGTTGAGCTTGCCGTAATGCGGCATCACCTGCTGGTCCAGGCCCTGGTAGTCGATCAGGTTGCGCACCGCTTCGCGGACTTTGCGGTTGGCAAACTCCGGCTGCTTCATGCTCATTGCCACGTAGTACAGGGTGCCGCGCTGCAGAGCCTGCACCTGGAGTTGGTCCGAGCTTTCAATGGCCTTGATATCCGGCGCCGCCATGCCGTAGGCCAGGTCCAGGTCGCCGCGTTCGAGCATCAGGCGCAGCGACTGCGACTCGGTCATGTGACGCACCAGCACCCGTTTCATCTTGGCCGGGCCTGCCCAGTAACCGTCGAAGCGGGTCATCACCAGCGCATCGTTGGCGCTCCATTTGGTCAGGGTGAACGGCCCGCTGCCGGCTTCGTTGGTGACCAGCCAGGCCGCGCCCAAGTCACCATTCTTCTCATGCTCGAGCACTTGCTGGCGGTCGACCACCACAGCGCTGGGTGACACGGCCAGCGAGTCGATCACCAGCAAAGGGTCTACCGGCTGCGGCAGGTCGACCACCAAGGTATGGCTGTCGGTCGCGCGGATCAGCGTTTGAATGTTTTCGACACTGTAGCCGTAGGCCTTCCAAGTGGTGGCCAAGCCATAGTTGAGCTTCATCACCCGGTACAGCGACCAGGCCACATCCTCGGCAGTGAGCGGGTTGCCGGAATGGAACGTGACATCAGTGCGCAGGCGGAAGGTAATCTGCTTGCCGTCTTCACTGACGTCCCAGCGTTCGGCCAGTTGTGGCAGGTGCTTCTCCGGGTTGCCCTGGTCGCGCTTGATGAGCGTGTCGTAGAGGTTGGCATTGATGCCAGAGGCATCCAGGCCGGGCGCGTTGGCCGGGTCGATGGAGAACAGGTTGACCATGCTCATGCCGACGATCAACTGGTCGGCAGGGGTTTTCGCCTGCACCGCAGCGAGCGGGCCGAGCAGCAGCACCGCGCCCAGCACAGCCATGCGCAGCGGCGGGAATACAGTCTTCATGGGGCATCCTTCTTTTTATAGTTATTCAATGTGTTCACGCTGATCGGGGGCTAGCGGGTCCTGGGGTCGAACACCTTGTACAGGGCATCGCTGATCAGGTTGAGTGCGACGAAGATCAGGCCGATGATCAACACGCAGCCCATCACCGCGTTCATGTCACCGAGCATCAGGCTGCTGGTGAGGTACTGACCGAAACCGGGCCAGGCAAATACGGTTTCGATCAGCACCGCCCCCTCCAGCAACGAGCCATAGGCCAGGGCGACCACCGTGAGCAACTGCACGAGGATGTTGCGGAACGCGTGGTTCCAGACCACCTGGCGGCGTGACAGCCCCTTGACCCTGGCGGTGATGATGTATTCCTGCGACAGCTGCTCGAGCATGAAGCTGCGGGTCATGCGGCTGATGTAGGCCACCGAGTTCAGCCCCAGGATCAACGCCGGCAGGACGATATGGCGCAACGCGCTGGTGAAGGCCTCCCAGTCACGCGCCAGCGCCGTGTCGATCAGCAGCAGGCCGGTAACCTCATCGACCATGCCGTCATAGGCCAGGTCGATACGCCCTGCCCCACCTGCCCAGCCCAACCAGGCGTAGAACACCAGCAGCCCCATCATGCCGACCCAGAAGATGGGCGTGGAATAGCCGAACAGGGTAATCACCCGCGCCACGTGGTCGCCGACCCGGCCCTGGTTACTGGCCGCGACCACCCCCAACGGCAGGCCGATCAGCACGCCGAACAGGATTGCCAGGGTCGCCAGTTCAATGGTGGCCGGGAAGACGCGTTTGATGTCTTCGAGCACCGGGTGGCCGGTGAGCAGCGCATTGCCGAAATCACCGTGTAGCAAGTCGTTCAGGTACAGCCCGAACTGGACCCAGATCGGTTTGTCCAGGCCCATCGCCCGGTATACCTGGTCGTAGGTGGAGCTGTCGGCATCCGGGCCAACCACTGCCAGCACCGGGTCCAGCGGCATGACCCGTCCGATGAAGAACGTCAGCGCCAGCAGGCCAAGCAAAGTCACCAGCACCGTGCTGGCCCGGCGAGCGGTGCCCGAGACACGGGCACCCATTACAGAGGCAGTCGAAGCAAACATAACAAGCTCCTGAAAAAGCATTCACCAATCACGCAGGCTTTGCCTCAACGCGACTTGTAGACGTCTTTGTAACGGGTGGTGGCCGCGGTATGGCCCTGGTAGTCCTGCACATCGTGGTAGAGCACCACGGTGTCGGTCATCTGCGACACAGGCAGGATGCCCCCCACCTGCTCGTCCAGGGTTTTCTGGATTTGCTGGTACTGAGCCAGCTGCTGCGCCTTGTCGGGCTCGACTTCCGCCTGCTCGATCAGGCGGTTCAGCTCGGGGCTGTAGAACGAGGTACGCCAGCCCTGGAAGTTGCTCAGCTTGGCTTCGTCACGGTTGTCCGGGTTGTACACCAGGGTGCGCAGGCTTGAATGCGGGTGCCGCTCAGCGCCACCACCACCGCGCCCGACCAGGATGTCGAAGCTGCGCTCACGCATGGCGCCGTAGATCTGGTTGCCGGTACCGGTGACGATGGTGGCCTTGATACCGGCCTGGGCCAGGGTCGACTGCAGGCTGGACGCAATGTTGATGAAGGGCGGCTCGGTGAGCACGCGGATGGTGGTCTTGAAACCCTCGGGGTAGCCGGCTTCGGCCAGCAGCTTTTTCGCTTCGGCCACGTTCAGGGCATAGCCCGGATCATCCAGCCGTGCTGGCAGGCCAAGCGGTAGCGGGCGCTGATTGAGCTGGCCATAGTGCGGCATCACCGTCTGGTTGATGCCTTGATAGTCGATCAGCGAACGCACCGCCCGGCGCACGCGCACATCGTCGTAGGGCTTGTTCTTCACGCTGAGGGCCACGTAGTACAGGGTCCCGCGCTGCACGGTCTGGGTGCGAACGTTGTCAGACTTCTCCAGCGCCTCGATGTCAGGCGCGGACATGCCCTTGGCCAGGTCCAGGTCACCCCGCTCCACCATCAAGCGCAGTGACTGCGACTCGGTCATGTTGCGCATGACGATGCGCTTGAGCTTGGCCGGGCCGCCCCAGTACCCGTCAAAACGGTTCATCAGGATGACATCGTTGGCGCGCCACTCCTTGAGCGCGAACGGCCCGCTGCCCGCCGCGTGGGTGGTCAGCCAGGCACCGCCCATGTCATCGCCCTTCTGGTGCTGCTGCACCACCTTGCGGTCGAGGATGAAAGCGCTGGGCGAGGTAGCCAGGGTATTGAGCACCAGCAACGGGTCAGTCGGCCGTGGCAGCTCGATGACGAAAGTAGCGTCATCGACAGCGCGCATGTGCTGGTCGACATTGTCCGCCGAAAACCCGTAGGCCTTCCAGGTCGACGCCAAGGCCAGGTTGAGTTTGAGTACACGCTGCAGCGACCAGGCGACATCCTCGGCACTTAGCGGGTTCCCGGACTGGAACGTCACGCCCTTGCGCAGGTTGAACGTGAGGGTCTTGCGGTCATCGCTGACCTGCCAGCTTTCAGCCAGCGCCGGCAGCAGTCGGTCCGGCTGACGCACGTCCTGCACCAGCAGCATGTCGTAGAGGTTGGCATTGACCTCGGATACATCCAGCCCGGTGGCCGCCGCCGGGTCGAGAGACAGCAGATTGATCATGCTCATGCCGACGATCAACTGATCTGCCGGGGTTTTCGCGAAAGCAGCAGGTACCGAGGTCAGCGCCAGAGACGCAGCAAAGACCCCCGCCCAGAGTGTGGGGATAACGCTCATGTGAGATCGCCTTCTTATAGTTATTGGACGCTCGGGCGGCACGCAGCGACGCGTGCCGCCATGACGAATCAGAAGCTCTGCAGCGTATTGGTTTCGACGTAGTCGAAGTCGATGTCCTCACCCAGGCCCGGCAAGTTCGACAGGTGCACGAAGCCGTCTTCGTCCATCGGGTCGACCAGGCGTTTGAGGTAGGCAGGTACCTCGTCATAGTCAAGGTACGGGTGCAGCAGGCCGCGCTCGTACCAGGTGCAGTTCTTGATCGCCCCCACGACCGCCAGGTTGGCGGCACCGTTGCCATGGATCTCGCAATCCATGCCGAACGATTCGGCCATGTGCGCAACCTTCAGGCACGGTGCAATGCCCCCCACACCGGCAACCCCCGCTCGCAGGATGTCGCACACATCGTTCTTCACCCAGCTGGCCCGGCTCAGGTGCTTGCCACCGAGGCTTTCCGGGCCAAGCACCGGGATGTCCAGCTGCCCGGCCAGCCAGGCGTAGGACTCGGCGGAATCTTCCATCATCGGCTCTTCAAACCAGGCGAAGTCGAGCTTTTCCAGGGCGCGGCCGATGGTGAGGGCTTCGGTACGGCTGTACCAGTGATAGCCATCGATCATCAGCGCGATGTCCGGCCCCACGGCCTCGCGTACGGCGGCGCATGCCTTGATGTCCATGCTCACGCTGGGCGCGAACGACACCGGTGGCATCCAGGTGTGCAGCTTGATGGCCTTGTAGCCGCGCTTGACCAGGGTTTCGGCGAAGCGACCGTACTCCTCCGGCGTCGACAGGCCGCCCGGCAACTCATCACCGCACATGGTCGAGCCATAGGCCGGCACCTTGTCGCGGTAGCCACCAATCAGCTTGTGCACCGGCAGGTTCAGCTTGCGCCCGGCCCAGTCCCACAGTGCCTGCTCGACCAGCGCCAGGGCGCGGTCAGTCAGCTGGCTGGCGCTGCCGCGCTGCCAGTGGGCCAGGTCGTGCCAGATTTTTTCACGGTCGAAGGCATTGGCGCCAACCAGCACCTTGCGCACGAAGTTATCCAGCACATAAGGGCGAATGAGTTCGGGCGCACCCAGCGCATAGCCTTCGCTGCCGCACTCGGTCCTGATGCGCAGCAGGGCCATTCTGGCCTGGGTCACATCACCTGGGTGGGCATGGCCGGCGCTGTCTACGGCGCGGCGCGTGGGGTAGGAAAACACCTGGACGTTTACAGCAGTAATGATCATGGACGTCTGAGCCTTCTTATTGGATTTGTGGCGGGTGAGTCACGCTCTGGAGGCCATCCTACGTCATCATACAACATTTGAAAAGCACGACTTTACAGTCGCGAAAAACCCCGATTCATGATGCTCATGGCAATCATGAGCCCCCCATCACGAGGCTTTTGAATGGCCAAAAACACCGAAATAGAGCTATCCAAGCAAGTGATCAGACAACATTTCAATAATTCGTAGACAGCCTCACAGTCGTACGATAACTTATTTGAAAAATCACGGAGCGCTCACCACCTCATCCCACCTTGCTCACACGCCTCATCACGTCCTCAACAAAAACAAAAAAAGAGATCGCATGAACATCACACTTCGCCGCCTCATCGCCGCCAGTACGCTCGGCTTGTCGTTCTACGCCTGCGCGGACTCCGCCAGCATCAACTACCGGCACGGCTTCACCGAAGACGACAGCATTCACTCCGACCGGATAAAGCTGAGTTACCGCAAGGACAGCGGCCTGGGGTTTGCCGCAGAAATCAAATACAAGACTGCCGGCGACCGCGAAGACGTCGCCTACGACAACATGGTCAACAACGGCCACGAGTTCACCGTGGACTACAACTACAAGACCAGCCCCAAGTCGACCTGGACCCCCGCCTTCCAGATGGACAGTTCCAAGGATGCGACTACCTACAAATTCGGCTTGAAGTACAGCTACAAGCTCAGCGACACCTGGTATGTCGCCACCCGCGTGCGCCACGACGCACGTAGCCTCGACCGGGATCAGGTCGACCACAGCAAGGCTGACCGCGCCAAGGACGACCAGAACACCACCCGCCTTGAAGGCTGGCTCGGGTATACCCCCAGCGGCCCGTGGGCATTCGAGTACCAGTACATCCACTTCACCACCGACTACATCCGCTACGACAACAAGAAGCGCGACTACGAGCAGAACCTGATCATCAAGTACAAGCTCAACAAGCAGTGGGCACCGTTCATGGAAGTGGGTGACATCAAGGTCAACAGCTACACGGACGATCGCCAGGCCCGTTGGCGCCTCGGTATCCAGTACAACTTCCTGTAAGGGCAACCGCCCGCCCATGCCGGTGTCGTTCTTGCACGGCACCTTGATGCCGTTTCAGTAAAAGGCCGCTATACAATGACCACGACTACACGCAAACCCTTCAACCGCCTGCTGCTCACCGGTGCCGCCGGCGGGCTCGGGCAAGTGCTTCGCGAAGCACTGCAAGCGCACGCCACCATCGTGCGCGCATCGGACATCAGCCCCATGGCAACAGCTATGGGCGAGCATGAGGAAACCATCAATTGCGACCTGGCGGACAAGGCCGGCGTACTGGCCCTGGCCAAGGATGTGGACGCCATCGTGCACCTGGGCGGCATCTCCACCGAGCGTGCCTTCGAAGAGATTCTGCAAGCCAACATCGTTGGCACCTTCCACATCTATGAGGCCGCCCGTAAGCACGGCATAAAACGCGTGGTGTTTGCCAGCTCCAACCATGTCACCGGCTTTTACCCCCAGGACGAACAAGTGGATGCGCATTCGCCGCGCCGGCCAGACTGCTATTACGGACTGTCGAAGGCCTACGGCGAAGACCTGGCGACGTTCTACTTCCATCGCTACGGCATCGAAACGGTCAGCCTGCGCATCGGCTCTTCATTCCCCGAACCCCGCAATGTGCGCATGTTGTCCACCTGGCTGAGCTACGGAGACCTGGCACACCTGGTGGAGCGCGCATTGCTGGCCGAGAACGTTGGCCACACCGTGGTGTATGGCGTCTCGGCCAACCGCGACCTGTGGTGGAGCAACCGCCATGCCGCACACCTGGGTTTCAACCCCAAGGACAGCGCCGAACGCTTCCGCCCGGCCCTGGAGCAGCAGCCAAAACCCGCAGCAAATGACCCGACGGCCCAGCTGCAAGGTGGCGCCTTCACCGCTGCCGGCCCTTTTGGCGACTGAACCCTGATAGAGCGCAGACTGCTTCCATGACAGCCGAACTGATCATCGACGTACGCAATGCCACGGGCGAGAGCCCGGTCTGGCACCCGCAGGAAAATGCCTTGTACTGGGTGGATATACCGGCAGGTCGCCTGCACCGCTGGCAGATAGACGGCCAGACAACTCACTGGACCGCAGACGAAATGCTGGGCTGCATTGTCCGCAGCCACCAAGGCCATTGGCTGGGGGCTCAGGAGAGCGGGATCTTCCACCTCACCCCTCAGGCAGACGGCCGCCTGCTGGCCAACAAACGTGCCAGTGTCGAACACGCCAGGCCCGGCATGCGCTTCAATGACGGGCGCTGTGACCGCCAAGGGCGCTTCTGGGCCGGTACGATGCAAACAAACATGGGCGCCGAGCCGGTGGGAGCACTTTACCGATATGACGCGACGGCAGACGCAACAGTAAAACCATTGCAAGCACGACTGGACAAGCTGATCGTGCCCAACGGCATGGCCTTCAGCCCGGACGGCAAAACACTGTATATCTCCGACTCACACCCAAGCGTCCAGCTGATCTGGGCCTTCGACTACGACATCGACAGCGGCACACCGCACAACCGCCGAATCTTCGTCGACATGAACCAGCACGCGGGCCGACCGGACGGGGCCGCGGTGGATGCCGAAGGTTGCTATTGGATCTGCGCGATCGATGCCGGCCAGGTACTGCGCTTCACCCCCGAAGGGAAACTGGACCGCGCTCTGCCGCTACCGGTGAAGAAACCGACCATGTGCGCATTCGGCGGCCCGCAGCTGGATACGCTGTTCGTGACGTCGATTTGCCCACAAGGCATCGATCTGAGCGACCAGCCACTGGCCGGCGGCGTGTTCGCATTGAACCCAGGCGTGAAAGGCTTGCCGGAGCCCATTGCCAGGGGCTGAAGCCTGGCAGTGGCTGTATCAGGGGCGATGCTCAGCAAGCCACCTTGCTGCGCAACCCCTTGCTCCCTGCCCCCAGGCACGTCACAGCAAAGGCAATGACCAGCGCCCCCGTCCCCAACAGGAATATCAACTGCTGGTTTGAGCCCTCCACCAGCGTGGCAATCAGTGCCGGCGTCGCGGCAGCCGCCCCCATCAACGTAATACTGACCAGCGGCGTCAGCTTGCCGGTCGGGTCGTTGGTGGTGATCAGCGCCATGTAGTACGACAGTGACAGCACCCAGCCAAAGTTGATCAGCAACAACGCCACGAACAACTGCATCGGTGTGCGGGTATGGCCCGTGAGCATGGCGATGGAAATGAATACCGCCACCAGTCCCACAGCAATCATCAGTTGGCGGTTGACCCGCGCGCCCAGCAGGCTTGGCAGCCCTGCCCCTGGCAGGCCGCCAATGGCCGACAGGCCGAACGCCCAACCGATGTCGACGCCGCTGATGCCTTGGTCTCGCGCCAGCTGGTCGATGAAGCCCCACACACAGTAAATGGCGATCTGCATGAACAGCATGCCCACCAGCGCCGTACGCCCTGTACGCGCTGAACCGCCCTGGGCAGGTGAGCCTTCGCCACTGGCCAGCAACGCCGTCGGACGGCGCGGCAATACCAGGCTGGCGCCGCAGATCAGCAAGTACCACAAGCCGAACGCGCACAAAGCGGTCACCGTGCCGCTCTGCGCGGCCAGCAACGGCAATGCAGCGGAAAACAGCGAGTACTCGGGGGTTTGCAGCAACAGCATCAACCCGAACGATCGGTCCTGATTGGGCAAACGTCCCAGCGTAGACACCGCGTAGGCATACACCAGCCCCGCACAGGTGCCTGCGGCCAGGCGCACAATCAGCAACACGTTATGGGTGGTGGCAAAGGCGGTCGCAATGCTCAACACCACGCACAGCGCCCCCACGAACAGGCAAAGGCTACGCCCGCCATGGCGCTTCATCAGCAGCGGGCATAGCAAGGTGCCCAGGGCCATGCCGATCATCTCGACCGACACCACCCAGCCCTGCTGATCGAGCGACAGGCTCAGTTGTTCCGTGACCAAACCCATGAAAATGGGTTGCACACCACAGACGATGAATGAAGTACAGGCAATGAAAATCAAGGCGGCACGCAGCAGCTTGGAATCATTGATCATGGGAGGACTCCGACACGGCATTTGTTTTTATTGTGTGTGATGACGTGCCCGGAACACGCCGCAGCAAGCGGTCGGACGGGTCACGCGATCAATCCTGTGCCGAGATCGAAGGCTTTGAAAGTTAATTATCGGAATCCACTTCAGTGGGCTTTTTAATGCAGGCCAACCTCCACTGCCTGTATCCAGAAACGCACTGCTGTCGATCCTGATAATTAATTGGAGACATGCCCGCATCCGCCCTACCGTGGTACGTCACCCAAGCCGTTAGTAAAAAAGGCCCAACCATGAACGACCGTGAGTTCATCAACGCCATCGACGCCGATGGCCTGCCTCTGAATATTGCCGTAAGCAATGGCCGCATCAGCCACATCGGCCCGCAACGCGCCAGCACGCCCGCCCGCGAAACCATCGACCTCGAAGGCCTGCTGGTGCTGCCGGGCTTTGTCGATGGCCACATCCACCTGGACAAAAGCTTCGTCGGTGACCGCTGGCACCCGCACCAACCCGTGGCCAGCCTGCGCGAACGCCTGGCCGTGGAAAAACGCGAACTGGCCAGCGCCCCGCCCATCGTCGAGCGCGCCGATGCGCTGATGCGCCAGGCAGCCTCGTTTGGCACCCTGGCCATGCGTTGCCATGTGGACGTGGACGCCACCACCGGCCTTACCAACCTGCATGCCATGCTCGAAGCCCGGGACATGTGGAAAGACCTGATCGACATCCAACTGGTGGCCTTCCCCCAGGCCGGCGTGGTGACCTGCCCCGGCACTGCTGAAGTGATGGAAGCGGCCATCCGCGAAGGCGTGCAGGTGGTCGGCGGCATCGACCCGACCACCCTTGATGGCGATGCCGATGGCCAGCTCGACATCGTGTTCGGCATCGCCGACCGACATGGGGTGAAGGTCGACATCCACCTGCATGAGCCTGGCGATATCTGTATCGCCCAACTCGAACGCATCGCCGCCCGCACCCAGGTACTGGGCATGCAAGGCCTGGTAGCGGTCAGCCACGCCTATGGGCTGGGCGACGTATCCGATGCCGTGGTCGACCGCACCGCCGAAGTGCTGGCTGGCGCCGGCATTTCCATCATGACCAACGCCCCCGGCGAGCATGCTTTTCCCCCCGTCCTGCGCCTGCGTAACAGCGGCGTGCGGGTGTTTACCGGCAACGACAACATCCAGGATGCCTGGTGGCCCTACGGCAACGGCGACATGCTGCAACGGGCCATGCTGGTCAGCTACCGCTCAGGCTTCAACACCGACGAGGAACTGCGGGTAGCGTTGCACATGGCGACCGAGGCGGGTGCCGGCGTGATGGGTAAACAGGACTACGGCTTGAAGGTGGGCAATGAAGCCAGCTTCATCCTGTTCAAGGCACCGAATGCCGCTGCGGCGGTGGCGGCTGCCATTCATGAGCGGGTGATCGTGCGCCACGGGGCGTTCTGGGGCGGGCCTGCGCAGTTGCAGTTGGAGGCTGCGCAGTTTGCTGCCGAACTGCGCCGCCACTGACAGGCAAAAATCCTGGGGCTGCCATGCAGCCCCATGGCCCTGACTGACAGCCACTAGACCAAGATTTCCTCTGTTTCTGCCCGCAAAATACCTATCAGAATTTCGGCCAACGCCATAACCATCGGATCCGCCGTAGGCCGATGAAAAATCGCCGCCTCAAACACTTTGATCGGCTTGAACCCTTCTTCCACCCCCAGCACCCGATGCCCCGCCGTCACCACCCGCGATGGCAACAGGCTCACCCCCAGCCCATTGGCCACCGCCTCCTGAATCCCTGCCAGGCTCGAACTGGTGAATGCAATGCGCCAACTGCGCCCCATGGCCTCGACCGCACTGATCATGTCATCCCGGTACAACCCGCGTGGCGGAAAGGTCACCAGCGGAATCGGGTCCTGGGCAAAACACGGGTACTGCGCGCTGTCGATCCACTCGATGCGCTCCGGCTGGCAGGCATTCGCCTCGCGGCTGTGGCGCCGCTGCTTGATCAACACCAGGTCCAGCTCGCCACGGTCGTAGGTGCTCATCAAATCGCGGCTCAACCCACCGGTAATCTCCAGCTTCACCGTCGGGTTGCGCCGGTTGAATGCTGCCAGCGCCTGCATCGTCTTGCCCGCGACAAAATCGTCCGGCAGGCCGATCCGCACGGTCACCGTCACTCCGCCCGACATGGCCTCGGTGAGCTGATTACTCACCGCCAGCAAATGCCGTGCGTAACGCAGCAGGGTTTCACCGGCGTCGGTCGGGTGCACTTCGCGGTTGCTGCGGTCTAGCAGTTGCTGGCCGACCAGTTCCTCCAGCCGGCGCACCTTCTGGCTGACCGTGGACTGGGTGGAATGCAGGCGGGCTGCGGCGGTGGTGAAACTGCCGCAGTCGGCCACCATGACCACGGTGCGGAGCATGTCCAGGTCGTAGATGGCGCGATTGGGGTTGGTGGATTCTGACATTTGGCGGGTTCAGCTTTTGGAATGGGGCTTGCTGCATGATGCCTGAAGCAGGCGTGCATTAGGCATTGCCCTGATGCGAGGTGCGCTTTGTGCGTGCGCACGAGTGATGTCCAGGGCTTACGATTGAGCGTTTTTGCGGGGTGCGCGTTGAAAACGCGTCACCACGATTTGAACAGCACCTGCCACCAGACACAACACGCCTATTTTCCAGCCCCCTTCCAGGCCGAAGTGCTCGGATGCCTTCCCAGCGGCAATTACGCTTACGAAGATGGCGACAGGGAGGATCAGTTTGTTCATGTAGTCTTCCAGGTGTACTAAGCAGAGATCGGGACAGCGCCCCGTGCGCCATCATCGCTGACTTCGAACTGCCCCACCAGCTTCTGCAACTTGCCGGCATCCACTTTCACCTTCTGCGCACTGCTCTGCAGCACCACTGCTGTCTGGCGCATCTCGCTGGAGGACTGGTTGACCTGGTCGATGGTCTTGCCGTATTCCACACTGCGCCGGTTGAGCTGCTGGATGATGGCGAACATGCCCTCCACCGCCTGGTGCAGTTGCACATTTTCCGAAGAGGCGTCCTCGGCGAGGCGCAGACTGTTGTCGACGTCCTGCACGCCCTGCTCCATGAAGCTTACGGCCTGACGGGTTTCGCCCTGCAGGCTTTCGACCATATGGCGAATATCGTCGGCGGCACGCGAGGTACGCGCGGCCAGGCTACGCACTTCGTCGGCCACCACTGCAAAGCCACGGCCATGCTCCCCGGCGCGCGCCGCCTCGATGGCGGCATTGAGCGCCAGCAGGTTGGTCTGGTTGGTGATTTCGCTGATCAACCCGGTAATGTTGTCGATCTCGACCATGCGGCTGTCGAGCCGCTGCACACTGGACGACGAGCGCGCCACCACATCGCGGATCGACTGCGTGCCCGCCTGCACCGCCAGGTACTGCTCGCGCGCGCGGCTGACCACTTCGTCCATGGCCTGCTTCATCTGCTCGGCACTGACCGAAGCCTGCTGCAACTCGCCAAGCTGCTCTTCCATGATGATCATCATCTGGTGCACGGCGTCGGCCACATCGGCGGAGCTCACGCTGGCTTCCTGGCTGCGCCCGAGCATCATCTGGTTGGTGCTGCCGACGGTACGGCTGGCCTTGACCACCTGCCCCACCACCGCGTCCAGGCGGTCGATGAAGCTGTTGATCCAGCGCGCCATGTCGCCGCTTTCGTCGTTGGCCAAGGTGCTGGTGTCCAGGCGCTGGCGCAGGTTGCCTTCTCCCTCGGCGATGGTGCGCAGCACGCCGCTCATGCCATTCAGCCTGGCCGCCAGGCGCTTGGGCCCGAGCACACCGAACAGCAACGTGGCGCCGAGCATGCTCGCGGCCTCGATCGCGTCGTTCAGCCCTTGCGGCAGGCCTGCACAGTGCTGCACCAGGTAGTTGCAGCCGAACAGGCCCGCCATGATCGCCACATAGGGCTTCATCAAACCGTAGCTCAGCGAGCGCCTGCGGTAGACCTCCTCCAGGTCTGCCTCGCACATCATGCCCCAGCGGTCGGGTGAGCCCGGCAACTGGAACGTTACGCCCTTGCCCACCACCGGCACGTGGCGATAATCCGAATAACCGGGGTAGGTCACGAACAGGTTTTCACCACGCCTTATCGTCTCCCTTACGCCAGGGTGCAGTTCCCGCGTGGAGGGGTCGGTGAAGCGCAGTTCCAGTTCGGTATGGCGCTGCACCTGCACCGTGGTCCAGGGCGTGCGCACGCCGCTTTTGAGGTTTTCGCCATGGGTGAAGGTGGCGTCTTCGAACCGCGAGCGGGACAGCGCGGTGCCAGGCTGAATGGCAAGGTCGAAGCGCGATTGCGCCATGAACAGGTAGTTGTCACCCGACTCGGGGTAAATATGCCCGGCCTCGCGCTGGATCAGATCGCCCAGCACGTCGTTGGGCACCCGGCCGCACAGGCAACCGAGCACTTTGCCCGCGTACCTGAGGGGCTGGTAGAACATCAGCGTGACTTCGTCGTGAAAGCGCGAGGATGACGGGCCGATCTGCAAGGTCAGTGGGTCGCTGTAGGGCCCGTGCAGGAAGGGGGCTTTCAGCCCTTGTGCCAGGGCTGACATATGCTCGATACGCGGCGTGCCACGCTGGGGCCAGGTCGAAGCGATGACAGTGCCGTGGGCATCGACGACAAACAGTTCGGAAAAGTCCTCGGCCTGGGCCAGCGTGCTGCGCAACATCGCGCTATCGACTTGAGCGAGCCCGGGCGCCAGTTGATCGGCCAGCTCGGCCAGATGCTCCCACTGCTCGCACGCCCACTCATGCAGCAACTGCACACGGGTGTGGGCGATGGCTTCGAAGGTTTGCTCGAGCTGCGGGTAACTGGCCCGGTTAAGGCGGCACGCCCAGCCCATGCTGAATTTGCCGGTTTTACCAAACCACGGCAGCCAGCCCTTCTCACGCGACGACAACTGCATCGAACCACTGGAAAGCGACATTATTTTCACCATACGCGACATCGAATGGCAATTTGATAGCAAGTCGCACGCCAACGCGGCTGGGGTGATTATTCGGTGATTTCGCGAGCTGTTTGCACTTGATCAGTGCAGAACCGTGGCAGAGAAGCGCAGAGCGCACCAGCGAGGGGCAACAACAAAGGGATAACACGTTCAATTTTAGTGGGGCAAATAGTTTCCGAAACTGCTCGCACATCGCACAACAGTTCGATAATCGCACAAATTCAGCCAAACCCCCTCTACTGTTGCCCTATCTTGCGGCACGCTATAGCGAAAGTCAGCAAGTCATTTCAAGCGCTGACAGGCCCCATCGCGTCATGCGCTCCGGCCAGCCCGACAACCACAACTCCAGGAACAACCAGGAGCTCGCCTTGATCAATAAAACGTACGAGTCCATCGCCAGCGCGGTGGAAGGGATTACCGACGGTTCGACCATCATGGTCGGTGGCTTTGGCACGGCGGGCATGCCGTCCGAGCTGATCGACGGCCTGATCGCCACCGGTGCCCGCGACCTGACCATCATCAGCAACAACGCCGGTAACGGCGAGATCGGCCTGGCCGCCCTGCTCATGGCGGGCAGCGTGCGCAAGGTGGTCTGCTCGTTCCCGCGCCAGTCCGACTCCTACGTGTTCGACGAACTGTACCGCGCCGGCAAGATCGAGCTGGAAGTGGTGCCGCAAGGCAACCTGGCCGAGCGCATCCGCGCAGCGGGTTCGGGCATCGGTGCGTTCTTCTCGCCGACCGGCTACGGCACCCTGCTGGCCGAAGGCAAGGAAACCCGTGAAATCGACGGCCGCATGTACGTGCTGGAAATGCCGCTGCACGCCGACTTCGCGCTGATCAAGGCGCACAAGGGCGACCGCTGGGGCAACCTGACCTACCGCAAGGCCGCCCGCAACTTCGGCCCGATCATGGCCATGGCCGCCAAGACCGCCATCGCCCAGGTCGACCAGGTTGTCGAACTCGGTGAACTGGACCCGGAACACATCATCACTCCGGGTATCTTCGTCCAGCGCGTGGTCGCCGTTACCGGTGCTGCCGCTTCTTCGATCGCCAACGCTGTCTGAGGCCTGCCATGACCATCACCCAAAAGCTCTCCCGCACCGAGATGGCCCAACGCGTGGCCGCAGACATTCAGGAAGGTGCCTACGTCAACCTGGGCATTGGCGCACCCACCCTGGTGGCCAACTACCTGGGCGACAAGGAAGTGTTCCTGCACAGTGAAAACGGCCTGCTGGGCATGGGCCCAAGCCCGGCGCCGGGCGAGGAAGACGATGACCTGATCAACGCCGGCAAGCAGCACGTGACCCTGCTGACTGGCGGTGCCTTCTTCCACCATGCCGACTCGTTCTCGATGATGCGCGGCGGCCACCTGGACATCGCCGTACTGGGCGCCTTCCAGGTGTCGGTGAAGGGCGACCTGGCCAACTGGCACACCGGTGCCGAAGGTTCGATCCCGGCCGTAGGCGGCGCAATGGACCTGGCCACCGGCGCCCGCCAGGTATTCGTGATGATGGACCACCTGACCAAGAGCGGCGAAAGCAAGCTGGTACCTGAGTGCACTTATCCGCTGACGGGTATTGGTTGCGTGAGCCGCATCTACACCGATTTGGCTGTGCTGGAAGTGACGCCAGAAGGGCTGAAAGTGGTCGAGATCTGTGCGGATATCGACTTTGACGAGTTGCAGACGTTGAGTGGTGTGCCGCTGATCAAGTGATCGGCGAAACCTTCTGGCAAGACGCAATCTCGGTGGCTTGCCTGCGATGGGCTGCCTAGCAGCCCCATGGCCCCAACCAACAGCCACTGTCATTGTTCACTCAGGCGATACCGACACTTGCCAGCAACGTTCCACCACCCGCACTAAAACTCCACCTTGCCCCGCCCCGCCTTGACGGTGCTCCGCCTGGCTTTGCCTTCAAGGCGGCGGGTCTTCGAGCCGAGAGTCGGCTTGGTGGGGCGGCGTTTCTTCTCGGTCTTGCCGGCAGCGATGACCAACTCGGCAAGACGCGCCAATGCGTCAGCACGGTTCTGCTCCTGCGTGCGGTATTGCTGGGCCTTAATGATCAACACGCCGTCACCGGTGATGCGACTGTCACGCAGCGCCAGCAGCCGCTCTTTGTAAAACTCGGGCAACGATGAGGCCGGGATGTCGAAGCGCAGGTGCACGGCGCTGGACACCTTGTTGACATTCTGCCCACCCGCGCCTTGCGCACGGATGTAGGTCAGCTCGATTTCGGCATCCGGCAGATGCACGTTGTTGGAGATGGTCAGCATGACATGGCCCTTGTAATTCCACCCATGCTCCAGACGATTCAGGAACAGCGGCTTCCGAGTGCGAATGACAGGATTTGTGAGGAGGCACAGCCTACACAGAGACTGTACCAGCACTGGTGAGGTTTTCGTAACCAGGCCGGTAACCCGTGGAAACAATCAAGCCACCAATCGGGCCCCGTCAATTTACTACCCTCTGGCATTACGGTTTGCGCCATACACGGATGGAAAGGTACCGAACCAGTCATGGTCATCGATTCCGGAACGGTCAACTGGCATCGAATTGATGTGATTTTGCGCAAGCCATAACGCGAAAACCCTGATGAACTCAGGGCTTCTCTCGACTTAAAAGTCGTCAGGCGGACTTTTTTCGAACTTCCATTCGGTCATCTTTCTGGCTGCATGGAAGCTCTTGCAGTTCGCGATGAACTCATTGCGGTCCCATTCCTTGGAAAGGCTGGCCAGGATCTGCTCATAGGTTTCACCCGAGCAATTGGCTTTGTTGGGCTCGGGCACCCTGTCTTCTGCAACTGCCCCCAGGCTCATCATCATGCCAAGGGCTGCAACCAAACGGGTAAACGACACGACGTACATCCACTCACTCCTTTGAATTGACCTGTTCCATAGGCCCTTTTTACAGGCCCCAAAAACGCAAAAAGCCCTGAATAATCAGGGCTTTGAATATGGCGGAAGCGTAGAGATTCGAACTCTAGGATAGTTGCCCATCGACGGTTTTCAAGACCGTTGCCTTAAACCACTCGGCCACGCTTCCAGCTCGTTTTGCGGCCGCCATAATACCGTAATGAAACACGCTGTCAAACTCTCTGTGTCGCGGGTTGCGGGAGCTCTGATAGACTCCTAGCATCTGAACGTTCGAAACCACAGGTTTTACCAAGGAGTGTCGCCATGCGCGAACAGGATTACGCCGTACACCACGGCCAGCAGGTCGAGCAGCAGGAGATCAGCAAGGTCCTGCGCAACACGTACAGCCTGCTGGCACTTACCCTCGCCTTCAGCGGTGTCATGGCCTTCGTCGCCCAGCAGATGCGCGTCGGCTACCCGAACGTGTTCGTGGTGCTGATCGGCTTCTACGGGCTGTTCTTCCTCACCAACAAACTGCGTGATTCGGCCTGGGGCCTGGTGTCTACCTTTGCTCTCACCGGCTTCATGGGCTTCATCCTCGGCCCGATCCTCAACCGCTACCTGGGCATGGCCGGTGGCGCTGAAGTGGTCAGCTCCGCGTTTGCCATGACTGCGCTGGTGTTTGGTGGTCTGTCGGCCTATGTGCTGATCACCCGCAAGGACATGAGCTTCCTCAGTGGCTTCATCACTGCTGGCTTCTTCGTTCTGCTGGGTGCTGTCGTGGCCAGCTTCTTCTTCCAGATCAGCGGCCTGCAACTGGCGATCAGCGCTGGCTTCGTGCTGTTCTCGTCGGTGTGCATCCTGTTCCAGACCAGCGCGATCATTCATGGTGGCGAGCGTAACTACATCATGGCGACCATCAGCCTGTATGTGTCGATCTACAACCTGTTTGTCAGCCTGCTGCAGCTGTTCGGCATCATGGGCCGTGATGACTGATTGATGAATGTGCGAGAAAGCCCGCTTCGGCGGGCTTTTTTGTGGGCGCTACCAAGCCCCGGAAAGCACAACCAATAACTGACCAAAAAGTCAGATAATTAGACGTATGGTCGCCGATCATGCCGCCATCGTGCTTTTCTCTACCGCAATCCGCCATCACCCCGTAGAATGCGCTCCTTTTTCTTCCGGGGCAGCTTCCAGCAATGAGCTCACACGAACACAGCCCAGGCGCGGCGGCGCCTGCCAACGAACTGGTGCTTGGCCTAGAAGACAAGCCACGGCTGGTGATCGGCCTGCTGGCGGCCCTGCAGCACCTGCTGGCGATCATCGTGCCGATCGTGACCCCTGGCCTGCTGATCTGCCAGGCGCTGGGTGTTTCGGCGCGTGATACCAACCTGATCGTTTCCATGTCGCTGGTGATCTCGGGGATTGCCACCTTCGTCCAGTGCAAGCGCTTCGGGCCGTTCGGCGCCGGGCTGCTGATTGTTCAGGGCACCAGCTTCAACTTCGTCGGGCCGCTGATTGCTGGCGGTGCGCTGATGGTCAAGCAAGGCACGCCGGTAGAAGGCGTGATGGCGGCTATCTTCGGCGTGGTGATCGCAGGCTCGTTCGTGGAGATGGGCGTTTCGCGCATCCTGCCCTTCGTAAAGCGTCTTATCACCCCGTTGGTGACCGGCATCGTAGTGTTGATGATCGGCCTGACGCTAATCAAGGTCGGCCTGATCAGCATGGGTGGCGGTTTTGGCGCCATGGCCAACGACACCTTCGCCAATGGCGATAACCTGCTGCTGTCGGGCGTGGTACTGGCGATTATCGTGATCCTCAACCGAGTCCCGGTGGTGTGGATGCGCAGCTGCGCCATCGTCATCGCCTTGGCGGTTGGTTATGCGTTGGCCGGTTACATGGGCCGCCTGGACTTCACTGGCATGCATGAAGCCGCGCTGTTCCAGGTGCCTACGCCACTGCACTTTGGTTTGGGCTTCTCGTGGGCGCTGTTCATTCCAATGCTGGTGATTTACCTGGTGACGTCGCTGGAAGCCATCGGTGACGTTACCGCCACCAGCAAGGTGTCGCACCAGCCGGTCGAAGGGCCGGTGTGGATGCAGCGGATCAAGGGCGGCGTGCTGGTCAACGGGGCCAACTCACTGCTGGCTGGCCTGTTCAACACCTTCCCCAGCTCGATCTTTGCGCAGAACAACGGCGTGATTCAGCTGACCGGTATTGCCAGCCGCCATATCGGTATCTGGATTGCCGTGATGCTGGTACTGCTGGGCCTGTTCCCGAGCGTTGCCGGGGTGATTCAGGCGGTGCCGGAGCCGGTGCTGGGTGGGGCGGCCATGGTGATGTTCGGTGCAGTTGCGGCTTCGGGGATCAATATTCTGGCTAGCACTCGGCTGGACCGCCGCGCACTGCTGATTATTGCGGTTTCGCTGGCCTTGGGCCTGGGTGTGGCACAGGTGCCGGAATTCCTGGCGCATATGCCGGCGGCGATCCGCAATGTGCTGGAGTCGGGTGTAGCCACGGGCGGTATCTGTGCCCTGGTATTGAACTGGTTCCTGCCGGAGAGCAAGGAACACGCCTGAGCCTTTCAGCCCTGACAGAAAGCCCGCCCCGCCATGCACAAGCGGGCGCGGGCTTTTTTGTTTTATCATGGCACCATTCCTTTGCACGAGTTACCCATGAAATTCGCTATCGCGGTGTTCTCTCCGGCCCATGCGCCTTCCTCGCGGCGCGCCTTGCGCTATGCCGAGGCGGTACTGGCCAGCGGGCATGAGATTGCCCGGTTGTTCTTCTATCAGGACGGGGTGCACAGTGCCTCGGCCAACGTGGTCGCGCCCCAGGACGAACTGGATGTGGCGGGCCAGTGGCGCGCCTTCATCGAGGCTCACCAACTGGACGCCGTGGTGTGTATCGCTGCCGCCCTGCGCCGTGGCGTGCTCGACGAGGCCGAGGCCAACCGCTACCAGCGCCCGGCCGTGAACCTGCCCAAACCCTGGGAATTGTCTGGGCTTGGCCAATTGCATGAGGCCGCGCAAGTTGCCGACCGCCTTGTCTGCTTCGGAGGCGACTGAAATGGCCAAATCTCTACTGATCATCAGCCGTCAGGCACCGTGGAACGGCCCATCCGCCCGCGAAGCGCTGGACATCGCTCTCGCCGGCGGCGCGTTCGACTTGCCGCTGGGCATGCTGTTCCTCGACGATGGCGTTTTCCAGCTCGCCCTAGACCAGCAACCCACCGCCGTGCAGCAGAAGAACCTTGCCGCCAACCTGCAAGCACTCCCCATGTTTGGCGTTGAAGAGTTGTTCGCTTGTAGTCACAGCCTCACCCGCCGAGGCCTGGCAGCCGACGCCCTGACGCTGCCGGTGCAAGTGCTCGATGACGCAGCGCTAACCGCGCTGATCGCCCGTTTCGACCAGGTGGTAACGCTCTGATGACGACCCTGCATGTAATTGCCCACTCCCCGTTCGGCGACGAGCGCCTGGCCAGCTGCCTGCGCCTGCTCGGTGCCGACGACGCGCTGCTGCTGTGCGGCGATGCGGTGTATGCCTTGCGCAGCGGCAGCGAGCCGCACCACCTGCTGCAAGCTGCCGGCCTGGCCCAGCGCCTGTACGCCCTGGAAGAAGACGTGCAGGCCCGCGCAGTCGGCAACGACCTGGCCAAGTCCGTGGACTACGCCGGGTTCGTCGAACTGTCGCTGCACTACGACAAGGTCAACAGCTGGCTATGAATAACCTCATCATCGGCGATCGAGCGATCGCCCTGGACAAGGACGGCTTCCTGGTCGACCTGCAAGACTGGTCCCACGCTGCCGCCGAGGCCTTGGCCGAGCGCGAGGGCATCCCGTTGACCGCTGACCACTGGGAAATCCTCGAACTGCTGCGCCAGTTCTACCAGGAGTACCAGCTGTCTCCAGCCACACGCCCGCTGATCAAGTACACAGCCCTGAAGCTGGGCCCGGAAAAGGGCAACAGCCCCCACCTGAATCGCCTGTTCAACGGCACCCCCGCCAAACTTGCCGCCAAGCTGGCGGGCCTGCCCAAGCCGACCAATTGCATATGAACGAACCTCGCCCACTTACCCTGGTAACCCCGGCCGAACACCCGTTCGCCGAATTCGTGCGCATTCTCGGCAAAGGCAAACGCGGCGCGCGTGGCCTGACCCGTGAAGAAGCCCGCGCGGCCATGACCCTGTTGCTGGAAGGCAAGGTCGAAGACACCCAGCTGGGTGCCTTCCTGATGCTGCTGCGCCACAAGGAAGAAAGCGCCGAAGAGCTGGCGGGCTTCACCGAAGCGCTACGCGCTCACCTGCACGCGCCGAACATTGCGGTAGACCTGGACTGGCCCACCTACGCCGGCAAAAAGCGCCACCTGCCCTGGTACCTGCTGGCGGCCAAATGCCTGGCCGGCAACGGCGTGCGCATCCTGATGCACGGTGGCGGCGCACACACCGCCGGGCGCATGTACACCGAGCAACTGCTCGACCTGCTGCAAATCCCGCTGTGCCGCAACTGGGCCGCTGTCGGCAGCACCCTCGACCAGCATCAGCTGGCGTTTTTCCCGCTGCACGACTGGGCGCCGCAATTGCAACGCATGATCGACCTGCGCAACACCCTGGGCCTGCGCTCACCCATCCACTCACTGGCGCGTGTGCTTAACCCGCTGGGCGCACGCTGTGGCCTGCAAAGTATCTTCCACCCCGGCTACCAGGCCGTGCACCGCGAGGCTAGCCGTCTGCTGGGCGACCATGCGGTGGTAATCAAGGGCGATGGCGGCGAGATCGAAGTAAACCCCGATGTCATCAGCCACCTGTACGGCACCACGGCAGGCGAAGCGTGGGACGAAGAGTGGCCAGCGCTGAGCGAACGCCGCCATGTGAAGCCGGCCAGCCTGCAAGCCGAACACTTGCTGGCGTTCTGGCGGGGCGAAGTTGTAGACAGCTATGGCGAGAAGGCCCTGATCGCCACCATGGCCCTGGCCCTGCGTGGCCTGGGGCAGGACCGCGAGCAGGCCTTCACAACCGCCCAAGGCTATTGGGAGACACGCAACAAATCGATTTAACCGATCATAATCCCCGGTTATTTGCGCTATTTATTCGAACGATTTGGCCTAGACTGGGCTCCAACGACAAACACCTTTGTTCCGAGGAGCTCACTCATGGGCCTTTTGATCGACGGCCGCTGGCATGATCAGTGGTATGAAAACGGCAAGGACGGCACGTTCAAACGCGAAAACGCCCAACGCCGTAACCAACTGCCCGCCCCTGAGGCCGGCCGCTACCACCTGTACGTCTCGCTGGCCTGCCCATGGGCCCACCGCACCCTGATTGTCCGCGCCCTCAAAGGCCTGGAGCCCTTGCTCGATGTGTCGGTAGTGAGTTGGCTGATGCAGGATCACGGCTGGACCTTCGATGTGCAGCAAGGCTCCACGGGCGACCACCTCGACGCCTTACAGTACCTGCACCAGCGCTACACCCAGGATGACCCGCACTACACCGGCCGCGTGACTGTACCCGTGCTGTGGGACAAGAAAGAGAAGCGCATCGTCAACAATGAATCGTCGGAAATCATCCGCATCTTCAACAGCGCGTTCAACGAGCTGACCGGCAATACACTGGACCTGTACCCCGAACCGCTGCGCCCAACCATCGAGGCGCTTAACGAGCGCATCTACCCGGCCGTGAACAACGGCGTGTACCGTGCAGGCTTTGCCACCACGCAGGAGGCATACGAAGCGGCGTTCGACGATGTGTTCAATGAGCTGGACTATCTGGAAGACGTGCTAAGCCGCAATCGCTACCTGGCAGGTGAATACCTGACCGAAGCCGATGTGCGCCTGTTTACCACGCTGGTGCGCTTCGATGCCGTGTACCACGGGCACTTCAAGTGCAACCTGCGCCGTCTGAGCGACTATCACAACCTGTCGAACTGGCTTCGCGAGCTGTATCAGTGGCCTGGGGTGGCGGGCACGGTGGATATGGAGCATATCCAGAAGCACTATTACATGAGCCACAAGACCATCAACCCGACCGGGATCGTGCCCAAAGGGCCGTTGCAAGACTTCAGCCTGGCACATGATCGGGAGCGGTTGGCAGGTAAAGGGATTTGGCAGGCTTAAGATAGCCGGGGCTGCTTTGCAGCCCCAACGATATCAGCTGTTTTGCGCCCCTTCGAACCAGGCCAGCTTTTCACGCAGTTGCACCACTTCCCCCACAATTACCAGGGTCGGCGCATGCACTTCATGCCGCGCCACCAGCTCCGGCAAATCCGCCAGGGTACCGGTGAACACCCGCTGATTACGCGTAGTGCCCTGCTGAACCAACGCAGCCGGCGTACTGGCCGCCCGCCCATGACGAATCAGCTCGGCACAGATGGTCGGCAACCCCACCAACCCCATGTAGAACACCAAGGTCTGTGCCGGCGCTACCAGATCATTCCACGGCAGGTTGCTGGTGCCATCCTTAAGGTGGCCGGTTACGAAGCGCACCGACTGAGCGTAGTCGCGGTGAGTCAGCGGAATACCGCCATAGGCGGAGCAGCCACTGGCCGCGGTAATGCCCGGCACCACCTGGAACGGGATGCCATGCTCGGCCAGCTCTTCGATCTCTTCGCCACCCCGGCCGAAGATGAACGGATCGCCACCTTTCAGCCGCAGCACACGCTTGCCCTGCTGAGCCAAATCGACCAGCAGACGGTTGATCTGATCCTGCGGCACGGCATGGTCGGCGCGACGCTTGCCCACGTAGATACGCTCGGCATCACGCCGGCACATCTCGATGATCGCGGGGGCTACCAGGCGGTCGTAAAGCACCACGTCAGCCTGCTGCATCAGGCGCAAGGCACGGAAGGTAAGCAAGTCCGGATCACCCGGGCCCGCACCTACCAAGTACACCTCCCCCCCCTGCTGCACCGGCGCGCCGTCGACCATCGCCTGCAACAGGCGTTCGGCCTCAGCGCCCTGCCCAGCCAGCTGGCGCTCGGCAATCGGCCCCTGGAACACGGTTTCCCAGAAGCCCCGGCGCTGGTTGACATCCGGGTACAAGGATTTGACCTTGTGCCGGAAACGCGCTGCCAGCCCGGCCAGCTCACCATAGGCCGACGGAATCCAGGCCTCCAGCTTGGCGCGAATCAACCGCGCCAGCACCGGGGCGTCACCGCCACTGGAAACCGCAATCACCAAGGGTGAACGGTCGACAATCGCCGGGAAGATCACCGTGCACAGGGCCGGTGCGTCCACCACATTGACTGGCAGGCTAAGGGCCTGCGCATCCGCCGACACCTGGGCGTTCAGCCCAGGATCGTCGGTCGCCGCAATCACCAACCGGCAGCCGACCAGGTCGGCGGCCTGATAGCCACGCACCAGCACCTCACCGCCACCTTCCCGGGCCAACGCGGCCAACTGGCCGTCGACATCCGGCGCCACCACGCGCAGCACGCTACCGGCATCCGCCAGCAAGCGCGCCTTGCGCAAAGCGATCTCACCGCCACCGACGACCAGCACACGGCCGCCTTGCAGCTTGTGGAACAGCGGCAGGTAATCCATTTAGCGGATAACCTCGACGCCGCCCATGTACGGTTTCAGCACTTCCGGCACCCGGATCGAACCATCGGCCTGCTGGTAATTTTCCAACACGGCAACCAGGGTACGGCCTACCGCCAGACCGGAGCCGTTGAGGGTGTGCACCAGCTCTGGCTTGCCGGTTTCCGGGTTGCGCCAGCGGGCCTGCATGCGGCGCGCCTGGAAGTCGCCGCAGTTGGAGCACGAGCTGATTTCGCGGTACTTGTCCTGGCTCGGCACCCACACTTCCAGGTCGTAGGTTTTGACGGCGCCAAAGCCCATGTCGCCGGTGCACAGGGCCAGCACGCGGTATGGCAGCTCCAACAGCTGCAGTACGCGCTCGGCGTTGGCGGTCAGGCCTTCCAGGGCTTCCATCGACTTGGCCGGCTCTACCACCTGCACCATCTCGACCTTGTCGAACTGGTGCTGGCGAATCATGCCGCGGGTGTCACGGCCGGAAGCACCGGCTTCACTGCGGAAACACGGGGTGTGGGCAACCAGTTTCAGCGGCAGCTGCTTGGCGTCGAGGATTTCACCGGCCACCAGGTTAGTCAGCGACACTTCGGCGGTCGGGATCAGATAGAAGTCCGCCTCACCTTCGCGAGTGATCTTGAACAGGTCTTCCTCGAACTTCGGTAGCTGGCCGGTGCCTTGAAGGGCCGGGGCCTGCACCAGGTACGGGGTGTAGTGCTCCTCGTAGCCGTGCTCGCCGGTGTGCAGGTTGATCATGAATTGCGCCAGGGCGCGGTGCAGGCGGGCGATAGGGCCGCGCAGCACCGCAAAACGGGCGCCAGACAGCTTGGCAGCGGCTTCGAAGTCCAGCCCACCGCTGACTTCGCCCAAGGCGACGTGGTCCTTGATTTCGAAGTCGAAGGCTTTCGGCGTGCCCCAACGGCGCACTTCGACGTTGTCGTCTTCGCTGGCACCGACCGGTACGCTGGCGTCCGGCAGGTTGGGGATGGTCAGCAGGATACCGTCCAGTTCGGCCTGGATGGCGTCCAGTTCGGTCTTGCCAGCAGCCAGTTCATTGGCCATGCGTTCGACGTCGGCCATCAATGGCGCGATGTCTTCGCCCTTGGCCTTGGCCTGTCCGATGGACTTGGAACGGGCGTTGCGCTCGGCTTGCAGCTGCTCGGTGCGAGTCTGCACTGCCTTGCGGCGCTCTTCCAGTGATTCGATGCGCGCGACATCCAGGCTGAAGCCACGGGAGGCCAGGCGATCCGCCACTTCCTGAAGTTGGCCGCGTAACAGTTTGGAATCGAGCATATCGTTCTCTCGTTATAAGTAGGTGTTGGTTCAGAATCGGGTCAGGGACAGGCCGACCCAGGTCGCGAGCAGCCCGCCCACCACGCTGATACTGGTATAGCCCAAGGCAAGGGGCACCTGCCCGCTTTCCATCAGGCGCACGGTATCGAGCGAGAAGGAGGAAAAGGTTGTCAGGCCGCCGAGGAAGCCGACAATCAGGCCGGCGCGCAGCTCGACCGGCGCCAGCGGCTTGTGCAGGAACAGGCCGTAGAGCAGGCCGATCAGCAGGCAGCCAACCAGGTTGACCGCCAGCGTACCGGCATAGAAGTGCCGTGGCCAGTGGGCCGCTACCCAGTTGGCGGTAGCGAAGCGCAACAAGGTACCGGCGATACCGCCCGCGCTGACCGCAGCGATGAGTGCAATCACGGTTTTCTCCGTTGACGGGGGCTGTTGCGGTCGAGCTCGGCCAGGTGGCGTAGCTTCTCGCCAATCTTCAGTTCCAGGCCACGGGGCACTGGCTGGTAGTACTGACGCGGCTCCAGTTCATCAGGGAAGTAATCTTCACCGGCGGCATAAGCGTCGGGTTCATCATGGGCGTAGCGGTACTCGTCACCATAGCCCAGCTGTTTCATCAGCTTGGTCGGGGCGTTGCGCAAGTGCAGTGGCACCTCCAGCGAGCCATGTTCGGCCGCTTCACGCAGGGCGGTCTTGAAGCCCATGTACACCGCGTTGCTCTTCGGCGCACAGGCCAGGTAGGTGATGGCCTGGGCCACGGCCAGCTCGCCTTCGGGACTGCCCAGGCGTTCCTGCACGTCCCACGCCGCCAAGCACAGGCTGAGGGCTCGCGGG
Source organism: Pseudomonas sp. LAIL14HWK12:I1 (assembly GCF_003202095.1). Classification (NCBI taxonomy): domain Bacteria; kingdom Pseudomonadati; phylum Pseudomonadota; class Gammaproteobacteria; order Pseudomonadales; family Pseudomonadaceae; genus Pseudomonas; species Pseudomonas sp. LAIL14HWK12:I1. The sequence continues at coordinate 250,328 of NZ_QJKG01000001.1, forward strand.
TCGGCGTTACCGATATCCTCGCTGGCCATGCGCACCACGCGGCGGGCGATGTACAGCGGGTCGCAACCGCCGTCGAGCATGCGCGCAAACCAGTACAGGGCGCCATCGGGGTTGGAGCCGCGCACCGACTTGTGCAGCGCGGAGATCTGGTCGTAGAACGCCTCCCCCCCCTTGTCGAAACGACGGCGGCTATCGCCGAGCAGGCTTTGCAGCATCTCGACGTCAATCTCGCTGCCGTCTTCGGCCAGGTCAGAGGCGTTCTCAAGGAAGTTGAGCATGCGCCGCCCATCGCCATCGGCGGCAGCCATCAGCATCTTGAAGGCGTCGTCGCCCACCCGCAGGTTGCGCTTGCCCAGCCCGCGCTCCTCGGTCAGCGCACGGTTCACCAGCTTGCGTAATGCCGCCTCGTCCAGACTTTTGAGCACATACACCCGCGCCCGCGACAGCAACGCGTTGTTCAGCTCGAAGGAGGGGTTTTCAGTGGTGGCACCGATGAACAGCAGCGTGCCGTCTTCCACGTAGGGCAAAAAGGCATCCTGCTGCGACTTGTTGAAGCGGTGCACTTCGTCGACGAACAGGATGGTGCGGCGGCCATATTGGCCGGCCTGCTGCTTGGCCACTTCAACGGCCTGGCGGATCTCTTTCACCCCGGCCAGTACCGCCGACACGGTTTCGAAATGCGCGTCACAAAACTGCGCCAGCAGCCGCGCAAGGGTGGTCTTGCCCACCCCCGGCGGCCCCCAGAAGATCATCGAGTGCAGCGCACCCTGCTCCAGCGCCTCGCGCAACGGCTTACCGCGCGCCAGCAGGTGCTCCTGGCCCACGTACTCGTCCAGGTTGGACGGGCGCAGGCGAGCGGCCAGGGGCTGGGCGACGGGTTCGCTTCGAAACAGGTCCATGACGGGCTCTGGTTACTCCTTGATCACGTCCGCGCCTTTGGGGATGTCGAACTTGAACTGGCTGTCCGGCACCGCCTGGTTGGCCTTGACGCCATTGAACAGGATGTTGGTGCGCTGGCCGACACTGTCGATCAACTGCATGTCATTGATCAGGCCTTTGCGGAACGACACGCGCAGCGAGTCGAACAGGGTGTCCTTGGTCTTCGGCTTGAGGGTGAAGTCCATCACCTCGCCCTGCTCCTTGGAAGCAATGTCGAAACTCTGGCTGATCTTCGACACATCACCGGACAGCAGCAGCGCAGGGGTCTGGTTCAGTCGCACATCGAGCTTCTTGATGGTGGCCTGTTCCAGATCCGGGTCCCACAGGGTGACGTTCTTTCCGTCCGAAACCACGACCTGCTCCTGCGGCGCATCAGTGTGCCAGTAGAACAGGCCCGGGCGCTTGACCGCCATCTTGCCCGAGGTTTCCTGCAGGCTGGTGCCATCGGCGCCGAGGGTCAGCTGGGAGAAATTGGCCTCGATGGTCTGCGACTTTTCCAGCAGCTGGGTCAGGCGTTGTACGTCTTGCTCACCGGCATAAGCAGTAACCGAGCCCAGGGTCAGGGCAGAAACCAACAGCATGCGAATCGCGCGCATGGGAATCCTCATTGAGCATTGAAAAGGCCGGGCGCCACCGTTGGCGCCCGGCAAGGTGTTCTTCAGTCGCGCGGGCCGCCCGGGGCAATCACTTCCCGCGAGCCGTTGCTGTTCATGGGGGTGACCACACCGGCCATTTCCATGGCTTCGATCATGCGGGCGGCGCGGTTGTAACCGATTTTCAGCTTGCGCTGCACTGCCGAGATGGACGCGCGGCGGCTTTCCAGCACGAATTGCACGGCCTCATCATACAGGGCGTCGCTCTCCGAATCTTCACCATCACCACCACCACCGCCGCCGCCATCGAAGCCACTGCCGGCTTCTTCCACACCGTTGAGGATGTCGTCGTTGTAATCCGGCGCGCCACGCAGCTTCCACGCCTCGACCGTACGGTGCACTTCGTCGTCGGAAACGAACGCACCGTGGACGCGGATTGGCAGGCTGGTGCCCGGTGGCATGTACAGCATGTCACCATGACCCAACAGCTGCTCTGCACCACCCTGGTCGATGATGGTGCGTGAGTCGATCTTGCTCGACACCTGGAACGCCATGCGGGTCGGGATGTTGGCCTTGATCAGGCCGGTAATGACATCCACCGACGGGCGCTGGGTGGCGAGAATCAGGTGGATACCGGCTGCCCGCGCCTTCTGGGCGATACGGGCGATCAGCTCTTCGACCTTCTTGCCGACGATCATCATCATGTCGGCGAACTCGTCCACCACCACCACGATGGTCGGCAAGGTTTTCAGCGCTGGCGGCTCGTCGTCCATGCTCTCGCGGCGGTACAGAGGGTCGTGGATGATTTCGCCAGCTTCCTGGGCGTCCTTGATCTTGCGGTTGAAGCCGGCCAGGTTACGCACGCCCATGGCCGCCATCAGCTTGTAGCGCCGTTCCATCTCGGCCACGCTCCAGCGCAGGGCGTTGGCGGCGTCCTTCATGTCGGTGACCACCGGGCACAGCAGGTGCGGGATGCCTTCGTAGATCGACAGTTCGAGCATTTTCGGGTCGATCATGATCAGCCGCGCGTCTTCCGGGCTCGACTTGAACAGAATCGACAGAATCATCGCGTTCACACCCACCGACTTACCGGAGCCGGTAGTACCGGCCACCAGCAGGTGGGGCATCTTGGCCAGGTCGGTAATCACCGGCTTGCCGCCGATGTCGTGGCCCAGGGCCAGTGTGACCGGGGACTTCTGCTCGTCGTACTGCGGGGTGGCCAGCACCTCGGAGAAGCGCACCATCTGCCGGTTTTCGTTGGGGATCTCGATACCCACGGTGGTCTTGCCGGGGATCACCTCGACCACGCGCACACTGGTCACGGCCAGCGAGCGCGCCAGGTCCTTGGCCAGGTTGGCGATGCGGCTGACCTTCACGCCAGCGGCCGGCTGGATTTCGTAACGGGTAATCACCGGGCCGGGGTGGATCGAGTCCACCGCCACTTCTACACCGAATTCCTTGAGTTTGATTTCCAGCAGTTGGCCGACACCGGCCAGGGACTCTGGCGAATACTCGATCTTCTTCTGCTCGGCAGGGTCGAGGATGGAAATCGACGGCAAGGTGCCTTCTACCGCGCTGTCGATGAACAGCGGTGCCTGCTTCTCCTTCATCACCCGCTTGCTCGGCTCCGGGGCCTTGGCGGCGGCGGGTGGCACGATGGTCGGGGCGGCGTGCTGCTCGCGCGGGACCACGGTTTCACGGGGCACTACGGGCTCACGGGCGGCCTCACGTGGTGGCACAACAGGCTCACGACCAAGCGTCGGCTCACGGGGCTCAACGACTGGGGCCGGCGCTTCTTCACGTTTGAAAATGCGCTCACGCAACGCCGGCTTGGCCGGCTCACGCTTCTCGGCAGCCATCGGCGCGGGCTTGATCACCGGCTCATCCTCGCGCAGTTGCGCCTCCAGGCGTTTGCGCTCGTTGCGGGCTTCCCACCAACGGTTGGCGGCGCCCTGCACCAGCTCGAACAGGTCGAGGGTGATCTTGCCGGTCAGGTCCATCACCTTGAACCACGACAAGTCGGTGAACACCGTCAGGCCGAACAGGAACAAGGCAATGAACATCAGCGTGCTGCCCTGCACGTTCAGCAGGTTGCGCGCCAGGTCACCAAGGCTTTCGCCCAATGCGCCACCTGCAGAGAACGGCAGGCTCGCCGGCGGGTGGAAGTGGATATGCGCCAGCGCCGCCCCAGACAACACCAGAAACACCAGGCCGATCAACCGCCAGGAGAACAGCCAGCCACTCCAGTCCCACGGCTGGTGGCGTTCGCGGAAGATCTGCCAGGTCTTCACCGCCAGCAGCAGCGGGAAGATATAGGCGAAGTAACCCAGCACCATGAACAGGATATCGGCGAAGTAGGCGCCAGCACGCCCGGCGGCGTTCTGCACCTGGTCGACGGTGGCGGTGTGGCTGAAGCCCGGGTCCGAGGTGTCGTAGGTCAGCAGGGCCATCCACAGGTACAGGCACAGGGCGCCGACAGCGATCAACGCACCTTCCTTGAGGCGATAATGCAGCTGCTGCCGCCACAGGGGCACGGGCAAGGGAGCTGGGGTTGCGGTGGATTTCTTCAAAACGCGTCTATTCCTGCGCGTGCTGCGCGTCCAATAGTGATCGGCCGGCGGTGCGGCCAATGAACCACTACTTTTAACATTACTGCCCGACAGCCGCCATGGCGGCACGCCGTATGGGGGTTTGGCCGGGGGCGACTTTCATATACCTGCAATTTGAGCATGCATTTTCTTTTGTGACAAAGGCTTATGCTGTGTTTTTGCACAGGTGTGACAGCAAATGTAGCGGATGGTGCCTGCGGTTTCATGAATGTGTAGGAAATTGCCTGAATTCATCCCCCGCAAAGAAGCCACAACCATTGACCCTGCCATGCGTGCAAGCCATGCTGCCCTCTCCCCTCCCCCACCGCACGATAGACCATGCTTACCTGGCTGACCCGCGACTCGCTGACCTTCCCGCCCCTGGAAAAGGCCCTGCACGACCCCAACGGCCTGCTGGCCGCCGGCGGCGACCTTACCCCCGAGCGCCTGGTCCAGGCCTATCGTCACGGTTGCTTCCCGTGGTACCAGGATGGCCAACCGATCCTGTGGTGGTCACCCGACCCGCGCACGGTGCTGTTGCCCGACCAGTTGCACGTATCACGCTCACTGGCCAAGCTGATGCGCCAAGGCCGCTACCAGGTCAGCTTCGACACCGACTTCCCGGCTGTAATCGCCGCCTGCGCCGCGCCACGCGACTACGCCGACGGCACCTGGATCACCGACACCATGCGCAACGCCTACTGCGAACTGCACCGACGCGGCATTGCCCACTCGGTGGAAGTGCGCCAGGACGGCGAACTGGTCGGCGGCCTGTATGGCCTGGCCATGGGCCAGCTGTTCTTCGGTGAATCGATGTTCAGCCGCGCCGACAACGCCTCCAAGGTCGGCTTCGTGACCTTGGTCAACCACCTGCGCCAGGCCGGGTTTGTGCTGATCGACTGCCAGATGCCCACCAACCACCTGCACAGCCTGGGCGCCCACGCCATCAGCCGCGCCGAATTCGCCGGCTACCTGGCACGCCACCTCGACCAGCCCAACAGCGCCACGTGGGTTGCCTAGGCGAGTTCCCGTAGCTGGCTTACACTTAAAACAAAGTCTCACCGAGGGGGTTGATCATGACAGAGTTGGCGCGGTTGAAGTTTTATGCCACTCAGCCCCACTCCTGCAGCTACCTGCCCGAGGAGCAGGCCACCACGCTGTTCCTCGACCCCAGCCAGCCGATGGACGTGAACGTGTACGCCGACCTGTCGGAGATGGGCTTCCGCCGCAGTGGCGACCATCTGTACCGCCCGCACTGCCAGAACTGCAACGCCTGCGTGCCGGCACGCATCCCGGCGGCGCGCTTTATCCCCAACCGCCAGCAACGGCGCATCCTCAAGCGCAATGCCGACCTGACCGTGACGGCGGCGCGCCCAACGTTCAAGGAAGAGTACTTCGAGCTGTACCGGCGCTATATCGAAACACGCCACGCCGACGGTGACATGTACCCGCCCAGCCGCGACCAGTTTTCCACCTTTCTGGTGCGCGACCTGCCGTTCTGCTGGTTCTACGAGTTTCGCCTGGAAGGCCGCTTGATGGCAGTGGCCGTATGCGACCTGCTGCCCAACGGCCTGTCGGCGGTGTACACCTTCTACGAACCGGACGAAGAGCGACGCAGCCTGGGCCGCTTTGCCATCCTGTGGCAAATCACCGAAGCCCTGCGCCAGGACCTGGAGGCGGTATACCTGGGTTACTGGATCAAGAACTGCAAGAAAATGAACTACAAGACGCAGTATCGGCCCATCGAATTGCTGATAAACCAGCGCTGGGTCACCCTCAACTGAAAGCATTGGCTTGACACGCAGTTTTCGGGCATAATCCACGCCACTTTTTTGCCCGATGCGGATATGCGTCGGGCCAACACTGGATCCGAGGGCTCTACTGCATGTCGAAAGAAGACAGCTTCGAAATGGAAGGTACTGTCGTCGACACCCTGCCCAACACCATGTTCCGCGTGGAGTTGGAAAACGGGCACGTCGTAACCGCGCACATCTCCGGAAAGATGCGCAAGAACTACATCCGTATTCTCACTGGCGACAAGGTCCGCGTCGAACTGACCCCATACGACCTGAGCAAGGGCCGCATCACTTACCGTGCGCGCTAAGCTCAAGCCATGAAGAAGCCCGGCCATGTGCCGGGCTTTTTTGTACCTGTCAGAACCGCGTCGCGGCCATCGCGAGCTGCGCTCGCTCCTACATGGGGTCGCGATACCCCCCGCAGGAGCGAGCATAGCTCGCGATAGGCCGCAAAGCGGCCCTTGTATCACGCCACCTCAGCCGTGGTCTCGAAGTCGAACACCAGTTCGCCATCGCGCAGGTCGACGTGCACCACACCACCATGCTCGGCCAGTTCGCCAAACAGGATCTCCTCGGCCAGCGGCCGCTTGATCTTGTCCTGGATCAGCCGCGCCATCGGCCGCGCCCCCATCTGCACGTCGTAGCCCGACACCGCCAGCCAGCCGCGTGCGGCATCGCTGACTTCCAGCAGCACACGCTTGTCTTCCAGCTGCGCCTGCAGTTCGATAAGGAACTTGTCGACGATGCTCTTGATCGTCTCGGTGCTCAGGCGGCCGAACTGGATAATGGTATCCAGGCGGTTGCGGAACTCTGGCGTGAAGCTCTTGCGGATCACTTCCATGGCATCGGACGCGTGGTCCTGATGGGTGAAGCCGATCGAGGCCCGCGCTGCCGTTTCCGCGCCAGCGTTGGTGGTCATGATCAGGATCACGTTACGGAAGTCGGCCTTGCGCCCGTTGTTGTCGGTCAGGGTACCGTGGTCCATCACTTGCAGCAGCAGGTTGAAGACTTCCGGGTGGGCCTTCTCGATTTCGTCGAGCAGCAATACGCAGTGCGGTTGCTTGGTAATCGCCTCGGTCAGCAAGCCACCCTGGTCGAACCCTACGTAACCAGGAGGCGCACCGATCAGACGCGATACGGTGTGGCGCTCCATGTACTCGGACATGTCGAACCGCACCAACTCAACGCCCAGCGCCTTGGCCAGCTGGCGCGCCGCTTCGGTCTTGCCGACGCCGGTAGGGCCGGCGAACAGGAATGAACCGACAGGCTTGTCTGGCGACTTCAGGCCAGCACGGGACAGCTTGATGGCAGTAGCCAGCGAGTCGATGGCCTGGTCCTGGCCGAACACGGTCAGCTTCAGGTCACGTTCAAGGTTACGCAGCAGTTCCTTGTCGGAGCTGGTGACGTGCTTCGGCGGAATCCGCGCGATCTTGGCGACGATGTCCTCGACTTGAGGCACATCGATGCGTTTGACGCGCATGGCCTCCGGCTGCAGGCGCTGGTAGGCACCGGCTTCGTCGATCACATCGATGGCCTTGTCCGGCATGTGCCGGTCATTGATGTAGCGCGAGGCCAGTTCGGCGGCGGCGCGCAGGGCTTCGTCGCTGTACTCGATGTTGTGGTGGCTCTCGAAGCGCCCTTTCAGGCCGCGCAGAATGCCCACGGTATCTTCGACCGACGGCTCGCTGACATCCACCTTCTGGAAGCGGCGTGCCAGGGCGCGGTCCTTCTCGAAGATGCCGCGGAATTCCTGGAAGGTGGTCGAGCCGATGCAACGGATCTCACCCGACGACAGCAGCGGCTTGAGCAGGTTGGAGGCATCCATCACCCCGCCCGATGCCGCACCGGCACCGATGATGGTGTGGATTTCGTCGATGAACAGGATCGCCTGCGGGCGCTTGCGCAGCTCGCCGAGCAGCGCCTTGAAGCGCTTCTCGAAGTCGCCACGGTATTTGGTACCGGCCAGCAGCGCGCCCAGGTCAAGGGAATACACCACGCTTTGTGCCAACAGGTCGGGCACCTGGCCATCGACAATGCGCTTGGCCAGGCCTTCGGCGATAGCCGTCTTGCCGACGCCCGCCTCACCCACCAGCAACGGGTTGTTCTTGCGCCGGCGTGCCAGGATTTGCGCCACGCGCTCCACTTCCTGCTCGCGGCCCACCAGCGGGTCGATACGACCAGCACGGGCCAGCTCGTTCAGGTTGCTGGCATAGGCGTCGAGCGGATTACTCGAAGAGGAGGTTTCACCACCCTCGTCGTCCTGCATGTCCTGGTCGCTTTCAGATTGCGAACCATGCCCCGGCACCTTGGAGATGCCATGGGCGATGTAGTTGACCACGTCGATGCGGGCCACGCTCTGCTGCTTCAGCAGGAACACAGCCTGGCTTTCCTGTTCGCTGAAGATCGCCACCAGCACGTTGGCGCCGGTCACTTCGCGCTTGCCAGAGCTTTGCACGTGGAACACGGCACGCTGCAGCACCCGCTGGAAGCCCAGAGTCGGCTGGGTTTCACGGTCTTCGTCGTTGACAGGAATCAGCGGCGTAGTGGAATCGATGAACTCTTGCAGGTCGTGCTTGAGCTTGTCGAGATTGGCGCCACAGGCGCGCAGAACGGTCGCGGCAGCCTCATTGTCAAGGAGTGCCAGCAGCAGATGCTCGACGGTCATGAACTCATGACGCTTCGAACGGGCCTCCTTGAAGGCAAGATTGAGGGTGACTTCGAGCTCGCGGTTTAACATAGCTTCACCTCATACCCAAGTGGTCGGCGATTAACCGTCCTTCTCGATTTCACAGAGTAGCGGATGCTGGCTTTCCCTGGCGTATTGGTTGACCTGCATAGCCTTTGTTTCGGCGATGTCACGGGTAAACAATCCGCACACTGCCCGCCCTTCGGTGTGGACGGTCAGCATGATCTTGGTCGCCAGCTCGCGGTTCAGATTGAAGAACGTCTCGAGCACTTCGACGACGAAATCCATCGGCGTGTAGTCATCGTTGAACAAAACCACCTTGTACATCGGTGGCGCCTGCAGGATCGGCTTGGCTTCCTGAACTGCAAGACCTGAGCCGTCGTCCTCATTCGATTGCGGGCGATCCTGATTGAATGTTAGTCGAATCTCACTAGGTGCATGCATGGAAAGAATTTCATCATGAGCGTCAGGTTAAGGTTGTGGGTTGACCGCACAGGCCACGAATGGCGCACGCGCCGGGCGACCTTGACTATCGGTAAAACGGTGTTACAACCAATAAGAACCCACCGTGGTCGATAAAGATCCGCGCAGTCAACCAGATTTTTCGCAAGGTTCGTATGCGGATGAAGTGGATGATACTCCAGTGATGGAGTCCTTTGCAGAGGGACATAGGGATGGCAAGCGGTAAAGTCAAGTGGTTCAACAATGCCAAGGGCTACGGATTCATCAACGAGGAAGGTAAATCCGATGACCTTTTCGCTCATTACTCGGCCATCCAGATGGACGGATACAAGACACTGAAGGCGGGCCAGGCCGTGGAGTTCGAGATCATCCAGGGCCCCAAAGGCCTGCACGCGGTGAAGATAATGGACGCCGCTGCCGCTGCGGCTGCCAAAGCCCAAGGCCAGGCCGCAAGCGAAACCGTACGCGCCTGATCGCCGCCCCGTGTCGTAGTACGAAAAAACCGGTCGCCCTTTTACCCTGGCGACCGGTTTTCTCTTGCCTTACATGTGCTTGATCATTTCATCACCAAAGCCTGAGCTGCTCACCAGCGTCGCCCCGTCCATCAGCCGCTCGAAGTCGTAGGTCACGGTCTTGGCCGCAATCGCGCCATTGGTGCCCTTGATGATCAGGTCGGCCGCCTCGGTCCAGCCCATGTGCCGCAACATCATCTCTGCAGACAGGATCACCGACCCCGGGTTGACCTTGTCTTGCCCGGCATACTTGGGCGCAGTGCCGTGGGTGGCCTCGAACATGGCCACGGTGTCGGACAGGTTGGCGCCCGGCGCGATACCGATACCGCCTACCTCCGCCGCCAGCGCGTCGGACAGGTAGTCACCGTTGAGGTTGAGGGTGGCGATCACGTCGTACTCGGCCGGGCGCAGCAGAATCTGCTGCAGCATGGCGTCGGCGATGGCGTCCTTGACGATCACCTCGCGGCCGGTCTTGGGGTTCTTGAACTTCATCCACGGGCCGCCATCGAGCAGTTCGGCGCCAAACTCATCCCGGGCCACTTCGTACCCCCAGTCTTTGAAGGCACCTTCGGTGAACTTCATGATGTTGCCTTTGTGCACCAGGGTCAGCGACTCGCGGTCATTGTCCACCACGTATTGCAGGGCCTTGCGCACCAGGCGCTTGGTGCCTTCTTTCGAGACCGGCTTCACGCCAATGCCGCAGTCCTGGTCGAAGCGGATCTTGGTGACGCCCATTTCCTCCTTGAGGAACTTGATCACCTTGTTGGCCTCGGGCGAGCCGGCCTTCCACTCGATGCCGGCATAGATGTCCTCGGAGTTCTCACGGAAAATCACCATGTCGACGTCGCCAGGCTTTTTCACCGGGCTCGGTACACCCTGGAACCACAGCACCGGGCGCAGGCACACATACAGGTCCAGTTGCTGGCGCAGCGCCACGTTGAGCGAGCGGATGCCGCCACCCACCGGAGTAGTCAGCGGGCCTTTGATCGACACCACGTAATCACGCACGGCGTCGAGGGTTTCCTGAGGCAGCCAGGTGTCCTGGTCATACACCTGGGTGGCCTTCTCGCCAGCGTACACTTCCATCCAGGCAATCTTGCGCTTGCCGCCGTAGGCCTTCTGCACGGCGGCATCGACCACCTTGATCATCACGGGCGAAACATCGACGCCGATCCCGTCACCTTCGATGTAAGGAATGATCGGGTGGTCAGGCACGTTAAGCGAATGGTCTGCATTGACGGTGATCTTGGTGCCGTCGGTCGGAACCTTGATTTTCTGGTATCCCATGCTTGCACTACTCCGCTGTCGGGTGTGGTTTGGACATCATGCGATGCAATGAGCCTAAACCACATCTGCCGACCTGCAAGGCATGCGACAACCCGCCACATTGCCGCTTAGTCTTTGGTCTTATAAATGGGCCGATATCACTTGGCCTTGCTGATTAGCCCGAATGGTTTGGTATACTCCGCCGCGACCGAAGGGTCATCGGGGCGAATCCCAGGAAAATGCGGACCGCCCTAGGCCATGAATGGCCGTAAAGCCTGGGCTGTTACCGCAGTTCAGCACTTGACGCTCGACTGATGCATCCACCATCACCGCTCGCAGCCTCTCGACTTTCCGCTCATGGCGTTGCCAGGGCGATGCGCCTACCCTGCGCACCACGAGACTCGAGCACGCTCAGCACACAGAGAGTTAACCCGCATGCCCACCCGTTCCAAGATCATCTATACCTTCACCGACGAAGCCCCCGCCCTCGCCACTTACTCGCTGCTGCCGATCGTCGAAGCCTTCACCGCTTCGGCTGACATCGCCGTCGAAACCCGCGACATCTCCCTGGCCGGCCGTATCCTTGCCGCCTTCCCGGAGCAACTGGGCGCAGAGAAGCGAGTAGGCGATCACCTGGCGGAACTGGGCCAGCTGGCTACCACCCCTGAAGCCAACATCATCAAGCTGCCGAACATCAGCGCCTCGGTACCGCAGCTCAAAGCCGCGATCAAGGAACTGCAAGGCAAGGGCTTCAACATTCCTGACTACGCCGACGAGCCGGCCACCGCGGACGAGAAAGAGTCCCGCGCCCGCTACGACCGCATCAAGGGTTCCGCCGTGAACCCGGTGCTGCGCGAAGGCAACTCCGACCGCCGCGCGCCGCTGTCGGTGAAGAACTACGCCCGCAAGCACCCACACAAGATGGGCGCCTGGGCCGCCGACTCCAAGTCGCACGTTGCCCACATGACCCAAGGCGACTTCTACGGCAGCGAAAAAGCTGCCCTGATCGAAGCTGACGACAGCCTGCGCATCGAGCTGGTTGCCAAAGACGGCAACACCACCGTCCTGAAAGAAAAGACCGCCGTCAAGGCCGCCGAAATCATCGACTGCGCCACCATGAGCCGCAAGGCCCTGAAAGCCTTCATCGCCGAGCAGATCGCCGATGCCAAGGCCTCCGGCGTACTGCTGTCGGTGCACCTGAAAGCGACCATGATGAAGGTTTCCGACCCGATCATGTTCGGCGTCATCGTAGAAGAGTTCTACAACGACGTGCTGGCCAAACACGCCGCCGCACTGGCTGAAGTAGGCTTCAACGCCAACAACGGCATCGGCGACCTGTACGCCCGCATCAAGGACCTGCCAGCCGACAAGCAGGCCGAAATCGAAGCCGACATCCAGGCCCTGTACGCCCAGCGCCCAGCCCTGGCCATGGTCAACTCCGACAAAGGCATCACCAACCTGCACGTACCGAGCGACGTCATCGTCGACGCTTCGATGCCGGCCATGATCCGTGACTCGGGCAAGATGTGGAACACCGCTGGCGAACTGCAAGACGCCAAGGCCGTGATCCCGGACCGTTGCTACGCTGGCATCTACCAGGCCACCATCGAAGACTGCAAGAAAAACGGCGCCTTCGACCCAACCACCATGGGCAGCGTGCCGAACGTTGGCCTGATGGCGCAAAAGGCCGAAGAGTACGGCTCCCACGACAAGACCTTCCAGATCAAGGCCGACGGCGTTGTGCGCGTGGTCGATGGCAAAGGTAACGTCGTACTTGAGCAGAACGTCGAAGCTGGCGACATCTTCCGCATGTGCCAGACCAAAGACGCGCCGATCCAGGACTGGGTCAAGCTGGCCGTCAACCGTGCCCGCCTGAGCAACACCCCTGCGGTGTTCTGGCTGGACCCGGCCCGCGCCCACGACGGCGTGATGATCGAGAAGGTGCAGAAGTACCTGAAAGATCACGACACCACCGGCCTGGACATCCGCGTTCTGGCTCCGGTCGACGCCATCAAGTTCTCCCTGGCCCGCATCCGCGAAGGCAAGGACACCATCTCGGTGACCGGCAACGTGCTGCGTGACTACCTGACCGACCTGTTCCCGATCATGGAACTGGGCACCAGCGCCAAGATGCTGTCGATCGTGCCACTGATGAACGGCGGTGGTCTGTTCGAAACCGGCGCCGGCGGTTCGGCTCCGAAGCACGTGCAGCAGCTGGTTGAAGAGAACTTCCTGCGTTGGGACTCGCTGGGTGAGTTCCTGGCCCTGGCCGCTTCCCTGGAGCACCTGGGCAACACCTACGACAACCCGCGTGCCAAGGTTCTGGCCAACACCCTGGACCAGGCTACCGGCAAGTTCCTCGACACCAACAAGTCGCCTTCGCGCAAAGTTGGCGGTATCGACAACCGCGGCAGCCACTTCTACCTGACCCTGTACTGGGCCCAGGCCCTGGCTGCCCAGACTGACGACGCTGCCCTGCAGGCACGCTTCGCCCCGCTGGCAAAAACCCTGACCGAGAACGAGGAGACTATCGTCGCCGAGCTCAACGCCGTTCAGGGCAAGCCAGCCGACATCGGTGGCTACTATGCCCCGGATGCCGAGCTGACCGCCAAGGTGATGCGCCCAAGCCAGACCCTGAACAGCGCCATTGCCGCCCTGTAAGGTTCGCTTGAAGTAACAACACAAACCCCGGCCACGCACCGGGGTTTGTGCTTTCTGGGAAATGAGACCGCTTTGCGGCCCAATCATGCAAAAGGACTCACCAATGACCTGGCAACCCCACATCACCGTCGCCACTATCGTCGAACACGAAGGCAAGTTCCTCTTCGTCGAAGAATTCAAAGCCAACCAGCACGTCTTCAACCAACCCGCCGGCCACCTGGAACCCAACGAGACCCTGCCCCAGGCCGCCCTGCGCGAAACCCTGGAAGAAACCGCCTGGGAAGTCGAGCTCACCGGTGTAGTCGGCATCTACCTCTACACCGCCCCCAGCAACGGCGTGACCTACCAGCGCATCTGCTTTGCCGCCCGCCCCGTGCGCCACCATGCCGACCTGGCCCTGGACAGCGACATCGTCCGCGCCGTGTGGCTGAGCCAAGACGAACTGTTGGCCGACCCCACCCGCTGGCGCAGCGAGCTGGTGCCGCGCTGCCTCGACGACTACCTCAAAGGCCCCTTGCACAGCCTCGAACTGCTACGCGACTGACGCAACGTCGCGGGTTTGATAGAATCGGCGTTTTTCCCCTCTGATACACACCGGTACCCATGACCAGCCCAGCACTCAAAGACCCCGCCAAGACCCGCGTCATCGTCGGCATGTCCGGCGGCGTGGACTCTTCCGTCTCCGCCCTTCTGCTCATGGAGCAGGGCTACCAGGTGGAAGGGCTGTTCATGAAGAACTGGGAAGAAGACGACGGCACCGAATACTGCACCGCCCGCGAAGACCTGGCCGATGCCCAGGCCGTGTGCGACCGCATCGGCATCAAGCTGCACACCGCCAACTTCGCCGCCGAATACTGGGACAACGTGTTCGAGCACTTCCTTGAAGAGTACAAGGCTGGCCGCACGCCCAACCCAGACATCCTCTGCAACCGCGAAATCAAGTTCAAGGCGTTTCTCGACTACGCCCTGTCGCTGGGTGCCGACCTGATCGCCACCGGCCACTACGTACGCCGCCGCGACACCGGTGAGATCACCGAACTGCTCAAGGGCCTGGACCCGAACAAGGACCAGAGCTACTTCCTGCACGCCGTCGGCGGCAAGGAAATCGCCCGCACCCTGTTCCCGGTCGGCGAACTGGAAAAGCCCGAGGTGCGCGCCATCGCCGAAAAGCACGGCCTGGCCACCGCCAAGAAAAAGGACTCCACCGGCATCTGCTTCATTGGCGAGCGCCGTTTCAGCGACTTCCTCAAGCAGTATCTGCCGGCCCAGCCGGGCGATATCGAAACCACCGAAGGTGAAGTGATCGGCCGCCACCATGGCCTGATGTACCACACCATCGGCCAGCGCCAGGGCCTGGGGATTGGTGGCCTGAAAGACGCCGGTGACGAGCCGTGGTACGTGCTGCACAAGGACCTGACCCGCAACGTGCTGGTGGTCGGCCAGGGCAACGAACACCCATGGCTGTTCTCCCGCGCCCTGCTCGCCTCGGAAATTTTCTGGGTCAACCCGATCGACCTCAGCCGCCCACGCCAGCTGACTGCCAAGGTGCGTTACCGCCAGAGCGACCAGCAATGCACCCTTGAGCTGACCGAAACCGGCTACCGCGCCGTGTTCGACGAGCCGCAGCGCGCCGTCACCCCGGGCCAGTCGGTGGTGTTCTACGACGGCGAAGTGTGCCTGGGCGGTGGTGTGATCGAAGCCGCCGAGCCGTGGAGCCCGCGCGCATGAGCAACCTGCAGGAGCAATTGATTGCCCTGGGCGGTGTATTCCAGGCTGCCGTGCTGGTTGACCGTATCGCCCGCACCGGCCAGGCCAGCGAGGCCAACATTGGCTGCATGCTCGGCAGTTTGCTGGTGCGTGACCCCAAGGACACCCTGGAGGTGTTCGGCGGCGACGACCTGAACCTGCGCGACGGCTACCGTGCACTGGCAGGCGCCCTGGAGCGCGACCCCAGCAGCCTGCAGCGCGAGCCGCTGCGCTATGCCCTGTCGATGCTGGGCCTGGAGCGTCAGCTGAACAAGCGTGGCGACCTGCTCGACACCATCGGCAACCGCTTGCCGCAAATCCAGTCCCAGGCCGAGCATTTCGGCCTGGTTCATGAAAACGTCATTGCTTCCAGTGGAGCCTTGTACCAGGACACGCTCAGCACCTTGCGCCAGCGCATCCAGGTGCATGGCGACATGCGTTTCCTGCAGCAGGCCAGCAACGCTTCCAAGATCCGTGCCCTGCTGCTGGCCGGCATCCGCGCCGCGCGCCTGTGGCGCCAGCTGGGCGGGCACCGCTGGCAGCTGGTGTTCAGCCGACGCAAGTTGCTGAACGAACTGTACGACATGATGCGTTCGCCTTCCTGAAGACGCTTTTATAGGCCCGACCTTTGGTCAGCCACCCGACTCGGGCGCGATTTTCATGTATGATATGCGCCCTTCCAAAAGCCTGACTGTCCGAGAACACCCCATGCAGCTTTCTTCGCTCACTGCGGTTTCCCCTGTAGACGGCCGATATGCCGGCAAAACCCAGGCCTTGCGCCCCATTTTCAGCGAATTCGGCCTGATCCGTTTCCGCGCCCTGGTCGAAGTGCGCTGGCTGCAGCGCCTAGCCGCCCACCCGCAGATCGGCGAAGTGCCGGCGTTCTCCGCCGAAGCCAACGCCCTGCTGGACAGCCTGGCCACCGATTTCAAGCTGGAACACGCCGAGCGGGTCAAGGAAATCGAGCGCACCACCAACCACGACGTCAAGGCGATCGAATACCTCCTCAAGGAGCAGGCCGCCAAGCTGCCTGAGCTGGCCAAGGTCAGCGAATTCATCCACTTCGCCTGCACCAGCGAGGACATCAACAACCTGTCCCACGCCCTGATGCTGCGCGCCGGCCGTGACGACGTGCTGCTGCCGCTGATGCGCCAGATCGCCGACGCCATCCGTGCCCTGGCCCACGCCCACGCCGACGTGCCGATGCTGTCGCGCACCCACGGCCAGCCAGCCTCGCCGACCACCCTGGGCAAAGAACTGGCCAACGTGGTGTACCGCCTGGAGCGCCAGATCGCCCAGGTTGCCGCCGTGCCGCTGCTGGGCAAGATCAACGGCGCCGTGGGCAACTACAACGCCCACCTGTCGGCCTACTCGCAGATCGACTGGGAGCAGAACGCCCGCGCCTTCATCGAAGACGAGCTGGGCCTGCAGTTCAACCCGTACACCACCCAGATCGAGCCGCACGACTACATCGCCGAGCTGTTCGACGCCATTGCCCGCTTCAACACCATCCTGATCGACTTCGACCGTGATGTGTGGGGCTACATCTCGCTGGGCTACTTCAAGCAGAAGACCGTCGCTGGCGAAATCGGCTCGTCGACCATGCCGCACAAGGTCAACCCGATCGACTTCGAAAACTCCGAAGGCAACCTGGGTATCGCCAACGCGCTGTTCCAGCACCTGGCCAGCAAGCTGCCGATCTCGCGCTGGCAGCGTGACCTGACCGACTCCACCGTGCTGCGTAACCTGGGCGTGGGCTTTGCCCACAGCGTCATCGCCTACGAAGCCAGCCTGAAAGGCATCGGCAAGCTGGAAGTGAACGAAGCCCGCATCGCCGCCGACCTGGACGCCTGCTGGGAAGTGCTGGCCGAGCCGATCCAGACCGTGATGCGCCGCTTCAACATCGAAAACCCCTACGAGAAGCTCAAAGAGCTGACCCGTGGCAAGGGCATCACCCCGGACGCACTGCTGACCTTCATCGACGGCCTGGACATGCCAGCCGACGCCAAGGCCGAGCTCAAGCTGCTGACCCCCGCTACCTACATCGGTAACGCGGCAGCACAGGCCAAACGCATCTAAGCTGACCGTCGCGTACAACGCCCGGCCTGGCCGGGCGTTTTTATTCCCGTACGAAAATTACGTTTTTTCAATAGGTTGAACATGAATCCTGATACTCCACTGCAGCTGCTCGGCGGCATCTCGGCCCGCGAATTCATGCGCGACTACTGGCAGAAGAAGCCGCTGCTGGTGCGCCAGGCCTTCCCGGACTTCATCAGCCCCATCGACCCCGACGAACTGGCCGGCCTGGCCCTGGAAGACGAAGTCGAGTCGCGTATCGTGCTGGAGCACGGCGCCCACCCGTGGGAGCTGCGCCGCGGCCCGTTCAACGAAGACACCTTCGCCGAGCTGCCAGAAAAAGACTGGACCCTGCTGGTACAGGCCGTGGACCAGTTCGTCCCGGAAGTGGCCGAACTGCTGGAAAACTTCCGCTTCCTGCCCAGCTGGCGTATCGATGACGTGATGATCAGCTTCGCCGCCCCGGGTGGCAGCGTTGGCCCGCATTTCGACAACTACGACGTCTTCCTGCTGCAGGGCCACGGCCAGCGTAACTGGAAGATCGGCCAGATGTGCAGCAGCGACAGCCCGCTGCTGGAGCACGCCGACCTGCGTATCCTGGCCGAGTTCGAGCAGAGTGAAGAATGGACCCTGGAGCCAGGCGACATGCTCTACCTGCCACCGCGCCTGGCCCACTACGGCGTGGCCGTGGACGACTGCCTGACCTACTCGGTCGGCTTCCGCGCCCCAAGCGCCGCCGAAGTGCTGACCCACTTCACCGACTTCCTGGGCCAGTTCCTGCCTGACGAAGAGCGCTACAGCGATGCCGACGCCCAGCCGGCCAGCGACCCGCACCAGATCCAGCACGACGCCCTCGACCGCCTCAAGGCGCTGCTCGACAAGCACATGAACGACAAGGACCTGCTGCTGACCTGGTTCGGTCAGTTCATGACCGAGCCGCGTTACCCCGAGCAGATCGTTGGCGAAGAGCTGAGCGAAGAAGAGCTGATCGATGCCCTGGAACAAGGCGCCATCCTGATCCGCAACCCAAGCGCACGCCTGGCCTGGTCGGAATTCGAAGACGACCTGCTGCTGTTCGCCAGCGGCCGCAGCTGCCCGCTGCCGGGCAAACTGCGCGAGCTGCTGAAGCTGGTGTGCGCGGCCGATGCCCTGCATATCGACAACCTGGCAGACTGGCTGCAAGACGAAGATGGCCTTATGCTGGTACAGCAGCTGGTCAAACAAGGAAGCCTGGGATTCGCCAATGAATAAGATCAGCGTTCGCCTCGCCGACTGGCACAAAGACAACGCCGACATTCGCCGTATCCGTGAGGCGGTGTTCATTGCCGAACAGCATGTACCGCCGGAGCTGGAGTGGGACTCGGATGACCCGACCGCTGCACACTTCCTGGCCCTGGAAGGCGACTACCCGATCGGCACTGCCCGCCTGCTGCCAGACGGGACTATCGGCCGGGTATCGGTGCTGAAGGACTGGCGCGGCTTGAAAGTGGGTGACGCGCTCATGAACGCAGTCATCGTCGAAGCGCAGAACCGCGACCTGAAGCAGCAAATGCTCAGCGCTCAGGTGCATGCCACGCCGTTCTACGAGCGCCTGGGCTTTCGCGTAGTCAGCGAGGAATTCCTCGAAGCCGGCATCCCGCACGTGGACATGGTGCGCGACTCGCGCGCCTGACCCACAACGGCACCGGCCTCTGCGCGGGCAAGCCCGCGCAGAGGCCGGCACAGGTCAATGACACGTTCACTGACAAAAACCTGTACATCCATCCAGATAAAACTTGCCTCCGCGCCCCCGCTTGCGCATCCTAGTGCCCATCACCCCCGATGAAGCGTTTCCGGCCATGCGCCTGTTCCTCTGCGAAAAACCCTCCCAGGCAAAAGACATCGCCAAAGTGCTCGGCGCGAACCGTAAGGGCGACGGCTGCTGGCAAGGCACCGACGTCTGCGTCACCTGGTGCATCGGCCACCTGCTGGAAACCGCCCCGCCCGACAGCTACGACGAACGCTACAAGCGCTGGAACCTGGCCGACCTGCCGATCATCCCGGACAAGTGGAAGATGCTGGTCAAGCCCAAGACCGCCAGCCAGTTCAAAGCGGTCAAACGCCTGCTTGGCGAAGCGCGGGAACTGGTGATCGCCACCGACGCCGACCGCGAAGGCGAAATGATCGCCCGCGAACTGGTCGAACATTGCCGCTATCGCGGCCCGGTGCAACGCCTGTGGCTGTCGGCACTGGACGACGCGTCCATCCGCAAGGCCTTGGCCCGCCTGCTGCCCGGCCACGAAACCTTCAACCTGTACCACTCGGCGCTGGGCCGCTCGCGCGCCGACTGGCTGATCGGCATGAACATGAGCCGGCTGTTCACCCTGCTGGGCCGCCAATCCGGCTACCAGGGCGTGTTGCCGGTGGGCCGGGTGCAAACGCCCACCTTGCGCCTGGTGGTCGACCGCGACCGCAGCATCGCCGACTTCGTGCCCGTGCCGTTCTGGGCCATCGATGTGCAACTGGAACACGCCGGCCAACACTTCAATGCCCAATGGCGCGCCCCCGAGGACGCCTGCGACGACCAAGGCCGCTGCCTGAAGCACGCCTTGGCACAACAAGCGGCCACCGACATCGGTAACGCCGGCACGGCCCGCGCCGTCAAGGTTGCCACCGAGCGCGTGCGTGAAGCCGCACCACTCCCCTTCGACCTCGGCACCCTGCAGGAGCTGTGCTCGAAAAAGTTCGGCCTCGGCGCCCAGGAAACCCTCGACATCGCCCAGGCCCTGTACGAAACCCACAAGCTGATCACCTACCCGCGCAGCGACTGCGGTTACCTGCCGCAAAGCCAGCACGCCGAAGCGCCGGCCATCCTCGCCGCCTTGCAACGGGCCGATGCCAGCCTGGCGCCTCTACAGCCCTACCTGGAGCCGCAGCGCCGCTCGCGGGCATGGAACGACGCCAAGGTCAGCGCCCACCACGGCATCATCCCCACCGCCGCCGCCAGCGACCCGTCGCGCCTGCCGGCCAAGCACAAGGCGGTGTATACCCTGATCCGCGCCCGCTACCTGGCGCAGTTCCTGCCCAACCATGAGTATGACCGGACCCAGGCCGACTTCGACTGTGCCGGCCATGCCCTGCGCGCGGTGGGCAAGCAGATTGTCGAGCCGGGTTGGCGCCGCGCCCTGCCCGAGGCGTTGACCCCGGCCAAGGGCCGCGAAGCGCCACCCGCCCAAGTACTGCCGGCACTGCGCGAAGGCCAGGATTGCAATGTACAAGGCCTGCAACTGAAAGACCTGTGGACCCAGCCGCCCAAGCCTTTCACAGAAGGCGACCTGATCAAGGCGATGAAGAACGTGGCCAAGCTGGTGGATGATCCACGGCTGAAGCAGAAGCTCAAGGAAACCACCGGCATCGGCACCGAGGCCACCCGCGCCAGTATCATCCAGGGCCTGCTTGACCGAGGCTACCTGGTGAAGAATGGCAAGGCACTGGCCGCAACGCCCGCGGCCTTCAGCCTGATCGATGCCGTGCCCCGCGCCATCGCCGACCCTGGCACCACGGCGATCTGGGAGCAGGCGCTGGACATGGTGCAAAGTGGCGAGATGAGCCTGGAAGAATTCGTCGCCCGGCAGTCGGCGTGGATGGGCAAGCTGGTCGAGCGGTGCAGCGGCATGCGCATGACCATCAGCGGGCCGGCTGCCGGGGCGGCGGCGCCTTGGAAGAAGAAGCGGCGCGGTGGCGGGAAAAGCAAAACGGCTGGCAGCAAGTCGGCCGCCAGCAAGCCGCGTCAGCCTCGGAGAAAAGCGACAACCTGAGGTTTATGCCATTTCAGGACTGGCCGCTTCGCGGGTAAACCACAAACTGGACTGACAGATTGGCACCATGAATTTTACCTGCTAAGTTTTCATGAAAATAATCACAATAATTTTCATGAGGTCTATGCATGTTCAAGCAGTCCGCCCAGCACGTCGCCAGCTACTACGCCCAGACCTACCCCGCCAACATCCCCCTACGCCAAACCCTGCAAGGCACCCACGACACCGATGTGCTGATCATCGGCGCCGGTTTCAGTGGCCTGCACACCGCCCTGCGCCTTACCCAGGCTGGCAAGCGCGTGACGCTGCTGGAAGCAAGCCGCGTGGCCTGGGCCGCCTCCGGGCGCAACGGCGGCCAGGCGCTACTGGGCTGGTCGTGCGATATGCCGCCGCTGGAAAAGGCCTTGGGCATCGAACGTACCCAACGGCTGTGGGCCAGCATGTGCTGGGCCGCTGACGAAATGCGCGACCTCCCCCAGCGCCACGGCTTCGAGATCGATTACCGGCTGGGCAGCCTATGGACCGCCGTGCTACCGCGCCGGGTGAAACTGCTTGAAGAAGCCCTGCACGAGGCTGAGCACAAATGGGGCTACGACGCCCTGCGCCTGATCGGCCGTGAAGAGCTGCCGCAATGGATCGACAGCCCGCGCTATCAGGCCGCGCTGTATGATGCCAAAGGTGCCCACCTCAACCCGCTGAAGCTGGCACAAGGCCTGGCCAGCGCCATCGAAGCCGCTGGCGGCCATATCTACGAACAAAGCCAGGTACTCCGCTACCTGCAGGCAGGCGATGGCTACGTTGCCCGAACCGACAAAGGCGAAGTGCGCTGCAACGTGTTGGTGCTGGCCTGCAACGCCTACATCGACCGCCTCGACCGCAGCCTGTCGCGCCGCCTGTTGCCAGTCGGCTCCTATCAGGTGGCCACCGCGCCACTGGACCCCGGCTTCGCCCGTTCGCTGCTACCGCGCAACAGCTGCGTGATCGACAACCAGTTCGTACCCGACTACTTCCGCCTTACGCCGGACCACCGCCTGCTGTTTGGTGGCGGCTGCACCTACCTGGGCGGCATCCCCAAGGACGTCGCCAGCGCCACCCGGCCCTACCTGGAGCGCGTCTTCCCGCAACTGGCCGGGGTGGCCATCGACTATGCCTGGGGCGGCCATATCGACTGCAGTATCCAGCGCACCCCGGACGTCGGCCGCGAGGGCCAACGCTACTGGCTGCAAGGTTTCTCCGGCCATGGCGTGCTGCCAACCCTGGCAGCGGCACGGGCGGTCAGTGATGCAATCCTCGGTGACGCTGACCTGCTGGCGCTGTACCAAGGCATCGACAACGGCCGTTTCCCCGGTGGCGACCTGCTGGCAGCACCGCTGGAAGCTGCCGCCAAGGCCTGGTACCGGATGCGCGACCGCGCCTGAAGACGGCCGGCGCTTGCTGCCCGAAAATCTCTCCTATTCTCAATAGCTCCCTTAGGTTCCTGCACACAGGAGACACGACCATGAGCTATGTAACCACGAAGGACGGGGTGCAGATTTTCTACAAGGATTGGGGCCCACGCGACGCACCGGTCATCCACTTCCACCACGGCTGGCCGCTCAGCGCCGATGACTGGGACGCGCAGATGCTGTTCTTCCTGGCCCAGGGTTTCCGCGTGGTCGCCCACGACCGCCGTGGCCATGGGCGTTCCAGCCAGGTATGGGACGGCCATGACATGGACCACTATGCCGATGATACGGCTGCCGTGGTTACTCACCTTGGCACTCAGGGCGCCGTGCATGTCGGCCACTCGACCGGTGGTGGCGAGGTGGTGCGCTACATAGCGCGGCACCCGGAAGACAAGGTGGCGAAGGCCGTGCTGATCGCCGCTGTACCACCACTGATGGTGCAAACACCCGCCAACCCCGGCGGCCTGCCCAAGTCGGTGTTTGACGGGTTTCAGGCCCAGGTGGCCAGTAACCGGGCGCAGTTCTACCGGGATGTGCCGGCCGGGCCGTTCTATGGCTACAACCGCCCTGGTGTCGAAGCCAGCGAAGGAATCATCGGCAACTGGTGGCGCCAAGGCATGATCGGCAGTGCCAAGGCCCATTACGATGGCATCGTGGCGTTTTCCCAGACGGACTTCACCGAGGATTTGAAGGGCATCCGGCAGCCGGTGCTGGTGATGCATGGGGACGATGACCAGATCGTGCCGTATGAGAATTCCGGGGTGTTGTCAGCGAAGCTGCTGCCCAATGGCACACTGAAGACTTACAAGGGC
The DNA here is from genome assembly GCF_003202095.1 of Pseudomonas sp. LAIL14HWK12:I1. Classification (NCBI taxonomy): domain Bacteria; kingdom Pseudomonadati; phylum Pseudomonadota; class Gammaproteobacteria; order Pseudomonadales; family Pseudomonadaceae; genus Pseudomonas; species Pseudomonas sp. LAIL14HWK12:I1. The sequence goes on from NZ_QJKG01000001.1 coordinate 273,707, forward strand.
TACCCGCATGGCATGCCGACTACCCATGCCGATGTGATCAATGCGGATCTGCTGGCGTTTATACGTAGCTGATGTCATTACCATTCCGGACCTCATCGCGAAACGACCCACCTTCGCGCAGAGGTCCGTTTGCACTGCAAAGATAAATAACGCACAACAAAAAACAGCCACTAGCCTTTGGCAATCTCCGTAGACCCATCATTTTTGCCAGTTGCACTTCTACCCTGAACGCCCGACAGTGTACTGCCTTTTCATGGCACGGTGACGCCCATGGCCTTTACCCAAAACCCAACCAGATCAGTTAATCGTTCCCACAACAAACTGCAGCACTATGCATACTCGTGCTATGGCTTCAAGGCGTCTACTCCAGCCATGCCAACACTCGGCTTCAACGGGCAAACTGTTGACCCTATAACCGGAAACTATCATCTTGGCATTGGCTATAGAGCTTACAATTGCATATTAATGAGATTTCACTCGCCTGATAGCGCTAGCCCTTTTGAAAGGGGTGGCCTGAACGCATATGCTTACTGCTCCGGAGATCCAGTTAACTATCAGGACCCTTCAGGCCATGGCAGGTTCTTCAAGAACCTCTTCAGGAGCAAAACACTTTCAGAACGCCGCGATATCTCACTTCAGGCAATCGAAGAAAACCCAGTGCTTGACAAATATAAACCCATCGCCGACAACAGCCTAAACAAACATGAACTCAAATTGATATCAAAAGCAGGCAAAGGCATAAAGGCCATTACCACCGCCAAAGCTGAGAACGAAGAATTCGTACGCAGCCTAAAACCCACCGAACAAGATAAATACCTCCACCCCTCGGGGGAAATTAAACACGACAGCATAGGAGATCAATTTGGCATCAATGAATACCATCTAGCACTTAGTGCTTATGAGTCTCTGATAAAAACCCTAGACAGCATTTTGCCTGCATACTCAAGAAACAGAGAACCCACACCCCATTCATCTTTATCACTTGCAGAACAAAGTAAAAACCTAAGAAAACAATAGCTTTTGAAAATAGAACATCTCAAGTGGGAACACATGTTAACTGACAAAATCGGGCTTCCGGCATTACTATAGCGGCCTTGACTGCACCAACTGCCTGAAGCCTCCCATGCCCTTCGAACTCACCGTAGAACCCCTAACCCTGCTGATCCTGGCCCTGGTCGCCTTCGTCGCCGGTTTCATCGATGCCATCGCCGGTGGCGGCGGCCTGCTGACCACCCCGGCCCTGCTCACCGCCGGCATGCCGCCCCACCTGGTACTGGGCACCAACAAGCTCAGCTCCACCTTCGGCTCGGCCACTGCCGGCTTCACCTACTACAAACGCAAGCTGTTCCACCCGGCACAATGGCGCCCGGCGCTGTTCGCCACCTTGGTCGGGGCATCGATTGGCGCAGTGGTTGCCCACTACATGCCGGCCGAATGGCTTAACAAGATGCTGCCGGTCATCGTCTTCGCCTGCGGCATCTACTTGTTGTTTGGCGGCACGCCAAAAGCGCCGCTGGATGCCGATGCACCGATCAAGAAGAAATGGCAGATGCCACAAGGCTTCACCTTGGGCTTCTACGATGGCGTGGCCGGGCCGGGTACCGGGGCCTTCTGGACCGTCAGTACCCTGCTGCTCTACCCCATCGACCTGGTCCGCGCCAGCGGCGTGGCGCGCAGCATGAACTTCGTCAGCAACATCGCAGCGCTGACGGTGTTCATCATTTCCGGGCAGGTGGACTACATCGTCGGCCTGTGCATGGGCCTGTCGGTGATGGTCGGTGCCTTCTTCGGCGCACGCACGGCGATCAGCGGCGGCAGCAAGTTCATCCGCCCGGTGTTCATCACCGTGGTGCTGGCGTTGACCGTGCGCCTAGCGTGGCAGCACTGGTTCGGGCAGGCCTAAGCGACGCGCAACGTACAAATCGATCAGATAACGGGCGATGGAGCGCCCGGCCGGCAGCGGCGGCAGGTCGTGGACACTGAACCACCGGGCGTCCTCGATCTCGTCCGGCTGCATGACGATGTCGCCCCCCGCGTACTCGGCATGGAACCCCAGCATCATCGAATGCGGAAACGGCCAGCACTGGCTGCCGACGTACTGGATGTTCTGCACCTCCACCGCCACCTCTTCTCGTACTTCGCGCACCAGGCAGTCTTCGGCCGACTCGCCCGGTTCGGCAAAGCCTGCCAGGGTGCTGTACACACCGGTGACGAAGCGCGGCGAGCGCGCCAGCAGGATTTCGTCGCCACGGGTCACCAGCACGATCATGCTCGGCGAAATGCGCGGGTAGCTGCGCAGATCGCAGGGCTGGCAGTACATCGCCCGCTCCCAGCGGATTTGCGTCATCGCCTGGCCACAGCTGCCGCAAAAGCGGTGCTCGCGGGCCCAGGTACCGATCTGCGCGGCATAACCCAGCACCTTGTAGGTGTCGAAGTCACCTTCAAGCATGAACGCGCGCAGGCCACGCCAGTGGCAACCGGGCACGTCAGTGGCGCTGCGCAGCTCCAGCAGGAACACCGGTTGGCCGTCGAAGTGGCCGATGCCATGCTCGCACAGTACATCGAGATCCTGGCGCTTGAGCCAGTCGCGGGGGAACAGCGCGCCGTTGTCGTCCACCAGGAACCCTTCCGGACTGCGGGCCACGGCCACGCCCCCGGTTATCTGCGGGTCGAGTACTGCAGTTGTCCAGCGTGCTGACATATCGGGGGTTCCTTTACTGCACGTCCCCCGGCCCGATCAGTCGGCGAACGTCGGTTTCTGTTTGCTCATGTGTGCCGTCACGGCCACACGCAGGTCTTCGGACTGCAACATCGCGGCGTTCCAGGTGGCGATGTAGTCCAGGCCATCGTCAATGCGATGGTCACGCATGTAGCTGAGCATTTCCTTGGTGCCGGCCACGGCGATCGGCGATTTTGCGGCAATCTCGCGGGCGATGGCAAAGACCCCGTCAAGCAATGCGGCCTGATCATCATAGACCCGGTTGACCAAGCCGATGCGCAGGGCTTCGTCCGCCGCAACGTTGCGCCCGGTGAAGGCCAGCTCACGCATCATGCCGTCACCGATGATACGTGGCAAACGTTGCAGTGTGCCGACATCGGCGGCCATGCCCATGTCGATTTCCTTGATCGAGAACTGGACATCGTTGCTGCAGTAGCGCATGTCGCAGGCCGAGATGAGGTCGATGGCACCACCGATGCAGTAGCCTTGCACGGCAGCCAGCACCGGCTTGCGGCACTTGTCCACGGCAGTGAACGAGGCCTGCAGGCGCTGGATGGTCTTGCGCAGGAAGCGCGCATTGCGGCCCACATCCTTGCCCATCTGCCCGGCCAGCGACGCCAGCATCATCAGGTCGATACCGGCGGAGAAATGCTTGCCGGCACCGCTGATCACCACCGCGCGCACCGCATCGGTGTCGTCGATCCACTGGAAGATGTCGATGATCTCCTCCCAGAAGGCGGCGTTCATCGCGTTGACCTTTTCCGGGCGGTTGATCTGAACGTGGGCAATGTTATCGGTCAGTTCGACCTTGAATGCGCTGTACTCGGTCACGGGCGGCACTCCTGCGGGTGAAGGGTTCATGGCTCGGAATGGTAACCCAGCCCGATGACCGCACTTGTGCCAAAAACGGGACTGCACGCCTTGCCTAAGACGCGCCGTTCCGGCACCGTGCGCCATCGCCGAATTATAAGGATACAAATACATGTCACGCTCCCCGACCGGCGCCCTCGCCCACAGTTTTCTGGGCCAGTCGCCGCTTTGGTACAAGGCGGTCATCTGCCTGTTCCTGGTGCTCAACCCCCTGCTCCTGGTAACCGTAGGCCCGGTTGCGGCCGGGTGGGCGCTGGTACTCGAGTTCATCTTTACCCTGGGCATGGCGCTGAAGTGCTACCCGCTGATGCCCGGCGGCCTGTTGCTGATCGAAGCCCTGCTGCTGCAGATGACCACGCCACAGGCGCTGTACGAGGAACTGCAGCACAACTTCCCGGTGATTCTGCTGCTGATGTTCATGGTTGCCGGTATCCACTTCATGAAGGAACTGCTGCTGTTCCTGTTCTCACGCATCCTGCTGGGCGTTCGCTCGAAGGCAGTCCTGTCCCTGCTGTTCTGCGTGCTGTCGGCATTCCTCTCGGCGTTTCTCGATGCGCTGACCGTGACGGCGGTGATCATCAGCGCTGCGGTTGGCTTTTACGCCGTTTACCACCGTGTCGCCTCCGGGGCCAACCCGCGTGAAGACAGCGCGCTCGATAGCGATCAGCAAGTGGCACAATTGCACCGCGAAGACCTCGACCAGTTCCGCGCCTTCCTGCGCAGCCTGCTGATGCACGGCGCGGTGGGTACTGCCCTGGGCGGTGTTTGCACGCTGGTGGGCGAGCCGCAGAACCTGCTGATCGGCCATGAAATGGGCTGGCACTTCGCCGACTTCTTCTTCAAGGTGGCGCCCGTGTCGCTGCCGGTACTGGGTGCCGGCCTGCTCACTTGCGTGCTGCTGGAGAAGCTTCGCCTTTTCGGCTACGGCACGCTGATGCCTGAACCCGTGCGTCAGGTGCTGGCCACCTATGCCGCCGAAGACGACGACGCGCGCACCCAGGCCCAGCGCCTGGCGCTGTGGGTGCAAGGGTTGGCTGCGCTGATCCTGATCGTATGCCTGGGGCTGCATGTGGCCGAGGTTGGTCTGATCGGCCTGATGGTGATTGTGCTGATCACGGCCTTTACCGGCATCACCGATGAGCACCGCCTGGGCCGTGCCTTCCAGGACGCCATGCCGTTCACATCCTTGCTGGTGGTGTTCTTCGCCGTGGTGGCAGTGATTCATCAGCAGCAACTGTTCAGCCCCTTGATCAGCTGGGTGCTGACGCTGCCTGCCGAGCAACAGCCGGGCATGCTGTACCTGGCCAACGGCCTGCTGTCGGCAATCAGCGACAACGTGTTCGTTGCCACCATCTACATCACCGAAGTGAAGCAGGCGTTTCTCAATGGCGGCATGAGCCGCGAGCATTTCGAGACGCTGGCGGTGGCGATCAATACCGGTACCAACCTGCCCAGCGTGGCGACACCGAATGGCCAGGCTGCGTTCCTGTTCCTGCTGACCTCGGCGATTGCGCCGTTAATCCGGCTGTCGTATGGGCGGATGGTGTGGATGGCCTTGCCTTACACAGTGGTCATGGGTGGGCTGGGGTGGTGGGCGGTGACCTACTGGTTGTAATCGTTCGACGGGGACTTATGTACACCCTTCGCCACAATCCCGTACAACTTTTGCCCTGCGCCCGCATCGAAGCACAGGTAAGCCCCCATCCGTTCCAAGGAGTTTCGCCATGGCACTACGCACCCCGTTGCTGCTGTCCTGCATCACCCTGGCCCTGCTCGGTTGCGCCGGTAACGATCACCCGGCACCGCCGCATACCCAGCAGGTCGACCTGCAACGCTACCAGGGCACCTGGTACGAACTGGCGCGGCTACCGATGTTCTTCCAGCGCAACTGCGTGCAGTCCGAGGCGCATTATGGCCTGCGTACCGATGGCCGCATCGACGTGACCAACCGTTGCCAGGAAAAGGACGGCCAGTGGAATGAAGCCAAAGGTGTCGCCGAAGCCCAACAACCGGGCAGTACCGACAAGCTGTGGGTACGCTTCGACAACTGGTTCAGCCGCCTGGCCCCCGGCCTGACCAAGGGCGAATACTGGGTGCTGTACCACGACAAGGACTACCGCGTGGCGTTGGTCGGCCACCCCAACCGTGAGTACCTGTGGCTGCTGTCGCGCACGCCGGCGGTCACCGACCAGCAACGCGAGCAACTGCTGAGCATCGCGCGGGAGCAAGGCTATGACACCAGCAAGCTCATCTGGCGGCAGGCAGACTAGCTCACCATCGACGGCCTGCGGCAATCCGGTTAAGGTGTGCGCCCTTTATCGACTCGAAGGATGCGCGCTTCGATGACGCCAGCCTGTACGAGCAAGGAGCCCTGAGCATGGACCTGCTGTTCCTGGGCACCTCTGCCGGGGTGCCGACCAAGGCGCGCAACGTCAGCGCCACTGCCGTGATCGAAGCCAGTGGCAGCCACTGGTACCTGGTCGACTGTGGCGAAGGCACCCAGCATCAACTGCTGCACACGCCGCTGTCGATCCGTGACTTGCGTGCCATTTTCATCACCCATGTGCACGGCGACCATTGCTTTGGCCTGCCAGGCTTGCTGGCCAGTGCCGGGATGAGCGGGCGCACCCGGCCGCTGGAGCTGATTTTGCCCGCCGCACTGCATGACTGGGTACGTCAGGGCCTGTTGGCCAGCGACACCTTCCTGCCCTTCGAACTGCGCCTGCTGGCCGTGGAGGACGTGGCCGAATGGCGCAGCGAGACCCTGCAAGTGACCACCGTGCAGTTGTCACACCGGGTACCGAGCGTCGCTTTCGTGTTCACCGAACTCAACCCCGAGCCGCGCCTGGACATCCAGCGCCTGGAAGCCGAAGGCATTCCACGCGGTCCACTGTGGGGCGAGCTGGCCAAAGGCCTGAAGACGCAGCATGGCGGGCAGTGGCTCGACGGTAACGACTACTTGCGCCCTTCGCGCCCGCCGCGCCGGGTGATCGTGTGCGGGGACAACGACAACCCCGAATTGCTGGCCGATGCCGCCAAAGGCGCGGATGTGCTGGTGCACGAAGCCACGTTCACCCAGGCAGTGGTCGAGCGCACCGGGGTTACCTTCGGTCACAGCACCGCAGCAGCGGTAGCGCGCTTTGCCGAAGCGGCAGGCGTGCGCAACCTGGTGCTGACGCACTTCAGCGCCCGCTACCAGAGCGATCCCAGACGCAGCCCGAATATCGATAACGTGCGTGACGAAGCCCTCGCCCACTACCACGGGCAACTGACCCTGGCGCAGGACCTGCAGCGCTATCACATAGGCCGCGATGGCTGTCTTGTAGCTGTTGGGTGATTTATGCCAAGAGATAGGCGTGGTGCTGACAGGTGCCAGCCTTGAATTTTGAGGTGGCGCGTAAACCGAGCGCCGCGCGGCCGGCGCTCGATCTCAAAGACGCCACATAACCCACGCCAGGCTAGGCCGCCAAGCGCCCGCTGGCAATGGCCTCCGATGCCGCCAGCATCGCCCGCAGCAATACCGCACACCCTGCCGCCAGGTCACCCGGCGTGGCGTTCTCGATCTCGTTGTGGCTGATGCCGTTTTCACACGGCACGAAAATCATCCCCGCCGGCCCTAGCTCGGCCAGGAAGATCGCGTCATGCCCCGCACCGCTGACGATGTCCATGTGCGGCAGGCCCAATGCCTTGGCCGACTCGCGCACCGCATCGACACAGCCCTTGTCGAAGTACAGCGCCGGGAAGTCAGCCGTGGGGACCAGTTCATGGCTCATGCCATGCTTGGCACAGGTGGCTTCGATCACCCCGCGCACCTCGGCAATCATCGCATTCAGCTGCTCGCCCTCCAGGTGGCGGAAGTCCAGGGTCATGCGCACTTCACCCGGGATCACGTTACGCGACCCGGGGTACGCCTGCAGGCATCCTACGGTGCCGCAGGCATGGGGCTGATGGCCGAGGGCGGTGCGGTTGACCGCTTCCACTACCGCAGCGGCACCGACCAATGCATCCTTGCGCAGGTGCATGGGCGTCGGGCCGGCATGGGCCTCGACACCACGCAGTGTCAGATCGAACCACTTCTGGCCGAGGGCACCCAGCACCACGCCGATGGTCTTGGCCTGATCTTCGAGGATTGGCCCCTGCTCGATATGCGCTTCGAAATACGCCCCCACCGGGTGGCCCAGCACCGCACGCGGACCGGCATAGCCGATGGCGTTCAACGCCTCGCCAACGCTGACACCCTGGGCATCTCGCTTGGCCAGGGTATCCTCCAGGGTGAACTTGCCGGCGAACACCCCTGAACCCATCATGCACGGCGCAAATCGCGAACCTTCTTCGTTGGTCCACACCACGACTTCCAGCGGCGCTTCGGTTTCCACGCCCAGGTCGTTGAGGGTGCGGATCACCTCCAGCCCGGCCATCACCCCGAAGCAGCCATCGAACTTGCCGCCGGTGGGCTGGGTGTCGATATGGCTGCCGGTCATCACCGGGGGCAGCTTGGGGTTACGCCCGGGGCGGCGGGCAAAGATGTTGCCGACGGCGTCGATGCCGACCGTGCAACCGGCGGCCTCGCACCACTGCACGAACAGGTCGCGGGCCTGGCGGTCGAGGTCGGTCAGGGCCAGGCGGCAAACGCCCCCTTTCGCGGTGGCGCCGAGGCGGGCCAGGTCCATCAGCGATTGCCACAGGCGGGTGCTGTCGACGTGGTGGGCATTGGTTTTCAGGATGTCTTGAACTGGAGTCACGGGTTTCTCCTTCAGGCTTTTTGTTGTCTGTTCGGGCCTCTTCGCGGGCGCGCCCGCGAAGAGGCAGACTGGGTCTCAAGGCAAGGGCTTGGCCAGCCGCGCCGGATTGCGCGCCGCCACGCTGGCGAAGACGTAATACAGCCCCCCACCCAGCAGCGAGCCGGTGAACCAGCCGTAGTCGTAAAACCAGCTGAAACTGCTGTTGCCAATGGCCATCACCGTAAGCGCCACCGGCAACGCAAAGGCGGCAAACCCGGCCCAGTTCCACGCGGGATACACGTCATCCCGGTACAGCCCGGCCAGGTCCAGCTGCTGCCGACGGATCATGAAGTAGTCCACCACCATGATCCCGGCAATCGGCCCGAGCAGGCTGGAATAGCCAAGCAACCAGTTGGAGTACACGCTCTCCAGGCTCAGGTCGGACACGATCCAGCCCAGTTTTTTCAGCAGCTCATGCCCCATCAACGCCAAACCGATGAAGCCGGTCAGCCATACGGCACGGCTGCGTCCGATCAGGCGAGGGGCAATGTTCTGGAAGTCGTTGGTCGGTGACACGATGTTGGCGGCGGTGTTGGTCGACAGCGTGGCGATCACGATCAGTGCCATGGCCAGGGCCACCCAGAACGGGCTGTGGATTTTGCCGATCAGGCTGACCGGGTCGGACACCGTTTCGCCCACCAGCGATGCCGAGGCAGCGGTCAGCACCACACCCAGCGAAGCGAACAGGAACATGGTCAGCGGCAGGCCGAAGATCTGCCCCAGAATCTGGTCTTTTTGGCTGCGGGCGTAGCGGCTGAAGTCGGGAATGTTCAGCGACAACGTGGCCCAGAAGCCGACCATGGCGGTAAGCCCGGCGCAGAAGTAACTGACCACGCTCGCCCCTTCCGGACGCTTGGGTGGCTGGGCCAGCAGTTCGGTCATCGACATGTGCGGCAACGCCCAGAACAGCAGCCCGACGCCCACCGCCACCAGCAGCGGTGCCGACAGTGTTTCCAGCCACTTGATCGACTCGGCGCCGCGCAGCACCACCCACAGGTTCAGACACCAGAAGATCATGAAGCCGATCACCTCGCCGGTGCCGCCCAGTGCTTTCCAGTCATCGAACACCGACCCGAGGAACAGGTGAATGGCCAGCCCGCCAAACATCGTCTGGATACCAAACCAGCCGCACGCTACCACCGCGCGGATCAGACACGGGACGTTGGAGCCGAGGATGCCAAAGGACGAGCGCAACAACACCGGAAACGGGATGCCGTACTTGGTGCCGGGGAACGCGTTGAGGGTAAGCGGAATAAGCACGATCACGTTGGCCAGCAGGATAGCCAGCAACGCCTCGCCCACGCTGAGGCCGAAGTAAGCCGTGAGCACGCCGCCCAAAGTGTAGGTGGGCACGCAGATGGACATGCCTACCCAGAGGGCTGTGATGTGCCATTTGTTCCAGGTGCGCTGGTGCACTTTGGTGGGCGCGATGTCGTGGTTGTAGCGCGGGCTGTCGAGGACATCACTGCCCTCGGACAGTTCGAACAGGCCATCTTGCTCGACCACTTCCGATCTGCTCTGTTGCATGGGCCCTTCTCCAGATTTTCTTTTAGTTGTTTGCTCATCGGGCTAACTCGATGGCCGGAGTACGCACGCGTAATCGTGCTTAAAAATCTCGACCAGATTTTCATCTTGTCAAGTAAGTCAAAAACCTCCGAAAGCCCCGAAACCAGCGCTAACTAAATAATTAATCGTTAAATATCAGTCACTTAAAAACCACAAAAATAATAGGAAAATTTTCTTGATGAATCACCAATCAGCATCTAGCCTCGAATCTTGTCAGGACTGACAGGATTAACCGCCCTGCCCGCCCTGCACCCGTGACAATTCCAAGAACCGGCCCAGACCGGTCAGCCTGCGAGGAAAACGGCATGTCCCTGTTGATCCGTGGCGCCACCGTGGTTACCCACGAAGAGAGTTACCCCGCCGATGTCCTGTGTGCCGATGGCCTGATCCGCGCCATCGGGCAAAACCTCGAACCCCCGACCGACTGCGAGATCCTCGACGGCAGTGGCCAGTACCTGATGCCCGGCGGCATCGACCCGCACACCCACATGCAGTTGCCGTTCATGGGCACCGTGGCCAGCGAGGACTTCTTCAGCGGCACCGCTGCGGGTCTTGCTGGTGGCACCACCTCGATCATCGATTTCGTCATCCCCAATCCGCAGCAATCGCTGCTGGAGGCCTTCCACACCTGGCGCGGCTGGGCACAGAAAAGCGCCAGCGACTATGGCTTCCACGTCGCCATCACCTGGTGGAGCGAGCAGGTGGCCGAAGAGATGGGCGAGCTGGTGGCCAAGCACGGTGTGAACAGTTTCAAGCACTTCATGGCCTACAAGAACGCCATCATGGCCGCCGACGACACCCTGGTGGCCAGCTTCGAGCGCTGCCTGCAACTGGGTGCCGTGCCTACCGTGCATGCCGAAAACGGCGAGCTGGTGTACCACCTGCAGAAAAAACTGCTGGCCCAAGGCCTGACCGGGCCGGAAGCCCACCCGCTGTCGCGCCCGTCCCAGGTCGAGGGCGAGGCGGCCAGCCGCGCCATCCGCATTGCCGAAACCCTCGGCACGCCGCTGTACCTGGTGCATGTTTCCAGCCGCGAGGCACTGGATGAAATTGCCTATGCGCGGGGCAAGGGGCAACCGGTGTATGGCGAGGTGCTGCCCGGCCACCTGCTGCTGGATGACAGCGTCTACCGTGACCCGGACTGGGCCACTGCGGCCGGCTACGTGATGAGCCCGCCGTTCCGCCCGCGTGAACACCAGGAAGCCCTGTGGCGCGGCTTGCAGTCGGGCAACCTGCACACCACCGCCACCGACCACTGCTGCTTCTGCGCCGAGCAGAAAGCCATGGGCCGCGACGACTTCAGCCGTATTCCCAACGGCACCGCCGGCATCGAGGATCGCATGGCGGTGCTGTGGGATGCCGGGGTGAACAGCGGGCGCTTGTCGATGCATGAGTTCGTTGCCCTCACCTCTACCAACACGGCGAAGATCTTCAACCTGTTCCCGCGCAAGGGTGCCATCCGCGTTGGCGCCGACGCCGACCTGGTGCTGTGGGACCCGCAGGGCACCCGCACCATCTCCGCCCAGACCCACCACCAGCGGGTGGACTTCAACATCTTCGAAGGCCGCACCGTGCGTGGCATCCCCAGCCACACCATCAGCCAGGGCAAGGTGCTGTGGGCCGATGGCGACCTGCGTGCCGAAGCGGGCGCGGGGCGGTATGTGGAACGGCCGGCGTACCCGTCGGTGTATGAGGTGCTGGAACGCAGGGCCGAGCATCAGCGCCCGACGCCCGTGCAGCGTTAAGGCCCTTGGGGCTGCGAAGCGGCCCCTGTCGCCTGCCCCCATAAAAATAGAGAGGCTACAACCGTGATCGACGCCCTGAAACACTTGCCGCGCCCAAGGGCCGGTGCCGACCAGTTGGCCGAGCGCTTCAGCGACCTGGCCCCACCCCTCACCGCTCGCCAGGCCGCCGTCGAAAGCGCGCGCTGCCTGTACTGCTACGACGCGCCCTGCGTCAATGCGTGCCCCAGCGACATCGACATCCCCTCGTTCATCCACCGCATCAGTGACGAAAACCTGCAAGGCGCCGCCGAGCGCATCCTCTCCGCCAACATCCTCGGCGGCAGTTGCGCCCGTGTATGCCCCACCGAAATCCTCTGCCAGCAAGCCTGCGTGCGCAACAACGCGCAGGAGTGTGCGCCGGTACTGATCGGCCAGCTTCAGCGCTACGCCCTGGACAACGCCCACTTCACCGAACACCCGTTCAAGCGTTCCCCGGCTACCGGCAAGCGCATCGCGGTGGTCGGTGCCGGGCCTGCCGGGCTGTCCTGTGCCCATCGCCTGGCCATGCACGGGCATGACGTGGTGGTGTTCGAGGCCTGTGACAAGGCTGGCGGCCTCAACGAGTACGGCATCGCCCGCTACAAACTGGTCGACGACTATGCGCAACGTGAAGTGGAATTCCTGCTGGGCATCGGTGGCATCGAAATTCGCCATGGCCAGCGCCTGGGCGGCAACCTCAGTCTGGGCGAACTGCGCGACCAGTACGACGCGGTATTCCTTGGCATCGGCCTGAATGCCGTGCGCCAGTTGGGCCTGCCCGATGAAGAAGCCCCCGGCCTGCTCGCCGCCACCGCATACATCCGCGAACTGCGCCAGGCCGATGACCTGAGCCAACTGCCCTTGGCCGACCGCTGCCTGGTGATCGGTGCCGGCAACACCGCCATCGACATGGCCGTGCAGATGAGCCGCCTGGGCGCCCGCGACGTCAACCTCGTGTACCGCCGTGGCAATGCCGACATGGGCGCCACCGGCCACGAGCAAGACATTGCCAAGGCCAACCAGGTGCGCCTGCACACCTGGGCCAGCCCCGATGCCGTACTGCTGGATGACGCTGGCAAGGTGCGCGGCATGCGCTTCGCCCGTACCGAGCTGGCCGACGGCCGCCTGCGCGACACTGGCGAAACCTTCGAGCTGGCCGCCGATGCCATCTTCAAGGCCATCGGCCAACGCTTCGACGATGCCAGCCTCGGCGACCCGGTGGCTGCACAGCTGGTCCGCGAGGGTGAGCGCATCCGTGTCGACGAAACCCTGCAAACCAGCCTGCCGGGCGTGTATGCCGGCGGTGACTGCACCGCCCTGGGCCAGGACCTTACCGTCCAGGCCGTACAGCACGGCAAGCTGGCCGCCGAAGCCATCCATGCCCGACTCATGCTCAACGTGGAGGCAGCGTAAATGGCCGACTTGTCTATTGTGTTTGCCGGCATCAAGGCACCGAACCCGTTCTGGCTGGCTTCCGCGCCGCCCACCGACAAAGCCTACAACGTGGTCCGCGCCTTCGAGGCCGGCTGGGGCGGCGTGGTGTGGAAAACCCTGGGCGAGGACCCGGCGGCGGTCAACGTGTCGTCGCGTTACTCAGCACACTACGGCGCCAACCGCCAGGTGCAGGGCATCAACAACATCGAGTTGATCACCGACCGTTCGCTGGACATCAACCTGCGCGAAATCACCCAGGTGAAGAAGGACTGGCCTGACCGTGCACTGATCGTGTCACTGATGGTGCCGTGCGTGGAAGAATCGTGGAAGTTCATCCTGCCACTGGTGGAAGCCACCGGGGCCGACGGCATCGAACTTAACTTCGGCTGCCCGCACGGCATGCCTGAACGGGGCATGGGCGCGGCGGTCGGCCAGGTGCCGGAGTACGTGGAAATGGTCACCCGCTGGTGCAAGACGCACTGCTCGCTGCCGGTGATCGTGAAGCTTACGCCGAACATCACCGACATCCGCCAATCGGCCCGTGCCGCGCACCGGGGCGGGGCCGATGCGGTGTCGCTGATCAACACCATCAACTCCATCACCAGTGTCGACCTCGACCGCATGGTCGCCCACCCCATCGTGGGGGACCAGAGCACCCACGGCGGTTACTGCGGCTCGGCGGTCAAGCCGATTGCGCTGAACATGGTGGCGGAGATCGCCCGCGACCCGGAAACACGCGGTTTGCCAATCTGCGGCATTGGCGGCATTGGCAACTGGCGTGATGCGGCGGAGTTCATGGCCCTGGGCAGCGGCGCCGTGCAGGTGTGCACGGCGGCGATGCTGCATGGGTTCCGCATTGTCGAGGACATGCAGGACGGCCTGGCGCGCTGGATGGACCAGCATGGGCATGCCAACATCGAAGCATTTCGCGGGCAAGCGGTGGGTCATACCACCGACTGGAAGTACCTGGACATCAACTATAAATCGGTGGCGCATATCGACCAGGAGGCCTGCATTGGTTGCGGGCGCTGCCACATAGCCTGTGAGGATACATCTCACCAGGCCATTGCCAGCACGCTGAAGGCTGACGGCACGCATGCCTACAGTGTGATCGAGGAGGAATGCGTGGGCTGCAACCTGTGCCAGATCACTTGCCCGGTGGAAAGCTGCATCGAGATGCAGGCGCAGGATACGGGCAAGCCGTACATGAACTGGACGCAGGATCCGCGTAATCCCTATCGCGAGGCCAGCTGAGCAATTGGGGCCGCACAGCGGCCCCATTTTCCGGTTCAGGGCTCTAGCCCAATCCCCCGCAAGATCACGCTGGTCACCGTCTGCACCGCACTCTCGAACGCCATGTCCGAGAGCATCTCCCCGCCATTGAGCAATTCAACCTGGTAACCAAAGTCGGCGTAATGCTGAGTCGAAGCCCAGATCATGTACAGCAACGCCGACGGCTCCACCGGCAGAATGCGCCCCTCCTCTACCCAGCGGCGGATCTTGTTCTCTTTCAACTTGGCCCAGGGCACCAGGCTTTCATCCAGGTTCACCCCCAGCACCGGCGCCCCGTGCAGCATTTCTTCGGCCCAGATCTTCGAACCCAGCGGCCGCGAACGCGAATGCCCCATCTTCGCGCGGATGTAACTGGTCAACACCACGCGGGGGTCGTCGAAGTTCTCGAAGCACAGCGCGTCCTGCTTCCACACGTCCAGCAAGTCTTGCAGTACGGCGCGGAACAGGTCGTCCTTGGTGCTGAAGTAATAGTGCAGGTTGGAGCGCGGCAACTCGGCCTGTTCGGCAATATCGCCCATGGACGTGGCGCCATAGCCTTTTTCGGCGAACACCTTTTCCGCCGCCTGCAGAATCTTCTCGATATTGCGCCGGCGGATTTCGATCTTGTGGTTGGCCATCAGCCCTGGGCCGTCCACACCGCCAGTTCATAACCGTCCGGGTCGATGAAGTGGAAGCGTCGCCCGCCGGGGAAGGCAAAAGTTGCCCGGCTGATTTTCGCCCCCGCCGCCTCGACCCGCTGCTGCGTGGCCTCCAGGTCGTCAGCGTACAAAATGACCAGCGGACCACCCGGGCGTACCGGCTCGCCGGTGGTGAAGCCCCCGGTAAGGCGACCATCGCTGAACTCGGTGTAGGTGGGCCCGTAATCGGTGAACGCCCAGCCGAACACGCTGCCGTAGAAGGCCTTGCTCCGTGCGATGTCGCTGACATTGAACTCGATGTTGTCGATCTGCCGATCAGTACCGCGAATGCCCATGGGTGCTCCGTGCCTAAGGGGTTTGGCCTAGTCTACTCCGCTTGCTCCAACGTGGTGCAATCCCTTGGTGCACGTCGCACCTATCTGCAACTCGCCCGGTCACGCACCGGGCACTGTGCCCGGTGCAAGTTGAGCGCAGTGTTGATGATGCCGATATGACTGAACGCCTGAGGGTAGTTGCCAAGCATGCGCTGGCCGGCCGGGTCATATTGCTCGGCCAGCAGGCCAAGGTCGTTGCACAGGCCGGTCAGGCGTTCATACAGCGCCTGCGCCTCTGCCTGGCGCCCGAGTAATACATACACGTCAGCCAGCCAGAACGAGCACACCAGGAAAGTACCCTCCCCGGGCGTCAGGCCATCACTGCAACTGTCGCTGTCGTAACGCAACAGCAGGCCGTTCTTCAGCAAGCGCTGTTCGATCTGTTCAAGCGTGCGTAAAAAGCGTGGATCATCTGCCGGCAGAAATCCGGTCAGGGCGACCTGCAACAGGCTGGCGTCCATTTCTGAAGAACCGTAGGCCTGGACGAAATAAAGACCGCTGGCGTCAAGGCCGCGCTCACAGACTTCACGGTGAATCTCATCGGCCACCTGGCGATAATGCCGCCCACGCTCGCGGCCTTCCTCCGTGGTGTCGGCCAGCCCCGCAGCACGGTCGAAGGCGACCCACGCCATCACTTTGGAGTGCACGAACTGCTGCCGGCCACCGCGTACTTCCCAGATGCCTTCGTCCGGCTCGCGCCAGATGCGCTCGACGTAAGGCAGGATCAGGCGGGAAATGGCAGCGCTGCGCGGGTGGCGCGGCAAGCCACCCTTGATCGCCTGGGTCATGGCATCGGCCAGTTCGCCGTAGATGTCCAGCTGCATCTGCTGCGAAGCGGCGTTGCCCACCCGCACGGGTTGCGAATGCTCGTAACCGGCCAGCCACGGCAACGTGTATTCCTGCAAGTCGCGCTCGCCAGCCAGGCCGTACATGATCTGCATCTGTTCAGGGTTGCCAGCCACCGAACGCAGCAGCCATTCCCGCCAGGCCTGGGCTTCGTCGAAATAGCCCAGGTTCATGAACGCCAGCAGGGTCATGGTGGCGTCGCGCAGCCAGCAGAAGCGGTAGTCCCAGTTACGCTCCCCACCCAGGCGCTCGGGCAGCGAGGTGGTAACGGCGGCGACGATGCCGCCGGTAGGCGCGTAGGTCATTGCCTTGAGGGTAAGCAACGAACGGCGCACCAAGGCCGTGTAGGGGCCTACCTGCGGGCAACGGGCGGCGAAGGCCTGCCATTGATCGATGGTGTGGGCCAGGGCTTGGTCACTGTCGCGGTCGGGTTGCACTGGCAGGTGCGAGGGCTGATGGCGCAGGCTGAAGATATGCCGCTCACCTGTACCAACGCGAAAACGGGCGACGGTATGGTGGTCGCGGGCATGCGGCGGCACGGTGCTGCACAGGATCAGCCGGTCAGGGCCGGCGACGGCGCTGAGGGTGAGTGGGTCGAGCCGTTCCACCCAGGGCACGCTGCGCCCGTAATCGAAGCGCATGACCAGATCCATTTCGAAGTTGGTTTCACCAGAGATGCCCTCGACGATTCGCACCACCGAATTGACCTCGCCCAAAGGCATGAAGTCGAGCACGCGGGCACGGCCAGTGGCGGTGACCCAGGTGGTTTCCAGCACCAGGGTATCGTCCAGATAACGCCGGCTACTGTGCTCGACCGGGTCGCTGGGGGCCAGGCGCCAGCGGCCGTTTTCTTCGTTGCCCAGCAGTGCGGCGAATACGGCTGGGGCGTCGAAGCGTGGCAGGCACAGCCAGTCGAGCGAGCCATCACGGCTGACCAGGGCAGCGCTGCGGCAGTTGCCCAGCAGCGCGTAGTCTTCGATGTGGGTGGGCATTCAACCTCCTTGATGTGGTTGCCTGTGCTGGCCCTTTCGCGGGCTCGCCCGCGAAAGGGCCAGCACAGGCATAACAAGAACCTCACCCCAGCCGATGCCACTCGCGCTTGTCCCGCGCCAGCAGTTCATTGCCAGCCTCGGGCCCATCTTCACCCGCCGGGTACTCATGCACCTCGCCATCCTGCGACCAGGCATCGAGAAACGGCTGCACCGCGCGCCAACCGTTCTCGATGTTGTCGGCGCGCTGAAACAGGGTCTGATCACCGGTCAGGCAGTCGTAGATCAAGGTCTCGTAGCCGGTCGCCGGGGTCATCTTGAAGAAGTCCTTGTAGGCAAAGCCCAGCTCGACGTTCTCCATCACCAGCTCCGGCCCCGGCCGCTTGGCCTGCAGGTCGAACCACATGCCTTCGTTGGGCTGAATCTGGATTTTCAGGTAGTTGGGCTTGGGGCGCTCCAGCTCCGACTCGCGAAACTGCGCATAGGGCGCGGGCTTGAAGCAGATGGCGATTTCCGTATCGCGCACGCTCATGCGCTTGCCGGTACGCAGGTAGAATGGCACGCCAGCCCAGCGCCAGTTGTCGATCATGACCTTCAGTGCCACGAAGGTTTCGGTCTGGCTGTCGGCAGCGACGTTGGCCTCCTGGCGGTAGCCGGGCAGCGGCTTGCGCCCCTGCTTGCCGGCGACGTACTGGCCGCGCACGGAGTTTTTCAGGGCCATTTTCGCCGACCACGGGCGGATGGCGCCGACCACCTTGGCCTTTTCACTGCGCACGGCATCGGCGCCGAACGCTGCGGGTGGCTCCATGGCTACCATCGCCAGCAACTGGAACAAGTGGTTGGGGACCATGTCGCGCAAGGCCCCGGTGCTGTCGTAGAACGCGCCCCGGGTTTCGACGCCGACGGTTTCCGCAGCGGTGATCTGCACATGGTCGATGTAGTGGTTGTTCCAGAACGATTCGAACAAGCCATTGGAAAAACGGCTGACCAGAATGTTCTGCACCGTTTCTTTGCCCAGGTAATGATCGATGCGGTAAATCTGCCGCTCGCCCATCACCTTCAGCAGGCAGGCGTTGAGCGCCTCGGCGCTGGCCAGGTCGGTGCCGAACGGCTTTTCGACCACCACACGGCGAAAGCCCCCTGCAGACTCGTCGAGCAACCCGGCCTGCCCCAGGCGCTGGGCTACTTCGGGGAAGAAGCGCGGCGAGGTTGCCAGGTAGAAGATCGCATTGCCGTGGCTGGACTTCTCGATACGCTTGGCGATGGCCTGGTAGGTCGCCGGGTCAAGGAAATCGCCAGTCTGGTAATCCAGGCGCTTGGCCAGGCGGGCCCACAGTTTCTCGTCCAGGCATTTGGCCGTGCCCTTGTCCCGCTCGACCATGAACGCATGCAGGCGCGCGGCAAAATCCTCGGCGCTGGCCGGATTATGGTCGACGCCGACAATGCGCAGGTTGCGGTCCAGCAAACCGTCGCGGCTAAGGTTGTAAAGCGCCGGCATCAGCAGGCGCTTGACCAGGTCGCCATTGGCGCCGAACAGAAACAGGGTGCAAGGCGGTGCAGCAGGAATGGTCTGTTTGGTCATTCGGCTTTCTTCTCGACATGGCCACCAAAGCCCAGGCGCATGGCCGAGAGGATCTTGTCACCGTAGGTGCCCTGTTGCTGGCGCGAGCGGAAGCGGGCGAACAGCGCGCTGGACAAAACCGGCACCGGCACTGCCTGTTCCACAGCGGCGTCGATGGTCCAACGGCCCTCGCCACTGTCGGACACCGAGCCGCTGAACTGCGACAGCTGCGGGTCGGCGACCAAGGCATCGGCGGTGAGGTCGAGCAACCACGAAGTGACCACGCTGCCGCGCCGCCACACTTCAGCGATCTCGGCCACGTTCAGGTCGAAGCGCTGTTCTTCGGGCAGCTCGTTGCCGCCTTTGCTGCGCAACAGGTCGAAGCCTTCGGCGTAGGCCTGCATCAGGCCGTATTCGATGCCGTTGTGCACCATTTTCACGTAGTGCCCGGCGCCAGGTGGGCCGGCGTGGATATACCCGTGTTCGGCACGCTGATGCTCACCGCTGCGGCCATGAGTACGCGGGATGTCGCCCACGCCCGGCGCCAACGCCTTGAACAAAGGCTCCAGGCGCTCGAACACGTCCTTTTCACCACCGATCATCATGCAGTAGCCACGGTCCAGGCCCCACACACCGCCGGAGGTGCCCACGTCCAGGTAATGCAGGCCGCGCTTGGCCAGTTCAGCGGCGCGGCGCATGTCGTCCTTGTAGAAGGTGTTGCCGCCGTCGATGATCGCATCGCCCGGCTCCAGCAGTTCGGCCAGCTGGGCGATGGTCTGCTCGGTCGGCTCGCCGGCCGGCAGCATGACCCACACTGCGCGCGGCGCTTTCAGTTTTTGTACCAGCGCACCGAGGTCGTGTGCGCCTTGAGCACCCTCGCCTTCCAGCCCGGTGATGGCCTCTCGGTTGCGGTCGTGTACCACGGTGCGGTGGCCGGCGCGCATCAGGCGCCTTGCGATATTGCCGCCCATGCGGCCCAGCCCGACGATTCCCAGTTGCATGAGCCGATGCTCCCCTTACGAAATGGTTGACGACACAGTCCAGCTTTCCAGATTAGTCCAGCGTACCGCATGAGGGTTCAGCGACGAACGGCGAGACCACGATAAACAAAAAAGTTCCCAAGCCCTGCAAAAGAATTCAGAATGCGCCCCGCGTGAAGCGTCTACGCTTTGACTTGTCACCAGCCAAAACCGCGAGGTGTGCTCATGGGTACCTTGATGCCTGCAACCCCAACCCAGACACTCTATGTCTCCGTGCGCCGTGATGAGCTGCGTAAACTGAAAGACGAATGTGACCAGCTGCGCCAGCAGGTCGCCCAACTGAACCTGCTGCTGGCGCAAGCGCGTACCGACGGCAAGGCCGTCAGCCTCTGATCTTTCCTTCCTCTCAGTGGGGGCTGTAGGGCTCCCACCTGCTGACTCTACTTTTCCAGGTCAGGCCCCTACGCGGGTCACTGGCAAAGACGCAAACACCCTTCCATCGCCCCACTATGGTGCAAGCTGCCATTCCAGCCACAATTTGGCGCACCCGCAAAACGCCTCGGGCAAACCTTTTCACATCCAGCCACATACGCCAACGTTTGCGTCTATTTCGCACCTCACATTAATGACCAGTGGGTCACATTTTTATCGCGTTCTCTCCTACACTCGGTTTTCGGCCCGCCATTTGCTCAAGGGAAGAGTGACGTAAAAAAGTCGAACTTTAAGGAAAGCCGGTAGGTCAGGAATTAAGTAGGCCAAACGGATGGGGCACTCCCAGCCACGGCCCACCCACCCCAACCAGTCCACTCGCCTGCGGCCGGAATGCCGACAGCGCTGTGCCTGCGCGCACGACTCAGGGGCATGGAACGCACTACGCAGATCCGAATTAGAGAGAACTCACACGATATATCGCCACGGGTGCCAGCACCCGGCCAAAGCATAGGGACGGAGAGAAGTATGATCAGTGCCGCTGTCGAGCCTCACGTAGATTCATTCAACCCGGACAACCGCGAGCCGCTAACCCCGGACTTCGCCAAGACAGGCACGGCACCCGGCGCCCAGCGCCAGCACAACCCCAACAAGCGCAAGATCCTGTTCGTGACGTCGGAAATCGCCGACCTGGTGAAAACCGGTGGCTTGGGTGACGTATCTGCCGCCCTGCCCCGCGCCCTGGCGCACCTGCACGATGTGCGGGTGCTGATCCCCGGCTACCGCCAGGTGATGGATAGCGACAACCCCATCCACATCGTCGGTGAACTGGGCGGCCACGCGGCACTGCCGCCGTGCAAGATCGGGCGCATGGACATGGCCGACGGCCTGGTGATCTATGTGCTGATCTGCCCCGAACTGTACCAGCGCGACGGCACGCCCTATGGTGCCAACAATGGCCGCGACTGGCCCGACAACCACATCCGCTTCGCCCGCCTGGGCCTGGCTGCGGCCGAAATCGCCGCAGGCGAAGGCAAGATCCACTGGACACCCGAAGTGGTGCACGCCCATGACTGGCCCGCCGGCCTGGCCCCGGCCTACATGCACTGGCGCGGGCTAAGCACGCCTACCCTGTTCACCATTCACAACCTGGCCTACCAGGGTGTGTACAGCCGGGGATGCAGCCCGGAGCTGGCGATTCCCGACCACGCCATGCAGCAGGAAGGTATGGAGTTCTACGGCAAGCTGTCGTTCCTCAAGGCGGGCCTGGCCTACTCCAGCCACATCACCACGGTCAGCGCCACCTATGCCCGGGAAATCACCACACCCGAATTTGGCTGCGGCCTTGACGGCTTCCTCGCCAGCAAGGCCCAGCAAGGTCTGCTCGGGGGTATTCCCAACGGTATCGATGAAAGCTGGGACTCGGCCACCGACAAGCACCTGCAGCACAACTTCAGCATCAACGACTGGGAAGGCAAGGCGCGTAACGCCCATGAAGTGCGCGAGCTGTTCGGCCTGGAGGATTCTGACGGTCCGCTATTCGCCGTGGTATCGCGGCTGGTCTACCAGAAAGGCCTGGACCTGACTTTGGGCGTGGCCGACTACATCGTCGAGCAAGGCGGGCAGATTGCGATCATCGGCCGAGGCGAGCCCGAAGAGGAACAGGCCATGCGCGAGCTGGCGCTGCGCCACCCGGGCCGCATCGGCGTGCGCATCGGCTTCAACGAAACCGACGCCCGGCGCATGTTCGCCGGCAGCGACTTCTTGCTGATGCCGTCGCGCTACGAGCCGTGTGGCCTCAGCCAGATGTATGCACAGCGCTTCGGCTCGCTGCCGGTGGCGCGCAACACTGGCGGGCTGGCCGACACCATCGAGTGTGGCGTTACCGGCTTCCTGTTCAACGAGTCCACCGTCGAGAGCTACCGCCAGGCACTCAGCCGCGCCTTCTATGTGTACGGCAAGAAGGACCTGCTGAACGCCATGCGCTGCCTGTCGATGACTCAGCCGTTCAACTGGTGCCAGGCGGTGGAACCCTACGCCCGCCTCTACGAGGACCTGGTCAAGCAGGCACAGTTGAGCCATTACTGAGCGAGGGTCAGAAGATGCACAGGCATGGCGCACACTTGCTGGACGCCACGTCGGCGCGCTTCGCCCTCTGGGCACCCGATGCGCGCAGCGTGAGCGTGGAACTGGAGCAGCAGCCGGCCATCGCGCTGCTGCCGGATGAAGATGGCTGGTACACCGGCGTTGCACCGTGTCAGGCCGGTGACCGTTACCACTACCGTATCGACGGCGAACTGCGGGTTGCCGACCCGGCCTCGCGCTACCAGCCTGAAGGGGTACAGGGGCCGAGCCAGGTGGTGGATGTGGCCGGTTACACCTGGCAACACCCGTGGCAAGGTCGCCCCTGGCACGAAGCGGTGATCCAGGAGCTGCATGTCGGCCTGCTCGAGGGTTACACCGGGGTTGCCCGACAGTTGCCACGCTTGGCCGAGCTGGGCATCAGTGCCATTGAGCTGATGCCGCTGGGGCAGTTCCCCGGCGAGCGCAACTGGGGGTACGACGGCGTGCTGCCGTTCGCGCCACAAAACACCTACGGCACCCCCGAGCAGCTGTGTGCACTGGTCGACCAGGCCCACGGCCTGGGGCTGATGGTGCTGGTGGACGTGGTGTACAACCACTTCGGCCCCGACGGCAATTACCTGCACCAGTACGCCAGCCCGTTCTTCCGCGAAGACCGGCAGACGCCCTGGGGCGCCGCCATCGACTTCCGCCGCCCGCAGGTGCGCGAGTACTTCATCCAGAACGCCCTGATGTGGCTGTGCGATTACCGTTGCGATGGCCTGCGCCTGGATGCCGTGCATGCCATCGACCAGCCCGATTTCCTGATCGAGCTGGCGCAACGCGTGCGCGCCGCCGTGGAACCTGGCCGCCAGGTGTGGCTGGTGCTGGAGAACGAGCACAACCAGGCCGGCCTGCTTGAGCAGGGCTTCGACGCCCAGTGGAACGACGACGGCCACAATGCCCTGCATGTGCTGCTGACCGGCGAAACCGAAGGCTACTACGCCGATTACCAGCAACGCCCCATCGACCAGCTGGCGCGCTGCCTGGCCGAAGGCTTCGTGTTCCAGGGCCAGGCCAACCGCCATGGCACGCCACGCGGTGAACCCAGCGGGCACCTGGCGCCCAGTGCCTTTGTGTTGTTCCTGCAGAACCACGACCAGGTCGGCAACCGCGCCTTGGGCGAACGCCTGACCCGCCTGTGCCCGCCGCCGGCCTTGCGGGCGGCCACTGGCCTGCTGCTGTTGGCACCGATGATCCCGCTGCTGTTCATGGGCGATGACGATGGCAGCTGCCGGCCGTTCCTGTTTTTCACCGACTTTCATGATCAGCTGGCTGACGCCGTGCGCGAAGGCCGGCGCGGCGAATTCGCTCACTTCAACGCGTTCGCCGACCCCGAGCAACGCGCACGCATTCCCGACCCCAACGCCGAACAGACCTTCGAAGCGTCACGCCCGCAAAACAAGGAAGTGATCGCCGGCTGGCACGGCCTGTACCAGCAACTGCTCGACCTGCGCCACCGCCATGTCATCCCGCACCTGCCCGGTAGCCGTTCACTGGGCACCGAGGTGCACGGCGAAAAGGCGCTGACCGCACGCTGGCGCCTGGGCGATGGCAACACCCTGCGTATTGACCTGAACCTGGGCGACACACCGCAGTCCATCGAATTACCCGCAGCGTCCACTCGGCTGTTCGACAGCAGCGACACCCGACACCCCGATAGCCAACTGGCGGCCTACAGCTGTGTGGTCAGCCTGTTTCCCCCTGATCTGGAGCGTCCATGAGCGAAACCGCCCTGCACCGCTTGGCAAACCGCGTCGGGCTGAGCCGCGACTGGGTCGACGCCAACGCCCGGCCCCAGCGCGTCAGTGATGAAGTGCTGCGCAATATTCTGGAAGGCCTGGGCCACCCCGCCGCCGATGACACCGCGATTGCCGCCAGCCTGCGCGCTGTGGAGGCAGCAGAAGACAGCGAGCACCTGCCACCACTGCTGACCGCCGACCTTGGCCAGCCACTGGCGCTGGCACGCTACTTCAGTGCGGCCAGCGTCGCGCACTGCACCCTGGAAGACCACACCTCGCGTACCCTCAGCCTCGACGATCAGGCGCGCCTGCCCGGCGAGCTACCCATCGGCTACCACCACGTTGAAATCGACAGCCGCCGCTTCACCGTGGCCGTGGCACCGCCGCGCTGTCACAGCCTGGAAGACAAGGTGCCGCAACCCCCGCCGCGCTGCTGGGGCCTGGCCGTGCAGCTGTACAGCCTGCGCCGCCCCGGCGACGGCGGCTACGGCGATTGCCTGGCCCTGGAACAATTGGCCCGGTCCGCTGCCGAACGCGGCGCCGATGCCTTGGCCATCAGCCCGATCCACGCCCTGTCGGCCATCGACCAGGAGCACTACAGCCCCTACTCGCCCTCCAGCCGCCTGCTGCTCAACACCCTGTACGCCAGCCCCGCTGCGCTGCTGGGTGAACGGGAGGTGCGCATGGCCATCGAAGCCTGCGGCCTGGAGCAGCAACTGGAAGAGCTGGAACAACGCTCACTGGTCGATTGGCCACGCGCCGCCAGCGCCCGACTGCGCCTGCTCGAAGCGCTGTACCAAGGCTTTAGCCAGGGCAACCATCCACTGCGCGCGGATTTCGACAGCTTCCGCGAAGCCGGCGGCCAGGCGCTTGAGCACCACTGCCGCTTCGAGGTACTGCAAGCACAGGCGGTAGAGCATGGCCTGGGCGCCGACTGGCGCAACTGGCCCAAGGCCTGGCACGACCCGTACCACCCTGAAGTTGAAGCCTTTGCCAACGCCTACCCGGCCAAGGTCGAGTTCCATGCCTTTTGCCAATGGCTGACCGAACGGGGCCTGCAGCGAGCGCAGGAAGCCGCCCGCAGCAACGGCATGAGCGTTGGCCTGATCGCCGACCTGGCCGTGGGTGCCGACGGTGCCGGCAGCCAGGCCTGGAGCCGCCAGGACGAACTGCTGGCGGGCCTCAAGGTGGGTGCGCCGCCCGACATCCTCAACCGCGCCGGGCAGGACTGGGGCATCTGCGCGTTCTCGCCCGAAGGCCTCAAGCGCAATGGCTACCGCGCCTTCATCGAAATGCTGCGGGCCAACCTCGCCCACGCGGGCGGGCTGCGCATCGACCATGTGATGGGCCTGCGCCGGCTGTGGCTGATCCCACAGGGCGCCAAGCCCAGTGAAGGTGCCTACCTCAATTACCCACTGGACGACCTGCTGCGCCTGCTGGCGCTGGAGTCGGTGCGCCACCAGGCGATCATTCTCGGCGAAGACCTGGGCACCGTGCCCGATGGCCTGCGCGAAACCCTGGCAGAGAAAGCCGTGCTGGGCATGCGCGTGCTGCCCTTCGAGCAAACCCAGCCCGGCCAGTTCAAGCCGATTCTCGACTGGCCGGAAAACGCGCTGGCCACCACCGGCACACACGACCTGGCGCCCCTGGCCGGCTGGCTGGAAAACCGCGACATCGACTGGAGCCACCGCTTGCAGCTGATCGATGCCGCCACCGAATTGCACTGGCGCCACGACCGCCAGAAAGAGCACGACGGCCTGCGCCGCACCCTGGAAGCCAACTACGGTGCGTTGAAGGACAACGACGCGCTGATCGATGCCGCCATCCGCTACGTCGGCCATACCCGCGCACCACTGGTGCTGGTGCCTTTGGAAGACCTCCTCGGCTGTGACGAGCAGCCCAACCTGCCGGGCACCACCGCCGGGCATCCCAACTGGCGCCGGCGCTTCGCCTTGCCAGTGCGCGATCTGCTCGATGACGAAGATGCCGCACGCCGCCTGGAATTGCTGGCCCAAGCCCGCGAACAGGCCTGGGAGCGTGACCAATGAAGCCGCTGACCGCGACCCTGCGCCTGCAATTTCACAGCGACTTCACCCTTGACCATGCCGTGCCGCTGGTGCCGTACTTCGCCCAGTTGGGCATCAGCCACCTGTATGCATCGCCCATCCTCAAAGCCCGTGCTGGCTCGCGCCATGGCTACGACGTGGTCGACCCGACCTGCGTCAACCCCGAGCTGGGCGGCGAGGCGGCACTGGAGCGGCTGGTCGCCGCGCTGCGCCAGCATGGCATGGGGCTGATCCTCGACACGGTGTCCAACCACATGGCTGTGGGCGGCGCCGACAACCCCTGGTGGCAGAGCGTGCTGGCCTGGGGCCGGCGCAGCCCGTATGCAGAATTCTTCGACATCCAGTGGCATTCCAGCGACCCGCTGCTGGCCGGGCAACTGCTGCTGCCGTTCCTGGGCAGCGACTATGGCGTGGCCTTGAAGCATGGCGAGATACCGCTGGAATTCGACAAGCATCACGGCCTGCTGCAAGTGGCGCATTACGAGCACCGCTTCCCGATCTGCCCAGTCGACTATGGCTGGATCCTGGCGCTCAGCCCGGAGCCGGCCCTGAAAGCCCTGGCCGAGCACTTCACCGCCTTGAGCGACTCGGCCACGCCGCTTGCCGATGCCCTCCCGCTGCAAGCCGAGCTGGCCCGCCTGGCACGCGAGGGCGCCGACTTCGACTCGACCCTGCTGGCGTTCGACAGCCGCAGCGAGGCCGGCTTCAAGCGCCTGCACCTGCTGCTGGAGCGCCAGACCTACCGCCTGGCCAGCTGGCGCACCGCCGCCGACGACATCAACTGGCGGCGCTTTTTCGACATCAACGAGCTGGGCGGGCTGCGGGTGGAGCGCGCGGCGGTGTTCGAGGCCACCCACGCCAAGCTGTTCGAACTGATCGAACGCGGCCTGGTGGACGGCCTGCGCATCGACCATATCGACGGCCTTGCCGACCCACGTGGCTACTGCCGCAAGCTGCGCCGGCGCGTCGATGGCCTGTTGGCACGCCGGCCTTTGCAGGCTGCCCTGGAGCACTTCCCGATCTACGTGGAGAAAATCCTCGGCGCCAACGAACACCTGCACCGCGACTGGCTCACCGACGGCACCACCGGCTACGAGTTCATGAACCAGGTCTCGCTGCTGCAACACGACCCGACCGGCGAAACGCCGCTGACGGAACTGTGGGCCAACGTGACCGAGCGCCCGGACTTCCCTGAAGAAGTGCGTCAGGCGCGCCACCTGGTGCTCAACGCCAGCCTGGCAGGGGACTGCGAATCGGTGGCCCAAGCGCTATTGCAGGTTGCCCGCAACGACCTGATGACCCGCGACCTGACCCTGGGTGCGATTCGCCGGGCCCTGCAGGCACTGGTGGCGCATTACCCGGTGTACCGCACCTACTTCAACGCCTGTGGGCGCCCGGCTGAAGACGAAGGGTTTTTCCAGCAAGCGTTGGCCAATGCCCGGCAGGACCTGGGCGAAGCCGACTGGCCGCTGCTGGAGCAGCTTGAGCAATGGCTGGGCGGGCAAGGCTGGCGGCACCTGCCACCGGGCCGCGCCCGTAAACAGTTGCGTCACGCCTGCGTGCGCTTCCAGCAGCTGACCGCACCCAGTGCTGCCAAAGCCGTGGAGGACACCGCCTTCTACCGCAGTGCCCGGCTGCTGTCGCGCAACGACGTCGGCTTCGAGGCTGAACGTTTCAGCGCCTCGCCCATGCACTTCCACAACGAAGCCCAACGGCGCCTGCGCGACTTCCCCGACAACCTGCTGGCCACCGCCACGCACGACCACAAGCGCGGCGAAGACACCCGCGCACGCCTGGCCGTGCTCAGCGAGCGTGGCCCGTGGCTGGCCAGCCGGGTAGAACATTGGCGCGAGCTGGCCGAACCGCTACGTACGCAGCTGGAAGATGGTCAGGCCCCCAGCCCCGGCGACGAACTGATGTTGCTGCAAACCCTGCTCGGCAGCTGGCCGCTGGACCTCGACCTCCACGATGGCAATGCCCTGCGCCAGTATGCGGAGCGCATTCGCCAGTGGCAGCAGAAAGCCCTGCGCGAAGCCAAGTTGCGCAGCAGCTGGAGCGCCCCGAACGAAGGCTACGAAAGTGCCTGTGCCCGCTACATCGACAGCCTGTTGCTGGACAACGAGAACCAGCAACTGCGCAAATCCGTGGCCGATGCCGCGCAACTGCTGGCCTGCCCCGGCGCCCTCAATGGCCTGGTGCAGGCCTTGCTACGCATGACCACGCCCGGCGTACCCGACCTGTACCAGGGCAACGAATACTGGGACTTCAGCCTGGTCGATCCGGACAACCGCCGCGCCGTGGACTACGCTTGCAGGCGGGCCACTCTGGACGATGCAACGCCCACCACTGAGCTGCTGGCACACTGGCGCGACGGCCGTATCAAGCAGGCCTTGATCGCCCGGCTACTGGACTGCCGCCAGGCCCACGCCGACCTGTTCCGCCGCGGCGCCTACCTGCCGCTGACGGTGCAAGGCCGGCATGCAGACCATGTGATCGCCTTTGCCCGTCTGGGTGAAGGCGAACGCGCCATCGTCGTCGCCCCACGCCTGACCAGTGGCCTGCTGGGCGGCGCTGCAACCCCGTTGATCCCGGCGCAGAACTGGGACGACACCCGGCTGGTACTGCCGTTTGCCTTGTCGCCTGCCAACTCGACGGGACTTTTCCCCTGTGCGGCGGTCAGCCCTTCTAGGGAGCTGATGTTGAGCGCTGTGCTGGCAGAGTTTCCGGTCAACCTGTTGATACAACAATCTTGAGCATCAGGAGCGTCATGATGAGTGTCGATGAAAAACGTATTCGCGAATTCGCCTACCAGATCTGGGAGTCCGAGGGTAAGCCTGTAGGCGAGGAAGAGCGCCACTGGGACATGGCCCGCAAGCTAGCCGAGGCTGAGGCCCTGGCACCGAAGGCGGAGCCGCGCAAGCGGGCGCCGGCCAAGCCCAAGGTAGCAGCTGAGCCCAAAGCGCCTGCCGACCCCAAGGTAGCTGCCCTTCCGGGCGTCAAACCCGCTGCGGCGAAAAAGCCCCGGGCGGCGAAAAAACCGGCTGCCGGTTAAGCCTGCACCGGCCTCCTCGCGGGCTCGCCCGCTCCCACACGTACAGCATCAACCTCCTGCGCTGTGGAGGTACTGTGGGAGCGGGCAAGCCCGCGAAGAGGCCGGTGCAGGACTAAACAATTCCCCTTCCACCAAGGCCCCTGAGGATTGCCATGAGCCCTCGCACCCCAAAGAAAACCCGCTCAGTTGCCCCATCGCGCATCCGCGAAGGCCTGCCCTTCCCCCTTGGCGCCACCTGGGATGGCCTTGGGGTGAATTTCGCCCTGTTCTCGGCCAACGCCACCAAGGTCGAGCTGTGCCTGTTCGACTCCACCGGCGAACAGGAAATCGAGCGCATTGAACTGCCCGAGTACACTGACGAGATCTACCACGGCTACTTGCCCGACGCTCACCCCGGGCTTGTGTATGGCTACCGGGTATACGGCCCCTACGAGCCAGAGAACGGCCACCGCTTCAACCCCAACAAACTGCTGATCGACCCCTACGCCAAGCAGCTGGTCGGCAGCCTGAAATGGTCCGAGGCGCTGTTCGGCTACACCATCGGCCACCCCGACGGCGACCTGTCGTTCGACGAACGCGACAGCGCGCCCTTCGTGCCCAAATGCAAGGTGATCGACCCCGCGTTCACCTGGGGCCGCGACCAGCGCGTGCTCATCCCCTGGGAACGCACCATCATCTACGAAGCGCACACCCGCGGCATCAGCATGCGCCACCCGGCCGTACCGGAAGAGCTACGTGGCACCTTTGCTGGCCTGGCCAATGACGAGTTGCTCAAGCACATCAAGGAACTGGGCGTTTCCAGCATCGAGTTGCTGCCAATCCACGCCTTCGTCAACGACCAGCACCTGCTGGACAAAGGCCTGAACAACTACTGGGGCTACAACAGCATCGCCTTCTTCGCCCCCCACCCGCGCTACCTGGCCAGCGGCAAGATCGCCGAGTTCAAGGAAATGGTCGCGCACCTGCACGACGCCGGGCTGGAGGTGATTCTGGACGTGGTCTACAACCACACCGCCGAAGGTAACGAGCGTGGCCCCACCCTGTCGATGCGCGGCATCGACAACGCCTCGTACTACCGCCTGATGCCGGACGACAAGCGCTACTACATCAACGATTCCGGCACCGGCAACACCCTGGACCTGAGCCACCCCTGCGTGTTGCAACTGGTCACCGACTCGCTGCGCTACTGGGCCGGCGAAATGCATGTGGATGGCTTCCGCTTCGACCTGGCAACCATCCTGGGCCGTTACCGCGAAGGGTACAGCGAGCGCCACGGTTTCCTCGTTGCCTGCCGACAAGACCCGATGCTGAGCCAGGTCAAGCTGATTGCCGAACCTTGGGACTGCGGCCCCGGCGGCTATCAGGTGGGCAATTTCGCTCCGGGCTGGGCCGAATGGAACGACCGCTTCCGCGACACCGTGCGGGCGTTCTGGAAAGGCGACGAAGGCCAGCTGGCCGACTTTGCCTCGCGCATGACCGCCTCGGGCGATATGTTCAACAACCGTGGCCGGCGCCCGTATGCCTCGGTCAACTTCGTCACCGCCCACGATGGTTTCACCCTGCGCGACCTGGTGTCGTACAACCACAAGCACAACGAAGACAACGACGAGAACAATCAGGACGGCACCGACAACAACCTGTCGTGGAACTGCGGCGTGGAAGGGCCGACCGACGACCCGGGCATCAATGCCTTGCGCATGCGCCAGATGCGCAACTACTTCGCCACCTTGCTGCTGGCCCAAGGCACGCCGATGATCGTTGCCGGCGACGAGTTCAGCCGTACCCAGCACGGCAACAACAACGCCTACTGCCAGGACAGCGAGATCGGCTGGGTGAACTGGGACCTGGACCAGGACGGCGAGGAGCTGCTGGCCTTCGTCAAACGCCTCACCCGCCTGCGCCTGGCCTACCCGGTGCTGCGCCGCTCGCGCTTTCTGGTAGGCGACTACAATGAGGCCATCGGGGTCAAGGACGTGACTTGGCTGGCGCCCGATGGCAGCGAAATGAGCGTGGAGCAGTGGGAAGATCCGCACGGGCGTTGCCTGGGCATGCTCATCGACGGCCGTGCGCAGGTCAGCGGTATTGCCCGGCCCGGTGCCGAGGCCACGGTATTGCTGATCGTCAATGCTCACCATGACATCGTGCCGTTCAAGTTGCCGGCAGTGCCCGAGGGCGAATACTGGAGCTGCCTGGTCGATACCGACCGGCCGGAGCTGCGCAAGGGGCAGCACTTGCAGTTCGACAGCACGTTCGAGGTCAAAGGGCGGTCGATGCTGCTGATGGTGTTGCAGCACGAGGAAGACTGAATCACCTGGCAGTGCAGGTGAGCGCTAGCAATCATTCGTCATAGCCGGGGCGCGGCAAATAGCTAACCCGGCTATGCCCTACTTCTTTGCTCAAAAAATCAAGGGCTTGAGCCCAACCACGAAGCGTGAACAGTTCTTTCACGCTTTCTTGACGCAAGCGGCGTCGTCTCCTTAGCTGAAGATTATCTAGCAGTAAAGATCTCGCGCCGGGCCTCTAGCTCGCGCCTTTGTGCGCGCTTGCGAAGGCTGGCGTGCTGGTTTGGGTCGCCCCCTGTTTTTGCCGTACAGCTCGTGACAACAGGCCAGGTCCTCGGGCTGTAACTCTCAAAAACAAAGGAGATCCGCCATGAAATGCACCTCGAACCCCTTGCGCTTCGACAGCATTTTCTACGCGGTTTCCACGTCGCTGCTTCTGGCAACCCCGGTGGAAACGTTCGCGTACGAATTGCAGGGAGACCCCACCTCGCCCGGCTTTTTGCAGCAGGCTGCGGTGCCGCAGCTGTCGCTTGACCCGGTCAGCGCCAGTGGCCTGAGCATCGGCACGCTGAATGCCTTTTCACAGAAGATGAGCGAACGCCACGGGCAGGCGGCACCGGACCTGGTTGCCAGCCAGTGGGCGCAGTTTTTCCCGAGCACCTCGCGCAACGGCGCACAACCCCCGGAGCAGCTTGAGGCGCCCAGCCAGCAACTGATGATCGGCCCGGACCTGTTCGTGCGTGAAACGGCTGCGGGTAATGTGCACCGCGCAGGGATTTTCGTGGGGCACAACAACCTGCAAAGCAGCTTCAACGGCATGCGCCCACTGTTGGGCGACAAGCAGCGCAATGCGGTGAACCTGAGCGGGGAAAGCCTGGGCGTTTACTGGAGCATGACCCATGAACAGGGCTGGCACCTGGACGCCGTGGCCATGGGCTCGCGCATCGATGTGCTGGGGCGTGGCGAAAACGGCCAGCGCGTGGACGACAACGGCCACGCGATGACCTTTTCGGTGGAAGGTGGTTACCCGATTCGCCTGGGCGGCAACTGGGTGATCGAACCCCAGGCACAGTTGATCAACCAACAGTTCTTCCCCGGGAACCAGGTGCAGGAAGAAACCCTGCAGGCCTTTGACAGCCAGCCGAGCTGGAGTGGCCGGGTGGGTGCGAAATTGTCCGGGCGTTACGAAGTGCGCGGCATGCCGATCGAACCCTATGTGCGGACCAACGTGTGGTATGACTTCAGCAATGCCGACGAGGTGAAGCTGGACCAGGTCGACAAGATCTCCAGCTCGCGCTACTCGACCACGGTGGAATTGGGGTTGGGGCTGGTGGCGCGGGTGACGCCTTCGGTGGCCTTGTTTGTGAGTGCAGATTACAGCAGCGATGTGGATGACAATGACCTGAACGGGTTGATTGGTAGCCTTGGGGTGCGGATGCGGTGGTAGGCAGGCCCGGCCCTTTCGCGGGCATGCCTGCGAAAGGGCCAGTACCAACGACAGATCAAGCGGGCTTCATTACCAATACCCCGAGCGGCGGCAAGTTGAGAGCCAATGACAATGGCTGCCCATGGCTAGCCACCTCATCACTGGCCACCGCCCCCAGATTGCCCACATTCGACCCGGCATACAGCTCGGCATCACTGTTCAACAACTCCTGCCAACGCTCGCCAAACGGCACGCCAATCCGATACCCCTCACGCGGCACCGGGGTGAAGTTGGCCACCACCAGCACCGGCTCGCCACTGCTGCTCCAGCGCAGCCAGGCGTACACGCTGTTCTGCGCATCATCACCGATCAACCACTGGAAGCCCTGCGACTGACAGTCCTGCTCATGCAGTGCGGGCACCTCGCGGTACAGCCGGTTCAGATCGCTTACCAGCCGCTGCACACCTTGGTGCTCGGGGTACTGCAACAGATACCAGTCCAGTTCGCTGTCATGGTTCCACTCACGCCACTGGCCGAACTCGCAGCCCATGAACAGCAGCTTCTTGCCCGGGTGCGCCCACATGAAGGTGAGGTAGGCACGCAGGTTGGCGAACTTCTGCCAGCGGTCGCCGGGCATCTTGTCGATCAGCGAATGCTTGCCATGCACCACTTCGTCGTGGGAGATGGGCAGGATGAAGTGCTCGGAGTAGGCATAGATCAGCCCGAAGCTCATCTCGTTGTGGTGGTAGGTGCGGTGCACCGGGTCGTTCTGGATGTAATGCAGGGTGTCGTGCATCCAGCCCATGTTCCACTTGTAGGCAAAGCCCAGCCCGCCTTGCTGGGTCGGCTGGCTGACACCAGGCCAGGCGGTGGATTCCTCGGCGATGATGAGCGCGCCCGGGGCCTCGTGGGCAGCCACGCCGTTGAGGTGGCGGATGAAGTCGATGGCTTCCAGGTTCTCGCGCCCGCCGTAGCGGTTGGGCACCCACTCGCCGGCCTTGCGCGAGTAATCGCGGTACAACATGGAAGCCACCGCATCGACCCGCAGGCCGTCGATGTGGAAGTGCTTCAACCAGTGCAGGGCCGAGGCCATCATAAAGCCGCGCACTTCGTTGCGGCCCAGGTTGTAGATCAGGGTGTTCCAGTCCTGGTGGTAGCCTTCCAGGGGGTTGTCGTATTCGTACAGGGCGGTGCCGTCGAAGCGCGCCAGGCCGTGTTCATCGGTGGGGAAATGCGCGGGCACCCAGTCCAGCAGCACGCCAATGCCGCCCTGGTGGCAGGCATCGACGAAGGCGGCGAAGTCCTCGGCACTGCCGTAGCGAGAAGTAGGCGCGAACATCGACAGCGGCTGGTAGCCCCAGGAGCCGCCGAACGGGTGCTCCATGATCGGCAGCAGTTCGATGTGGGTGAAGCCCAGTTGCTGCACGTAAGGCACCAGGCGCTCGGCCAGTTCGCGCCAGTTGTAATAGCGCCCGACTTCGCCCGCTTCATCGAGCTCGCAGCGCCACGACCCGGGGTGCAGCTCGTAGATCGACAGCGGCGCGTTGTAGGTATGGCGCTGCGCGCGCTGTGCCATCCAGTCGTGGTCCTGCCAGTCGTGGCTCAGCGCATGGGCAACCTTGGACGCGGTGCTCGGCGGCAATTCGGTGGCGCGGGCCAGCGGGTCCGCCTTCAGCGGCAGAATCCCCTCCTTGCCCAGCACCTCGAACTTGTAGGTTTCGCCCACGCCCAGGCGCGGCACGAACAGCTCCCACACCCCGGCGCTGTGGCGCAGGCGCATGGGGTGGCGGCGGCCGTCCCAATTGTTGAAATCACCGACGACCGACACCCTGCGGGCATTGGGCGCCCACACCGAGAAGCACACGCCGTCGATGCCCTCGACCTGGATCGGCTGGGCGCCGAAACGCCCGGCCAAATCGCGGTGGTTGCCCTCGGCGAACAGGTACAGGTCCATGTCGCCAAGCTGTGGGCCAAAGCTGTAGGGGTCTTCAGTCACCTGCTCGCCGCCGGCCCAGCCGATGTGCAACAGGTAGGGCTGTGCCTCATCAAGGTGCGCGCTGAACAACCCGGGCAGGCTACCCTGCTCCATTTCGGCGAGAATGCGCCCGTCATGCCGCGCCAGGATGCGCACATTCAGGGCATTGGGCAGAAAGGCGCGAACAACCTGCCCGCCCGCGCCGTCGCCATGGGGGCCGAGTACCGCAAATGGATCGGCGTGTTCGGCGCGGGCCAGGGCGTCGAGGTCCCGTTGCCGAAGGCCACCGTTTTCACGCGTTGTAACGTTCATTCTGACTCTCCCCAGGTACTGATCAGTCCATGCAGGCCATGCAAAGGCACGGCCAGCCAGCTTGGACGGTTCTCGGCTTCGTATGTAATTTCGTAGGCGGCTTTTTCCAGGCAGAACAGTTCCAGTGCGGCGCGCTCGCCCTGGGTCTGTTGCCAGGCATGGGGCATGGCGGCGGTGGCCAGGCCATAGGCTTCGACGAAGGCGTGGCGCGACTGATGCAGGTACTGCCGGGCAACCCGCTGACGCGCCTGGCGCGCCGGGCCGGAAAGGTCTACCGCAGACGCGCTGCGCAAGATCATGGCAGCAGCATAGTCGAAGGATCGCAGCACGCCGCTCACATCCTTGTACGGGCTGTGTTTTGCCCGTCGCGCCTCCAGCGGCCGGGCCGGTTCGCCTTCGAAATCGATCAGGTAGGCATCGCCCTGCACCACCAGCACCTGGCCCAGGTGCAGGTCGCCGTGCACGCGCATCAGCAGGCCACCCTGGGCCTGCACGGCCAGCTGGCTAATGTGTTCGGCAAGGCCGTCGCGTTGTTGCTGCAGGTCGTCGACCAAGGCCTGGCTGTCGCTGTCAAGGTTGTCGCGATGCTGGGCCAACAAGTCGAGGGCACGGGTCAGTTCGGCGCTGATCTGGGTGGCCCAGTGCTGGCTGTCGCTGGCATCGCTGGGGCGCGTGCGGAACGCCTCATCGTCAGAGGGTGCCGCCAACAGCAGATGCATTTCACCCAGGCGCTGGCCAAGCAAGGCCGCGAAACCGCTGAGTTCGGCGAGCGCGTCGGTGTGCGGCTCGGCATCATTGGCGGTGGGCTCCATCTGGTCGCGGATCGCCCGCTCCAGGGTGTTCTGGGTCCAGGCCCAGGCATCGCCCTGGTTGTTCAGGTAGCCCTGGGCAATCATCAGCAAATGGGGCGCATGTTGTTCGTCCACCCGGCTGACCCAGGCCAGCAACGGCGAGATATTGGCAAAGCCGGCAGCGGTGAGGTAGGCACTCATTTCCAGTTCGGGGTGGATACCCGGGTTGACCCGGCGGATCAGCTTGAGCACCACCCGGTCGCCGATCACCACCGAGCTGTTGGACTGTTCGGCGCTGAGGTAGCGCACTGCACTTTCGTCGTTCAACGCCAGGCCTGCCAACGGCTCCGTGCTTTCGAAACGCAGCTCACCCTCGCCGTTGCCACACGGCAGGCGCATGCCCTCCTGGCAGGCGCGCAGCACGGCGCGGATGAAGGGTTCGAGGACGAAGGCATCGGTGATCAGGCCGACCTGATGGGCGCGGCGCACCCGCGACAGGGCCAGTTGCTGCGGCAGCGCGGTGTTGATGTCCTCTTCGCGCAACAGGCCGAACGGCAGCTGATACCGATTGGCCGTGCCGTCGCCGAGCACTTCGATTTCGCTGAGCAGAACTGGCGTGGTGGCGGTGCCGAAGCGTACGCCATAGCACAGCCTGACTGCGTCGATTGGCCCTTCCTTGCCGGCGAACCAGCGCCGTTTTGGCAAGTATTGCGGCAGGATGCTGTTTTGAAGGGTGTCGCTTGACGGAGCTTCCAGCAATTCTTCCATGCGTTTGCGCAGCACTAGCGTAGTCAATTCGGGTAACCCCTCGGTGGCCTGGACGTGCCAGCTGGGCATGCGGTCGTGCGAGGCCAGCAGGAACCAGTAGAAGGCATAGGGTGGCAAGGTGAGCAGGAACGGTAACTGGCCAATCGGCGGGAAGGCGCTGCCGCCGAGCATCTCCACCGGTACTTTGTCGGCGTAGTGTGACAATTCCAGTTCGGCGGCCTGGGCGGCACGGGAAACGTTGGCCACGCACAGGATCACCTCGGTATTGCCATCGGCATCGGTGTGCTCGCGGATATAGGCGAGGATACGCCGGTTGCTGGGCGTGAGCGTGCGCAAGCTGCCGCGACCAAAGGCCTTCTGCTGCTTGCGCACCGCCAGCATGCGCCGCGTCCAGTTCAGCAGCGAATGCGGGTCGTGGCTCTGGGCTTCGACGTTGACGGTCTGGTAGCCGTACAGCGGGTCCATGATCGGCGGCAACACCAGGCGCTGCGGGTCGGCGCGCGAAAAGCCGCCGTTGCGGTCTGGCGACCATTGCATGGGCGTGCGCACGCCATCGCGATCACCCAGGTAGATGTTGTCACCCATGCCCAGTTCGTCGCCGTAGTACAAGGTCGGCGTACCGGGCATCGACAGCAGCAAGCTGGTGAGCAGCTCGATACGCCGGCGGTCACGCTGCAGCAGTGGCGCCAGGCGCCGGCGGATGCCTAAGTTGATGCGGGCGCGGCGGTCTTCGGCGTAGTAGTTCCACAGGTAGTCGCGCTCGCGGTCGGTGACCATTTCCAGGGTCAGCTCATCGTGGTTGCGCAGGAAGATCGCCCATTGGCAGTTGGCGGGGATTTCCGGCGTCTGGCGCAGAATGTCGGTGATCGGAAAACGATCTTCCATGGCCAGGGCCATGTACATGCGCGGCATCAGCGGGAAATGGAAGGCCATATGGCACTCGTCGCCTTCGCCTTCGCCGAAGTACGGGCGGGTGTCCTCGGGCCACTGGTTGGCCTCGGCCAGCAGCATGCGGTCGGGGTAGTTGGCGTCGATTTCGGCGCGGATGGCCTTCAGGACATCGTGGGTTTCGGCGAGGTTTTCGTTGTTGGTGCCGTCACGTTCGATCAAATAGGGGATGGCATCCAGGCGCAGGCCGTCGACGCCCAGGTCGAGCCAGAAACGCATAACGCCGATCACCGCCTTGAGCACTTGGGGATTGTCGAAATTGAGGTCGGGCTGGTGCGAATAGAAGCGGTGCCAGAAGTACTGGCCGGCGACCGGGTCCCAGGTCCAGTTGGACTTTTCGGTGTCGAGAAAGATGATGCGCGTGCCGTCGTATTTCTGGTCATCGTCCGACCACACGTAGAAGTCCCTTGCCTTGCTGCCGCGCTTGGCATGGCGGGCACGCTGGAACCACGGGTGCTGGTCGCTGGTGTGGTTGATGACCAGTTCGGTGATCACCCGCAGGCCGCGCTTGTGGGCCTCGGCGATGAAACGGCGGGCGTCTGCCAGGCTGCCGTAATCAGGGTGCACGGCCTTGTATTCGGCGATGTCGTAGCCGTCGTCGCGCCGTGGCGAGGGGTAGAACGGCAGCAGCCACAGGGTGTTGACGCCCAGCTCGGCGATGTAGTCGAGCTTGCTGATCAGGCCCGCGAAGTCGCCGATGCCGTCGTTGTTCGAATCGAAGAACGACTTGATGTGCAGCTGGTAGATGACGGCGTCCTTGTACCACAGCGGGTCGTCGATGAAGGCTGCCGGGCGGGAACGCTTGGCCATGGGTGACTCCTTTCATTTTCCAGGTTCTTCGCGATCCTTGTAGGAGCGGCCTTGTGCCGCTCCTACAAGGCTTTTTCGATACGCCAGATACCGAATGGCTGGTGCCAGGGTTCGATGCGCATGAACTGGGTCTTGCCATACCACGACCAGCGGTGGCCGTTCATCAGGTCTTCGCCATGGGTTTCGGCGTTGTCGTCCAGGCCCAGCTCCCACAGCGGCAGCTCGAAATGCGCCTCTTGGGCGTTGTGCGGGTCGAGGCTGATTGCCACCAGGATGTAGTTGTCACGATCGGGCGTGCGTTTGGCGAAGTACAGGATGTTGTCGTTCCAGCAGTTGAAGAACGCCACGCCCAGGTGGGTTTGCAGCGCGGGGTTCTGGCGACGGATGCGGTTGAGCTGGGCGATCTCGGCAATGATGTTGCCAGGCTGGGTGAAGTCCCGTGGGCGGATTTCGTATTTCTCCGAATCCAGGTACTCCTCCTTGCCCGGCAGCGGCGTGCCTTCGCACAGCTCGAAGCCCGAATACATGCCCCACAGCCCCGAGCCCATGGTGGCCAGTGCGGCGCGGATGAGGAAGCCGGCGCGGCCGGAGGTATGCAGGAAGTACGGGTTGATATCCGGCGTGTTGACGAAAAAGTTGGGCCGGTAGCACTGGCTCCACGGCGGCTGGTTGAGCTGCTCGTAGAATTCGCGCAGCTCCTGTTTGGTGTTACGCCAGGTGAAATAGGTATAGCTCTGCGCATAGCCGACCTTGCCAAGCCGCGCCATCATGGCCGGCCGGGTGAAGGCCTCGGCAAGGAAGATCACGTCCGGGTGCCGGGCGCGCACGTCGGCAATCAGCCATTGCCAGAACGGCAGCGGTTTGGTGTGCGGGTTGTCGACGCGGAAGGTTTTTACGCCCTCCTCCACCCAGCCGATGATCACATCGCGCAGGGCCAGCCACAGGCCAGGCACTGCGTCGGGGGCGTAGAAGTCGACGTTGACGATGTCCTGGTACTTTTTCGGCGGGTTCTCGGCATAGCGGATGGTGCCGTCCGGACGCCAGCTGAACCAGCCCGGGTGCTCCTTGAGCCAAGGGTGGTCCTGAGAGCACTGGATGGCGAAGTCGAGGGCGATTTCCAGGCCGTGCTCGGCCGCCGCAGCCACCAAGCGGCGGAAGTCGTCGCGGCTGCCCAGTTGCGGGTGGATCGCGTCATGGCCACCTTCGGCGCTGCCGATGGCGTAAGGGCTGCCCGGGTCGCCCGGCTGGGCCGTGAGTGCGTTGTTGCGGCCTTTGCGATGTTGCATGCCAATGGGGTGGATGGGCGGAAAGTACAGCACGTCGAAGCCCATGTCGCGGATCATCGGCAGGCGTTCGTGCACATCATTGAACGTGCCGTGGCGCTTGGGGTCGTCAGTGATCGAGCGTGGGAACAACTCGTACCAGCTGGCAAACTGGGCTGCCGGGCGGTCGACATCAACGGGAAATTCACGGCTGCGGGCCAGGTAGCTGCGGTGCTCGGCTTCGCTCATCAGGCGTGCCGTTGTGGGATCGAGGAACAGCGCCACCTGGTCGTCAGCGCCCAGCGTGGCTAGGCGTTGCTGCGTGGCTTGCAGTTCTTCCCGCAGGGCACCGTTGCACAGGTCGATGCCTTTGCCCAGCATCAACCGGCCCTCTTCCAGCTCCAGCGTTACCTCGACACCGGCGTGGTACTTTTTCTCCAGGTCGTGGCAGTAAGTAGCGTAGGGGTCGACCCAGGCTTCGATGCTGAACAGGTGGGGGCCCAGCTCGGTGGGGGTGAAGTCGGCCAGCCAAAGGTCATTGCCTGGTGACTGCATGGGCACGCAATGCCAGCGGCGGCTGTTGGCCTGGCGCCAGTTGAGCATCACCGCCAGGCGGTCGTGGCCATCGCAATAGACTTTGCTGCTGACCGCCACCGGCTGGCCGCTGATGGCCTTGGCCGCGAAGGTGCCTGCTTCGAGCACGGGTTGGGTGTCTTCGATCACGATACGCGGCGCCAGCAGCGCCTGGGACAAGCTGATGGCCTGATCCGCATGATCATTCGCCGTGGGCACGCTCTCAAAGGGCTCGTTACGTGACATCGACCTTGCTCCCTCAGGCTGGTGGCGGTAAGGGTTCAGAGCCGGGCACAGGCGTGGGGTTCAAAAAAATTGAGCGAACGGCAGCTACGCGAAGTCGAAGCCTGCAGCACCTCTTCATTCACCCACGCGAGGTCAGGCCATGAACATTCCCATTCCACCGGAAACCC
The DNA here is from genome assembly GCF_003202095.1 of Pseudomonas sp. LAIL14HWK12:I1. Taxonomy (NCBI): domain Bacteria; kingdom Pseudomonadati; phylum Pseudomonadota; class Gammaproteobacteria; order Pseudomonadales; family Pseudomonadaceae; genus Pseudomonas; species Pseudomonas sp. LAIL14HWK12:I1. The sequence goes on from NZ_QJKG01000001.1 coordinate 314,491, forward strand.
CCGATCCCAACATCGACGACCCCAGCTTGCCGCCGCCCATGCCGGAAGAAGAACCGGACGAGCTGCCGATCAAGCCGACTGTGCCACCGACGGTGGGCGACCCGCCGAGCCAGGAGCCACCGGTGAAAGCCTAAGGGTAGACCACTATCTTGTGCTGGCAGGGCCGGCCCTTTCGCGGCTAAAGCCGCGAAGAGGCCGGTTGAGCCCATGCATCAACCAGCCGTTGCAGCCGAAATCTCCGCCACACTGATCTCCCGCATGCGGAACTTCTGCACCTTGCCCGTCACCGTCATCGGGTATTCGTCAACGAAACGGATATGCCGTGGCACCTTGAAGTGTGCAATGCGTGCCTTGCACCAGCCCTGCAGCTCCTCCACGGTGGCGCTGTGCCCGGGGTGCAGCTTGATCCAGGCCACAATCTCTTCGCCGTATCGGCTGCACGGAATGCCGATCACCTGCGCATCGGCCACCGCCGGGTGGGTGTAGAAGAACTCTTCCAGTTCACGCGGGTAAATATTCTCGCCGCCGCGAATGATCATGTCCTTGTTGCGCCCGACGATGCGCACGTAACCGTGCGCGTCCATCACCGCCAGGTCGCCCGAGTGCATCCACCCCGCCGGGTCGATGGCGTCCGCCGTCGCTTGGGGGTTGTTCCAGTAACCCAGCATCACGCTGTAACCACGGGTGCACAGCTCGCCGATCTCACCGCGCGGGACGATGCAGCCGTCGGCGTCCACCAGCTTGTTCTCTAGCTGCGGCTGGGTGCGGCCGACGGTAGTCACGCGTAGCTCCAACTCATCGTCGGGGCCGGTTTGCAGCGATACCGGGCTGGTTTCGGTCATGCCATAGGCAATTTGCACTTCGGCCATGTGCATCTGGTCGATGACCCGGCGCATGACTTCGATCGGGCAAGTGGCGCCGGCCATGATGCCGCTGCGCAGGGTCGACAGGTCCATGCCTTGGCGAGCCGGGTGATCGAGCATGGCGATGAACATGGTCGGCACGCCGTACAGGATGCTGGCACGCTCCTCGGCCACGGCGCGCAGGGTGAGTTCGGCGTCGAAGGCATCGTTGGGGTAGATCATGGTGCTGCCGTGGGTGATGCAACCGAGGTTGGCCATGACCATGCCGAAGCAGTGATACAGCGGCACCGGGATCACCATGCGGTCGCGCACGGTCAGGCCCAGGCTTTCGCCGACCATGAAGCCGTTGTTGAGGATGTTGTAGTGGCTGAGCGTGGCGCCCTTGGGCGCGCCGGTGGTGCCGGAGGTGTACTGGATGTTCACCGGCTGGTCGCACTGCAGGCTTTGCTGACGAGCGGTGTAGGCCTCTGTCGAGGTCTGCCCTGCCCTCTCAACCAGCGCTTGCCAAGGCAGGAAGCCGCCAGGCGGGTTGGCCGCCAGACTGATGACCCCGCGCAACTCGGGCAGGCATTCGCAGGCCAGTTCGCCTGGCGTGGCACTGGCCAGCTCCGGCGCCAGTTCCTGGACCATGGCGTGATAATCGGAGGTCTTGAAGGCATCGGCGCACACTAGCCAGCGGCAGGCGGACTGGCGCAACACGTATTCCAGTTCGCCCACGCGGTAGGCGGGGTTGATGTTGACGAGAATGGCGCCGACCTTGGCGCTGGCCAGTTGCAGGACGCACCACTGCGCGCAGTTAGGTGACCAGATGCCGACCCGGTCCCCGGTGTTGACGCCCAGGGCCATCAGGGCGCGGGCATGGGTATCGACCTGCTCGGCCAGCTGTCGCCAGCTGTAGCGCAAGCCCTGATGACGCGACACCAGCGCCTCGCTGTCAGTACAGCGGGCCACCGTGGCATCGAAGGCCTGGCCGATAGTCTGGGTCAGCAAGGCTTGGTCCTGGCGACCGCGGGTATAGCTCGGTTGACTCATGGGTGTCCCTTCTTGTGGTTGTTCTGGGCACGGCTGAAGCAGCGGGAATACTCTGGCGCAGATTTACGTTTACGTAAAGGTGACGACTGGATTGACAGCAACCCTCCGCATGTTTACGTTAACGTAAAGGTGATGAACGACACCCACTTGCAGGCAGCGCGCCGAACTCTGTGGGAGCGGGCTTGCCCGCGAATGCGATCGATCAGGCAATGACGGTGACCCTGCCGACGCATTCGCGGGCAAGCCCGCTCCCACAGGGGTCGGGGGTTGGATCCGCAAGCTACGGTGTAACCCAATTTCAAGAACAAGAAGGTGCCCCAGCATGCATTACCCCTCCCTGAACTTCGCCCTGGGCGAAACCATCGACATGCTCCGCGACCAGGTCCGTGCCTTCGTCGCGACAGAACTGGCCCCGCGCGCCGCACAAATCGACCACGACAACCTGTTCCCTGCCGACATGTGGCGCAAGTTCGGCGACATGGGCCTGCTGGGCATCACCGTGTCGGAAGAGTACGGCGGCGCTGGCCTGGGCTACCTGGCCCACGTGGTGTCGATGGAAGAAATCAGCCGTGGCTCAGCCTCGGTGGCACTGTCTTACGGCGCCCATTCCAACCTGTGCGTCAACCAGATCAACCGCAACGGCACCCATGAGCAGAAGCTCAAGTACCTGCCCAAGCTGATCAGCGGCGAGCACATCGGCGCGCTGGCCATGAGCGAGCCCAACGCCGGCTCCGACGTCGTGTCGATGAAGCTGCGTGCCGAGAAGCGCGGCGATCATTATGTGCTCAACGGCAGCAAGACCTGGATCACCAACGGCCCCGACGCCAACACCTACGTGATCTATGCCAAGACCGACCTGGACAAAGGCCCGCACGGCATCACCGCCTTCATCGTCGAACGTGACTGGAAAGGTTTCAGCCGCAGCAACAAGTTCGACAAACTGGGCATGCGCGGCTCCAACACCTGCGAGCTGTTCTTCGACGGTGTGGAAGTGCCGCAGGAGAACATTCTCGGCCAGCTCAACGGTGGCGTGCGCGTGCTGATGAGTGGTCTGGACTACGAGCGCGTGGTGCTGTCCGGCGGCCCGACCGGCATCATGCAAAGCTGCATGGACCTGGTGGTCCCCTACATTCATGACCGCAAGCAGTTCGGCCAAAGCATCGGCGAGTTCCAGCTGATACAGGGCAAGATTGCCGACATGTACACCCAGCTCAACGCCAGCCGTGCCTACCTGTACGCCGTGGCCCAGGCTTGCGACCGTGGCGAGACAACCCGCAAGGACGCCGCCGGGGTCATCCTGTACACCGCCGAACGCGCCACGCAAATGGCCCTGGAGGCGATCCAGATTCTCGGCGGCAACGGATACATCAACGAATTCCCGGCCGGCCGCCTGCTGCGCGACGCCAAGCTGTACGAAATCGGTGCCGGCACCAGCGAAATCCGCCGGATGCTGATCGGCCGCGAACTGTTCAACGAAACCCGCTGAACATAAAGGACGGGCGCACATGGCTACCTTGCACACCCAGATCAACCCGCGTTCGGCGGAGTTCGCCGGCAACAGCGCGGCCATGCTTGAACAGGTCCAGGCCCTGCGCGGCCTGCTTGCCCAGGTGGCCCAGGGCGGCGGGCCCAAAGCCCAGGAGCGGCACACTTCACGCGGCAAATTGCTGCCACGCGAGCGTATCGATCGCCTGCTGGACCCAGGCTCGCCGTTCCTCGAAATCGGCCAGCTGGCAGCCCATGAGGTGTACGGCGAAGACGTGCCGGCTGCGGGCGTGATTGCGGGTATCGGCCGCGTCGAAGGCGTGGAATGCATGATCGTGGCCAACGACGCCACGGTGAAGGGCGGTTCGTACTACCCGCTGACGGTGAAAAAGCACCTGCGCGCGCAGGCCATCGCCCTGCAAAACCGTCTGCCATGCATTTACCTGGTGGACTCGGGCGGCGCCAACCTGCCGCGCCAGGACGAAGTATTCCCGGACCGCGAGCACTTCGGCCGGATCTTCTTCAACCAGGCCAACATGAGCGCGCAGGGCATCCCGCAGATCGCCGTGGTGATGGGTTCGTGTACCGCTGGCGGTGCGTATGTGCCGGCCATGGCCGACGAAGCGATCATGGTACGCCAACAGGCAACGATCTTCCTCGCCGGCCCACCGCTGGTAAAAGCCGCCACCGGTGAGGTGGTCAGCGCCGAAGACCTCGGCGGCGCCGATGTGCACTGCCGCACCAGCGGCGTGGCCGACCACTATGCCGACAACGACGAACACGCCCTGGCGATCGCCCGGCGCAGCGTGGCCAACCTCAACTGGCACAAGCTGGGCAAGCTGCAGCGCCTGGCCCCGGTGGCGCCGCTGTATGCGGCCGACGAGCTGTATGGCGTGGTGCCGGCCGATGCCAAGCAGCCGTTCGATGTACGTGAGGTGATCGCTCGGCTGGTCGATGGCTCGGTGTTCGATGAGTTCAAGGCGCTGTTCGGCACCACCCTGGTGTGCGGTTTCGCCCACCTGCATGGCTACCCGGTGGCGATTTTGGCCAACAATGGCATCCTGTTCGCCGAAGCCGCGCAAAAAGGCGCGCACTTCATCGAACTGGCCTGCCAGCGCGGCATCCCGCTGCTGTTCCTGCAAAACATCACCGGCTTCATGGTCGGCAAGAAGTACGAAGAAGGCGGCATCGCCAAGCACGGTGCCAAGTTGGTGACCGCCGTGGCCTGCGCCCAGGTGCCCAAGTTCACGGTCATCATCGGCGGCAGCTTCGGTGCCGGCAACTATGGCATGTGTGGCCGCGCCTACGACCCGCGTTTCCTGTGGATGTGGCCCAACGCACGCATTGGCGTGATGGGCGCCGAACAGGCCGCAGGCGTGCTGGCCCAGGTCAAGCGCGAGCAAAGTGAGCGTAGCGGCCAGCCGTTCAGTGCCGAGGACGAGGCCAGGCTCAAGCAGCCGATCCTCGACCAGTACGAGCACCAGGGCCACCCCTACTACTCCAGCGCTCGCCTGTGGGACGACGGCGTCATCGACCCGGCACAAACCCGCGACGTGCTTGGCCTGGCGTTGTCTGCCGCGCTGAACGCGCCGATCGAACAGAGCCGCTTCGGCATTTTCCGGATGTGACCCATGAGCGATTTCAGCACCCTCGAAGTGATCCGCGACCCACGCGGTTTCGCCACCCTGTGGCTGAGCCGCGAGGACAAGAACAACGCCTTCAATGCGCAGATGATCCGCGAGCTGATCGTGGCCATCGACCAGTTGGCCGAAGACGCCAGCCTGCGTTTCGTGCTGCTGCGCGGCCGTGGCCGGCACTTCAGCGCCGGCGCCGACCTGGACTGGATGCAGCAATCGGCGCAGCTGGATTTCAACACCAACCTGGATGATGCCCACGAACTGGGCGAACTGATGTACGCCCTGCACCGCCTCAAGGCCCCTACCCTGGCCGTGGTGCAAGGTGCAGCCTTTGGCGGCGCGCTGGGCCTGATCAGTTGCTGCGACATGGCCATTGGCGCCGAAGACGCCCAGCTGTGCCTGTCGGAAGTACGTATCGGCCTGGCCCCGGCGGTCATCAGCCCGTTCGTGGTCAAGGCGATGGGGGAACGCGCGACACGCCGCTATGCCCTCACTGCCGAGCGTTTCAATGGCGTGCGGGCCCGCGAGCTGGGCTTGTTGGCGGAGGTGTATCCGGCCAGCGAACTGGACGCTCAGGTCGAGTCCTGGGTAACCAACCTGCTGCAGAACAGCCCGCAGGCGTTGCGCGCCACCAAGGACCTGCTGCGCGAAGTGGACGACGGCGAACTCAGCCCGGCCCTGCGTCGCTACTGCGAGAACACCATCGCCCGCATCCGCGTCAGCGCCGAAGGCCAGGAAGGCCTGCGCGCCTTCCTGGAAAAACGCCGCCCCGCCTGGCAAACCGATGACAAGAAGGAGCCGCGCCCATGAGCCGCCCCGTTTTGACCACCCTGCTGGTCGCCAACCGCGGCGAAATCGCCTGCCGGGTAATGCGTACCGCCAAGGCCATGGGCCTGACCACCGTCGCCGTGCACAGCGCCACCGACCGTGACGCACGGCACAGCCGCGAAGCGGATATCCGCGTTGACCTGGGCGGCACCAAGGCCGCCGAAAGCTACCTGCTGGTCGAAAAACTGTTGGCCGCCGCCAAGGCCAGTGGCGCCCAGGCCATCCACCCGGGCTATGGCTTCCTGTCCGAGAACGCAGGCTTCGCACGCGCCATCGAACAGGCCGGGCTGATCTTCCTTGGCCCACCGGCCAGCGCCATCGATGCCATGGGCAGCAAGTCGGCAGCCAAGGCGCTGATGGAGGCTGCCGGGGTGCCGCTGGTGCCGGGCTACCACGGTGAAGCGCAGGACTTGGACACCTTCCGCGCCGCTGCCGAACGCATTGGCTACCCGGTGCTGCTCAAGGCCAGTGCCGGCGGCGGCGGCAAGGGCATGAAAGTGGTCGAGGAAGAAAGCCAGCTCGCCGACGCCCTGGCTTCTGCCCAGCGTGAAGCACAGTCGTCGTTCGGCGATGCGCGCATGCTGGTTGAAAAGTACGTGCTCAAGCCTCGCCACGTAGAGATCCAGGTGTTCGCCGACCAGCACGGCAACTGCCTGTACCTCAACGAACGCGACTGCTCCATTCAGCGCCGCCACCAGAAAGTGGTCGAAGAAGCCCCTGCTCCCGGCCTGTCACCTGAACTGCGCCGGGCCATGGGTGAGGCGGCAGTACGCGCAGCCCAGGCCATCGGCTATGTAGGAGCCGGTACCGTAGAGTTTCTGCTCGACGCTCGCGGTGAGTTCTTCTTCATGGAGATGAACACCCGCCTGCAGGTAGAACACCCGGTCACCGAGGCCATCACCGGCCTGGACCTGGTGGCCTGGCAGATTCGCGTGGCCTGCGGTGAGGCGTTGCCGATTACCCAGGAACAGGTGCCGCTGATCGGCCACGCCATCGAAGTGCGCTTGTATGCCGAAGACCCGGCCAACGAATTCCTGCCGGCGACCGGCAAGCTGGCGCTGTACCGTGAGTCGGCGCCGGGTGAAGGCCGGCGGGTGGACAGTGGGGTCAGTGAAGGTGACGTGGTGTCGCCGTTCTACGACCCGATGCTGGGCAAGCTGATCGCCTGGGGCGAGGACCGCGAACAGGCCAGCCTGCGCTTGCTGGCCATGCTCGACGAGTTCGCCATTGGCGGGCTGAAAACCAACATCGCCTTCCTGCGCCGCATTCTGGCCCACCCGGCATTTGCTGACGCTGAGTTGGATACCGGCTTCATTCCGCGTCACCAGGAGGTGTTGCTACCAGCGCCAAACGCACTGCCGGCCAGCTTCTGGGAGGCAGCAGCCGAAGCCTGGCTGCAATGCCAGGCCGGGCATCAGCGTGAGGACGACCGCCGTTCGCCGTGGGGTGAGCGCAACGGCTTGCGCTTGGGCCTGCCGGCACGCACCAGCCTGCACTTGGTAAGCAGCGGGCAGGACCAGGCGGTTGCCCTGGAGCGCAGCGCTACGTCCACCTACCAGCTGGTGGGCGAACAGCTGGTGCATGACCAGGCCGGTGTGCGCCGCCAGCACCTGGCGATCCGCCGGGGTGGCACGCTTTACCTGCACTGGGATGGCGAGATGCACGCCATTGAGGCCTTCGACCCGATTGCCGAAGCCGAGGCCAGCCACAGCCATCAGGGCGGCTTGGGCGCGCCCATGAACGGCAGCATCGTGCGGGTACTGGTCGAGCCGGGGCAAGTGGTGGAAGCAGGTGCCGCGCTGGTGGTGCTGGAAGCCATGAAGATGGAGCACAGCATTCGTGCGCCGCATGGCGGGACGGTGAACGCGTTGTTCTGCCAGGAAGGGGATATGGTCAGCGAAGGGACGGTGCTGGTCGAGCTGACAGAGTGAGGTCAGCGGGGGCTGCTTTGCAGCCCCTTCATTCTAGAAGGCACCGTGCACTCGCACGACCACTCCGAGAAACTCGCAACCTTCTTCACAGAGCAGCGTCGGGTAGTTGTTATTGAGGGCCTTCAGGTACCGCTGCCCGCCGTCCTCAGCCAACTCGCGAAAAATCGCGGGTTTGCCCGGCTGACGAGCGATAACCAAACGCCCCGCCTCAACCTCCACCCCAGGATCAACCAGCATCCGCATGCCCTGTGGCACACTGCGACCACTGACGGCGCTCATCGCGTCATTCTCAACTGTCAGCCAGAATGCTTTGCCTTGGGCCAGGTAATCCGTCTGTTCGAACACGGTGGGCTCCTCAGCATCTGTAGCACCCAACTCACTCCAGTCCTTGACCGGGTAGCGAAAACACACGATGTACTGCATGAGGTCCAGGTCGTCCTCGGCATCATCCACCCCGTAGGCGCCACGCTCCTCGCCAACCTGGCCCTGAATGCGCAGCTGCAGACTGACGTTGTAATGGGGCATGCCAATTTCGACAAACGTGCGGTTCATCGACTCGATCTTCGGCTGACGCCGCTTGTTCACCCAATGCCCCACACTGCCTTGAGACACACCAACGCGCTCGGCAAGCTGCTCCTGGGTGAGCCCTAGCTCCTCCATCCGGTCGCGGACGAGGGCAATCCATTTATCCATATTCATCGCTGGCACGATACGGACTGCCTTCAGGCGCTCAATAAACATTCAGTATTATTTATCTCAACGCATAAAAATACTCTAGGTATTAGTATCGGGTTCACCCTTTACTTACTGGCTCTAGCAGGTATCAGGATGAAACCATCGAAAAACGACGAAACAGATCTCGACAGCGAAGCAGCCCGTCGCGCGCTCGACTACTACCTCAACCCCAACCCGCCACGCCCCACGCTGGACAACAAGATCTGGACCTTGCACGAGGGCGTAACCGGCGACCAAGCCCAGGAGCACGCCATCGCCCTGCTGCGCTGCGCTGCCGCCACCGCCCAGGAAACAGCCACCCACCAGCACGGCAGCCAGCGCGAGCTGACCTTCGCCCTGATGCACATGATGGACATGGCCCGCGCACTGCTGGAGCACAAACGCGCCGCAGAACCGGGTTTATAGGCAAGAAAGAAGGGAGAAAACGTGATAGCCGCGTAACGGCAAAGGCCCCGATTGCCGGGACAAGGAAGCGCATCGGTAAAACTTTTTTACCGAAAGGACGAAAATTCATTTGACTGGCAAATGATAACGATTATTATTGCACTCAGCTGATCGCGAGATCCGCTGGATAACCTGGAGCTTAGGTCGCTCTCAGATTATCTCCTCATCAGGCTAATCACGGTTTTTGACCCGGCTTTTTGCCGGGTCTTTTTTTTTGGCTCTTCAGGCTAATGAAGATCGTGATGGCGCGCATGATAGCAAAGGTGTTTCAGGGCGTGAACGCTCATTACAAAACTTTGCGGAATCAGCAGTTGAGAATCAATCTCGTTTCGTCTACGCTGATCAGGCATCAAGGAAGATGCCCCCATCCCCTCCCCCCCTTTGTAGAGCAAGGAGCTGTCCATGACCCGTCTGCTACTGCCCCTTGAGCACCCAGGCCCGGTTGCCGAACATGATGCCGATCACGCCCTGCTGCATGCCCTGAAGCGGCTGCCCCGGCGCGTACAGCAAGTGTTCCTGCTCAACCGCCTCGATCAACTGGACTTCGCCAGCATTGCCGCCCGCCTCGACCTGCCATTGGCCAGTGTCGAGCGGAACATGGAACAGGCCCTGCAGGCCGGCCGCTCGCGCCGGGATGTACTGGCAAGTGTTGCCGGGCAATGGTATGTGCGCTTGCAAAGCCCTCAGGTAACAGCGTGCGAGCGGATCGACTTTCGTCGCTGGCTGGACGCGGACCAGGCGAACTTGCAGGCGTTCTACGAGACGGAATTGCGTTGGCGCAGCCTGCTGGCACCGGCTCGGCAGCTTGGCCACGACGGCTGGTACCGGCAAGGCCGGGCGGCGTTGTCGCTGGGCGGTTGTTCGGTTGCGGTCGGGCTGGGTGTGGCGGCGTTGGTGCTGTTTGGGTTGTGGGGCTGATCACCCCCCGAAGGCTCTGTACGAATAGAGATGCCACAAACACCGCATGAAAAAAGCCAGCGAGACCCATTAGCGGCGTTTGCGAGGACGGCCACGTTGGTTTGTCGGAAAGCTGACATTATCTAACTGAAAGTGGGCTTGCAATCGCGGCCAAAAGCACGGCAATGAGCTTTTTGTGAAAGCAGGGCGTTCGACTTGGATGCATCTTAGGCCCTGTGTGAAAAGTCTGAAACGAAGGTAAGGCAAGGCGAAAAACAGCCGAGGTGTCGCCAGACTTTGCGGGTTGTGAGTGAACATTCGAGGCCGTTCTCACGCTGCGTCACCGAGTTTCAAGATTTCCACACAGATCCTATTGCCCTCTATTCCGTACAGATCTGATCATGCCTATATCAAGTATTACATCTCAGTCGCGAGTATCCACTTTTACACCTGATAACGCTCCCGCCCGGACGGTTAATGAAGCCGAACCCAAAGCTGTAAAAAACGAAAAAATCTATCAAAATACGCTCACAATGATCAGTGAGCGATATCAAGATTTCAGCCCGAAGACGGAGCTTGGCTTCCAACAACGGCCTGGTGTGACCGCAGATATAGAACCCATTTCCAAACAGGATCTTATTTCCATACTAGAACACATCAAGACCGACGATAAGTTATTTGAAAATTGCAAAAATAAATCAGCTAAAGCCCCTTTTTTCAACAAGTTTTACTTGATGTCTAACCCGGAGCAGGGCTGGAATCTGCGCCTTCACAATTTTAGTGTCAGAGGTAGCGGTCTCGGAGGAGAGGATAGCCCTCACTATCATCGCTGGACCCTGGGATCAAGCGTGCTGGCGGGAGGATACATCAACGTCAACTACCAAGAAGGCCCGAAAACAGATTCAACCTCACTAAGAGATAGTTACTCAAAATATGAACTCGGCGCATCAAAGTCGCAAACAGACGCTGGAGCCCGTGAGGCAAAATTCATTTCAGAAGCCGAGATGAAAGTCACAGATAAAACATTGTACGCGCAAGGTAGTCTTAATCACTTCCCCATAGCTACACCTCACAGCGTAGAATCCCACGGGAACGTCATGGGAACTACCCTGACACTTGCCCACACGAGTAAAGCGGTTTCCGAAAATTCGATTGCGTTCGAAAAATCCAATGATATTAAAGAAATTCCGCAGATAAAGATCGAAAGCAATGAAACTTTCAAGGCCATGCTCCAGGACCAGATAACTCATCTACAGGTACTTGTGTTAAGCGATCACCTGAATACTTCACTGGCGGAAAAATTTGAACAAGGCTTCCCTCTCACAAGTGGAGAGGAGAAACATCTAGCCGACTATAAAGAACCAAATTACGTAGAAACCTCACTTCTACCAGCGCTCGCCATTTACCAGATGGAAACGCACAACGACATTGGGCACCGTGAGTTTTCCGACGACACCGTACAGCTGATTGATACTGCACTGGCTGAAATAGATCGTGAATCCTTGGACGCGTTGATCGCAAACAACCAGCACGACCTCTACGACAAGCAACTCACCGTTGAAATCAGCGATCCTGAATTGGCTAGACAGTTGAGTGAACGCGCCAGTCAAACAATTTCGATACACTGATCAATTCTACAAACGATCACCCTTGGAGGGTTAATGTCGGTCAGTTAAGTAATTTGGCGTGAGGCGCGTTCGACAGGGCATTCGTATATCTGTACGATCGTCCTGCACCTCGCGATGCGCCGCACGGGCGGCGCGCCATAAACAGGCGCTGCTAATGCCTTGACGAGCTCTGATCAACGCAACCTGTTTAACTGACTGGTATTCTCGAAGGGTGGTCTATCCAAGGATCGATTGCCGCAAAAAATTTTTACAACCCTGCCCCATAACGTAAAGCGTGCTTCCTGAAGCACCTGTACGCTTCATCCAGGGTGATCGCCTCCGAACTCAATTCTACTTCTTACGTGAACTGATTTCAGGGGGAACTATCACCTAGCCCTCGCGCCATATCGTGCCACTCATGAACTCCGAACGACGTCATAACAAAATAAACGTTCAAATTCTCATAAATTTGAGCGCTTTTTGAAAGACAAGGCCATAGGCGAAATCTAGGCTGCAAGAAAAAGTCCACGCTGAACTCAGTGTCAAATTCACCCTCACTGTTTCAATTGTCAAGGCTGTGCCGTAGGCACCTGCTGAATATGCTAGTGAATAGCAGATACCCTCAACCGCATGCAGAGCCATGAGTCAATCACACGCCTTTAAATGCCGAACACTGATGTCTCAAGGCGTCAGCGGTGGGCATTTCAGAATTGCAAATTAAATAGCACTCTAGAAAAGCTTGCCTTTAACCCCCAAGAGAGAACTGACAATGCACCCCAACATCTCGGAAACCTTGCGCACATCATTGATAAGTCTCGGACTTCCTCCGGAAAGAATCGGCACATTCGACCATCACTCCTCCATAGAGCTAAACTTCAAAACCATCAGCCCAATAATTATTACAATAAAAAATGACATGACCTGGATATGGAGCAAACTTGAAGACTTGAATAGCATCAACATAAGTTTTCATGCAGAAAAACTACTCGACTTACTGCAGCACGCCTTGCCAGGTGTATTGACGGGCCAAGCAGTACTGGGAAAAGCGAATAATGGCTACGAGATAAAAGCACTGCTCGCAGAAGAATGCATCGAATCACCGGACACGCTACGCCTGGCACTGAATGAGTTCTACAGCCTGATCATGTCAGTCCACAAAGCACTCAATCATTGAACCACACCCCACAACCTCAACTGCGTTACACAGGCGACTAAGCATGCCGATTAATAACAATATAAAATTCGTTCCGCCAACCACCGTAAAAGACCAAGTCGAGAGCAGCAACTCAAAAAACGCCGATTTTGTCAAAAACTTTGATTTCGCAATAAACAACTCCACTGATATTGCATCAAATGAAACGTCTACACTGACCCACACCAAACCGGCAGGTCCGCACACACTGAGAGCGACGAAGAAGCTCGCCATGAAACAAACTATTGACGGAAGAAGAGTTCTTTATAGCCCGTGCGACGTGCTCATTAAAGAACTGGGCACTGCTGCCAGCATATTGCATAGAGTCGTTTCAAACCTGAGTCCCGACAGTCAAACAATCATCGCTGCCCGTTTACTGGGAGAAGAAGGCCTGCTCGAAGGAAGAACAATTGCAGATTTGCTCGCTACGCTACAGCGAGCCAGTACAAAGAACACGGTATCCAGTGCACAGACTGCCAGTGCTACAGACAGAGCCGCGGTAATTGCTCTGATGGGAGACATCGGCGTATTTTACTCCCGCCCTGCCGACGTGAAGATGGAGTTGCTGACCGAGTTTAACAGTCTGCTGATAGCAGCGGGCCTGCATGTGCCAGAGGAACCAGAAATGGAAATCATGCGAGAGACTGGAGGCTCTCGCACTGTAGGGCCAGATAAAAAGTCTGAGCGAAAAGTAGTGACTTTCGACGCTGGCGTAGACATCCCTTTCCGAACGGGCATTCACAATATGGGGCTGGAAGCAGATAAAATACTAGGCATTACTGAACACAATCGTATTCCAGAAATCCGTTGGCCGGTCTTCGACATCAGTACGGCCCGCATCCAGCAAACTACAGAGCCGTTTGCCGGGCACATGTCAGGTTCTCCGGCCGAGATTTTACAGACCTGGGACATGTTATGCGGGGTTAAAGGAGAGGACCAGTATGTGGGCGCCCTCACCCGTAATTCGGTTCGCCAAGCGGGTGAAGAGTTCCGTCACCCCCTGTCTGACTTGACATCGGTCGAGCAAGCGCAGCGCTATGCTCGTGCGGCGGGTGCCAGTGCCTTTTTGGTTGGTCTGGGCTACCACAGCACCGTCGAAGTGCTTGAGGGCATTCTCGTCTACTTGGGGCAAAGCATGAGGGCAGAGGGAACGCTGTCTCAATCACAACGTGATGCCGCTCATGTGTTTGGGCATGGCGCAGCGACGGATCTCATAACCGAATTATTTAAAACCAATACAGCGCAATAGCGCGCTGTTTAAAATGCCCAAGCGACGGCATTCATCCAGTTCCACGGTTAGCCGCTTATTGGAGATTTAAATGCCAATGCGTCTACCAATTGATATTTTCGCGGCTATCTTCGTCCTCAGACGGTTTGAACACGCCCTGCATAAACTCCTTAAAGAACATATTGGCCGATGAAACCGATACCAGCGCAACCCTTATCTCCTTGTAAGTCTCACTGTCTTCCAAACCCTGCTCTTTCATCCGCACCATCACCTGCGTCAACGCATCCATTTGCTTCTGCGTCGTTTTATAGGGCAACTCGCCAACGGCATTCGCGTATTGTTTCAAGTAACGCTGAATACTGCCCGGTGAGGGTGCCGTGGACGCTATCCACTCCATGAACGCGCCGTAGAACTGGGCAAACTCAGGATCCGGATCAGCGCTGGTTTCCGCGCCCTGAAGCCCCATGCGCTGGTCCAGAGGCACAATCGTCTCGGCGCCTCGATGCGGGGCCTGGCCGGGACCTGCAAGCGAGTAGTTATCAATGTTCATCGCTGTTATCCGACTTCGAAATATTCATCGCGCTATAGCCTTCCTTGTTCAGGTCGGCAGCCCAACTGACAAACACGTTCTTCGACGCTTCATCGAGCTGGCGCACACTCTCCGGTAACTGCTTGAGCTGGGCGATCAGACGCTGCGACAGCTGCTCTTGGGTGGCGCCGATGTCGAGCTCGACCACCTGATCCGCGAGGCGAAACAGGTAACGTTCCTGGGCATGGAAACGGATATCCACCCGCTCGACACCCAAGCCCTTCAACCTGGTGTTCAGCGCCATCTGCCCGGCCTTGCACCGCAGCGGCAGCATGATCTGCAGCGGCTCCCGGCCTTGGTCTACCCACCCCGCCTGCCAACGCTGCAGCAGCGCATCAAGCAGACGGTCGTCCATCAGCAAATCCCCCAGCAATGACCGGGCGGCCTGTACAAGCTCTGCCTGCAACGCGCTTGCCATCACTCGCGACTGCAGTAAAAGCCCGCTCACGTCAGCAGCGGCTTGCAGCACGCCTTGGGAATAACCGTCCTGAAAGGCGTTCGCACGAACACTGTCTGCCTCTTGTTGCGCTTCTGCCATACAGGCCTTGGCGCGCTCGCGGGCTTGCTGCATCAACAACCGACGATTACGCGCAGCCGTGCGTTCTTCATGCCTCAGCAGCAGGGCATCCGTCGAAGGAATGTCAGCAAGCGTTCTGATGGATTCGAGCATGTTGTACCGCCAGGATGAAAAGTGACGAATTCGGCGCCAGGATCGGCAAGGTTTGCTGCAACTCGACCACTCGCGGCGAGAACTGCAAGAACAGACGCTGCATGAGCGCATCCGGGATGTATTGATGCCAAGCTGCCAAGGCAGCGAGCCCCAGGGCGTCGAGCGATGGCTCAAGTCCTTGCGCTTCGCTGATCACGACCGCTGGCCGATTGCCCAGGTTGATGCGGGCGAAGGCTCTTGTCGGAACATCGAGCTCACGCATGCGCGCCCCGCGAGCCAGTTGCGGCCACATCAGGTGCGCCCCCATAAGGCGGGCGACTGCGGGCAAATGCTGCCAATGTGCGACCCAGCAATCAGTCCATGGATTGCGCTTGAGCTGTTGCGGATCGGGGCAACTGAGTGCCAACCCTCTTAGCAACGATTGGTTGAGCAGCGCGCGGGCTGCCGGCTCGCCAAACAGCGCTGGCACAACACCCCGGTGAGGATGCAGATAGTCCAGCGGCTGCTGGAGGATGGCGCGCAGCGCTTCAGTCCCGCGAAGCATGCTCGATCCCTTTCGACTGTCGATACCGCATGACCCAGTACGCTAGCGCAGCCAGAATGCCTAAGACGAACACGCCATAGAGCCAGGTAAAGGCGTAAGCGCGAGGCTCCGGGAAGGGGGCGGCATGCTGAATCAAAGCCCGCTTGGACAAGACCACCGAAATGTGTTCGTAGTCCACGGCCGAGAAACTGTTCTTGAGAAAACGCTTGATATCGCTGATCAGTAGCTGTGGCTCGCTGTCACGCTCATACACCACCAACGCCGAGACATGGATGGGCGCTACCTTGCGACCGCTTTCTCCGGTCTCCAGGTCGTAACTCACATGTACCCGTGCTGAAACCACACCCTCCAGGGTATTCAACGACTGCTCCAGGCGCTGCTCCAGCGCACTGTACAGACGCGCCTTCTCGGCTCGCGGCGAAGCGACCAGAGAGTCCGCAGGAAACATCTGGGCGATTTCAACACGCGGCCTGGAAGGCAGCGAATACAGGGCCAACAGGTCGACCGCCGCCGCGAAATCCCCTTGCGCGATTTGCACCGAGTATCCGGTCTTACCGTTATCCACTTTGGTCGCAGTGATGTTATTGCGCTGCAGTACCGAAATCACTTCATTGACCTGCTGTTGGTCAAGGCCCTCAAGCAAACTCGGTTGTCGACAGCCAACCAGCATCAAACAGAGCAGCGCAAGCCAGGCGAAAACCTTCATGACGAACGCAACAACGTTTCGGCCGTAGTCACTGTTTTACGGACCAGGACGTTGAGTAAAGAGACATCGATGTTGTACTGCGCAGTGAGCAGCTGCAATTCGCTCAACACTTCCGGGTTGGTGATATCCGGGCGTTTGAGCATGGCATTGATCCTTGCATGATCACGCTCGGTGCCCACAGCGGAGCTGGCGAAACTTTCGATCAAACGACCCTCCAGGGAAACCACTGAGCCAGGCTCGGGACGCGCCCATTCGGCCATCCGAAGCGGACTCAGGTTCACTGACGTCAGGGAAGAAACAGACATAGTAACCCCACAAGAACAGTGCCCGGCTGGCATATGAAATTCCTGCCAGCCGAGCGGAGACGCAAGGCTTAACGCGCGGCGGAAACTATCGCCGTGTCAATTTCCTTGAAGCCCTTGATCGTATTGGTCGCAACGTTACGGAACACGTTGTAGGAAGAGAATGCAGCCTGATAGGCCGCCAATAGCGTGGGGTCCGACGCATCTTCATGCAATGCGGCCAGTGCCTCATCGAGTTTGGTTTTGAGGCCGGTAGCGCCGTCCTCGAAGCCTTGAGCCTGTCGGCCCAGGAAGTCATCATGAAATTCAATAGGGTTTGAAACCGTACTCATATATCAACCGTTATTATCAAAGGGATTTAGGAAAGTGCCAGGATGACGGTGTCATCTTGATGTAACCCTGGGGCCCATACTGGAACGACTTGCCCTTGAGCCAGTCATCTTTGAGCTCGATCGCGAAATGAACGTACCGCTCACCCCATTGCCGACCGAACGTTGCGACAAAGTCACCCAGGGCCTGCAACTCCGCGTCCTCAAGATTGCCCTCGACTGTAAAGGTCACACCCTCAGCATGTTTGTGCCGAGTAAAGGGCAATGCCAGGCGTTCCAAGCCTTGCTCGGCCAGGTGCAGGAGTTCGTCATCGTCACTTTGTACGATCATTATTTCGCGAGCGTAGGGTGCGACTGCGATCAAAGCGCTCTCCAGGCGACGCCGCAATCCGGGTGCCAGCAGGCTGCGTTGACGACTGATCAACAATCGCGGAACAAGCGGATCACTGAGATCCATACGGTGATAGGCGAGTTGCGGCGCAAGGCTGGACACCAGACTCTCCAAACGGCGACGCTCGTCGTATGTGGTCATCACCTGAGTCGCCGAGTACCCATTGCGCACCAATACCTGCCTTCCCCATGCGGCATCGCGCTCGGAGTCAGCGAAGACGTAAATTGCCTGGTCGCGGCCGTACATGACGACCATGCTGTTGTTACCCCCGGCAATCAGCGCCTCAACATTCGACACAGGAGTGGAATTCGAGGCGTACCAACCGAACATGGCCAAGCCAGCCATTATCACCAGCACCGCTGCAACAGCCACTCGCCGCGAAACGATAACGGGCATCCGAGCCGGCTCAGGCTCAGCAAGCACAGCCGACCCTTGTACCAACAACTCGCTCCGCCACGCCTCATCGAATGGGCGCACGGCGATTAGCAACTCCGATATATGCTCCAGTGACTGGAATGGAATGGGCCGCTCAACCACACCTTCGTCACCCAGGATACGCACGACACACTCTGGGCGGTCATCACCCCCAAGCAAGACCTCAAAGTTGCATCCCCCACACGCCAGCGGAATGTAGATGGCATCGTCCGGAACACTGAGCGGATGTTCAATCGAGCAAAACGTTGCCTCGGAACCAACGACAAAAAGAGTACGCTGCTGCGCCAGATCAAATTCGCAACCCTGCAGCGGGCCACTGAACACCCTCAGGACGCATTGCGTTGCAGGAGAATCCTGCATGCTGTTCACCACTTGGTCTAACTCTATGAAAAGCGCCTACCGCTTCGGCATGCGATAAATGATAGGGCGTGGAAGGTAGAGAATCCTGATCAGATTATGAGGAGCACCTGTTGCAAGCGATCAGAATCCGGCTAGAAGAATGCCGGTCACCGGCTTCGAACCCGCAACGAACACTGAGATGATATTCACGTGTTATTCGCTCGACTATCGACAGGTAATCGTCGGAAGCTTGCGCATTAGCTGTAGGCCCCGCCGGCATCACACAAACATGCCCACCCAATACGGCGGCCAATCGGCGAACCTCTTCGCACTGCATTTCCAGGGCGCACTCATCATCCTGCGCCAGCAACGGCAAGACTAATAACGAGGGCACCGATGAAGGCGGCCCCCCTCGTTCGACGACCTCCCCAACAAAGCGATAACCCTTGCCATAGACCGTCTTGATATAGTCATTTTCACGCCCCAGCAACTTGCGCAACGCATAAATGCAGCGGGTAAGGGACTCCTCGGCCACGTCGCAGTTGGGCCACACCTGGTCCAGCATCCAGCCCTTGGGAGCTAGCGAGCCCGCCGCTGACAACAATAGCTGTAGTACATGCAATTCCTTGGGTGGAAGATGTAGTCCGGTACCGTCACGCAGAAGTAACCCATCCGCCTGCAATATCCATTGGCCAAACACAAACGACCGCCCTGGCAATTGATCAGTAACCCCTTCCATAACGCAAATTGCCCCATCCCAATGCGATGAATATGCCGTGACATTGGCGGAGTTCATCCGCACCCGGCGTGAGTGACCAACTATAGGGGAAGTGATACCTACGATATTTGAGATTTCTCTACAATAAGCTAGAGACTAATCCGCATTATCCAAGGAAAGGCTCTAATTCCCCACTGAGTCGCCGACGCATACCGTCTGCGGCATAGTAGAGATATCTTGTCGAAAAATGGCTACGCACCCTTACCAGTGCGCACGTTCGGGAAAGCGCTCAGACAGACGCCTGAGCGATTGCCTGATGAACCACGCGATAAAGATCCTCCACGTTACGAATACTGGCCAAACCCTCTGGAGGCAGTTCAATGCCCAGGACACAGTTAATCTCCAAAGCAATATCCAGAAAATTCAACGAATCCGCACCGAGGTCCTCCACCAAGCGGGCGCTTGAGGTAACGGCATCGACATCGACCACGAGTTTATCAGCGAGAATTGCGACAATAACGGTCTCGATTTCAAGCTTTATCATTTGCTTCATAACGACGACGTCAACCAATCCCGCTCGCGAGCGCCTTGAGCATCTCTGCATACTGGCTCAATTGCGAGGAGAGGATCTTGTTGAAGTTCTCGTGATACGAGTTGGCGTTCCCGTACTTGGTAGTGAATAACTGCAGCTGGTTCTTCAGATCACCTTCCAGGCTATTAAAACCGGTCTGCCAGGCTTGGAACTTCGCGGTATCCCAGGTCGCGCCAAATATGGGAGCTGCTGCGATCATTCCCTCCAGCGGCGATAAGTCCATCATCACGCGATAGCCACCGCTGCCATCAGGCTGCACACATGAATCAGGCAACCCCAAGGCCTTGGCCCACTTCTGTGCCTCTTCCTGTGTCGCACTTCCCATACCAGAGGTGGGATAGAGGACCCCGTCCGGGGCTTGCTGATACTTATTGCGCAACGCCATCAAAGCAGCGCGAAGTTTATAACTTACTTTGACTTCCTTACCGTCGTTCCCACCTGTTATCCACTCCCCCATCTTCGCCATGATGGTTTCGTTGAACTCCTTGTAGAAGTCCGAGTATTGGGTCAGCAGCGCTTCGTAGATCTCCAGGTATTCGCCCTTGATGAAACCGATCATCGCCAGCAATTGCTCAAAAAAATCGGCGCTGCCACTGAACGGATTCAACGCATTCCGAGCAGCTTCTGGCGCCAACGGCAAATCGCTTAGTTTCTTGAGCGTTTCATCCTTCCACTGTTGGATGTTGGGGCCAGCAGGGTGGGCAAGCGCTGCCCATTTGCGTAACTCGGCTTCCAGCAAATGCCCCTGAACCTGACTGGGCTTTACTTTCCCGAGCTCCGTTCCACCTAACCGGGATACCAACGACTGCGTCAACCGTTCAGCCGCCGACGGCAGTGGACGATGATCGACCTCAGGACCGCCAACCTTTTCATCCGCCGGCTGATTGATACGCAGCGCAATGGCAGGGGAGGACCTAGTGACAATTTCCATGATTCAACTCCTGCTCAGGCGCGTACAGAGGCGATTGCGCTCAGGGTAGAGCCGCGACTGTCGACCAACTGCTGGATAGCGTCCAGCATCTTGCTGACCAGCACCGCATCTTCATTGACGCTCTGGCTGGCGACATCACTGACCGCCTTGTTCAGACCCTGCTCGGACTGGTGCAGCACTTCGCGCTGACGCTCTGAATACTCTTGCAAACGCAGGATGGCGGACAACCCGGAGCTGATGATCATCGCCATGGAACTGACGGCACCGCCAACAGTCAGGTTGCGCTCGTATGTTTTTGCCTGAAGGGCACTTTCCATGCGCGCTTGCGTGGCTTGGTCAACCGCCTCACGAATCTTCGACTCAAGAACTGCCCGCTTGCTCGGGTCAATTTCCAGGTCAACGCGCATCTGGTGGGCCTGCGCATCGAACTTCGCCGCAGCCGACTGATTGATCTTGATATCAGTATGCTTCTGGCTCTGCCCGCGCAAGGACAACCCGGCACCCGCGACGGCCATGGTGGTGGCAACGACCGCACCACTGACCGCAGCCCACATCGCGGCCTCACCACCGGCCATGATGGCAACGCCTTGCGCAATGGCGGCCTCATAGGCCATCTGTGTGAACTTGCCGCTCATTTCAGCGCTCGATTTGCGTGCGATATTGAGCGCGACAATCGACGCCACCAACACACCGATATGTTTTTCCCACGCGGCGGGGTCGAACGACAACAGGTCCGCCACGGGATCTTTCACCGCACCTTCGGTACCTTCTTTCTCCTGCTGGACCACAGTGGCCAGAAATAAGCCCATCATCGCCTGGCTTTCGCTCTCGCTAAACCCCGAGGTACCCAGGTGCTGATTCAACTGCTGAGGGGTCAATGCTTCAACAGCGTGCGTGGGTCGAGACATCAACACCTGCGCATCGAGCCGTCCACCGAGGTTGCTGATCGACAGCGGCTGCTTTTGATCGACGACCTTATCTGCCACCTCTGCAGCCTGAGGGCTGACTAACGATGGAGAACGACTATTGATTGATAATTCCATGTGTGCCACCCCTGTTGAATCAAATATTGCGCGCCATGCTCAAGCTGCTGCTGTTGATACTGTCCTGGATACTGAAGGCTTGCTTGATGGCGTTATCCTTGGCCTTCATGGACTGATCGAAGAGTTGAACCATGTCGTGCAGATAGTTCTTCAGCGCTTCGGAGATAACCTTGGCGAACTCGAAGTCGGCCAGGTGTTGCGCCGCGTTGCGCTGGTGAATACCCGACTTGGTTTCCAACGCGGATTGGGCGGCGGTACCGCCCGCCTCTACCACCGCCAGCGAAGCAGCCAGGCGCGATGCATAGAGATCCAGGGAGATCGCATCTGACTTGAGACCGATGCTGGACCGGGCCTTGGTCATGACACTGGTAAACCCATTGCTGACCGCCCGTGCGGCCTGCTTGAGCATTTGTGGCGTCATCTCGTTGGCCATCTTGCCGAACATGTTGCCCATCGCATTGGCGACCCGCCCCGCAGCAGACTTGCCAACAACCGCCACAACCACCAGTACCGCGACCATGGCCACGGCACCGATGATTGCGCCCATGATCATCCCCGCCATATCGGCCGACGCCGCATCAACGCCGGCCTTCTTCAGAAGGTCCGCAATCCCCTTGCCGATGCCCTGAATCATCGGGCTGAGGATGTTGTCCATCAGAGGCTGCATGGCTTTTTCCATGAACGACATCCCGGTCAACTGCTTGCCCAGCATGTCCGCTCCCGTCAATCCCACACCGACAGCTGCCAGAATCAGGCTAGCTCCGCCCGTGAAGGGAGCCCCGACAACACTCAGCACGGTCAGCACCGGGCCCAAAAACTTACCGATACACCCCGCCGTCTTGATGGCAGCTTCGGCTTTACGCACTTGCTCCAGGTACTCTTCAGACTTTTTCTCCATGTACTCCTGACGCGCCACCTGCATGCTGCGGAACAACTCCTGTTCCGCTTCAATCTTGTTTTCAGCGCTTTCGCCCATCAACTCTGCAAAACGTGTCATCAGCAGCACCATGGTCGCAGCCGCGTTCAGCTGACGCTTGATGCCATCGAGCACCGGCTTGTCGCCCAGCCCCGCGATTTCCACCGACCTGGCCAGAGCCTCAGCCTTTTTGCCCGCCTCTCCAGCCACCTTGACTGCGGCCTGATACTTCAGCTCGGCGTTGCTCAGCTGTTGTTGGGCGGCGGTCAAGTTGCCTTGCGCCAGATCACGGGCCGCCAAGGCTTTGGCATGCTCGGGCGTACCCGGCTCGGTTTTCCCCAGCGCCGCTTCAGCATCGGCCAGCGCCCTTTGCGCGCTGTCGACTTTAGCCTTGGCCGCCGCGAGCTCTTCCTCGGATACGCTCGCAGAGGCGACAGCCGCTTCCAGTTCCGCGAGCGCACTCAGATAATCGTCTGACAATGCCTTGTTGCCCTCAGCGCTGGCCTTGGCGGCCGACCTGAGGATTTCCATGCGCGACTTGAGTGACTCCAGGCTGACGTCACCCAACAAGTTGATGAGCGAGGCCATCAACAAGGTGAACCTGTCTTCAGAACCCTTTCTCTCACGCTCAGCACTTGGCGGTGGCGAAGCCAGAATCGGCCTACCCAGCGCAGCAGTATTACCACCTTGCGACTGAGCGGCGTAGCTCACACCTTGCAGGTTGGCCAGTGCCGTATCGGCAGCGCGCTGCCAGGCCTTGGTGTTGGCCGCCTTACTCGCCGCTTCGGCATAACGTTCCCTGCCGGCCTGACGGGCCTGCGTTTCCGGGGATATGCGTGAGTACAAAGCCCTGATATCCATTACAACTCTTTCTCCGAGTGATCGGCGTCGATAGTGGTCAACGCATTCAGGTAAGCCTGGGCCTGCTCACGCATACCCGGCTCCTGAACACGCTCGATGACATACTCAAAACACAACTTGGCCTTGCCGGCTTTACCCAGCGCCAGCTGGCATTGGCCGGTATAGAGCATCGGGCGGTAATCATTTTTACCTTGGGCAAAAGCCACGGCGTACAGATCAACCGCTTTCTGATAGTTCTGCTTGAGCTGATGCACCGCCGCCAGCCCCATCCAGTACTGCGCGTTATAGAAGTCGTAGATACACAGGAAATGGAAAAACTTTTCCGCATCGTCCAGGCGCCCCTGCTCGTAGAACTCATAGGCAAAGGCGTAGAGGCCATCCATCTGCTCGGTACTGACGCCGCGCAGCTCTTTGAGCGACGCACCATCAAGTACGGCCTGCATCACATGCTCGGCAATCCGGTCCTCTTCCTGCTCTGTATGTTTCCGACTACTCATGACTACTTACTCCTGAATGTTTCTTCAGCGGTGCTGACAAGGCTATTGAGCCAGCTGAAGGCAACGGGCGCCGTCACAAACCGCTCATCGTGGTGTTCGTGAATCACTCATGCTTGCATTCGGTTTTGCAGGAGGCCCGTCAGGCCTGCTCGACCTGCTCGAGCCAGACCAGAAGTCGCAGGACGTTTTCGATTTCCTGCATCTGTATGAAGGTGTAGCGCTGATGGGTCTTGAAGATGCGTCTGGCCAGGGCAATGTCACTGATTACCGGCACGCCAACTTCAGCCGCGTACTTGCGCACGGCCAATGCCCGCTGGTTGGTCTCCATCAGTGAGATAAACGGCATCACTGTGACTTCCGGGCGGAAGTAAATACCCACAGCGATGTGTGTGGGGTTGGCGACAATCACTCGCGAACCACGAATGTCGGATTTGACTTGTTCGGATAGCAGCTCCCGATGTAGTTCGTGCCGCCGCCCCTTGATTTCCGGGTTGCCTTCCTGTTCCTTGTGCTCGCGCTTGACTGACTGCTTGTCCATCTTCAGATCCTTGATGTACAGCCAGTACTCACACAGTGCATCAAGCATGACGACCAGCACGATGCAGCCCAGAAAAGCCAGCACCAGCACCAACAACAAATGAGCCCAGATCGGGAACAGATCGACCGGTTGCGCATGGAGTTGCGCAAACAGTAAATGCCGCTGAGTCAGCCAGACCACCCAGAATGCGATTACGAAACTGCCCAGATACAACAGGGATTTAACGGAATCCTTCACTGTTCTGAGACTGAACAGCTTTTTGAAGCCGTTAACCGGGTTCAGTGCGCCGAAGTTCAGCTTCAAGGCCTCGCTGGCAATGGCCAGGCCGGTCTGCAACAACGTGGGCAAGGCGCTGGCGAGAAAACACACAACGATCAGCGGGGCCACGACCTTGAGCATCAGCACCCCGAGCTCGGCGGCATATCGCTGCTGATCGGCGGCGAAACCCGAAGCGATGATGCGCCGGTAAACCTCCATCACCTCCAGCAAGCTGCCGCTGCTCGTCAGATAGATGATCGCGCACAGCATCAGGCAGGAACTGGAGAGATCCTTGGCCTTGAAGGTCTGGCCCTTTTTCGCCGCGTCGCGGCGCTTCTTGGCCGTGGGTTTTTCAGTTTTCGAGGCGCTGGACATATCAGCGGGCCTCCGGTGCTACGACCCAGTCCGCCAGCTGATCAGGCTTGGAGGCCATGCGCAGTATTTCGTCAGGCAGGTGTGCACTGAAATACAGAAGCAACACCAGTAACGCGATGGCTCCCTTGACAGTGAGCGACACCGAAAACGCGTTCATTTGCGGCGCAAAACGCGCCAGCAGACCCAGCAGCGCCTCGGTGAGCAACAAGGTCGCCACCACCGGCGCGCTGATGATCAGCGTTTTACTGATCAACGGATCGAGCAGGCCGAGCAACGGCTGAATCCGCAGCTCGCATCCGAGTACCGGCGAGCAGAGTTGGTAGCTGCGGCTCAGGGTTTCCACCAGCAACGCCATTCCCCCGCCCTCCAGGTAGATCACTGCCGCGAACAGCTGGAGAAAATTGGCCAACTCCGAGGTGTCGTCGCCGTTGGCCGGATCGATCGTGTTCCCTAACATCGCTCCGCGCTGGTTATCGATCAGGTTGCCCATGCCGTGCAACACCCAGAACGGCCAGGACAAGAGGCAGCCGAGAATCACGCCTACGCCGGCCTCTCGCAACAACAACCCGTAGAAGCCAAACGAGTCCAGACGAGGCAACGTGCCAGCGGTATAAGGCCAGAGCGCCATGCCAACCAGCACGATCACGGCGTTTCGCGGTGCTCCGGTGAGCGCACGACTGTTGAGAAACGGCAGCATGAAAAAAACCGGTGCCAGGCGAGCGAAGCAAATCATCGCACCGGCCAGCCAGCCATGCAGGTCAAAAAAAAGGCTTACATTCATCGCGATTCACTTCAGGGCCAGGCGCATGACTTCCCGACTGAACCCCAGCAACGGCTCACCGTACCAGCCAGAAAGCAGAAACAGACAGATCGACACCGCCAGCAGTTTGAAGCCAAAGGGCAAGGTTTGCTCCTGAAGCTGGGTCACAGTCTGAAACAGACCGATCAGCAATCCCACCAGCGTGGCGACAATGATCGGCCAGGCCACCAGGATCAATATCAGGTACAGGGTTTTGTTGCCGGCAAACACCAGGTCATTCATCGCCGATTCTCATTGAGCCAGAGACAGGTACTGCCCAACCAGTCCGGTAGAAAGCAGTGCCCAGCCATCCAGCGCAACGAACAGCACCAGCTTGATAGGTACGGAGATGATCACCGGGCTCATCATCATCATGCCCAGGGCAAGCAAGATACTGGAGACCACCAGGTCGACGATGACGAAAGGCAGATACAGATAAAAACCGATCTTGAAAGCGGCTTTGATTTCGCTCAGTGCATAGGCTGGCAGCAACGCGAACAACGAAGGCTCCAGCGTCTCGTCAGGTTCGACATCGACGGCATTGGGGTTCTCGCGCGCGATCTGCGCCCGCTCGAAGAACTGTGCCAGGTCTGGGTCGGTGTACTTGGACAGGTATTCGCGGTAACTGCCCAGGCCGTTATCGAGGAACGCCACCACCGCATCGATGTTGGTGAACTCAACCCGGTTTTCCTTGTAATAGTCATAGCCTTCTTGCACCACGGGGCTCATGACGAACATCGCCAGTAACAGCGCAACGGCGTTGAGGGTCATGTTCGACGGCACCTGCTGCAAGCCCAGGGCGTTGCGCACGATAACGAAGACAATCGAGAACTTGATGTAGCAGGTGCCTGCGGCAATCAGGAATGGCAGCAATGAAGCCACTGCCAACATCCCGATCATTGAAATGTCATTCATTACCCATGCCCCGCCCCACCTCACGCAGCTCGACACCCAGGCGATCGCCTAGCTGGACCAGCTCACCCACAGCAATGCACTTGCCAGCGACACGGACTTCAACATTGCTCGCGGCCGTGGACTCCAGGGGCAGCACCTGGCCCTCGATGAACGCGTTGAGCGCAGCCAGGCTCAGGGTGAGTTCGCCCAGTACGAATTCAAGTTTGACCGGCAGCGCCGATAGCACGCCGGGAGCGGCCGGCGAAAGGTTATCCGGGGGGGTGAGTTGCATGCGCAGACCTTCCTTGACAAAGGTGAACTGGCCGATACACAGGTCGGCCATGAAGAGTTGTCGGGTTTGCTCGGCGATGATCAGCACATCGCCCATCGCCAGTTGCCGATAGGGCAACCGAGCCAGCTCGCTGTTACCGAGCACGATTCGCAGGGCCTGCGGCACGGCCTGCAACCACGCCTGCAGCGGGCGCGAGGCCTCCTTGCGCTGGCTCGGCCCTTCCATGACCCACACGTCGCTCTGGGGCGTTGCAATGCAGGGCAGACAAGCCCCTTGCAGCGCCTCTCCCTGAATGAGCTCGAACGCGAACAGGCGCTGGTAGTCCAGCAGCTCGGGCGCAACTTCGACGGGCCGGCTGACCGCAGAGAACAGATCCAGAACCTCCTGGCCTGTGCCCTCTTGAAGCAGCCATTGCGACCATTGCGGAGCCACGGCGTGCAACCACTCACGCGCCCCGATCATGCCTTGCCAGAGACCGTGGCAACCTTGTGCCCAGAAGGTCAGATAACGTGCCTGTGGCGAAGGTTGGCTCAGCTGAACCGGGTGCCCCTCACGCTGCCAACGGGCCACCGCATGGCGCCGCTCATAATCAAGTGGCGCAACGCAGCGCAGCAACAGGGTGGAGGTCACGCCTGCTGCCCTCCCTGCTCACCTGTGTCTCGACGCGTTTGACGGCTTTCCTCTTCGAACGCCTCCTCCGCTCGCTCCTGCTGATGACGGTCACGGTGTTCATGCCCCTGCTGATCAGCCAAACGCCAACGCGAATCCGGCACCTGCGCCAGGTTGTCGCTCAAATAGCTGGAAACCAACGCGCTGTCTGGATTGAGCAACAACTGCTCGGGGCGTTCGCCCCCCGCCTTGCTGACTGTGATCAGACCCACAGCATTACCTTTGCTGAAGGGCACCTGAAGATAGCGCCTACCCTCCTGGGCAGTGCTGGCTTCAGGCGCCGGCTTCGGTTCAGATGTCGGGTTAGCAGCCACCGCCGAGTGCGTTACGCGGTGCAAATGCAGTGGCTTTTCCAGTAAAGGCAGTGCCTTTTCCAGCAAAGGCGGTGGTTGCGCCGGTAAGGCTTGAGGCGTTTCCTGCTTGACCGGTCTGTCGGCGACAGCTCGATCACAGGCCCAAAGCGCACTGGCAACAGTGGTCCGGTCAGGCTCCTGTGTCCGCATGGCGACCGGCAAGCGGGTAGACGACGATGGAACATGCTGCTGAGCCGACACATCGATGGCAGCGTGACCGGGTGTGGCGAGCGCAGTGGCAACGGGTGCCTGAACAAGCACCTGCGCAGCGATCGGTAAACGCTTAGTCTGCAACACAGGTCTAGCATCAACCCGTGCCGGCGATGAAGGCACGGACGGCTGCTTCATTGACACATGTATCGTCTGATCCACCGATACTTTGGCCGACCTGGACTCCGTCTCGGCCGCTGGGCGTAGTGCTGCCAGCGATGGCTTTAGCGGGAGCTCGCGCAGTGGCTGCAACTGCGCCAACATTACAAGCGCGCCCTGCGGCAAGTCGTCCAGTGTATTACGGGCTTCAGAGACCTGTGGTTGAACTTCATGGCCGAGCTCATCGGAGGCTAAAATATCTTTGACCGGGCGGACTGCCGCTACAGGAGGGCGCACTACGCTCATTTCCAATTCACCAATAGTTCATCAATGTCATGTTCTTCCTGGCGCCACAGACGTGAACGACGTTCGCCCAGCAAACGTTGCTCCAGACTCTGGTACTTCATATGCTTTCTCTGCAGCGTCTTGATATGCCGTTGCAAACGCTCAACCCCTTGAGCCGCCTCCTGGTGCTGGTCCATCACGCGGATGCGCTCTAGCGCCAGGTTACCGATCTGCCGCCGAATGACCGCCTGACGCCGCAACAGCGCCAGCAACTGGGCATGGCTCAACCGCTGATCCTCGGGGCGTTGGCTTATCAGGAGCTCATCGAGCCCTTGAGCCTGTTGCTCGATTGCCTGCAACTCATGCTGAAGCGGAATCATTGCGCGCAAGGCCTTATCGAGCATTCGCTCACACTCAAGCTGCCGGTAGTCGCTGAAATCCAGCAGGCGCCGGACATTAGCCAAGCAGACCATGCAGGCTCTCCAATGCAGCCTGAGGTGCACATCGCTCACTCAAATCCTGGCAAAGCCAGCCCATCAACGCTTCGCGACAGGCCATGGCCTGATCGTTGGCCGCATTCTCCCCGGGTCGGTATTCCCCCAAGTCGAGCAATACCTGCAGCTGTTCGATGCGGGCCAACACCTTGCGGGCGATGGCCGCCAGTTGCTGAACATCAGGTCCGGTGACTTGATGTGCCACCCGACTGGCACTACGGAGCACATCGATTGCCGGGAAATGACCACTGGCGGCCAACTTGCGGCTCAGGTAGATATGTCCATCGAGGATGGAGCGAATCTCCTCGGCAACAGGGTCAGGTTCATCGTCGCTTTCCAGCAATACGGTGTAGAACGCGGTGATACTCCCGTTGGCAGTCACACCCGGACGTTCCAGCAAACGCGGCAGGGAGTCGAACACCGAAGCGGGATAACCACGCCGCGCCGGTGCCTCCCCTGCCGCCAGCGCGAGGTCGCGGCGAGCACGGGCATACCGGCTCATCGAGTCGAGCATCAACACCACCTGCCGGCCTTGATCACGGAAATACTCGGCGATTGCCGTTGCCTGTAATGCTGCATTGCAGCGGTCGTTCGAGGAGAAGTCCGAGGTCGCGTACACCACCACACACCGCGTGCATTTATCCGAATGACGCAACGTCTCGACAAACTCGGTGACCTCCCGCCCCCGCTCTCCGATCAGCCCGATCACGAACACATCTGC
Organism: Pseudomonas sp. LAIL14HWK12:I1; assembly: GCF_003202095.1. Classification (NCBI taxonomy): domain Bacteria; kingdom Pseudomonadati; phylum Pseudomonadota; class Gammaproteobacteria; order Pseudomonadales; family Pseudomonadaceae; genus Pseudomonas; species Pseudomonas sp. LAIL14HWK12:I1. The sequence continues at coordinate 344,220 of NZ_QJKG01000001.1, forward strand.
TTCGCTGTGGGCGATCAACATGTTCATCAATGAAGTCTTGCCTGATCCCGCCGCGGCAAAGATGCCAATGCGTTGGCCTATGCCGCACGTCAGCAAACCATCGATCGCCCGTACGCCGGTGGCCATCGGCTGGTTTACCGGGCGACGCTGGTGGTACGCCGGAGGATCAGCATCCACCGGGCAGTCGCAACCCTCGAATGCATCGCCGGGGGCCAAACGTTCGACTATCCGCCCCTGGGGGTCGATCACGCTACCGAGCATGGCAGCGCTGCAATACAGGCTGAGCAATGAACCGGTAGGCACGATCAGCGATTCACGGGACAACCCTCGCGCATCACCCAGCAAACTGAGCAGTACCGCATCGGGGCTGAAGCCGATCACTTGCGCGCGAGCGCTCACCGCAGTGTCCCGCCAGTTTCCTCGCACCTCGCAGACTTCGCCGATCACCACATCGTGCAGTGCCGCTTCGAGAAGGGGACCATTCAAACGCAACGGGTGGGCAGCACGGCGCTCCAGCGATGGCCGACTCATTGGCAGTTGCATAGCGCATTCTCCTAAAGGGTCTTGAGCACAGTCACTGAAATGGCGTCGGAAATTTCGCCAAACGACACCACATCCAGCTCCCGGTAACGGCCCTCGATCAGTTTCTTGATGTAGCGCCGCACATCCACCGAGGCCAGGATGACCATGTCTTTCTGAGGGATGTGCAGGCTATCGAGCCCGACTGCCAGCCGGTCCATAAGCTCTTCGCTGGCGGAGGGCTCCAGGTTGAGGAAGCTTCCGCCAGAGGTCTGACGTATGCCCTTGCGCACCACGTCCTCGAACTCCGGCGAGAGCAGCAGCACACGCAGGTCGTTGCCGTTGGCAAACTTGTTACTGATGTAGCGTGCCAGGCCGCCGCGCACGTGCTCGACCAGGACAATCACGTCTTTCTCACGCGAGCCCCAGTGAGCAAGCGTTTCAAGAATCAGTTTCATGTTGCGCACCGAGATCCGCTCGGCGACCAGGCGCTGCAGGAGCTCCGCGACTTTCTGCACCGGGGCATGCCGGTAGACCTCTTTGACCAGGTCCGGGTAGCGCGCTTCCATCTCGTCGAGCAGGACCTTGCTCTCCTGCACCCCGAAAAACTCCGAAATATTGCGAGCCAGCAGGGTTACCAGGCAGCGATAGAATTCGTCATAAGCCGTACGCAACTGATGCCCCAGGCCCTGCAGTTTTTCGCGCTCGCTGCTGCGCACCCATACGCTGGTTTGCTTGTTGCTGTCGACGCCCCTGGTCAGGTCCAGGCCGAGATGTTCAAGCTCTGGCTTGTAATCGACAACACGTAGCAGATCGAAGTGGATATCGAACTGGTCTGCACGCACTTCGTTGATCAACACCGCGACTTGCCCAATCGGCAGTGAGTCGGCACCGCGCAATCGGGGCTCGGGGATCCGGATACCGTAATCGATGAAGAACTGGCTGCGAAAACGCTCACATAATCGAGCCTCGCGCAGCGCTTCGACGCGAGCGCTTGGCACCAACAGCATCAAGGCGACGGTTTCGGTGGCCATGTCGTCGACGTTCTCGATCAGGCCCAACTCGCTTTCGGGTTCCCCCTCTTCACCCGCCAAAGACACAACGGGGGCAGTACCCGAGCTTTTCTTCTCCAGCCGGTAGCGAAAGAACAGCAATGCCACCAGCGCACTGGCGATGATCAGAAACACCGCAACCGGGAACCCTGGCAGCATTGCCACACCGACCGCCAGCAAGGCAGTGATACCCAGCACAAAAGGATGCCCCAGCAGTTGGCTCATCATGTTGCGCCCCAGGTTGGCCTCGTCTCCGTTAACACGGGTCACGATGAAACCTGCACCAATGGCGATCAACAGCGCGGGAATCTGCGCTACCAGGCCGTCACCGATAGTCAGCAACGTGTAGGTCGACAGCGCCTCGGACATGTCCATGCCCAATTGCCCGACACCGATTGCGATCCCCCCCAGAAAGTTGACGAAGATGATGATGATCCCGGCGATCGCATCGCCCTTGATGAACTTCATGGCGCCATCGAAGGAGCCATACAACTGGCTTTCGCGCTCTAGCGTACTGCGCCGCTCACGCGCCTCCTTGGCATCGATGACACCGGCCTTGAGGTCGCCATCGATGCTCATTTGCTTACCCGGCATGCCGTCGAGGGAGAACCGCGCCGCCACTTCCGCCACGCGCTCGGAACCCTTGGTAATGACGATGAACTGCACGATGGTGACAATCGCGAAGATCACGAAGCCCACCACCAGGCTGTCGCCAATCACAAACTCACCGAATGACGCGATGATGTCACCGGCATCGGCCTGCACCAGGATCAGCCGACTGGTACTGATCGATAACGCCAGACGGAACAACGTGGTGATCAACAACAGCGCGGGAAAGGTGGAAAAACTCAGGATCCGCTCGATGTAGAACGACCCCATGAAGACGAGGATCGCAATGACGATGTTCAGACCGATCAGAAAATCCACCAGCGGCGTCGGCAATGGAATGATCAGCATGGCGATGATCATCACCATGAGGGCCAGGATCAGCAGCTCGGGGCGAGCAGTGACATTGCGCAGGAATTTATCGAGCATGATAAGTACCGACCTTTCAAGATCAGGAGGCGAAACGAGCCGTCAACGCGGCATGTCGCTCGATGGTTTCATGGGCAAACACCAGGTCGGCCAAGTGCGTGAATTGCGCGGCGATGCGCGCTAATGCCTCGTCATCGCCAAACAGCTCCAGCGGCAGCGCCAGGCAGGCCAGTCGCAACAGTTGCAGCAGTTGCGCGCGCTCGTGATGGTCAACCAACAACAAGCGCTCCCCAAAGAGACCTGACAGCAACGGGTCGAGCTCGTCGGGAAACTGCAACAGCCCCAACAAGAACACCAACCAGTCCGGCTCGCTGGCGTTATGCTGGCAAACCAGCTCGTGTACGAGCAGCCCGCGGATGAACACGACATCAACCGAACGCAGACGCTTGAGGTCACCCAGTTTTTTCAGCAACTGGCCAAACTCGTCGCGTGAGCAACTGGGGTCCTGGGCATCGATGTCGGTCAGCAAGGCTGCCTCGATAAAATCCAGGACCGGGCCACGGTGCCGATAGCCGTAGAGGGCTATCCAGTCCTCATAAGACTCGACCGGGCCGCCTTCGGACTCCAGGAACAAGCGATAGGTGTCACGCAACAAAGCCGCTTGCAACGCCAGCGCCTTGCCAAACATCTTGGCTTTGAGTGCCGAATTGATACCGGCCTTCAAACGCTTGGGCGGCGACTGAACGAGTACCTGTTGCAGTAGCGTCTCCAGACGCCGGCGAGTCGCCTCGGCCATCACTCTTTCCCGCAACAGCTGGCGCAGCACCAGCACCAGATCACTGTCATCGGGAAACAGCCCCCGGGCCTGTGCCAGCAGCCATTCGATGCTGCGCTCGGCAAGCTTGGCCAGCGACTGTATTTGCCGAGCCTTGGGAACAACATCTTCCTCCAGGACCCGCTCGAAGCTGTCTGCCAAGCCTTCGAACTTGTCGCCAAAATCGCCTCTACGGCGAAACTGCGAACGCAGGGACGCCGCCATCTCATCGCTGTTTTCAACGAATCGCTGGACGCTGGCTGCTGGAGAAGTATCGTCGTCTGGCGCTTCAACGACCTTTGCCTGGGGCTCGCCGCCCTGATGCGTGCGCGCCATCTGCATGCGCGACAGCACTGCGCCAATAGCCGCCATATCAGCGCTCCAGCGCGCGCAGCACCGCGCGGTCGGCCGGGTCACGGGCCACCTTGCCGATCACCTGCGCGCCAATCTGCATAGCGCCTGGTTCCAACGGACTGTCGAGCTCTTTAGGTTGAATCAGGAACACCCGAACCGTGTTGGATTCACGGGTCTGCCGATAGCTGAACATCCTCCCCAGATAAGGAATATGCCCCAGCACCGGAATACGCTTGATCACCTCTGCACTCTCGTCACGGGTGAAGCCGCCTACCAGCAGGCTCTTACCCCTCGGCACCCGGGCAACGGTACTGATACGCGTTCGGCCAACCGTCGGCAACGCGTCGATCGCAGACGACTGCGCGGCCGAATCGACCACACTGCCGTCCTCGATGTTGAGTGCCATCTCGACTTCTCCGGATGCTGAAATCCGTGGCAAGACGCTGACCAGGGTGCCGTAAGTGACATGTTCGAGCTCAACACTGCGCTCACCGATCAGCCGCGCATAGAACGTACGGTTATTGTCGAAAATCGCCGGAACGTTTTCTTGAGTCAGCACGACCGGGCGCGAAACCACCCGGGCGCGGTTGTCGGTTTCCAGCGCCGAAATGGCAGCCATGAACGAAGTGCTATCCAGCGTACTCAGCGAGCCGCCGTTGAGCGATGCGGCCACCTTCGAGCCAACCTTGAACGACCCCTTCCAGTCGACGCCCAACTCATTGAGGTCGTCCTTCTGCAGGTCGATGATCCACAGGGAGAGCTCGACATGGCGCTTTGGCTCATCGAGCGCAGCAACCAGATTCTCGATAAAAAGTACCTGTTCCGGGAGCCCCTTGACCAACAGGCTATTGGTATCGGGATAGGCCACTACGCGGATATTGCCGGCAGCCAGATCACGAGCGATGATCCGCGGCGTAGTCGTGTCGGAAGATGCAGACTCAGGAACTCCCAGCCTCTCCAATGGAAAGCTCGGCATGCCACCCGGACGCCCTTCTCCAGCCCTGTTGATCACCGCGTTGACACCACGGATTTCCCCCTTGAGCAGCGTCTCGATAGCCGTCGCAATGCCGGGTACCGTGATGCTTTGGTCGCGCAACTCGTAATTGCGATCTGCAACGAAGGTATTGCGCAAATTGATAACGCCAATACGCTGCTGTCCGAGTTGCAAGCCGGCACTTTGGTTGTCCATGAATTGCGCGGCCTGCGCCACCAGGTCGACATAGATCGGCGGGCCGGAAATGTAAAAGGTCCGCAATCCATCATGACGCAAAGGGTATCGGGCATCGCGCAAACCAGAGTTGCGCAGGAAAGCATCCAGCTTCTGGACAGTGATGGTGTTCAACGAGATGACAGTACTCTTCGCTTCGGCCGCCTCATAGACATACAGCGTCTGACCATCGCTGTACCAGATCAGCGCCATTTGCCGAACAATACGCTCCAGCGTCTGCTGCGGTGCGGCGAGCGAAAATTCGCCACTGATGGTGCGCCGCGCTGCTGCTTTGCTGAGGATGACCGGTTTACCCAAGGACGCTGACAGTGCATCGAAGAACGTGCGCAGGCCTTCCTGACGAGCCACATAACCCTCTTCAGCACGAACAGAGGCAACCGATGAAGCCATAGGCAACATGCAACAAAGCACGAGCATGACAGCCCGCGGACACATACTTTTAAACTTCATGAATTCATTCGCCAGACAGGCCGGTTATATCGATCAAACTACTCGGCGCAATGCCGACCAGCTCTCGAATCTCTTTGGAAAAATGCGAGGAAGAGGCGTAACCAAACTCCAAGGCAACGTCTGTCAGGGAGGCAGCGCCTTCAGCCATGCTCAGAAGCGCTCGCGCCGTACGCCACACACGCAACTCGGACTTGGCTGTACCACCCAGGGCTTGACGGCAAAGCCTTCTGAAGTGTGAAACCGATACGCCATAACGACCTGCAAGGTCCTGGAGCTTTTCACCCCCCGAACCTTGCTCCAACAAAAAACCGAGCAGCTGATAATGCTCACTGCTACGCAGATGACGGGCAAAAGTTTGATAGGCAGCATCACCTTGCAACGCAAGGGTGAGATACCAGGACTCCAGCGCCGGCGCCGCTCGCCCTTGGCCAAGACCTTCGCTCAACACGGCCCAAGGCTCGCCTGGAGCAGGTCGCACCTCAGGCACGCCCCCCTGATCGATGAACAACTGCAACTTGAAAAGATTCGTTTGCGATAACGGCAGCACCCAGGCGCTGCCACTGAGCACTTGCAACCCCGGGCGTAAAACCAGCAAGCCTTGCCAACCTGGCGCCAGGCACAAGAAAGCCGAACGCTCGCGATGCGCCAGACACAGAACGTCACAGCCATTGCGGATACGAATGACTTGCTCACCAGACTTCGTAAGGGCACACCAATCCCTCAGGGTTGAAATCGAGTCTGGTTTATCGTCCGCCCCCACTTCAGTTGCCACCATCACAATCACCCGGCATAGATTCCCAGCCACTATGCTGGAGACCCGTCGAACAATCTTGATGAGAAACTGATGACAACTGCCTGTACCGACCTCTTCGCGGGCAAACCCGCGCCCACAGTTACCGCACCACCTTCAGCCCTGTGAAATCCCTGTGGGAGCGGGTTTACCCGTGAAGAGGCCGGCCCTGCCGAGATAGGTTCATGAAAGGAGGGATTGAAAAAATGCAGGCATAAAAAAAGAGGCCCTTAGGCCTCTTCTTTTTGTGACCCCAGCCATGCACTGAGGACCGAATTTGGAGCGGGAAACGAGACTCGAACTCGCGACCCCGACCTTGGCAAGGTCGTGCTCTACCAACTGAGCTATTCCCGCGTCGTGATGGGTGCCATTCTAGCGATTTCTAAAACAGCGTCAACCCCTTGATTCAAAAAAACTTTTATTTCTGCTCCGAACCTTCGCGCAGGTGCGGCCAGGCGGCCAGCAGGTAGTGCACCATCGACCACAGCGTCAGCCCCGCCGCCACCAGCAGCAGCCCGTAACCCAGGATGACCCAGAAAGTCACCGCCGGTGGGTTGGCCAGCAGAATCACCAGTGCCAGCATCTGCGCTGCCGTCTTCCACTTGCCAAGGTTGGACACCGCCACATGCGCCCGTGCGCCCAGCTCCGCCATCCACTCGCGCAGTGCCGACACCACGATTTCGCGGCCGATGATGACCGCAGCCGGCAGGGTCAGCCAGAAGTTGGCGTGGGTCTGCACCAGCAGCACCAAGGCCACGGCCACCATCAGTTTGTCGGCCACCGGGTCCAGAAAGGCACCGAACGGGGTGCTCTGCTGCAGCCGACGCGCCAGATAACCGTCCAGCCAGTCGGTGGCCGCTGCGACGGCAAACACGCTGCTGGCGGCCATATAGCTCCAATGGTAGGGCATATAGAACAGCAGGATGAAAATCGGGATGAGCAGGACGCGTAGAACGGTGAGCAGGTTTGGAATATTCATCGGTACGACTGGCTGCAAGTTGAGCCCGGCATTCTACTCGCTATGCAGGCTGGCATAAATTGATTCGGCAAGCTTTTTACTGATGCCGGGGGCTTTGGCGATTTCATCGATACTGGCGCGGTTGAGCTCTTGCAGGCCGCCGAAATGTTTCAGCAGGTCGCGGCGGCGCTTCGGCCCTACCCCGGCCACATCTTCAAGGCTGGAGACGCGACGGGCCTTGCCACGACGGGCGCGGTGACCGGTGATGGCAAAACGGTGGGCTTCATCGCGGATCTGCTGGATCAGGTGCAGAGCGGCAGAATCGCCCTTGAGGGTAAATTCGTGGTGCACGTCGTTCAGATAAAGGGTCTCGAAGCCTGCCTTGCGGGTAACGCCTTTGGCCACGCCAAGCAGGGTCAGGTCGTTGAAGCCCAGTTCCTGCATCACATCGCGGGCCATGTTCAGCTGGCCCTTGCCGCCGTCCACCAGCAACACATCGGGCAGCTTGCCCTCGCCGTCCTTGATACGCCCGTAGCGGCGAGTCAGCGCCTGATGCATGGCGGCATAGTCATCACCACCGGTGATGCCTTCGATGTTGAACCGACGGTAATCGGACTTCAGCGGGCCTTCAGGGCCGAACACCACGCAGCTGGCCACGGTGGCTTCGCCGCTGGAATGGCTGATGTCGTAGCACTCCAGGCGCTGCGGCACTTCATCCAGGCCCAGCACTTCGGCCAGGGCCTCGAAGCGGGCAGCCATGTGCTGGCGGTTGGCCAGGCGGGCGTTGAGCGCCTGCTCGGCGTTGGTCACTGCCAGCTGCTGCCAGCGGGCGCGTGTGCCGCGTACCCGGTGGCTGATGGTCAGCTCGCGGCCACGCAGCGTGTGCAGCGCCTCGGTGATGGCTTCAAAGTCTTCGTGAACCACGTTGACGATCAACTCGCCAGGCAGTTCGCGCTCTGCATTGCCCAGGTAGTACTGGGAGAGGAATGCGGCCATGACCTCGGCCACCTCTTCCTCGATACCCACCTGCGGGAAAAAGTTCTTGCTGCCCAGTACTCGCCCACCGCGCACGCTGATCAGGTGCACGCAGGCGCCGCCCGGGTTGACGAAAGCGGCGATGACGTCGACATCGCCACTGCCACCTTCTATGTACTGCTGGTCCTGCACGCGCCGCAACAGGGAGATCTGGTCACGCAGCTCGGCAGCTTTCTCGAAATTGAGGGCCATGGCGGCCGTTTCCATCTCGGCATTCAGTTCGTTGCCCAACTGCTGGCTACGCCCTTCCAGAAACATGACCGAGTGGCGCACATCCTCAGCGTATTCCTCGGCAGTCACCAACCCGGTGCAGGGCCCTTTGCAGCGTTTGATCTGGTACTGCAGGCAAGGCCGGGTGCGGTTTGCGTAATAGCTGTCCTCGCACTGGCGCACGGAAAAGGCCTTTTGCAGCAAGCTGAGGCTTTCGCGGATGGCCCCGGCGCTGGGGTACGGGCCGAAGTAGCGGCCCTTGGCCTTTTTCGCCCCACGGTGAATGCCCAACCGTGGGAACTCGCCATCGGACAGGAACACATAGGGGTAGGATTTGTCGTCGCGCAGGAGGATGTTGTAGGGCGGGCGCCACTCCTTGATCAAGTTCTGTTCCAGCAGCAACGCCTCGGTTTCGTTGGCGGTGATGGTGGTTTCGACCTGCGCAATGCGCGCTACCAGCGCGGCGGTCTTGGGCGCCAGGCCAGTCTTGCGGAAATAGCTGGCCAGGCGCTTCTTGAGGTTCTTGGCCTTGCCCACGTAAAGCAGCCGGGCTTCGGCATCGAACATCCGGTAAACGCCCGGGCGACCACTGCAGGTCGCCAGGAATGCGCTGGCATCAAACACTTGAGACATGAGGTTTTACAGGCTTGCGTCGACCATACCGTGGCGAACGGCCAGCAAGGTCAGTTCGACGTCGCTGGTAACCGAGAGTTTTTCAAAGATCCGATAACGGTAAGTATTGACGGTCTTGGGCGAAAGGCACAACTTGTCAGAGATGATCTGCACTTTCTGGCAGCCGACGATCATCAGGGCAATCTGGATTTCCCGCTCGGACAACGCGTCAAACGGCGAACCCTGCGGCTGAAACGGTTTCAATGCCAACTGCTGGGCGATCTGCGGGCTGATATAGCGTTGGCCGGCAAAGGCCAGCCGAATAGCCTGGACCATTTCATCAAGGCCTGCCCCCTTGGTCAGATAGCCGGCAGCGCCGGCCTGCAGCAAGCGCGTGGGGAACGGGTCTTCCTCGCACACCGTCACGGCGACTACCTTGATGTCCGGATGGCTGCGCAGCAATTTGCGGGTAGCCTCCAGGCCACCGATGCCGGGCATTTTCACGTCCATCAGCACCACATCCGGCTTGAGCTCACGGGCCAGTTTGAGCGCCGACTCGCCCGAGTCCCCCTCACCCACTACCTGCAGGCCGTCGATGTCGGCGAGCATGCGCGTAATACCGGTTCGTACCAGATCGTGATCATCGACCACTAAGACCCTAATCAAGCACACACCTCGTCAGCAGGGCGATTGGATCCCGCCACCTTAACAAAATTTTTCACGGTGGGCCTAACGCATTGATTCCGTCAGAAACGCCTGACGCTCAACGGGCAGAGGCCTCGCTGTTTGCCGGGGTTTACCGTTGCTGGACAAACGCCCCAACAGGTGCCAAATCGCCGCCTGATCCTCGAACGGCAGTTGGCGGAATGCCCCCAGCAAACCGGACTCATCCGTGCTCAAACCTTCGAGCGGTGCAGGGGTGCGTGTACCGCTAAGCACATACAGCGCATCCACCCCCCTGACAGACAACGCGGCCAGGTAATCGATCCGAGGGGTACGCTCACCGCTTTCATACTTGCCCTGAGCATTGGGCTCGACACCGCCGATATCGCCAAAAACTCGCTGGGTCATGCCCAGTCGTTCGCGTTCTTCCCGCAGCCGCGGACCGAATCCATTCATTGGGGGCTCTCCTCTTCCCTGATATGCCAGATGCCCGCCCTACCGTCCGTAGGCGGCACAAACATGTGGATCCACTATGCCCATGGTCTGGGGTCACGACAAGCCATCATTGGGCTATTAATTGATGGCTCGCTGCATACGCACAAAGCAATCGTCTTCTCCCATTTCAACGAAACCGTGGCGCTGATACAGCTGACGGGCCGGGTTGCTGCGAAACACCATCAGCCGCAGCAGCGGCAGGCGCCGCTGCCTGGCCCAGAGCGCCAACTGCTCCAATACCCAGCTGCCGACCCCGCGCCCACGGTGCTCGGGCAACAGGTGCAACTCGCGGATGAACAACGCCTGGCGGTCCTGGCTAAGGCTGCAGAAACCCAGCAGGGTGTCGCCTTCGGTCACCAGCCACTGCTCGCGCCAGCCCCAGGCCTCGTCGAAGGCTTCTTCGATCCACAACAGGTCGTATTCGCGGTAGTACGGCAACATGGCGCGGCGCGTGAGGTCACGGGCAAAGGTGCAGTGGCGGTCGTTGGCGGGGGTTAACTGTAAAGGCATCGCATTTCGCTCATCGGGGATGACACACGGTCGCACAAACACCGCCCCTGCGGGTACGCCTCGCGTTTCTTGTAGCGAATCATCGCGCGACCCTGCCATTACCGTCTGTCTTGAGCCTAGATAATTCATTGATCAAGGTCACGGCCGGGTTACGAATTGTTTCTATGCTCAAAGCCTTCGGCACCCACGCCCAACGCCAACGGGAGCACCCATGGCAACCCCGTCACTGGCCAGCCAGCCGCAACTGGCCCGGCGCGATTCCCGCCCGCAGCTTGCCCACACGCCAGGGCGCGCCACCCTCGTGTTGTTCTTCGGCCTGCTACTGGCCGGTATTGCCTATACCGTCTGGAGCCTGAAACAGGATGTAACGGCCAGCGGAACGGTAATCACCACGGTCACACCGTTCCTTCTACTGGGCCTGGCGCTGCTGATTGCCCTGGGCTTCGAATTCGTCAATGGTTTTCATGACACCGCCAATGCAGTCGCCACGGTCATCTACACCCACTCGCTGCCAGCACCGGTGGCGGTCGTCTGGTCCGGGCTTTGCAACTTCCTTGGCGTGTTACTTTCCAGCGGCGCGGTGGCGTTCGGCATCATTGCCCTGCTGCCGGTGGAGCTGATTTTGCAGGTCGGTTCCTCGGCCGGCTTTGCCATGGTCTTCGCCCTGCTGCTGGCCGCCATCATCTGGAACCTCGGCACGTGGTGGCTGGGCCTGCCAGCCTCGTCCTCACACACCTTGATCGGCTCGATCATCGGCGTGGGTGTGGCCAACGCGCTGATGCATGGGCGTGACGGCACCAGTGGCGTGGACTGGGCCCAGGCCAGCAAAGTCGGCTATGCCTTGCTGTTCTCACCCCTGATCGGCTTTGCCTGCGCGGCCTTGTTGCTGATGGCGTTGCGCGCACTGGTCAAGCGCAAGGAACTGTATCAGGCGCCGGAAAGCCGCACCCCACCACCGTGGTGGATCCGCAGCGTCCTGATCCTCACCTGCACCGGCGTATCCTTTGCCCACGGCTCCAACGACGGCCAGAAAGGCATGGGCCTGATCATGCTGATCCTGGTCGGCACCCTGCCCATGGCCTATGCCCTGAACAAGACCATGCCCAACGAACAGGCTTTGCAGTTTTCTGCCGTCGCCGAAGTAACCCGCCAGGCGCTGGTGCGCAGCGACCCGCAAGCGGCCCCGGCCGACCCGCGCCAAGTACTGACCTTGTTCATTGCCGAGCCCAAGGCCAGCCCGCAACTGGTGCCGGCACTCGCGGCGCTGACCGGGATGATCGGCGACCAGGTCAAAGGCTATGGCTCGCTCAAGCGCGTGCCGGCTGAAGCCATGGCCAATGTGCGCAACGACATGTACCTGACCAGCGAAACCATTCGCCTGATCGAGAAAAAACACCTGGTGGCATTCGATGCCGACACCCGCAGCCATGTAGAACTGTTCAAGGCCCAACTGGACGATGCCACCCGCTACATTCCACTGTGGGTGAAGGTGGTCGTGGCCATCGCGCTGGGGCTGGGCACCATGGTTGGCTGGCGGCGTATCGTGGTGACGGTGGGCGAGAAGATCGGCAAGACCCACCTGAGCTATGCCCAGGGCGCCTCGGCTGAAGTGGTTGCGATGTGCACCATCGGCGCGGCGGACGTGTTCGGGCTGCCGGTTTCGACCACCCATGTGCTGAGCTCTGGCGTGGCCGGCACCATGGTCGCCAACGGCTCAGGCATACAGAAACGCACACTGATCAACCTGCTGATGGCCTGGGTGCTGACCCTGCCGGCAGCCATGGTGCTGGCAGGGTCGCTGTACTGGTTGTTGAACCAGGTCCTCTAGGTCAGTCAGGCAGGAATCTTCAGGCCGCGCTGCACGGCTGGCCGTTCAAGGAAGGCGGCCAGTACCCGTTGCACTTCCTTGAACTGATCAAAGCCTACCAACTCCCGCGCGTTGTAACGTTCCACCAGGTTGCGTACCCACGGGAAGATGGCGATGTCGGCGATGCTGTACGCGTCCACCATCCACTCCCGCCCTTTCAGGTGCCGATCCAGCACACCCAGCAGCCGTTTGGACTCGTTGACATAGCGATCACGCGGACGCTTGTCTTCATATTCCTTGCCAGCAAAGAAATGGAAGAAGCCAACCTGGCCAAACATCGGCCCGATGCCGCCCATCTGGAACATCAGCCACTGCAGGGTCTGGTAACGCTGGGCAGGGTCCTGACTGAGCAGTTGGCCGCTCTTCTCCGCCAGGTACTGCAGGATCGCCCCCGACTCGAACAGCGGCAGCGGCTGACCACCCGGCCCGTTGGGGTCGAGGATGGCCGGGATCTTGTTATTCGCGCTGAGCGAGATGAACTCGGGGCTCAACTGGTCATCGTTGTCAAAACTGACCTTGTGCGCCTCGTAGGCCAGGCCGATTTCTTCGAGCATGATCGACACCTTGACGCCGTTGGGTGTCGGCAGCGAATACAGCTGCAGGCGTTCTGGGTGTTTGGCGGGCCACTTGCGGGTAATCGGGAAAGCACTGAGATCGGTCATGATCAGCCTTGCCTGGGGAATGAACCTGTCACTCTAGAGACATCCCCGGCCGCTGACCATCACCGACCACTTATCAGCGCTGGCAACTCAGGCCTGACCGTGGGCCTTGAGCTTGAGCTTTTCGGTGTCGACACGCACGAACACCGAGTCGGCGGTCACGGTCAGCACATCGTCGGCCCAGACCTCGCAGATCACCCGGCTCTTGCGCCCTACTTCCCCTTCCACACGCGCCTTGAGCAACAGCTCGACGCCCATGGGCGTGGGTTTCAGGTAGGTCAGGTTGAGCGTACCCGTGACGCAGTCGATGCGCGGCAGGCTGCCCGGCTCGCGGCCTTCATTGCGGTAGTGGTAAGCCATGGCCGTCCAGTTGGAATGACAGTCGACCAGCATCGCCAGTAGGCCGCCGTAAACCAGGCCGGGCCAGCCGATGAAGGTGCTGTCGGGCGCATGGCGGCATATCAGATGAACGCCGTCGGCGTCCCAGTGGCTTTGCAGGTGCAGCCCGCTGGGGTGGGAGCACCCGCAGCCATAACACGTGCCGTCGGGTGCCGCGAGGGCCTGGAGGGAAAGGGCTTGGTCGTTCATACGCTTCCTGTGCTTATTGAAATGGGGGCGCGCAACGCCCCCATTAAAGCAGAAACATCAGGCCGTCTGGGCAACCACCTTGGCACGCCGCTGGGTCAGCGAAACCAGCAGGATGAACAGGGTGACGCCAGCAGTCATCAGGGTTTCGTAGCGGTAGGCATCGCTGAACAGCATGTAGCCCAGCACCATGACGATGGTGCCGATCACCAGCCAGGTCAGCCACGGGAACAGCCACATTTTCAGTTCCAGCGGCCGCCCTTCGCGCTCGGCCCGGGCACGCATGCGCAGTTGCGACACGGCAATCACCAGGTACACCAGCAAGGCGATGGCACCGGTGGTGGACAGCAGGAAGCCGAACACCTTGCCCGGGAACACATAGTTGACGAAGCAACCGGCAAAGCCTGCCAGGGTGGAGAAGATCACCGCCACGGTCGGTACCCCGGAGCCGGAGATGCGCTTGGTAACGCTCAGTGCCTGACCACGGGCACCCAGCGAATAGAGCATGCGCGATGCGGTATACAGACCCGAGTTCATGCAACTGGTCACCGCTACCAACACCACCAGGTCAACCAGCAGTTTGGCACCTGGCACGTTCAACACCTCCAGTACGCGCTGGAACGAACCGACCGCCTTGAGTTCAGGGTCGTTCCAGGCCACCAGCGACACCACCAGGAAAATCGACGCCAGATAGAAGATGGCGATACGGTACACCACCAGGTTGGTGGCGCGGCGGATCTTGTCTTTAGGGTTGGCGGTTTCGTCAGCGGCAATGGTGACGATTTCGGCACCGAAGAACGAGAAGATGGTGATCAGTACACCACCCAGCACCGTCCCGAAGCCGTTGGGCATGAAGCCGCCGTTGTCCCAAAGTCGGCTGACCCCGGACACCTCTGCCAGCGGCCAGAAGCCGAACACGGCCAAGGTGCAGACCACGATGAAGGCAATGATCGCCACCACCTTGACCAGGGCGAACCAGTACTCGAAGGCACCGAAGTTCTTCACGCTGATCAGGTTGGTGCCCGACAGCACCAGCATGATCAGGAAGGCGAACAGCCACGATGGCACCCCAGGGAAGTAGGCGTGGAGGATGTCAGCGCCGGCAATGGCCTCGACCGGAATGATCAGCACCCAGAACCACCAGTACAGCCAACCGATGGTAAAGCCCGCCCATGGGCCAATGGCTTCGGAGGCATAGGTGGAAAACGAGCCGCTGTTAGGGTTGGCGATGGCCATTTCGCCCAGCATACGCATCACCAGCAAGACCAGCAGGCCGGTCATGGCGTAGGAGATGAGGATGGCCGGGCCGGCGGTGGCAATGGCGTTGGAGGAGCCGATGAACAGGCCGGCGCCGATAATGCCCGCAATGGAAATCATGGAAACCTGACGGGAGGTCAGGCCGTGCTGCAGGGAACGCTGTTTCTTGTTGTGTTGCGAAGCCATGAAGAACCCTCGAATGGGTCGGCCGCAGCGAAGCGGCTGAAGGTCGGAGCAGAATTCTTATAAATTTCTGATGTTCGTTGTTGTTGTTTTGCAGATGCCGGAAGCGGTTACAAACCTCCTCTTCGCACGACCGGTTGTAATCGTTGATCCAGGTCAGTATTAATCTATAGGCCGGGGTCAACAAACGACCTTTTCGAACCACATGATTCCGCTTTGGAATGAACTCCTTCCTTTTTTGCTCGGTATTTGCCCGTCATGTCCAAACGCCTGATGCCTTCGACCACCGCCCTTCAGTGCTTCGAAGCGGCCGCCCGCCACCTCAGCTTCACCCGCGCGGCGCAGGAACTGCACCTGACCCAGAGCGCCGTCAGCAAGCAGGTGGCGCAGCTTGAGGACATGCTCTCGCACTCGCTGTTCCAGCGCATTCGCCGCCGCCTGCACCTGACCCCGGCCGGCGCGCTGTACCTCACCGAAGTGAACAAGATCCTCACCCAGATCGACATTTCCAGCCGCTACATCCTCAGCTACGGCGATGAAACCGAAGTACTGCGCATCGCCACCCAACCCACCTTCGGTGCACGCTGGCTGGTGCCCAGACTCAAGGGTTTTGGCGACCGCTACCCACGCATTCACCTGGACGTGCGCAACGAACTGGAACCGTTCGACCTGGTGCAGGCCAAGGCCGATATCGCGTTTTTCTTCGGCCAAGGCACCTGGCCCGGGGCGACCTGCATCGAGCTGTTCAGCGAAGAAGTGGTGCCGGTGTGCAGCCCGCAGCTATTGGCCAACCACCCTTTCGACAGTGCCCAGGCGCTGACCGAGCACCGGCTGCTGCAGTGCGTGTCACGGCCAGAGGCCTGGCACGAATGGTTTCTGGGGCTGGGGCTGCATAGCCAGAACAGCTACCACGGGCCGCGTTTCGATACGTTCTACCTGTGCATTCGCGCAGCGATTGCAGGCTGCGGTATCGCCCTGATTCCGCGCTATCTGGTGGCAGAGGAGCTAAGCGAGGGCAAGCTGGTGGTGGCCTGGGACCACCCGGTGGCGAGCAATGGCCGGCACTTTATCGCCCATGCCGAGCATGCGGCCGAAGTGCCGAAGATCAGGGCCTTTGTGCAGTGGATTCGGGAGCGGGTGGCTGAGGGCGATTGATATTGACCGCGCCGGCAAGATCACGAATCCACGGAATGATCGCAATCGAATAATTCGTTTGCGGAATAACCCGCCAACACGCTTGGATAATAAGAAACTCGAACAAGGTCCCGCGTGCCCATGAACCAGGAAAGTATCAGCCAATCCATTGCCATCGTTCACCCGATCACACTTTCCCATGGCCGCAATGCCGAAGTCTGGGACACCGACGGCAAACGTTACATCGACTTCGTCGGTGGTATCGGTGTGCTCAACCTGGGCCACTGCAACCCCGCCGTGGTCGAGGCGATCCAGACCCAGGCCACCCGCCTGACCCACTACGCCTTCAACGCCGCCCCGCACGGCCCGTATCTGGCACTGATGGAACAACTGAGCGGGTTCGTGCCCGTCAGCTATCCATTGGCCGGCATGCTCACCAACAGCGGTGCGGAAGCGGCCGAAAACGCTCTGAAAGTTGCCCGCGGCGCCACCGGCAAACGGGCCATCATCGCCTTCGACGGCGGCTTCCATGGCCGCACCCTGGCCACCCTGAACCTCAACGGCAAGGTCGCCCCGTACAAACAGCGGGTCGGTGAACTGCCTGGGCCGGTGTACCACCTGCCCTACCCCAGCGCCGACACCGGCGTGACCTGCGAGCAGGCGCTCAAGGCCATGGACCGCCTGTTCAGCGTCGAACTGGCTGTGGAAGACGTGGCAGCGTTCATTTTCGAGCCGGTGCAGGGTGAAGGCGGCTTCCTCGCCCTTGACCCCGCCTTCGCCCAGGCCCTGCGCCGCTTCTGCGACGAGCGCGGCATCCTGATTATCATCGACGAAATCCAGTCGGGCTTCGGCCGCACCGGCCAACGCTTCGCCTTCCCACGCCTTGGCATCGAACCCGATCTGTTGCTGCTGGCCAAGAGCATTGCCGGCGGCATGCCACTGGGTGCGGTGGTCGGGCGCAAGGATTTGATGGCTGCGCTGCCCAAGGGCGGCCTGGGCGGCACCTATTCGGGCAACCCGATTGCCTGTGCGGCGGCGCTGGCCAGCCTGGCGCAGATGACCGACGAGAACATCGCCACCTGGGGTGAGCGCCAGGAGCAGGCCATCGTCAGCCGCCATCAGCGCTGGCAGGCCTCAGGCCTGAGCCCGTTCATCGGCCGCCTGACCGGCGTGGGCGCCATGCGTGGCATCGAGTTCGTCAATGCCGATGGCAGCCCGGCGCCGGCACAACTGGCCAAGGTGATGGACGCCGCGCGGGCCAAGGGCTTGTTGCTGATGCCCAGCGGCAAGGCACGGCACATTATCCGCCTGTTGGCACCACTGACCATCGAGGCCGAGGTGCTCGAAGAAGGCCTGGATATCCTCGAGCAGTGCCTGGCCGAGCTGAACTGAGGCTTACAGCCCCAGTTCTTGCGGGGTGAGCATGTCGGACTCGAAGGCAATCCAGCCGCCTTCGAGTTCGGCATGGCCGTTGACGATCGGGCCGTAGTAGGTCAGGCCGTTCTCCAGGGTCACGCAAATGTGCGTGGCCGATTTCTCGGGGGCCGCGAGCGTACCGACGAAATGCACCTTCTTCAGGGTTTCGGTCACCGCTTCCAGGCCAACGCGCATGTTGGGGTTTTCCGCGGCCTCGGTATCTGCGCCGCGGTCTTCAGCGCTGATGGTCACAGTGGCGATGTACGGGTACTTGGTGCTCAAGCGGGGTTACCTCAGTGGATGTGTAGGCGTATGGGCGCGTAGAGTACGGCAGGCGGTCCCGGTTGTCTCTACAGGTGATCTGAATGCCCCGATCTGTTAGGGTGCCCGCCGATGCACGCCACACCACACGAGGATCCCGAGTGAGCGCCGAAGAACCCCTGATCGCCGACCTGTTCGATGTCGACAAACGCCTGTCCCTCAAGCCCGTCGTGGACTTCAACAGCTACCTGCGCAATGCCTTCGGCGAAGGCCCGTGCCGCTGCCACCGCTGCGCCGAAGGTGGTGACGAGAGCACCTACAGCCACGCCCACAGCTTCACCTTCGACGGCCGTCAGTGGCACCGCCGCTTTGCCAGCACCTCGGGTAGCGATGTTGCCCAAGCGCTGAAGAAGGCCTGGCTGTCGTACACCAAGGCCGACCTCAATCTGGTCGGCGCGCTGGACCTGAGCACCCTCAAGACCTTCACCGAAGCCGCTCTGCACCCGCGCCTGCTGGCCCTGCTGCCAGCCAGCGGCCTGGCCCGTGAAGTGGATGGCCAATGGATGCTGCAAGCCCAGGCCGACTGACGGCCCGGCGGCAGGGCAGGATTCCACCGGTCTGCTAACGTGGTGGAATCCGCCCATCCGCAGGTAGTCCGCCATGGCCCGCACAACGCCCATCGAGCTGTACCGCAATATCGGCATCGTCGCACACGTTGACGCCGGCAAGACCACGACTACCGAGCGGATCCTGTTCTACACCGGGGTCAACCACAAGATGGGCGAGGTGCACGATGGCGCCGCGACCATGGACTGGATGGCCCAGGAGCAGGAGCGCGGCATCACCATCACCTCGGCGGCGACCACGGCGTTCTGGCAAGGCTCGACCAAACAGTTCGCGCACAAGTACCGCTTCAACATCATCGACACCCCCGGCCACGTCGACTTCACCATCGAGGTGGAGCGCTCGTTGCGCGTGCTCGATGGCGCGGTGGTGGTATTCAGCGGCGCTGACGGGGTGGAGCCACAGTCCGAGACGGTCTGGCGCCAGGCCAACAAGTACCATGTGCCACGCCTGGCCTACATCAACAAGATGGACCGTCAGGGTGCTGACTTCCTGCGCGTGGTCAAGCAGATCGACCAGCGCCTGGGGCACCACCCGGTACCCATCCAGCTGGCCATCGGCAGCGAAGAAAACTTCGTCGGCCAAATCGACCTCGTGAAAATGAAGGCCATCTACTGGAACGATGCCGACCAGGGCACCAGCTACCGCGAAGAACCCATTCCCGAAGAACTGCAGGCGCTGGCCGACGAATGGCGTGCGCATATGATCGAGGCCGCCGCCGAGGCCAACGATGAGCTGACCATGAAGTTTCTCGAAGGCGAGGAATTGAGTGTCGACGAGATCAAGGCTGCGCTGCGCCAACGCACCATCGCCAACGAAATTGTACCGACCATCCTCGGCTCCTCGTTCAAGAACAAAGGCGTGCCGCTGATGCTCGACGCGGTGATCGACTACCTGCCCGCCCCGTCGGAAATCCCGGCGATCAAGGGCACCGACCCCGATGACGAAGATAAGCACCTGGAGCGCCACGCCGACGATAAAGAGCCGTTCTCGGCCCTGGCATTCAAGATCGCCACCGACCCCTTCGTCGGCACCCTCACCTTCGCCCGGGTGTATTCCGGCGTGCTCAGCTCGGGCAACGCAGTACTGAACTCGGTCAAGGGCAAGAAGGAACGCATCGGCCGCATGGTGCAGATGCACGCCAACCAGCGCGCCGAAATCAAGGACGTGTGCGCCGGCGACATCGCGGCGCTGATCGGCATGAAGGACGTGACCACCGGCGACACCCTGTGCGACATGGACAAGCCGATCATCCTGGAGCGCATGGACTTCCCCGACCCGGTGATTTCCGTGGCCGTCGAGCCGAAGACCAAGGCCGACCAGGAAAAAATGGGCATCGCCTTGGGCAAGCTGGCCCAGGAAGACCCGTCATTCCGCGTGCGCACCGACGAAGAAACCGGCCAGACCATCATTTCGGGCATGGGCGAGTTGCACCTGGACATCATCGTCGACCGCATGCGCCGCGAGTTCAATGTCGAGGCCAACATCGGCAAGCCGCAGGTGGCCTACCGCGAAAAAATCCGCAATACCTGCGAGATCGAGGGGCGTTTCGTCCGCCAGTCCGGCGGCCGTGGCCAGTATGGTCACTGCTGGATCCGCTTCGCCCCTGGCGACGAAGGCAAGGAAGGCCTGGAGTTCATCAACGAGATTGTCGGTGGCGTGGTACCACGCGAATACATTCCGGCGATACAGAAAGGTATCGAAGAGCAGATGAAAAACGGCGTACTGGCCGGCTACCCGCTTATCAACCTGAAAGCGGCGGTGTATGACGGCTCTTACCACGATGTCGACTCCAACGAAATGGCCTACAAGATCGCTGCGTCGATGGCCACCAAACAGCTGTCGCAGAAAGGTGGCGCGGTGCTGCTGGAGCCGGTGATGAAGGTGGAGGTGGTGACGCCGGAGGAGTACCAGGGTGACATTCTGGGTGACCTCAGCCGACGCCGCGGGATGATTCAGGACGGTGACGAAACGCCGGCAGGCAAGGTGATCCGTGCCGAGGTGCCGCTGGGCGAAATGTTCGGCTATGCCACCTCGATGCGCTCGATGACCCAGGGCCGAGCGAGCTTTTCGATGGAGTTCACCCGCTATGCCGAGGCACCGGCCAGTATTGCCGATGCCATTGTGAAGAAGAACCGCGGGGAGTGACTCATTAGCCTGTGCCGGCCTCTTCGCGGCTTTAGCCGCGAAGAGGCCGGCACAGGCAACCACCCACCCTCAGTGCTGCTCACCTGCCCGCTTCAACAGCTTCTTGCACCGCTCCGACAAGTGCACCACCCGCAGCTGCTTGCCCGCCTTGGCATACCGTTCACGCAGGGTCTTCAATGCCGCAATCGCCGAGTAATCGACAAAGCTCAGATGCTGGCAATCCAGCGTCACCTGAGCAGGGTCGCTGGCCGCATCGAACTGGTTGAGGAACGAGGTGGTAGAGGCGAAGAACAGCGTGCCATGTACCTGATAATGCTTGCCGCCCTGCGCATCCTCATGGCAGTCCGCATACAACTCCCGCGCATGCTGCCAGGCAAAGTTAAGGGCCGCGATGATGATGCCGAACAGCACCGCCATGGCCAGGTCGGTAAACACTGTCACGACAGTGACCGCAATGATCGCCAGCACGTCATTCACCGGCACTTTGTTAAGCACCCGCAGCGACGCCCAGGCAAAGGTCTGCTGGGCCACCACGAACATCACACCCACCAGTGCCGCCAGCGGAATGCGCTCGATCAGCGGCGACAGGAACAACACGAACAGCAAGATCATCACCCCGGCCACCACCCCGGACAGCCGGCCACGGCCATTGGAACTGAGGTTGATCACCGTCTGCCCGATCATCGCGCAGCCACCCATGCCACCGCACAGGCCCGAGACCATGTTCGCCGCACCCAGCGCCACGCACTCGCGGTCCGGGAAGCCTCGGCTCTCGGTGATTTCATCGGTCAGGTTGAGGGTAAGCAGGGTTTCCAGCAGCCCGACCATGGCCATCAGCACTGCGTAGGGGACGATGATCTTCAGGGTTTCCAGGTTCCAGGGCACATCCGGCAGCGCCAACCCCGGCAGGCCACCGGCGATGTGCGCCATGTCACCCAGGGTGCGGGTGGGCAGCCCGAGCAGGTAAACCAGCAGGCCAACACCCAGGATCGCCACCAGCGCCGGCGGAACTGCACGGGTCAGCTTCGGCAGCACGTAAACCACCGCCATGGTCAGCGCTACCAGCCCGATCATCAGGTACAGCGGCGCACCACTGAGCCAGTGCTCACCGTCCTTGAAATGCTCCAGCTGAGCCATGGCGATGACGATGGCCAAGCCGTTCACGAAGCCAAGCATCACCGGGTACGGCACCAGGCGTACCAGTTTGCCCAAGCGCAGCAGGCCGAACAGGATCATCACCACCCCGCCCAGCAACACCGTCGCCAGCAGGTACTGCACGCCGTGCTGCACCACCAGCGCGACGATCACCACGGCCATTGAGCCAGCGGCGCCGGAGATCATCCCGGGCCGACCGCCGAACAGCGCAGTCAGGGTACAGATGATGAATGCGCCATACAGGCCCATCAAAGGGTTGAGGTGGGCCACCAGGGCAAAAGCGATGCACTCGGGCACCAGGGCGAACGAGGTGGTGAGGCCAGCGAGCAGGTCGGCGCGTAGTCGGGCGGGTTTCATGGATATCCTGTGGTGCGGCCCGGGCGGGCGATACAAAAACAAGGGGCGCGATGTTACGGAATTTGTCTGGCAGCGGCCACCGCGAAGGCCGCTAGCGCGCAGCGCGGGTCAGCCACTCGGCCATGGCGGCATCCTCCAGCGCATACTCACCACGATTGGCTTTCCATACCAGTTCCTTCTCGCGCAAAGCATCCAGCGCTTTCTGTACGTTAGGCGTGCTGGCGATGACCTCTGCCTGAGCCTGCTCCAGCTTGCGACTTACCTCGACCAAAGTCTGCTCGGTAAATGGCGAAAACGGTTGGCGGCCTACAGTGCGCTCGGCGATGACCTCAAGCACCGCTTGCTGCAAGGGTGAGAGTTCGTTCCAGGCACTTTCGTAGTCGCTCCACACGCCAGCCTGATGATTGAGCGCCCCGGTGCGCAGAAGTTCGCCCAAATTGCCCGCTTCTCCCAGACCAACGCTGACCTCGGCCAGTAATTTGTTGAGCATTTCCGGGCGCCGCCCCACCCGCTCAAAAGCGTACGCCAGGTCATCAACCTTGAATTGATTACTGTCTGCCAGGCGCCGATTCCACAGCGCAGTGATGAACTCGACATATTCACCCCCCAACAACGGGAATGGCGTGATACTGGCGCCGAAGAACGGCTGCTTGCTTTTGAGCACCAAGTTGGCCAACTTGTCCCGGCTGGAGCCAGTGAACACCAGCCGCAGGCCATCCGGGCGATCACCACGGTTCAGGTTGTCACGCGCAGCCTTGAGGGCGAACATCGCGTTAAGGCCATCTTCGCTGTTGAGGGCATGCTGGGCCTCATCGATGATCAGCACAACCATCTGGCCCGACACTTGGTGCAATACAGCAAGTGCCTGAGCGAGGGTAGTGCCCGACGGTAGTTGAGGCCGAGTGAAATCCCAGCTGAGGGTGCGCAGCAGGTTGATCTTGTCGATACCGGCCTTTTTCGCAGTTTTCGTCAGCGCGCCTTCAAAGCTAGCCAGCGCTGCACCGATCGCACCACTGATGAGCTCGGCCGGATCCGCATTACGGTCCGACCAGAGGTCGACGTAAACCGGCAGCCAGCCCAGACGCACGCACTCAGGGATGAAGTCGTTATTGAGAAAGGTACTTTTCCCTGTACGCCTTGGTGCGGCAAGGAACATGCCCGAACTGTAGTCGACCAGCGACTCGCCAGCCAGGTCTTTGGCCAGGGCCTTGGCCAATTGGTCGCGACGCAGGAGCGGGCGGATCGGAGACATGGCTTTATCCTCAATTATCTTGATGACTATAATTTATAGCTTACAAGATAAAGCAAGATAAATCACATTTCCGCATTTCCCTCCACTGCGGCGCTTGTGATCCATGGCCGGCAAATCCCCGACAAATTTGCCATCATGTTGATTCCCCCCGCGGAGATCATGGACATGCCGCTACGCCCCCTTTTCACCACCCTGCTGCTGGTTACCAGCCTCGTCGCCCAGGCCGCCACCGAGGTGGTGCCTCTGCAGCACCGCGCCAGCGCCGAACTGCTGCCTGCGGCGCAGGCATTCGTCGGCAAGGACGGCACAGTCAGCGCCTTCGAGAACAAGCTGATCGTCAACGCCAGCCCCGAGCGCATCGACGACCTGCGCGCCCTGCTGCAACAACTGGACACCGCACCCAAACGCCTGCTGATCAGCGTCGACAACAACGACAGCAATTTCCAGGACAACCGGGGCAATGCCCGTGTTATCCACTACGGCACCAGCAACCGTGACGGCGGCATGCAACAGATCCAGGCCAGCGAAGGCCAGCCGGCGCTGATCCAGGTTGGCCAGAGCATCCCGATCACCACCACCAGTACCGACGGCTACGGGCGCATCCAGAGCAACACCGAATACCGCAACGTGACCCAGGGTTTCTACGTCACCCCCAGCTTGAGTGGCGATACGGTTCGTCTGCAAATAAGCACCAATAATGACCGTATCAGCCAGGAACGTGCTGATGTAGTGAAAGTGCAAAGCACCGACACGACAATCACCGGCAAGCTCGGAGAATGGATCACCCTGGCCGGCTACAACCAGCAGAGCCAAGCCGACCGTAGCGCCTCAAGCCACAGTTACAGCACCCAACGGGGTGAAAACATGACTTTGCGCGTCAAAGTCGACCTTCTCGACTGATCCCAGGCAATTCAAGGCCTCGACCAAAGGCCTTGAAACTGACTGCCAAGTCGCATTAGACCAAAGATGTAGTAAGTGAAAAAAACCACTACAAAACATTTGACAGGGTCTTTTTCCCAAGGGCATGATGGCCTCGCTCCCGCTAATCAGGGGCCCTGGCAAGGGCCTTCGAGGCGCGCTCCTCCCACCCCTGGAGGCGTCTCGTGTCTATACGGCCCACAAGGCGGTTCGACGGGATTGCGACTGCAACGAAGAAGTTGTCCCGAGGGACGGAAGCGCATCACCGCAGTACTGGCAATCGCGTAGCACCGCAGCAAGGCAACCACGAGCCGACCTGCCGGAGCACACCTTCGCCTGGCCTGCCCCCCTTCCCCCTTCGAGCCTTCGCGTTCGCCGCCGCACTCTCTAGAACAGGACAGCCGCCAGGCACCCTGATCTGCACCCGGGCATCAGCACAATTAACCCAAGATCGATGCGACGAGGTTTATTTCCATGGCACTGACACGCGAACAGCAAATTGCAGCCCTCGAGAAAGACTGGGCCGAGAACCCGCGCTGGAAAGGCGTGACCCGTACCTACTCCGCCGCCGATGTCGTTCGCCTGCGTGGCTCCATCCAGCCGGAGCACACCTTTGCTCGCCAAGGCGCAGAAAAACTGTGGAAGCTGGTCACCGAAGGTGCCCACCCGTCCTTCCGCCCAGAAAAAGATTTCGTGAACTGCATGGGCGCCCTCACCGGCGGCCAGGCAGTGCAACAGGTAAAAGCCGGCATCCAGGCCATCTACCTGTCCGGCTGGCAAGTAGCCGCCGACAACAACTCGGCCGAGTCCATGTACCCTGACCAGTCGCTGTACCCGGTCGATTCGGTACCGACCGTGGTCAAGCGCATCAACAACGCCTTCCGCCGCGCCGACCAGATCCAGTGGAAAGCCGGCAAGAACCCGGGCGACGATGGCTACATCGACTACTTCGCGCCCATCGTGGCTGACGCCGAAGCCGGTTTCGGTGGCGTACTGAACGCCTACGAACTGATGAAGAACATGATCGAAGCAGGCGCCGCCGGCGTGCACTTCGAAGACCAGCTGGCCTCGGTCAAAAAATGTGGTCACATGGGTGGCAAGGTATTGGTACCGACCCAGGAAGCCGTACAGAAGCTGGTGGCCGCGCGCCTGGCAGCCGACGTGTCGGGCGTGCCTACCATCATCCTGGCCCGCACCGACGCCAACGCCGCCGACCTGCTGACCAGCGACTGCGACCCGTACGACCAGCCGTTCGTGATCGGCGAGCGTACCCGTGAAGGCTTCTACAAGGTACGCGCCGGCCTCGACCAGGCCATCGCCCGCGGCCTGGCCTATGCGCCGTACGCCGACCTGATCTGGTGCGAAACCGCCAAGCCAGACCTGGACGAAGCCCGCCGCTTCGCCGAAGCGATCAAGAAGGAATACCCGGACCAGATCCTGTCGTACAACTGCTCGCCTTCGTTCAACTGGAAGAAGAACCTGGACGACGCGACCATCGCCAAGTTCCAGCGCGAGCTGTCGGCCATGGGCTACAAGCACCAGTTCATCACCCTGGCTGGCATTCACAACATGTGGCACGGCATGTTCAACCTGGCGCACGACTACGCCCGCAACGACATGACCGCCTACGTAAAGCTGCAAGAGCAGGAATTCGCGGACGCCAGCAAAGGCTACACCTTCGTGGCGCACCAGCAGGAAGTGGGCACTGGCTACTTCGACGACATGACCACCGTGATTCAGGGTGGCGCATCGTCGGTGACTGCACTGACCGGTTCGACCGAGGAAGAGCAGTTCCACTGATAGTGGGGTGCTGTTGAAGGAAGGCCCGGGGCTTGTGAAAGCCCCGGGCCTTTGTTTTTGACTGCACCGCCTGTTTGGGGGCAAGCCCGTATCAACACATAAACTCGCTCAACCTGTCAACTCGCTATAAAACATCGTAGCGCTGTTACCTCTAGGTATCAGGCCTATTCGACGAGGTAATCTCTGCCTCTGGCCGACATTGGTTGAAGGCACTTATAAGAAGCCCAGCGCTCCCGAGACGCTGGGCTTTTTTATATTTAATAAAGCAATTTGCGCCTCTCAGCGACGCCCCCATCCCTTGCGCCACGACTGTGACGCTGCGCCTGTGTTATTGCACTGATGAGAGACACCCGTTCTGCACCTAGCATTTTTGTCAGTTGCGCCCCCTTTTTTCTTCCTCAACACTGATGCTGGCACCATCGTTATGCCCCACACCATCTTTGCGCTAAGCGCGGGAGATTTCCCATGGATATCGCTGAATTGAAATTGGCTTTAGATAATAGCTGTCTGGAAATCGATAAATTTTCTGGAAACTGCCAAATCAAACTACCGATGGGAGAACTGTTAGGACAGATAAATGGAGTGCCACTGAAGCTTGAACTCAAGGGCCAACTGCACGATTCCAGCAAGCTGCCAACACTGAACTTCTATGATGTGGGAACTTGGCGAATGAGCGGTGGTTCATCGTATGATAAATACGAGATTCACGTCAGTGATGTACCACTGGTCAATGGCAGTAGCATGAGCGCCAACACGGATGACAAAGGGTCTCATTCTGCAGTTGGACCGGGATACGTCTTCGATGCCACACGCATTCTGACCATGAGGAAAAATGCGTTCAAGGACACGATATACGAATTTCAACAAAAGCCGCTGAAAGATCAAACCTTCACAGTGATGCATACCACAGGGATCGCTGAAATTTTCGATTGTGTAGGCGAACGAACCAAGGGGGCAAGCGAACCGCCTCTGGTGCTGACGCGTGAAATACTCGAGTCGAATGGTAAAGGACTGAAATTCACTTGGCACACAGAGAACGGCGACGCTCGAATCACGGAAATTCAAGACTCGATCGGCACTGTCCTAACAGCACGTTGGGACTGGAGTGACAAACAGGCACCCAAATTAAGCCAGCTGGTACTTTATCCGAATAGCCATGAGGCAGTTCAATACGATTGCCGCTACGAGGATGACGCACTGGAGGTAAGCCTTACAAAGCAGCACCCCTTCCTTGACAAGACGGTCTATCGCCTTGAAACAGGTGCAGATCATATAAAAATGAGGACCACTACTCATTTCAAGAAAAAAAACAGCGACATACAAACGTCTAAAATTGAGTTCAACCGCCACATCGATGAAACTTTAACGTGGAAAGGCGACAAAACCAAAACGCATACCATTGAACTGCCTGACAGCACGGCTCGCCTAACGAGGACGTGGAATTGGCAAAAAAACGTCACACATATCACCTTGGCCAGTGAGCAAAAACCTTCAACGCAGACAAGTGAAGCAAAAACCACCTCTCAGTCAGAAGAGAACGTAGAGACACTCGAAGACGTAACTTACAAACACAGTGACGGCATCATCAAAAGCCTGGAGTCCAAATCCCGCAACTCGACATCGCTGCTTACCTGGGAAGTCACGTCAGATCCGAAAGCGCGGACTTCAACTAGCTGCATGACTCATACGGTCGACGGTGTTGAAATCAGTAAGACCGAATCAACCTTCAACGCACAGGGAAATCTCATCGAGATTAAACGAGGCGATGAAAAGATTCAATGGACCCACTTCAATAATTATACTCATTACAGCACGGAGTCCGAAATCACCGATGACGCCGGCCCCCTTATAGAGGCACTGGGGTGGATCATAAAGGGCGGCCACCCATCTCTCCATCTCCTGAATTTCGCTTCCAATACGGTCCGCAAATTCACCACATTCAGGTCGAGCGCTCCCAATAATTATGCTAAAGATTCGTTTAATCTTCCGCTGGATATAAATTACCCCGGCGACGAACTCGGGTTCAGCAATCATATTGAAAGCGAGCGGGTCACTCAAGTGAACGCAGAAGGTGAGACAACCACCAGAATCACCTACTTCGGCTATGACAAAGTGCCCACTATCCCGAATGACCTTATCGACCGCAACCACGTAGTGGTGCTAGCGCGAAAACTGACCGTGCTGATGCCGAAGGTTTCGACTGTGAGCGTTACTGAAGCTCAACGAGCAATCGCCGACAAAGCCATCGAGCAGATGGTCACCGCCCTAAAGGTGTGCATCAACTCCGTCAAGGACGACGATTACTTAAGGGAAGGCTACGAAGCCAGCATGGCCTCCATTAAGAACGCCGCTAAGGCGCAAAGCGAAATGAATGATAAAGGGTTCAAACTCGACACTTGGCAAAACGTACCAATGACCGTAGAGGAGTTCACCTATGACACAGCGCCTACCTCAGCGCATTTCTGCACATTGAAATCCAGCACTGTCTACAGCTTGGACGAAGCAGGCAGTAAAATCGAAAGCTCTGAGGTCAACACCATCCTCACCTATGAGACGAACAGCAAAGCGCCACGTAGAATCACCACAAACACACTTTCAACCTCTTCCAAGGAAGTATTGAAGACCAGCTATGTGCAAGAAGGTTTTGCCAGAACACCTGTCGAGCGGACCGATGCTGCCGGGATAAAGACGCAATATGGCTTTGTCAACGGCGCGTTATCAACAACTAAAATTACTCAAGGCACATCAACCCTGAGCTCGGCTCGCATAGGGTACTCCATCGATGCTGAAAAACGCACTATTCAAATGCAGATCAATGACGAGAAAGGATTGAATCGACGCATCACGTATGATGAGCGCGGCAGAATACGTGCTGAGTGGACCAACATGATAGGCAGTGAGGACGCATGGCGTCAATCGAGCGAAGCAACCTATAATGAAAGCGGCGGCACGATCACGAAGTACATATACGACACACAAGGCAAACAGCATGAGCTGTCAGTCGAGCACTTCGACACGCACGGCAACTCAACCCA
The DNA here is from genome assembly GCF_003202095.1 of Pseudomonas sp. LAIL14HWK12:I1. Taxonomy (NCBI): domain Bacteria; kingdom Pseudomonadati; phylum Pseudomonadota; class Gammaproteobacteria; order Pseudomonadales; family Pseudomonadaceae; genus Pseudomonas; species Pseudomonas sp. LAIL14HWK12:I1. Next base: position 373,536 of record NZ_QJKG01000001.1, read on the forward strand.
ATTGTTTGAATATGATTATGACGCCCTTGGAAACATCTTTGACATACGAACAACCGAATGGACCTCGACCCCTACCGAGATCACTAAAAAAATTGTAATGAAGGACCGTGATGGCACTGTCCTCGATACGCGAACTCAGACCGAGCAGAGGAAGGGTTCGGAAATCGTGATCAAGCGGGGAGCTTTCACCGAAACGTATAAATGGGATGCCAGTCAACGCAAGGCTCATTATTCAAACGGTAACAAAGGGGCTGCAGAGACCCTCCAACTGACTATCGACCATGATTCTTATGGGCAACCCATTCGCACACAATATTCGAAAAAAATGGGCGAAAAGATAATCGACATTTCCCTGCACACCACCGAATATAATGTTCACGGTTTACCCCGAAAAATTACGGCGGATTCAGCCCCTCCCCTCACATTTGAGTATGATGCAACAGGGCGCCTGACAAAGAAAGAAAAGGACGGCGCAGTGCTATCTTATGAATATGAAAAGGACAGCGCCAGCCCAACTCCCATTTCGATGAGCATGCTTGAAGCCACTAAGGCAGATGAGTCAAGAAACGAGGCAGCGCCAACTCTACTTGGCAAGCAGACTTTAGATGCATGGGGCCGTATGGCCACACAAACAGTGAATGGTGTCACCAGGAGTTACACATATGCCGGTGCGTCTTCGATAGCGTCCCCCAACCCGCAGAGTATAGACAATCTGTTCAAGGGATACACACAGAAGTGGAACTCTAGGGACAGAACCTACACCGAAACATGTTCTTACTCCGCCGAGGCAAGCGACGACAGAAGTCAAACCCTCTCCACCCAAAGTGAATTGAGCCTGCGTGGTCGACTGATCAAAATGACCGACATCGCTGGGCAACAGACGTCCTATACCTATGACACCTTTAATCGAGTCATCAAACAGGTCAACCCAGCTTGCATCACAACTGCAGTATTCACGGATGATGGTCGGTTGCAAAGCGAGGCTGTGCAAGATGTCACCAGCAAACGCGTGATGAGCATCAGTTACAGCTATGATGTGCTGGGTCGCGAAACTGAAAGGCGTTTCACGAGTGACGGGATGGATACTATAGTTTTGCAGCGGGAATTGTCACCCGCAGGGCGCCTGGTGAAACACTCTTTGAATGTAAGCGATAAACCCAAGTACATCCACGAGTATGAATATAATGACCGTGGCCAATTGGTCGATTGGAATGGCAATGGCGCCAGCTATTCACTCCAGACCAGAGACTATTATCGAGAGGCCTATGGGTATGACGCGATTGGCAATATGACCACCTATGGCTTTAACGATACCAACGATGCGAAAAAACCCGGGATGCATCCACGCAAGTTCTCTACGGACATACCGGGCCTGCTCTTGGAGTTCCGAGGTTCCAAACTTCAAAATAAAAATGGTCGCATCAGCGAGAATATCTCCTACTCCGACGACGGCCGCGTTTCGCATATCATCTGGCCGGTGAGCTATGGCCCGAAGCACCCTGAACTTCATTTCACCTATGACTCTACTGGGCGTGTCCGCGCCTTGTTCACATCGGGGGGCAATGACGCTCCCCGGGGCTTTCAGCTGCATTATCGCGGCGACAGGGTTTATGCGCGGAGCCAGAAAACAACCAATGGCCGTTTTTGGAACGGAACGTTGGCGAAGACTGATATCATCATCAATGAGAGCGTGGGGTGCTCCTTACGCCAGACGATCTCTTTCGACAAAGATGATAAGAAATCTGCACTCGTGTCTTTTGAATTGCGTGATGCCAGCGGGACTATTTTCGCAACCGTCAAGACTGACGGCAAACTGGGCGCATGGCACAATTACTCGCCCTATGGCCACCGTAATGTCGACCTTGAATGGACCGATTGGTTAGGTTTTAAAGGTGAAGTCATATACCCGCGAGCATTTTATTATCTGGGAAGCTACCGCGCCTATGACCCCAGCCTAATGACCTTCTGCAGCCCTGATGATGCAAGCCCCTTCGGATTCGGAGGGCCTGCCACGTATGCTTTCTGTGCAGGAGACCCGATTAACTACCATGATCCAAGCGGGCACATGCGGGTCTCACACCTTAGCGCAGTGGTCGCGCCTCCAATCATGACCACAAAGGAATTTCGGATTTTCGTCGCCGTGGGTAGCATCATCACTGCGCCTATCGGCGGGGGTGCGCTCGCCGCAATGCTGGGTGTCGTTGCTGGTGGGCTGGAGCTAGCGTCCGTGCTAGTAGAAGACAGCGACCCTGAACTTGCGTCGGCACTAAATGTGCTGTCGTTCGGTACCGGCATGGGCAGTTTGGCTGCCGGCCTTAGCGGCGTCACCAGGCTTACCGGCGCCGCCTCGAAAGGGATGATCCGAACGCGCATAGTACTAAACAAGACAATGGCCGGAGTTGGCGGCTATCGCTACATTGACGACAGTTTACGCTTATGGGAAGACACCCATAAAGGTGTCAAGCGCTTGGTAATTCAAGTGCACGGGGTAGCTGATGAGGCAGGGAGAGCGTTAGGCCAAGTTGCGACCAGCGAAGGAAACTTGAGCGCCGGTGAGTTCCTTGAGTATCTCGCGAAGAAAGGCGTAAATATTGACGACTATGGCAAAATAAAGATGCACTCCTGTCATAGCGCGTCTCATCACAATAGCTTCGGCGACTCGTTTGCGAAGGATTTAGCCCGCTTGACCAAAAAGGAAGTGAAGGGCTATCAAGGAAAAATGCATCTCAGCCTAGCGCTGGGCGAGATCCTCACAAATCCAGCCCAATATTTCGACGACCCAAGCATTTATCAGTTACTCGGCAACGAGACCGGCAAAGCAGAATTGCTTCAAGCCTGGCGACCGCGCAAGATCGAATGGGCACGCGACATCAATGGGCTGCCTATGTTCGATTCGAATGGTATTGCGATACCTCGCTCGTTTAATCGGTTCAAACCCGTCACCTTCAAGCCTCGACCGGGCTCCTGGCAGATAGATGAGTTATTGGGCGACCACTCTTACGAGAAAGTGATCAAACGATTCAATAAAAATCCCGGTGCCTATTCAGACCCCTATGAAGAGCTTAATAATTTCCAGAGAAAACAGGAGGGCACACTGCTGAGGTATCTACTCGATGGGGATTCGCTATGTTAGAATTCGGCGTAGCGTGACGCTGCCTTTCACACTCTGTGACGGCAGAACCTAGGAGAGTCTCGAAAACGCGCCGACGCATCAAAAGGATTGGTCGTTGGTGACGATGTCAACAGTATTCGACTGAACACGCGCAGTTAGCCTGATCCGCTGGGCACTTTGGATGCCCAGGCTTGGTTAAGCCTGGGCATTTCTTGAGTAACGAAAACATACAACCGCCACACAATTTATCCGAGTTGGCGCAATGGCTGTACTGACCGTCATTCTAGCCCGTACCGACATCAACGCCCTGACCAGATGACCAGCGATCGCAGTAGCTACGATCAGCACCTGGGTCATCGCACTCAGGTAGTGGGCAGCCCAGATCATCATCGACTTCTCTTCCATCAGGCCGGTGATGGTCAGTTCGCGCACATAGCCCATCAGTTCCGAAGATTGCTCGCGGGCGTCGCGGCAGGGAATGCCTGGCTCGATGCGAAACAGTGGGTGGGTGCCGTTTTTGCCTTGGTAGAAGGTGGTTTTGCCGACGGTGAATTGGGTGTCTTCTGTGGTCATTGTTCAATCCCCTCATAATTCTCGACTGCCTGAGCGGGCCTCTTCGCGGGCACGCCCGCCCCCACAAGTACTGTGCAATTCCTGAAGACTGCGGTGATCCTGTGGCAGCGGGCATGCCCGCGAAAGGGCCGGTACAGGCCAAAGCAAAACCCGGGATCAGGTCTATGCTTGTGGCAGCCCAGCCGCAAGGACCGCCCATGCCCCGTCCAAGCCACCTGACCACAATCGCCCTGGCCGCCGCCGCCTTCTATATATGTGCACTGGCCAGCGACAACACCCTGCTCGCCCTGCTCGCCAAACCGATCCCGGTACTGGCCCTGATCGCCTGGCTGCGTAGCGCTCCCGCCACACCTTATTGCCGCTGGATCACTTTCGGCCTGGCCTTCTCGGTACTCGGTGACATCCTGCTGGCCATCCCCGCCGACCTGTTCGTGTTCGGCCTGGTCGCATTCCTTTGTGCCCACCTGGCCTACCTGCGCGCATATTGCGGCCAAACCTTGCGCCCCGCCCTACCCGCATTCCTGTTTAGCGCCCTCACCGGCATCACCCTGTTCGGCGTACTCGCCAACCACGGCCTCGGCCCATTGCTAATCCCGGTCGCCGTGTATGCCCTGGCAATCAGCGCCATGCTCTGGCGCGCGCTGGCCTGCGGCGGCCTGGCGGCCCTCGGCGCCTGCCTGTTCGTGTTTTCCGACAGCCTCATCGGCCTCGACCGTTTCGTCAGCCCGTTCACTGCGGCGCAGTACCTGATCATCGTGGCCCATTGGCTCGGCCAGTGGGCAATCGCTGCTTCAGCGCAGCCCGGGGCATTCGCAAAAACATTGACCCAGAGCGGTGCAAGCGGTGTCAGAGGCTGATAGAACGAGCGCCGAGTGGAATTGCAAGCGGGGGCATGGGTACATGAACTTAACAAGGTTCAATCTCATTAAAGTAATGCGGCTCAGCCTAGATGATATTAATTATCATTACTAATCTTGTAATTCGTTACCACTCGCAAGAAACATAATTAACAAAACAGCACGCAATGCCCGAATTTCAAGGCTTTCAGCCAGTTAGGAGCGAGTTTTGTTCTAAATCCTACGAATAAATTTGCAACGGAAATTTTACTTGCACCGGGTTTACCCATAAAATCAGCGCGATTGATTCAGCTGCGACATTTGGTCACTGCACCTGCGACACCACGTCGCCGCTTTACTTATTTCAGACTGCAGAGCTGGGTCTCTGTATAAGGATCTCTAGCATGTCCGATTCGGCAGGACTCATCGCCCACAACTGGGGCTTTGCCATCTTCCTCCTGGGTGTCGTCGGCCTGTGTGCCTTCATGCTCGGCCTGTCCAGCCTGCTCGGTAGCAAGGCCTGGGGCCGCGCCAAGAACGAACCCTTCGAATCCGGCATGCTGCCCGTCGGCAGCGCCCGCCTGCGCCTGTCCGCCAAATTCTATCTGGTCGCGATGCTGTTCGTGATCTTCGATATCGAAGCCCTCTTTCTCTTTGCATGGTCTGTGTCCGTCCGCGAAAGCGGCTGGACCGGGTTCGTCGAAGCTCTCGTTTTCATAGCAATTCTGTTGGCAGGTCTTGTCTACCTATGGCGCGTCGGTGCTCTTGATTGGGCTCCCGAAGGTCGCCGCAAGCGGCAAGCGAAGCTGAAACAATGAGGCTTTGGCAATGCAATACAATCTCACCAGAATCGATCCGGATGCGCCCAACGAGCAGTACCCGGTAGGTGAACGGGAAACCGTCACCGACCAACTGCTGGAGGACCAGGTCCACAAGAACATCTTCATGGGCAAACTTGAAGATGTGCTGCGTGGCGCGGTCAACTGGGGTCGCAAGAACTCCCTCTGGCCGTACAACTTCGGCCTGTCCTGCTGCTACGTGGAAATGACCACGGCCTTCACGGCACCCCACGACATCGCCCGCTTCGGCGCCGAAGTCATCCGGGCATCGCCGCGTCAGGCCGACTTCATGGTCATCGCCGGTACCTGCTTCGTCAAAATGGCGCCGATCATCCAGCGCCTGTACGAGCAGATGCTCGAGCCCAAGTGGGTCATCTCCATGGGGTCGTGCGCCAACTCCGGTGGCATGTACGACATTTACTCGGTCGTTCAGGGGGTCGACAAGTTCCTCCCCGTGGACGTCTATGTGCCTGGCTGCCCGCCACGCCCTGAGGCTTTCCTGCAAGGCTTGATGCTGTTGCAGGAGTCGATCGGCCAAGAACGACGCCCGCTTTCCTGGGTTGTTGGTGATCAAGGTATTTACCGTGCCGAGATGCCAGCCCAGAAAGACCTGCGTCGTGAGCAGCGCATTGCAGTAACCAACCTGCGCAGCCCCGACGAAGTCTGATCCAGCGACCTGCCGCCCGCTCCCGAAGGAGCCGGCGGCCTGGCTTCATTCTTAACGTTGACCCAAAGCGACCGAGACCATGACAGCGGACAACGCTATTTTCATTCCGCCCTACAAGGCTGACGACCAGGATGTGGTCGTCGAACTGAACAACCGTTTTGGCGCCGAAGCATTCGTCGCCCAGGAAACCCGCACCGGCATGCCCGTGCTGTGGGTCAAGCGCGCCCAACTCAAAGAGGTGCTCAGCTTCCTGCGTGGCGTGGCCAAGCCGTACAGCATGCTGTACGACCTGCACGGCGTCGACGAACGTCTGCGCACTCAGCGCCGTGGCCTGCCAGCTGCCGACTTCAGCGTGTTCTACCACCTGCTGTCGGTCGAGCGTAACAGCGACGTGATGATCAAGGTGTCGCTGAGCGAAGGCGACCTGAACCTGCCGACCGTGACCGGTATCTGGCCAAACGCCAACTGGTACGAGCGTGAAGTCTGGGACATGTTCGGCATCGACTTCGCCGGCCACCCGCACCTCAGCCGCATCATGATGCCGCCCACCTGGGAAGGCCACCCGCTGCGCAAGGACTACCCGGCCCGTGCCACCGAGTTCGACCCCTACAGCCTGACCCTCGCCAAGCAGCAGCTTGAAGAGGAATCGGCACGCTTCAACCCGGAAGCCTGGGGCATGAAGCGTCAGGGCGCCAACGAGGACTACATGTTCCTCAACCTCGGCCCCAACCACCCTTCGGCGCACGGTGCGTTCCGTATTGTCCTGCAGCTGGACGGTGAAGAGATCGTCGACTGCGTACCGGACATCGGCTACCACCACCGTGGTGCCGAAAAAATGGCCGAGCGCCAGTCCTGGCACAGCTTCATCCCCTACACCGACCGTATCGACTACCTCGGCGGGGTGATGAACAACCTGCCGTACGTGCTCGCGGTCGAGAAGCTGGCCGGTATCAAGGTGCCGCAGAAAGTCGACGTGATTCGCATCATGCTCGCCGAGTTCTTCCGCATCACCAGCCACCTGCTGTTCCTGGGTACCTACATCCAGGACGTCGGCGCCATGACCCCGGTGTTCTTCACCTTCACCGACCGCCAGCGCGCCTACACCGTGATCGAAGCGATCACCGGTTTCCGCCTGCACCCGGCCTGGTACCGTATCGGTGGCGTCGCCCACGACCTGCCGCGCGGTTGGGACAAGCTGGTCAAGGACTTCGTCGAATGGCTGCCCAAGCGCCTCGACGAGTACGAAAAGGCTGCCCTGCAGAACAGCATCCTCAAGGGCCGTACCATCGGCGTTGCCGCGTACAACACCAAGGAAGCCCTGGCCTGGGGTACCACCGGTGCCGGCCTGCGTGCCACCGGTTGCGACTTCGACCTGCGTAAAGCCCGCCCTTACTCCGGCTACGAGAACTTCGAGTTCGAAGTACCGCTGGCCCACAACGGCGATGCCTACGATCGCTGCATGGTCCGTGTCGAGGAGATGCGCCAGAGTATCCGCATCATCGACCAGTGCCTGCGCAACATGCCGGAAGGCCCGTACAAGGCGGATCACCCGCTGACCACGCCGCCGCCGAAAGAGCGCACCCTGCAGCACATCGAAACCCTCATCACGCACTTCCTGCAAGTCTCGTGGGGCCCGGTCATGCCGGCCAACGAGTCGTTCCAGATGATCGAGGCGACCAAGGGCATCAACAGTTACTACCTGACGAGCGATGGCGGCACCATGAGCTACCGCACCCGGATCCGTACCCCGAGCTACCCGCACCTGCAGCAGATCCCTTCGGTGATCAAAGGCAGCATGGTCGCCGACCTCATCGCGTACCTGGGCAGTATCGACTTCGTTATGGCTGACGTGGACCGCTAAGCATGAACAGCACGCTTATCCAGACAGACCGTTTCGCCCTGAGCGAAACCGAGCGCTCGGCCATCGAGCACGAAATGCATCACTACGAGGACCCGCGCGCGGCGTCCATCGAAGCCCTGAAGATCGTCCAGAAGGAACGTGGCTGGGTGCCGGACGGCGCCATCCACGCCATCGGCGAAGTGCTGGGCATCCCGGCCAGCGACGTCGAGGGTGTCGCCACCTTCTACAGCCAGATCTTCCGTCAGCCGGTCGGCCGCCACATCATCCGCGTGTGCGACAGCATGGTCTGCTACATCGGCGGCCATGAGTCCGTGGTCAGCCAGATCCAGAGCGAGCTGGGCATCGGCCTTGGCCAGACCACCGCCGACGGCCGCTTCACCCTGCTGCCCGTATGCTGCCTGGGCAACTGCGACAAGGCCCCGGCACTGATGATCGACGACGACACCTTTGGCGACGTACAGCCGGCTGGCGTTACCAAACTGCTGGAGGGTTACGTATGACCATGACTTCCTTCGGCCCGGCCAACCGCATTGCGCGTACCGCCGAAACCCACCCGCTGACCTGGCGCCTGCGTGACGACGGCGAACCGGTATGGCTGGCCGAGTACGAGTCCAAGAACGGTTATGCCGCAGCGCGCAAAGCGCTGGCGCAGATGTCGGCCGACGACATCGTGCAAAGCGTCAAGGACTCCGGCCTCAAGGGCCGTGGTGGTGCAGGCTTCCCCACTGGCGTGAAGTGGGGCCTGATGCCCAAAGACGAGTCCATGAACATCCGCTACCTGCTGTGCAACGCGGACGAAATGGAGCCGAACACCTGGAAGGACCGCATGCTGATGGAGCAACAGCCCCATCTGCTGGTCGAGGGCATGCTGATCAGCGCCCGCGCCCTGAAGGCCTACCGCGGCTACATCTTCCTGCGTGGCGAGTACACCACCGCAGCGAAAAACCTCAACCGCGCCATCGATGAAGCCAAGGCTGCAGGCCTGCTAGGCAAGAACATCCTGGGCAGCGGTTTCGATTTCGAGCTGTTCGTGCACACCGGTGCCGGCCGCTACATCTGCGGCGAAGAAACCGCCCTGATCAACTCGCTGGAAGGCCGCCGCGCCAACCCGCGCTCCAAGCCGCCCTTCCCTGCCGCCGTGGGCGTGTGGGGCAAGCCGACGTGCGTGAACAACGTCGAAACCCTGTGCAACGTGCCGGCCATCGTCGCCAACGGCAACGACTGGTACAAGTCGCTGGCCCGTGAAGGCAGCGAAGACCACGGCACCAAGCTGATGGGCTTCTCCGGCAAGGTGAAAAACCCTGGCCTGTGGGAACTGCCGTTCGGCGTCACCGCCCGCGAGCTGTTCGAAGACTACGCCGGTGGCATGCGCGACGGCTTCAAGCTCAAGTGCTGGCAGCCAGGCGGCGCCGGTACCGGCTTCCTGCTGCCCGAGCACCTCGACGCGCAGATGTACGCCGGTGGCATCGCCAAGGTCGGCACCCGTATGGGTACCGGTCTGGCCATGGCGGTGGACGACAGCATCAACATGGTGTCGCTGCTGCGCAACATGGAAGAGTTCTTCGCCCGCGAGTCGTGCGGCTGGTGCACCCCCTGCCGTGACGGCCTGCCGTGGAGCGTAAAGATGCTGCGCGCACTGGAGAAAGGCCAGGGCCGCGCCGAAGACATCGAGACGCTGCTGGGCCTGGTCAACTTCCTCGGCCCTGGCCGTACCTTCTGTGCTCACGCACCCGGTGCCGTCGAGCCGCTGGGCAGTGCCATCAAATACTTCCGGTCCGAGTTCGAGGCCGGTGTCGCTCCAGCTACTGCTGGCGATGCCCTGCGCCCCAACCTGGCCAAGCCAATCCAGGCTGGGCCGAGCGTGGTCGGCGCATAACAAGATGATTGAGGCGGGTGGTCCGTGCCACTCGCCAGCTTGTCGGCAGGCCCGAGAAATCGTGGCGTGCCGCAAGCTCACCGATTTCCATTAGCCACGCCCGCTAACGCGGGCCAACGAAGAACTTTGAACAATGGCCACTATCCACGTAGACGGCAAAGCGCTCGAAGTCAACGGTGCAGACAACCTGTTACAGGCCTGTCTGTCGCTCGGCCTCGACATCCCTTATTTCTGCTGGCACCCGGCGCTTGGTAGCGTTGGCGCCTGCCGGCAGTGCGCGGTCAAGCAGTACACCGACGAGAACGACACCCGCGGTCGTATCGTCATGTCCTGCATGACCCCTGCCTCCGACGGCACCTGGATCTCCATCGACGATGAAGAGTCCAAGGCGTTTCGCGCCAGCGTCGTCGAATGGCTGATGACCAACCACCCGCACGACTGCCCGGTGTGCGAGGAAGGCGGTCACTGCCACCTGCAGGACATGACGGTAATGACCGGCCACAACGAGCGCCGCTACCGTTTCACCAAGCGTACCCACCAGAACCAGGACCTCGGCCCGTTCATCGCCCATGAGATGAACCGCTGCATCGCCTGCTACCGCTGCGTGCGCTACTACAAGGACTACGCCGGTGGTACCGACCTGGGCGTTTACGGCGCCCACGACAACGTGTACTTCGGCCGCGTCGAAGACGGCGTGCTGGAAAGCGAATTCTCCGGCAACCTGACCGAGGTCTGCCCGACCGGCGTGTTCACCGACAAGACCCACTCCGAGCGCTACAACCGCAAGTGGGACATGCAGTTCGCCCCGAGCATCTGCCACGGCTGCTCCAGCGGCTGCAACATCAGCCCGGGTGAGCGTTACGGCGAACTGCGCCGCATCGAAAACCGCTTCAACGGTTCGGTCAACCAGTACTTCCTGTGCGACCGTGGCCGCTTCGGTTACGGCTACGTCAACCGCAAGGACCGCCCACGCCAGCCGCAACTGGCCGACGGCACCAAGCTGGGCCTTGACGCTGCCCTGGACAAAGCCGCCGACCTGCTGCGCGGCCGCACCATCGTCGGCATCGGCTCGCCACGCGCCAGCCTGGAAAGCAACTACGGCCTGCGTGAGCTGGTCGGCGCCGACTACTTCTACTCGGGTATGGAAGCCGGCGAGCTGGCCCGCGTGCGCCTGGCCCTGAACGTGCTGAACAACAGCCCGCTGCCAGTGCCGACCCTGCGCGACATCGAAGACCACGACGCGGTGTTCGTGCTCGGTGAAGACCTGACCCAGACCGCTGCCCGCGTTGCCCTGTCCGTGCGCCAGGCCACCAAAGGCAAGGCCGAGGCCATGGCCGAAGCCATGAAAGTGCAGCCGTGGCTCGACGCCGCCGTGAAGAACATTGGCCAGCACGCGCTGTACCCACTGTTCATCGCCTCCCTGGCTGAAACCAAGCTGGACGACGTTGCCGAAGAGTGCGTACACGCCGCCCCGGCCGACCTGGCCCGCATCGGCTTCGCCGTGGCCCACGCCATCGACCCGAGCGCACCTGCCGTTGCTGGCCTGGACGACGAAGCCAAGGCCCTGGCCCAGCGCATCGCCGACGCCCTGGTCGCTGCCAAGCGCCCACTGGTGGTCGCCGGTACGTCCCTGGCCGACCCGGCGCTGATCGAAGCTGCCGCCAACATCGCCAAGGCCCTGAAGCTGCGCGAGAAGAACGGCTCGCTGAGCCTGGTGGTGCCTGAAGCCAACAGCATCGGCCTGGCCATGCTCGGTGGCGAGTCCGTCGATGCTGCGCTGGACGCCGTCATCAGCGGCAAGGCCGACGCCATTGTCGTGCTGGAAAACGACCTGTACGCCCGCGTACCGGCCGCCAAGGTCGACGCAGCCCTGGCTGCGGCCAAGGTGGTGATCGTTGCCGACCACTCGAAAACCCCGACGGTCGACCGCGCCCACCTGGTGCTGCCGGCTGCCTCGTTCGCCGAAGGCGACGGCACCCTGGTCAGCCAGGAAGGCCGTGCCCAGCGCTTCTTCCAGGTGTTCGACCCGCAATACCTGGACAGCAGCATCCAGATCCACGAAGGCTGGCGCTGGATGCACGCCCTGCGTGCCACCCTGCTGAACAAGCCGGTCGACTGGACCCAACTGGACCACGTCACCAGTGCCTGCGCCGAAGCTGCCCCGCAACTGGCCGGCATCGTCAACGCCGCCCCAAGCGCCGCGTTCCGCATCAAGGGCATGAAGCTGGCCCGTGAGCCGCTGCGCTACTCTGGCCGCACCGCCATGCGCGCCAACATCAGCGTGCACGAACCGCGCACCCCGCAAGACAAGGACACCGCGTTCGCCTTCTCCATGGAAGGCTACTCGGGCTCCGCCGAACCGCGCCAACAGGTGCCGTTCGCCTGGTCCCCGGGCTGGAACTCGCCGCAAGCCTGGAACAAGTTTCAGGATGAAGTCGGTGGCCACCTGCGTGCCGGTGACCCGGGCGTGCGCCTGATCGAGTCGCAAGGCGACCGCCTGAGCTGGTTCACCGCCATTCCGGGGGCCTTCAACCCGGCCCGTGGTACCTGGACCGCTGTGCCGTTCTTCCACCTGTTCGGCAGCGAAGAAAGCTCCTCGCGCGCCGCCCCGGTGCAAGAGCGCATCCCGGCAGCCTACGTGGCCCTGGCCAAGTCCGAAGCCGACCGCCTGGGCGTCAACGACGGTGCCCTGCTGAGCCTGAACGTGGCCGGTGTGGCCCTGCGCCTGCCGCTGCGCATCAATGAAGAGCTGGGCGCAGGCCTGGTCGCGTTGCCGAAAGGCCTGGCCGGCATTCCGCCTGCCATCTTCGGTGCATCCGTCGAAGGTCTGCAGGAGGCAGCACAATGAGCTGGTTCACCCCCGAAGTAATCGACGTGATCCTCACCGTGCTGCGGGCCATCGTGGTCCTGCTGGCGGTAGTGGTCTGCGGCGCGCTGCTCAGCTTCGTCGAGCGCCGCCTGCTGGGCTGGTGGCAGGACCGTTACGGCCCGAACCGCGTAGGCCCGTTCGGTATGTTCCAGATCGCAGCCGACATGCTGAAGATGTTCTTCAAGGAAGACTGGAACCCACCTTTCGTCGACCGCGTCATCTTCACCCTGGCACCGGTCGTGGCCATGAGCGCCCTGCTCATTGCCTTCGTGGTCATCCCGATCACCCCGACCTGGGGCGTTGCCGACCTGAACATCGGCCTGCTGTTCTTCTTCGCCATGGCCGGCCTGTCGGTCTACGCGGTGCTGTTCGCCGGCTGGTCGTCGAACAACAAGTACGCCCTGCTGGGCAGCTTGCGTGCTTCGGCACAGACCGTGTCGTACGAAGTGTTCCTGGGCCTGGCGCTGATGGGCGTGGTGGTGCAGGTGGGCTCGTTCAACATGCGCGACATCGTTGAATACCAGGCCCAGAACCTGTGGTTCATCATTCCGCAGTTCTTCGGCTTCTGCACCTTCTTCATCGCTGGCGTCGCCGTGACCCACCGTCACCCGTTCGACCAGCCAGAAGCAGAACAGGAACTGGCCGACGGTTACCACATCGAGTATGCCGGCATGAAATGGGGCATGTTCTTCGTCGGTGAGTACATCGGCATCATCCTCATCTCGGCGCTGCTGGTAACCCTGTTCTTCGGCGGCTGGCACGGCCCGTTCGGCATCCTGCCGCAACTGTCGTTCCTGTGGTTCGCGCTGAAGACCGCGTTCTTCATCATGCTGTTCATCCTGCTGCGCGCCTCGATCCCGCGCCCACGCTATGACCAGGTGATGGACTTCAGCTGGAAGTTCTGCCTGCCGCTGACCCTGATCAATTTGCTGGTGACCGCTGCGATCGTGCTCTACAACACGCCAGCCGTCGCGGCCCAGTGAGGATTTGACCCATGTTCAAGTATATCGGCGACATCGTTAAGGGCACCGGCACACAGCTGCGCAGCCTGGCCATGGTGTTCTCCCACGGGTTCCGCAAGCGCGACACCCTGCAATACCCCGAAGAACCCGTGTACCTGCCGCCGCGCTACCGCGGCCGCATCGTCCTCACCCGCGACCCCGATGGCGAGGAGCGCTGCGTAGCGTGCAACCTCTGCGCGGTGGCCTGCCCGGTTGGCTGCATCTCGCTGCAGAAAGCCGAGACCGAGGACGGCCGTTGGTACCCGGAATTCTTCCGCATCAACTTCTCGCGTTGCATTTTCTGCGGCCTGTGTGAAGAAGCGTGCCCGACCACTGCGATCCAGCTGACGCCGGATTTCGAAATGGCCGAGTTCAAGCGTCAGGACCTGGTGTACGAGAAAGAAGATCTGCTGATCTCCGGCCCCGGCAAAAACCCTGACTACAACTTCTACCGTGTTGCGGGTATGGCCATCGCTGGCAAGCCGAAAGGCGCTGCGCAGAACGAAGCCGAGCCGATCAACGTGAAGAGCTTGCTCCCATAAGGACAGAAAGATGGAATTCGCTTTCTACTTCGCATCCGGGATCGCCGTGGTCTCCACCCTTCGGGTGGTGACCGGTACCAACCCCGTGCACGCCTTGCTTTACCTGATCATTTCGCTGATTTCCGTGGCCATGATCTTCTTCTCCCTGGGTGCGCCGTTCGCCGGCGCCCTGGAAGTGATCGCCTACGCCGGCGCCATCATGGTGCTGTTCGTGTTCGTGGTGATGATGCTCAACCTGGGGCCGGCTTCGGTCGCCCAGGAACGGGGCTGGCTCAAGCCCGGCATCTGGGTCGGGCCAGTGATCCTCGGCGCCCTGCTGCTGGCAGAGCTGCTGTACGTGCTGTTCGTCACCCCGAGCGGCGCTGGCATCAGTGGTACCACCGTGGGCCCGAAAGCAGTGGGTATCAGCCTGTTCGGCCCTTACCTGCTGGTGGTCGAACTGGCTTCGATGCTGCTGCTGGCTGCAGCCGTCACCGCCTTCCACCTGGGCCGCAACGAGGCGAAGGAGTAAATCATGGGTGCTATCCCTCTCGAGCACGGTCTGGCAGTCGCCGGCATCCTGTTCTGCTTAGGTCTGGTTGGCCTGATGGTCCGCCGCAACATCCTCTTCGTGCTCATGAGCCTGGAAGTCATGATGAACGCCTCTGCCCTGGCGTTCGTCGTCGCCGGTGCCCGTTGGGTCCAGCCCGACGGCCAGGTGATGTTCATTCTGGTGATCAGCCTGGCAGCCGCCGAGGCCAGTATTGGCTTGGCCATCCTGCTGCAACTGTATCGCCGCTTCCACACTCTCGACATCGATGCTGCCAGTGAGATGCGCGGATGAACCTTCTCTTCCTGACTTTCGTCTTCCCCCTCGTCGGCTTCCTGCTGCTGTCGTTCTCGCGCGGTCGGTTCTCGGAGAACCTGTCCGCCCTGATCGGCGTCGGCTCGGTGGGCCTTTCGGCCGCCACCGCCGCCTATGTCATCTGGCAATTCAACGTCGCCCCGCCTGAAGGCGGCGCGTACAGCCAGCTGCTGTGGCAGTGGATGTCGGTGGACGGCTTTGCGCCGAACTTCACCCTGTACCTGGACGGCCTGTCGGTCACCATGCTGGGCGTGGTCACTGGCGTGGGCTTCCTGATCCACCTGTTCGCCTCTTGGTACATGCGTGGCGAAGCCGGCTACTCGCGCTTCTTCTCGTACACCAACCTGTTCATCGCCAGCATGCTGTTCCTGATCCTGGGCGATAACCTGCTGTTCATCTACTTCGGCTGGGAAGGCGTGGGCCTGTGCTCGTACCTGTTGATCGGTTTCTACTACAGCAACCGCAACAACGGTAACGCGGCACTCAAGGCCTTCATCGTCACCCGTATCGGCGACGTGTTCATGGCCATCGGCCTGTTCATCCTGTTCGCCCAGCTGGGTACCCTGAACGTGCAGGAACTGCTGGTGCTGGCACCGCAGAAGTTCCAGGCGGGCGACACCTGGATGGTGTTGGCAACCCTGATGCTGCTGGGTGGTGCGGTCGGTAAATCGGCCCAGCTGCCACTGCAGACCTGGCTCGCCGACGCAATGGCAGGCCCGACCCCGGTTTCGGCACTGATCCACGCCGCGACCATGGTGACCGCGGGCGTGTACCTGATCGCCCGTACCAATGGCCTGTTCCTGCTGGCGCCGGACATCCTGCACCTGGTAGGCGTTGTCGGCGGTGTGACCCTGGTGCTGGCCGGCTTCGCCGCACTGGTACAGACCGACATCAAGCGTATCCTCGCCTACTCGACCATGAGCCAGATCGGCTACATGTTCCTGGCCTTGGGCGTCGGTGCCTGGGACGCGGCGATCTTCCACCTGATGACCCACGCCTTCTTCAAGGCCCTGCTGTTCCTTGCCTCCGGCGCGGTGATCGTTGCCTGCCACCACGAGCAAAACATCTTCAAGATGGGCGGCCTGTGGAAGAAGCTACCACTGGCTTACGCCAGCTTCGTGGTCGGTGGCGCTGCCCTGGCGGCACTGCCAATCGTGACCGTGGGCTTCTACTCCAAGGACGAGATCCTCTGGGAAGCCTTCGCCAGCGGTAACACCGGCCTGCTGTACGCTGGCCTGGTGGGTGCGTTCATGACCTCGCTGTACACCTTCCGCCTGATCTTCATCGCCTTCCACGGCGAAGCCAAGACCGAAGCCCACGCCGGCCACGGCATCAGCCACTGGCTGCCGCTGGGTGTGCTGATCGTGCTGTCGACCGCCGTCGGTGCCTGGATTCACCCGCCGCTGGCAGGCGTGCTGCCTGAAAGCGCCGGCCATGCCGGTGGCGAAGCCAAGCACGCGTTGGAGATCACCTCCGGTGCCATCGCCATCGCCGGTATCCTGCTGTCCGCCCTGCTGTTCCTGGGCAAGCGCACCTTCGTCAGCGCAGTTGCCAACAGCGGCATCGGCCGCGTCCTGTCGGCCTGGTGGTTCGCCGCCTGGGGCTTCGACTGGATCTACGACAAGCTCTTCGTCAAACCGTACCTGCTGATCAGCCACATCCTGCGCAAGGACCCGGTTGACCGCAGCATCGGCCTGATTCCTCGGATGGCGCGTGGCGGCCACGTCGCCATGAGCAAGACCGAGACGGGCCAACTGCGCTGGTACACCGCCTCTATCGCCGTGGGTGCCGTGCTGGTGCTCGGCGCTGTGGTAGTGGCTGCGGTATGACTATGAATCTTGCGACTTTGCCAAAGGAAACCAACCCGTCATGATTTTGCCTTGGCTGATCCTGATCCCCTTCATCGGCGGCTTCCTGTGCTGGCTGGGTGAGCGCTTCGGCGCCACCCTGCCGCGCTGGATCGCGCTGCTGACCATGTCCCTGCTGCTCGGCATCGGCCTCTGGCTGTGGGGCACCGGCGACTACACCCTCGCCCCCGCTCCGGGCGCCGAGCCTGCCTGGGCCCTGGAATACAAAGTCCAGTGGATCCAGCGCTTCGGCATCAGCATCCACCTGGCCCTCGACGGCCTGTCGCTGCTGATGATCCTGCTCACCGGCCTGCTCGGTGTGCTGTCGGTACTGTGCTCCTGGAAAGAGATCCAGCGTCACGTCGGCTTCTTCCACCTCAACCTGATGTGGATCCTCGGCGGCGTGGTCGGTGTTTTCCTGGCCCTGGACCTGTTCCTGTTCTTCTTCTTCTGGGAAATGATGCTGGTGCCGATGTACTTCCTCATCGCGCTCTGGGGTCACAGCTCGGCAGACGGCAAGAAAACCCGGATCTACGCGGCGACCAAGTTCTTCATCTTCACCCAGGCCAGCGGCCTGATCATGCTGGTGGCGATCCTGGGCCTGGTGCTGGTCAACTACAACACCACCGGCGTGCTCACCTTCAACTACAGCGACCTGCTCAAGGCCGAGTTGCCAGCCGGTGTCGAGTACGTGCTGATGCTGGGCTTTTTCATCGCCTTCGCGGTGAAGCTGCCAGTGGTGCCGTTCCACTCCTGGCTGCCTGACGCTCACGCCCAGGCACCGACCGCAGGCTCCGTGGACCTGGCCGGTATCTTGCTGAAGACTGCGGCCTACGGCCTGCTGCGCTTTGCACTGCCGCTGTTCCCGAACGCCTCGGCAGAGTTCGCGCCCATCGCCATGACCCTGGGCCTGATCGGTATCTTCTACGGTGCCTTCCTGGCCTTTGCCCAAACCGACATCAAGCGCCTGATCGCCTTCTCCAGCGTCTCGCACATGGGCTTCGTGCTGATCGGCATCTACTCCGGCAGCCAGCAGGCCCTGCAAGGCGCGGTGATCCAGATGCTGGCCCATGGCCTGTCGGCCGCCGCACTGTTCATCCTGTCTGGCCAGCTGTACGAGCGCCTGCACACCCGTGACATGCGCCAGATGGGCGGCCTGTGGCATCGTATTGCCTACCTGCCGGCCATCAGCCTGTTCTTCGCGGCGGCATCGCTGGGCCTGCCAGGTACCGGCAACTTCGTCGGCGAGTTCCTGATCCTGATCGGCAGCTTCGTGCATGTGCCGTGGATCACCGTCATCGCCACCACCGGCCTGGTCTTCGGTTCGGTGTACTCGCTGATCATGATCCACCGCGCCTACTTCGGCCCGGCCAAGAGCGATACCGTGCTGGCCGGCATGGACGGTCGCGAGCTGGTCATGGTGTTGGGCCTGGCGGTATTGCTGATCCTGCTGGGCGTGTATCCGCAGCCGTTCCTCGACACCTCTGCAGCCACCATGAGTGGTGTGCA
Source organism: Pseudomonas sp. LAIL14HWK12:I1 (assembly GCF_003202095.1). Classification (NCBI taxonomy): domain Bacteria; kingdom Pseudomonadati; phylum Pseudomonadota; class Gammaproteobacteria; order Pseudomonadales; family Pseudomonadaceae; genus Pseudomonas; species Pseudomonas sp. LAIL14HWK12:I1. The sequence continues at coordinate 391,912 of NZ_QJKG01000001.1, forward strand.
GCAGTGGCTCGGTTCCGCTTTCACTCAACTCGCTTCGGCCCGGTAAGAGCGCTATGGAATTCACCACTCAACACTTCATCGCATTGGCGCCGATGCTGATCACCACCATCACCACGGTGGTGGTGATGCTGGCGATCGCCTGGAAGCGCAACCACTCGCAGACCTTCCTGCTGTCCACCGTGGGCCTTAACCTGGCCCTGCTGTCGATCCTGCCGGCGCTGAAGGTTGCGCCACTGGCGGTCACCCCGCTGATCACCATCGACAAGTTCGCCTGCCTGTACATGGCGATCATCCTGGTGGCGACGCTGGCTTGCGTCACCCTGGCCCACGCCTACCTTGGCGAAGGGTCCAAGGGCTTCCCAGGCAACCGTGAAGAACTGTACCTGCTGCTGCTGATGTCGGCCCTGGGTGGCCTGGTGCTGGTCAGCGCCAACCACCTGGCCGGCCTGTTCATCGGCCTGGAGCTGCTGTCGGTACCGGTCTACGGCCTGGTGGCGTATGCCTTCTTCAACAAGCGGTCACTGGAAGCCGGCATCAAGTACATGGTGCTGTCGGCTGCCGGTTCCGCCTTCCTGCTGTTCGGCATGGCCCTGCTGTACGCCGATGCCGGTAGCCTGAGCTTCGACCAGATCGGCAAGGCACTGGCAACCACCAGCATGCCAAGCCTGGTGGCCCAACTGGGCCTGGGCATGATGCTGGTTGGCCTGGCCTTCAAGCTGTCGCTGGTGCCGTTCCACCTGTGGACCCCGGACGTGTACGAAGGCGCCCCGGCGCCGGTCGCCGCGTTCCTGGCCACCGCCAGCAAGGTTGCGGTATTCGCCGTGGTGGTGCGCCTGTTCATGCTCTCCCCTGCTGCCAGCAGCGGCGTGCTGAGCACCGTACTGGCAGTCATCGCCGTCGCTTCGATCCTGATCGGTAACCTGCTGGCGCTGACCCAGAGCAACCTCAAGCGCCTGCTGGGTTACTCGTCCATCGCCCACTTCGGTTACCTGGTCATTGCGTTGGTCGCCAGCAAGGGCCTGGCCCTGGAAGCCATGGGTGTGTACCTGGTCACCTACGTGATCACCAGCCTGGGCGCGTTCGGTGTCATCACCCTGATGTCCTCGCCATACGGCGGCCGTGACGCCGATGCGCTGTACGAGTACCGCGGCCTGTTCTGGCGTCGCCCGTACCTGACCGCAGTACTGACCGTGATGATGCTGTCGCTGGCGGGTATCCCGCTGACCGCTGGTTTCATCGGCAAGTTCTACATCATTGCCACCGGCGTCGAGTCGCACCTGTGGTGGTTGGTCGGTGCGCTGGTGATCGGTAGCGCCATCGGCGTGTACTACTACCTGCGCGTCATGGTCACCCTGTACCTGGTCGAGCCGAACCTGCGTCGCCACGACGCCCCGCTGAAGTGGGAGCAGCGCACCGGTGGCGTCATGCTGCTGGCCATTGCCATTCTCGCCTTCGTGCTGGGTGTGTACCCGCAGCCACTGCTGGAACTGGTTCAGCAAGCCGGCTTGCAACTGATCGGCTGATTGCCCCGGCAGTTTCGGCAAAACAAAACACCCCGCCTAGGCGGGGTGTTTTTTTATCTGCATGTTTTAGTGCCTGTACCTGACGGCGCCTCACCCAAGCGGGCTTCCCTGGCCTGTACCCGGCAGGGCGGCCTTGCGCAAATCACTATTGGCTGAAGGCAGGTAGACTTCCGGGTTGGGCATACCGCTCGGGGAGAGTTCGTGGGTCATTTCGAATTCGGCCCGCACTGACCAGCCACACGCCTCGGTGGTGCATTGCAAATAAGCGATCCGCAGGAAAATATGGCGCCCTTCGCTAGTGCGTATGCGCATACGGCTGTGGCAATGCGGACAAACCAGCTTGTAAGTACTCACGGCAAGTACCTGCTAGCATTGCCCAGGCAGGCCTGTGTGTAAGTATTGGCTGCAACTATGGGTGTATTGTTCAATTTGATGGTTCTCATTGCAGAAATGCTCCTTGAAACGCAGGGCTGTATTCATAACGAGTAGTTTAAGCCCATGGAATATCATTAAACCAGTCATGGATATTTGTTATGAGTACTAACGTACTTGCCGAGGTGCTCACGCGCCTCAAGCTTCTTACCTGCTCCCAATCCGACGCCGACCTGTCCCGTGCACTTTCCATCAGCCCGCAAACACTCAGTAGCTGGAAGGTGCGCGACAGCATCCCGTACGCACTTTGCGTGGATATTGCCAGGCAGCATGCATGCTCCCTGGACTGGCTACTGCTGGGTGAAACGGCACAGCGCCCCGTGCACGAATGTGAAGCCGGCTGGGAGGGCGACGTGCTCGAACGCCTGCGCGCACTCTCACCGGACGATCGCCACACCATCCTGTTGCTCATAAAGGACAAGCAACGTATCCAGCAGCTGGAACAACAATTGAGCGAACTGCGCAGCCAGCTACATCGGGCCACCGGCAGCTAACCTCGGCGGCGCCAGCGCTGTATGAGCTCACGTGGGTCGAGCGTATCCAGCCAGACCATGACCTTGAGGCTGATGGGGATGACCACCACGGCGGCCACGAATGCCGCCATGCCTCGGGTCAGCAAGGGTGCCAGCGATGAAACCAGCGGCTCGAACAGGTGCCCCACCCCCACGGTCACGAACACCAGCAGCAATTTCTTGCCCAGCGTCAGGCGTCTGGTTGCATTGGTGATCAACCGGTCACGCGCAGCACTCACCAACAAAGCCCCTAGCAAAGCAGCGAACAACACACTGCCATCAACGCCCAACAGTTCGATCAGCGCCGAGGCAAAGCGGTCGAGAAAGGACTCTTCAGGCATGGGCAGCACTCCGACGGGACTTCGGCAGGTACGCGCCCGAGCCAAGGCTGTACAGGACCGCAGCTTCGACAAAACGGATGTAGCACACCCGCAAAGCTCGCCCCTGGTCGTGCCCGGTCACATCTTCAAGGCGCTTGTAACCGCGCTCTCGCAGCATTGCGCGCCAACGCGCAAACTCCCGTGCAGCATCAATGGCGGCGCAACGTGCAGCCACTTCCAGCGCGGCCTCACTGACGGGCTGCTGCCCGTTCAGGCGTTCGCGTAGCCTGCCCAGGTCTACCCGGGGCCAGAACGGGTCATGGCTATCGGCATAGCGTGGCAATACAGGTTCGTTGCTCATGCCCTACCCCCTCACTGCTCGGCCAGCATGCCGTAGCGAATGGCCTTGATTACCGCAGCCACCCGGGTAGGCACGTCGAATTTGCGCAGGATGTTGGACACATGAAAGTTCACCGTCGATTCCTTGCACTCAAGGATACGGCCGATCTCCCACGAGCTCTTGCCATAGGCACACCACAACAGCACTTGCCGTTCACGTGGCGTCAGGCGAACCGGGGCGTCCACCGGGGGTTGCTGCGGGTGTCGTGCGTTGTCAGTCATGCTTGTACTCCACAGGTGATTAAGGGGGGGCATCGCTGCCGATCTGCAGTCACCTTACGAAGCGCATGCCACGCCGCTCCACTGCTGCGGCTTGTAAAGAACTTTCGTACAAAACCGTCTGACGAAGGCTGCGCAAGATTTGCTGACTTTCTTCGTGCTCCAGGCAGCATTTCGCTCGTCTCAACGCCGTTGTCCATTCGCCTTTCGCCTGGAGTCGTACAATGCGTTCCGATTTACCCCTCTCGTCCTGCCTCGGCCTGCTGGCTGCCTTGACTGCTGCCCAGCCCGCCTTGGGGGCATCCTCGGTCGAGCTGGGCCAGGTTCTGATCACCGATGAGGAGCAGAACGAACTGACGGCAGCCAGCGAACGCCTGCGCGAAGTACCCGGCGCCAGCAACCTGGTGGACATGCAGCGCGTAGGGCAAGGCCGGGTGGCCAGCAACCAGGACGTGCTCGCCTACCAGCCTGGGGTGTTCGCCCAATCTGCGGGCAACGACGGCATCAAGCTGTCGATCCGCGGTTCGGGCATCAACCGCGCACCTGGGGCCCACGGTTCGGGGGTTTACACGATGTTCGACGGCCTGCCACTGACGGGCCCGGGCGGCACGCCCTATGAGTTGTTCGAACCGCTGTGGCTCAGCCGCGCCGAAGTGCTGCGCGGCGCCAATGGCTTCGACCAAGGCGCCTTGGCGCTCGGCGGCGCCATCAACTACATCACCCACACCGGCTACGACGCCGCGCCGTTGCAAGTGCGCTATGAGGTCGGCAGCCGTGGCTATCAGCACCGGCATATCAGCTCCGGCCAGGTGCTGGGCAACCTCGACTACTACGTGGCCCTGACCGATTCCGAGTATGACGGCTACCAGGCACACAGCAGCGGCAGCGCCAAAGGCATTGCCGCCAACGTCGGCTACCGTTTCAACCCCAACCTGGAAACCCGTTTTTACCTGCGCTACCGGGAAACCGAAAACGAACTGGCCGGGCGCCTGACCAAGGATCAGGTCAAGCACCACCCACGCGCGGCCAACCCAGCCTACCTGGCCCGCGACGACAGCCGCCCGCAACCGGGCAGCACCTGGGTCGGCAACAAGACCACCTTCTACCTCGACGACGATGCGCGCCTGGAAGCCGGGCTGGTCTACCACGACTACCCGATGGACCTGCGTGAAGGCCCGATGCGCCTGAAGGTGGCCTACACCGATGTGAGCGGTACGCTGAACTACTCGCGCCGCGACACCCTGTTCGGCCACGAGAGCAAGACCACTGTCGGCTGGCGTACTACCAAGCACCTGCCCAACAGTGGCGCGTCACAGTTCGCGCGCAGTGGTGACGTGTTCGGTCCACGTACCCGCGACTTCACCTATCAGGGCTCGGACACCGTGCTGCATGCCGGCAACGACCTGGAACTGGTCCCCAACCTGTGGCTGACCACCGGCCTGGCACTGATCTACACCCGCCGCGAGAGTGACGTGACCTACCCTGCCGAAGGCGGCAAGGTGAGCATGCATGATTGGGATTATGCCCCTCGCCTGGGCCTGCGCTACGACATCCGCCCAGACCTGCAGGTGTATGGCAACCTCAGCCGCTCGGTAGAACCGCCGCATCCGTGGTCGCTGATCTGGAGCGCACCCAGCACGGGGGGCAAGCAGATCCAGCCGATCGAGATGCAGAACCAGACGGCAACCACTCTGGAGCTGGGCGCCCGTGGCGATTCGGCGCTAGGCCGCTGGGACCTCGCCTGGTACTACTCGCAGGTGCGTCACGAACTGCTGGCCGTGGAGGTGGTGCCAAACTTCACCTCGGAGTTCAATGCCAGCGCCACCGTGCACCAAGGCGTGGAGGCGGGCCTGGACAGCACCCTGTGGGAACGCAGCGGCACCGGCAGGCTCAGCCTGCGCCAGGCCTACACCTTCAGCGACTTCCACTACCGCGATGACGACACGTTCGGTGACAACCGCCTGCCGGGCATCCCCATGCACTACTACCAGGCCGAATTGCGCTATGACTGGCCGAGCGGGTTCTATGCAGGGGTGAATACCCGGATGGCGTCCAAGGTGCAGGTAGACTACGCCAACAGCTACCACGCCGATGAATATGCCTTGCTCGGCGCGCGCCTTGGCTGGGATTCACCGAAGCAGGACTGGCAGACCTGGCTGGACCTGCGCAACCTCACCAACAAACGCTATGCCGCCACGGTGACGCCGACCTACAACGATGCCGGCAAGGACAATGCCCGCTCTACGCCGGGTGAAGGGTTCGGTGTATACGCCGGGGTTTCCTACAGTTTCCGCTAAACAGCAGGGGCCGCTGTGCGGCCCCAATGAAACCACCCCCGAATGAGCAGGTATCAAACCGCCCTGTTCAACTTCACCCACGAAGCAAACTTGTCGACAAACGCCTGCAAGAACGGCCGGGTCTTGTCGTTGAGCTTGCCCGAGTCCTCGAACAAGCTCGCCGCGCCGCCAATATAGGCCTCGGGCATCTGCATGCATGGCATGTCGAGAAACACCAGTGACTGGCGCACAGCATGGTTGGCACCAAAGCCGCCAATGGCCCCCGGCGACACACTCACCACCGCCGTCGGCTTGCCGCTCCAGGCACTTTGCCCGTAGGGCCGCGAGCCCACATCGATGGCATTTTTCAGGCAACCCGGCACCGAGCGGTTGTATTCCGGCGTGACGAACAGCACGGCATCACTGTCGCGGATCTCTTTGCGAAAACGTTCCCACGCCTTGGGCACCGCTTCGGCCTCGACGTCCTCGTTGTACAACGGCAAATCACCAATCTCGATAATCTTCAGGGCTAGGCTGGACGGCGCCAGCTCCGAAAGTGCGCGGGCGACCTTGCGGTTGTAGGACTCCTTGCGCAAGCTGCCGACGACAACCGCTACCGAATACACCTGGCTCATGGCAATTTCCATCCTGTGCTGGGTAAAGGGACGTTGTAGTTATAGATGACCGTTCCTCGGCGTCTCGGTTTTTTTTGTGCAAGGCGAAAACTTCCGAGGTTGTTCCACGGTCTATGCCTGCATACATTTCCTACGCAATTCAGAGGTTTCCACCCAAATGGCAGCAGTAATGGTCGGCCAATTCCACGCCCGTGACGCCGAAGGCCGTATCTACCCCGTGCACGAGTTCCAGGAGTCCACCCTGCAACTGGACGGCAGCACGCTGGGCGCCCCCATCACCACTTACCGCCTGGCCATCGGCGACAAGGTCAACCACCTGGGTGAAAACCGTTTCGAACTGGCACGCTCCGGTGTCGAGATCATTCGTATTCCTTGATGCAGTCCACGGTGTAGCCACCACTCTCGTTCTGCAGGCCATGCACGTCGGCGACAAAACCGGGAAACCCTTGGTTGAACGCTCGGGCAAAGGCCAGGTAATCGAGTATCGAGCGGGTCGCCTCGGTGAACCGCTCCCCCGGCATGATCAACGGAATGCCGGGCGGGTACGGCACCAGCATCACTGCCGCCACACGCCCCAGCAGTGCCTCGATCGGCACCGCCTCCACCTCGCCACGCACCATCTGGTCATAGGCCTGGGCCGGGCTCACGGCCACCTCCGGCAAGCGCGTGAACAGCCGTTTCAGTTGCTTGGCCGTGGCGTTGCTGCGGTAGCAGCCATGCAACTGGTCGCACAGGTCGCGCAGGCCCATCCCCCGGTAGCGTGAGGCATCGGCGGCCACCACACTCGGCAAGCAGCTACTCAGGGCAGTATTGCCATCGTAGTGGCGCTTGAACTCCAGCAACTCGGTCAGCAACGTGCTCCACTTGCCCTTGGTGATGCCCATGGAGAACAGCACCAGAAAGGTGTACAGGCCGGTTTTCTCCACCACCAGCCCCCGCTCCCAGAGAAACTTGCTGACCACCACCGCCGGGATACCGTGCTCGTCCAGTACGCCATCCGCACCAAGGCCCGGCATCACCAGGGTTACCTTCAGAGGGTCGAGCAGCACGTAGTCGTCCACCACCTCGCCAAAGCCATGCCACTCTGCGCCCGGTTGCAACAACCAGTCCTGCGCTTGCAGATGGTGAATACCTTCAGCGCTCGGCGGCTGCCAGATACTGAACCACCAATCGTCCGCAGCAATGTGTTCGCGCAGATTGGCCAGGGCCCGGCGAAAGCTCAGTGCCTCGTCGAACATTTCTTGCAGCAGCGAGCGCCCGGCCGGCCCCTCCATCATGGTCGAGGCCACGTCCAGCGAAGCGAGGATGCTGTACTGCGGCGAGGTCGATATGTGCATCATGAACGCTTCGTTGAAGCGGTCGCGGTCCAGTTGGCGCCTGGCCCCGTCCTGCACATGAATCATGGAAGCCTGGCTGAACGCCGCCAGCAGCTTGTGGGTGGAATGGGTACTGAACACCAGCGGGCTATCATCCGCGCAGGCAGTGCCCATGGCATAACGCCCGGTGAAGAAGTCATGAAACGCCGCATAGGCAAACCAGGCCTCGTCGAAGTGCAGCACCTCGACACTGCTGCCCAAGGTCTGCTTGATCAGCCCTGCGTGGTAACACAAGCCGTCATAGGTGGAGTTGGTCACCACCGCCAGCTTGATGCGCGGCGCCCGACCACGGGCGAGCGGGTTGGCCTGGATCTTCGCCTGAATTGCCTCAGGGCTGAACTCGCTGAGCGGGATCGGGCCGATGATGCCCAGTTCGTTACGCTCCGGGCACAGGTACAACGGGATGGCACCGGTCATGATGATCGCGTGGACCACTGACTTGTGGCAGTTGCGGTCCACCAGCACCAGGTCGTCACGGCCTACCATGGCGTGCCAGACGATCTTGTTGGCCGTAGAGGTGCCATTGATGACAAAGAAGGTATGGTCGGCGCCGAAGTTGCGGGCGGCCCTGGCCTCGGCTTCAGCCAAGGGGCCGGTGTGGTCGAGCAGCGACCCCAGCTCCGGCACCGAAACCGACAGATCGGAGCGCAGCGTGTTTTCCCCGAAAAACTGGTGAAAGGCCTGGCCTACCGGGCTTTTATGGTAGGCCACGCCACCACCATGGCCCGGGGTGTGCCAGGAATAGTTGGACTGCGCGGTGTGCTGCACCAGCGCCTTGAAGAAAGGCGGCAACAGGCCATCGAGGTAGGTGTGTGCGGCGCGCGCCACCTGGCGAGCAAGAAACGGTACGGTGTCTTCGAACAGGTACAGGATGCCGCGCAGCTGGTTGAGCTCGCTCATGGCTTCGGCAGGGGCGTTTTCCAGGGTGACCTGCTCACCCAGGGCGAAGATCGGCAGGTTGGGTGCACGCAGACGAGCCAGGCGGATCAGCTCGGCCATGTTCTGCAACAGATGGGTATTTTCGCCGGCGCCTTCTGCGGCAATCAGCATGCAGGCCAGGCCGTGGTGGGTGGCGGCGACCAGCCGCGCTTCGGCGTGGTCGGCGGCGGCGAGGATGGCGAAGCCGTCCTGGCGCAGTTCCTCGGCGATGCCCCTCACGCGCTCGCCGGCGACACTGTCAGCCTTGATGGCGCGGTGGACGATGAGGATGGGGAACTTGAGGTCCTTGTACATCAGGTGGCTACCTCCGAAGGACAGGGCGTCCATTTCAGGGTAGTTGACGTGCTGAGTATTGAGGCGACGCGTAAATCGAGCGCCGTCCGCACGGCGCATCGCGAGCGGCGCTCGATCTCACTGGCACCACAAAACCCGCGACAAGCGCAGAAAATCAGCCAGCAGGTGTCTCGGTAAGAACCTGCCACATGGAAGGCCCACCCGCCGACTTGGCAATGGCCGCCAGGCGCTCGGCATGCGCCTCAAGCTCCTCGGCACTGGCCATGATCACTCGCCCAGGCGCACGCCCGGTAATCCGGCGGATCTCGCTGCCACCACTGCCCTGCCCATCACCCTCGGCATCTGCCCCATGCCCAGCCAGCGAAAGGCTGGTCTGGCCACCGGTCATCGCCAGATAGACATCTGCCAGCAGTTCCGAGTCGAGCAGTGCGCCGTGCAGTTCACGGCCCGAGTTGTCGATGTCGTAGCGTTTGCACAACGCATCAAGGCTGTTGCGCTGCCCCGGGTGACGCGAACGTGCCAACAGCAGGGTATCGAGGATGGTGCAATACTGCGAAACGTCCGCACGGTCGTGCTGACCGAGCAGGGCAAATTCGTTGTTGATGAAGCCAACGTCGAACGCCGCGTTATGGATAACCAGCGTGGCGCCCTGAATGAAATCGAAGAACTCTTCGGCCACATCACCAAAGCGCGGCTTGCCGACCAGGAAGGCATCGGTGATGCCGTGGACGTTGATCGCGCCCTCGTCACTCTCGCGGTCCGGCTGCAGGTAAACGTGGAAGTGCCGCCCGGTCAGGCGCCGGCCGATGACTTCGACACAGCCGATCTCGATGATCCGGTGGCCTTCGCTAACCGGCATACCCGTGGTTTCGGTATCGAGAATAACGATACGTCGTTCGGCATTTATGTCAACCATAACTCTATTTCCACGTCTATTTCTTAGTAAAATAGTACCATAACCGCTCACATGGTGCCAATAAGCCCGGATAAAAATGTAAACCAAGGTTGTTTATCCCTGATACACCGGGCAAAATGTCAACATGAAATTCCATATCAAGAACTACATTGCCCAGAGCGGCGAGCGCTACTCATTTCTCTTCGCCCCCGAGGAACCGGGCGTGCCTCTCTTCTACCCCGCAGTCTACGTATCCCGTAGCCTTAGAGAGAACCACACTCACCAGACCCAGCTTGTGGCGCTTGACGCGATCCGCAGGCTGTGCGAGTGGGAGCGAGATAGAGGAATTAGCCTTGAAGACCGACTGCTCGCCCAGACGCTTCTGAATGCCCAGGAGGTTGATGACCTTGCAGGGCACATAAAAGCCCGTCGTTCGGGCAAGCCGGGGCAAACTATTACTTCTCGAAAGTTTAATGTCTACTGGGGGTACGTGCGTTCCTATATTGCCTGGTTGACGGATGAACTTTTCCCGAACGTTGATGATGCTGCAGTTCGTAAGCTTGTAGAAAAGCAGGCGGAACGGCTTAAAGCAAAAACTCTCCGCCGTGTAGGATCCCGTGCCCGTAAAAAGCACGCTCTGTTGGATGAGAAATTCACGGAGTCAGTCCGCGAAGTACTTGTTGAACTCTTCGCCTCCCCATTCATGGGCATGCCCACTGCGACACATCGCGGGACTCGCTTGCGCAATGTGGTGATGGCCAGAATTCTTTATGAAACCGGAATGCGGCGCGGCGAGCTTCTTTCGCTAAAATTGCGAAATTTCATGGAGTCGAGTGGCGGACAATTGCCCTACCTGGAAGTTGAGCGCAACCATGATGACGAACTTGATCACCGAACAAATCAACCGGTAGCTAAAACCCAAGGCCGGATCTTGGCAATTTCCTACGGATTAGAAGAGCAGATCAAACAGTACCGCACCGAGTACAGGGCAGAAATCCGGAATGTCGGCTTCGGAGAAGAAGACTTCCTCTTTTGCGTGCACCAATCTGGGAAAACTGTCGGCAAAGCCCTGACTGTGAACGGTTTCAATACAGCGATCAGCTATCTGAAAGATAAATTTCCAGGCCTTGGTAAGAATTTACACCCACACGCATTCCGCCATGACTTTAATTACCGCTTCTCGCTTCACGCCGATCAAATGGGTTGGACGGAGGCCCAAGAGGCAGAAGCCCGCGAAGAAGTTAACGGATGGGCCGCTGGTTCAGATATGGCCAAAGTGTACAACCTGCGCCACCGCAGAGAAAGAGCCATGGAAATCGGCGTGAAGATTGCCCGCGACACAGAGCGACCCGTGTAATGATAAAAGGTAATACTACTGCTGCCGACCAGCTTGATATGGAACTGGAGGCGCTGGACATCCAGCAAGAAGATCTTGTTGTAGATCTACATGCGACCGCTCCTCCGGAAATACCTAGAAGGATTTATTGGGAGGATGACCGTTATGTTCAACTTGGTTTGGGCAGTGTCGACTGCTCGATATTTATGTCGAGACTTTCGAATAAGGACAAGGGCTCATTCAAAAAACATATCATCACTCATGGTGAAGACCAGACGCTGAGCAGCTCCAGCTTGCTACAGCTGGTTCAGGCGTTTGGCTATAGCGGGAAAGATTCTCCCCCAAAGAAGTTTGACGTTATTTGGGCAAGCAACTCTCTTCACAACAAACAATTTAGGCATAATAAGTATAAAATCCAAAAATTCCTTGAGTATTGGAGCGACAGGTATCCTGGCGCGGTAAGCAATGACGCGTTAAATTTTCTCGCCCAGGCTGCGCCCTTCAAAAACAAATCAAACAATGTCGAATCGGACGACCCCACAAAAAGCTGGCTTTCAGATGAAGAGTATGCAGATTTACTGCGGGCCATCTGGGATTTCTATGATGAAAAAGATGCGCATCAGCCCACGCTCATCAGGCTATTGTCAATGCACTATGCCAGGCGCCCCACCCAGCTTAGAAGTCTCAAATTTTGCGACTTGAAGACAGGCGCGGAAAAGATCCTTAGTAAAATTCCTGATCCGGAAATTCATTTCCCATCAGCGAAGGAGCAAGACGCAGATGTCGACTTTCGAGGTGGAAAGTTTGAGATCCACCCGGTTGCGGATCACCTCTGGAACATGCTCATGATCCAAAAGAAGCACATCAAAGTTCTGTTCTTTGAGACCATGGGGGTCGAACTATCCGAAAGTCAGCTTGAACAAGTACCAATTTTCACAACCGCGCTCCGCATCAAAACCGCCTGTAATTCGCTAAAAGAAAAGCTGGGCCTTGAGCCTGCGCTGCATACAGATGATTCGCTGTTTCACTTGCCAGCCAACTTGATTGGAAAGGTTCTCAATTACGAGGGAAATGGCGGCAGCACCAATGCGCATAAACGCAACTATCCCGCTCATCCTCCTCTGCCTATAAGCAGCAGGACGGGGCAACCAATTGTGGTGACTGCCACACGCTTGCGACACACCCGTGTTCGCCAGCTTGCTCGGCAAGGGGTAAAGAAGTCGGTCGTTTCCTATTGGCTGGGTCATAACGACGACAATGCCCTGAAGTCCTATTATCACGATCCGGCAGAAGAGGCACGTCAGCTCGACGAGGCGATGTCCAAAGGGCTGACACCAATTGCCATGGCGTTCCATGGGCGAATCATCTGCACAGATGGGGAGTCCACCCACCCTAACGATCCTAGCAAACGTGTCGAGCTTGCCAAGGGCTATCAATTGCACTATGTGGGCCGATGCGGGAAATATAGCTTTTGCAGTACGACGTCAATTCCGATCCCTTGCTATATGTGCAAGAACTTTGAGCCCCTGGTGGACGCCCCTCACCAAGAAGTCCTCGATGCGCTCCTCTACAGGCAGCAGCAAGAGCAGGAGTTGATCCGACCAGGGAGCATGAGGAACTTGCTCAACCCGGTTGACCTGTCCATGGACATCATGGCAGTACGGCGTTGTATTCAATTGTGTGATGCAAAGCGTAAGAGTATGAACCAACCACAATGTTAAAGCTGATCAGCTTCAATCCAAACCCTAAGGTTTCTCCGTCGACTAACCTTAGAGAGTTCATAGCCTTTTGCCGTGACAAACTGACTCTTTGGAGCGGCATGGACGGTTTTGCCTGGGAAGATATTTCTTGGCCAGACAGCCATAGAAATTCGAAGGTAAGATTCACCAACTCGGAAAACGCCAAGCTACATAAAACCGTAGCACCTACCGATGACCAATTGATGCACCCTGCTTTTAGGGACGTTGCCAAAGCTTATCTGCGCTATAAGCACAGTACCAAACCCCATCGCAATATGCCCCGAGAAGTGCAGGCATTGCGCGCTCTTGAGCGAGCTTTGGCTGAAGATATGGGCGTTCCTGACATTACAAAAATTCGGCAAAATCACTTCAACAGAGCATGTGTTTTGTTAGAGCACTACTCTGCTCGGCAAAACATTGCCATTACCATTCAACAAATATTAGGTCTACTGTCCGAAAAGCTGATCGTCCCGGCTGAAGTTATTCGGTGGGCCCACCCGTATGGTGGTAAAAATTCATATGAAAAGAAACGGGGAGATCGAGCCCCAGACGAAGTTAAGGCGGCAAAGGTAGCCAACCAGGACGCCTTTTTCAGCATTGCGGACGTGTTTGCCAAGCCGGTATCGCAACTGGACGACAGCGACATCATGGTGACGTCGATGACTGCGTTGTTCCTAAGTGCTCCGATGCGAATCGGTGAGACGCTACGATGGCGCACGGACTTTCTGCGGTCAGACAATGACTCACAAGGTAAAACGCAGAGCTACCTGGCCTATTACGTCCCGAAGACCCGCAGCTATACGCGCAAGGCGGTTCCGACCACCATGCGGGATGTGGCCGAGATCGCGGCTCAGCGGCTGATCGAGATTACAAACGAGGGACGAAAGCTGGCTTTGTATATGGAGACTCAGCCGGTCAGGTTTTACAGACACGCCAATTGCCCCGGCGTCCCGGATGACCAGGTACTTACCAGGGATCAAGTAGCCCAGGCTTTAGGTTTTTCAGATCGCAAGCACTGTGAGGACTTCATACGATCTCACACAGGTAACTATTCCCTCACCGGATTCACCTTGGACTCTCTCTGGCAAATCGTGCTGGCCGAGCACCGCAAGAAAAACCCTTTCTTCCCTTATCAGGAAAAGCCCATTGCAGGATTGGAGCCGCTCAAAATGAGTGAGTCCCTCATGTGCTTCAGGCGATTGCAGCTAGGAGCCCGAGCCAGCACATCCCCCGTACTGCTGGCACCCTACAACCCAGATTACTACCGAAAGCGGCTGGACGGTGCTATCAAAGCTGATCGAAAGAACCAGCGCCCGCTCTGCTTCTTCACCAAGCATGGCTATGACCCCAATCGGTTGAACTCGCACGCTTTGCGACACTTTATGAACCGGCTCGCCAAGCAGCACGGGGTGCCGATTGAGCAGATCACTGAGTGGAGTAGCCGCGCGACGGTTCGCCAAACACCCACCTACTTGCATGAGAGCGCTGAACAGCGCCTGGTCAAAGCAGTGGCGATCGAAGATCCGGAAAAGGTGCAGCAAATACTCGATCCGGTAACCGAAGAAGAAGCAGCTGCGTATGGCCACGGCCCGTTCCACCGTAGCCGATATGGTATCTGCCGCCGCAGCTGGCGCTTGGGGCCATGCAATAAGTTTGCGGACTGCACGAACTGCTCAGAATTGGTCGCTTGCAAGGGTGATAAAATTGCGCTGAAGGCGGTAAAAACTGACAGAGACAACATGGCGGGCACCTATGAAGCGGCCATGCAAGCCGTGGAAGCAGGTGAGCGCTCAGCCTCGCTTTGGATAGATAAAGCGCGCCCCCAGATCAGCAGACTGACCGAGTTCGTCAACGTGCTGGAGAACCCTCAGATCCCCGACGGTACACCGATTCAATTGCTGGGCACAGATTTCAGCCATGAAAAAGTGATGGTGGAACAGAAAGCCATAGAGAACGGTGTTGAGCTGCTTGATCGAGCTAAGCTCGGTGCAGAGTATGGTGAGGATCTGCTGGATATGCTGGACTTGCTGCTCCAAGAATGAGGAAATCTAATGCCTAAAGTCATCACAGACCAGCAGACACGTGACATCTGCCACATGATCAACAAGTGGGACAGCCAACATAAGCTGGACTGGAACACTATATGCCTCGGCGCTCAGGAGATTCTGGGCTGGAGCACGCCTCCGACCCGACAAGCGCTAAATAAAAAAATAACTATCAAACTTGCCTATCAAGCGAAGAAAGACTCTCTTCGAAAAGAAGCCGAGAGAGTCGCCAAGCTACCCCGACCCAAGACGATTCAAGATGGCGCTGAAAGAATCGCACGCCTGGAAAAAGAGATTGAGCGCTTGAATCTTGTGAATTCAAAGATGGCTGAAGTCATTCGCATTATTAGTCATAATGCGAGCTCTAAGTTTAAAAGGCATGAACTGATGAAACCTATACCACCGTCAAAGCATGCGTGACGGTATCACGGCCAGCGTTCAGCGGCGGTCAAAGCGTACACACACCCGAGTCACCGTAACCCTTCTAGCCAAACGCATCCGAAAACGGACTCATAGTTTGACTCCAAGGCGAAAAGCCCTCAGTTTCATGTCGCGTTTCACTAATCCGTAAAGAAACGAAGCCCGCACGATCAGCCAAAGGACAGATTCCTGGTGCGTTTGGTGAATGGGTGGGGGTCGACGTCTACGAAGAACGGCACAGACCTGCTCATCAAGAGCACGTCGGCCAGGCGACAAGGCTCCACGATGACTGCTCATGATCGACTTTGATGTATCTAGGTCGTGCTGACCTAGTCGTCGGCATAAGCTGAGCCCTTTCGAGGCATCGGCGCCGAATGGCAGCGTGCTGCCATTGATCCTGGTCACATAATGTGCCGCAACGTCTCCCAGTCAACAAGCAGCGCAATCTCGCTAGGGTGCCGGTGCTGACAAAGAGGCCACTGAAGGACGGGCTGCTACCCCGTCAGTGGATTCCGGCCCAGCTCACGCAAGGTGAGTTGGGCGGAGGCTTACGTTCCAGGTGCCCAGGAAGTTGCGCGCATGTTCACCTGCACGGCTGGGGCCGAAGTCGTACACCACCGCTTTCAGTGTCGAGAACGGCGTAGTGCAGTAGGCCCATACATACGCTCGATAGGTTTTCTTTTCGCCCGGTGCCAGCATCTGCACCGGTGTTTCACTCTATCGTCCGTGGCACTTCTTGAACTTCATTCCAGAGCCGCAGGGGCACGGCTCATTCCGACCTACGGCAATCATCATAGGGCGAACCGCCAGCCGTCTGCTTTCACGGATTATGTGGCCGATATAGGCAGTTTGACGCTCAATTTCTTGCCGTTGGTCTTCCTCTAAGCCTTCATGGTAAGGCTGCAAGCGCTCCATCTCAGATAACGCACCCCGATGGTCACCTGACAACGCCAGTATTACTGCATACTGACTTCTGACTTGAATCATCCTGCCGATTAGGCCTGCCTTCGTAACAATCGGCACAACATGTTGCTCCATTACCTCTTTTGCACCCACGTAATCCTTATAGCCTACAAGCTCGTCCGCCAGATCCTGACCGACCCGGACGACTGAATCGTAGCCTTGAACCATGTGGTAGAACTTCATGGCGTGGAGGCGATGCAGGGGGGCTCGAAGCCCCTGGGCCTCTCTAGCCCTAGAATAGACCTCAAGAGCATCGGCAAGGTGCTTGATGTGCTCGTGTACATCTGTTGGTTGCTTGATGACCTTCCAAAGCACATCTGGGTTCTTGCCCATGACATCCTTCGGCCTCAGCCCCAAGATTTCATAATATTCGCCGGCAATTTTTTCGCACATTGCCTCAGCTTGCTTATGCCGCTTTAGCTTCCACAGAGCGACCGCATGGTTGTAGTCAAAAACCCTTTGGTTATCCGCGTCTGGGATTTTGGGCGTGGCGTACGCCACTGCCTGCCGCACATCGTCCTCTCGGCCTTGGTCAGCGGCAAAAAGTATCTTTCGCATCGCCCATGCAAGCTGCTCGCTATGTTGGAATTCGTGCTCATTGAGAAGCTTCTCCATGGCGAGCAGGGAATCGGCCACTTCGTCGAAGCGGCCTTCTCGCATGTTGGAAAACACGAGCCCATCAAGCGCCCAGAAAGACTGGTGGGGATTTAGATCACCTGACTCAAGCGCGTGCTTCAGGCTTGAAGTGATGTCCACGGATATCCCCATCTCGTAGAACAGTTCCTCTCCCGCCAATCCTATGAGCGTCATCACATCGTTGAGCCGGATAAATACCCGAGTCAAAAGTGAAAACCGGGAGGTGTCACGGTTTTTCTCCAAGCCCTGGATCAGCAACTCCTTCAGCGTCAGCAAGGCGGAGGTGACCACGGGTTCACCCATGAGCTCCAGGTGGCGTAGACCTAGGGCACGGACGGCATCATGGACTTTGAGTGTTTTGGCGCCAAAAACCTCAACTGTTCCCGTGGCCTGAATTTTTTTGATTGCAGCAGCTGCGCCCCCCGCTGACAGCTTAAGAGTAGCTTGGAGCAAGCGAACCACTTCTTCTTGTGTTAACCCAGTGTCAGCCAAGCTGACGACCGCTAAAGCATTCTGCGTAACCAGGTCATAACCGTCGTAAACACGTGCCAGGATGATCTCCTGAGCTGTCTCAGCTACGTTTGCCTGCTCGGCAAGGTCAGCGCAAAGCGCATCTATGTTTCCACCGTATTCGGCTTTGGCAACCGCAATGGCGCTGTCAACGTACAGCGGCAGGCCGCCAGAGTAAGCCCGGAGCTGTTCGAGTGCCTGAGGGCTGCCGAAAACGCTCGCGCTATTGGCAACCTGAGCAACCGTATCGAGATCCCAGCCCTGCAAATTCTCACGACGTAATGCCATGACGGCTTCGAGCTCACGTACGTTTTCATGAGGCTGGCAGAGAAGGATAAAGCGGATGTGCCGAGTCGCGCTCAAGAGATCGCGGATGTTTGCTGCAGGTACACGGTGGGAGTTGTCGACAACGACAACCAGGGGCGCCTCAGCCTGCTCCAAGAACCTGTCAAACGCGTGGATTGCCTCGTAACCACTTGCCCCTGGCAACAGTATCTTCCGAATACCGTCTGGATCTTGCTTCATGTATTTGGAAGCGAGCTCCCGCACAATGGAATTTGCGAGAGCTGGCCCGGGTAGGTCGCCTACATCGTAGTAAGCACATGGCTCGGGGCTGTGCAGAGCCGCATGAGCAGCCCAACTGGTCTTTCCAGCACCCGACAACCCACAGATTATGCGTACCCGCTCCGCAGACGAGAGCAAAGGCTCGTGCTGTTGCGGCCTGTAAGAGGAAGGCGGAGTCGGAAAATCCTGCAGTTGCACAATCAACTGCTCAAAAAGACCCGGTAACTCCGAGGTATGGAAAACATGCCGAGCATTCCCATCCCCAGCAGCACACGCTAGCATCACCAGGCCCGCCATCTTCCAAGTCAGAGATGAAGGTGAGAGCAGCGAAAAATTCAGCTTTTCAGCCTCAGTAGTACACCACTGAGCGGCCTCTTCCAACGATTCCCAGGCGGGAGGCAGGCAGTCTGGGCGCAATGCGTTTGAATCTGGGAAGAGGTAGAGCAAGTCAGCAGGCGTCTTCTGCTGGTCAACCTCAGCCCGTAGGGTTTCCCCTAACGCTTGGTTCGCCACGATGACGAATTGGGCTACACCAGAGCGCCGCCCCGCCTCGTGCTCCTGCTTGAGGATCTCGAAGCGCTCCAACGCCCCAGAAACGTCACCCGGCATAATGGGTTTCGAGCGCGTTTTTACCTGGACGTACACTTGGCCGGCTTCAGTGTTGAGTTCCACATCCTCGTCCCTCTCGACCAGCACTTCACGTACGCCGGAAGATTGGGCCAGCAGTAGACAGCCCACAGCGTACAAATGCTGATAAAGAAACCCCTTATGAACAGACTCAATGCGCTTAAGCTGTGCTGGATCAAGTACATCGACGTGAGGGATCTGGTCATTTGGTTTCATGGCAATTCCATTCGGCATGGGGTAATAAGCTCTGCTCAGGCAGTGTTGGGTGGTGGCAGCACGGTTTGTAGCCATTGTGGGCAAAGGAATAGGCAGGCCCCTTCAAACCGTATCACCACTAAAGCGCCTCAAGCGACAGCAGCAGCTTTCTGATTTCAGAAAATTGGTCTGCCCCCAGGATGTCGTAGTCCCCAACACTGCTAAGTCTATAGACATCGCGGGCCTTCTTGATCCGATCAAGAAGCGGAAGAATCTGACTCGACGCCAGCTCTAGAAAATCGTTGATGTCCGCCCGTGACCGGGGAATTTTGTAGCCCTTGGGAGCGCTGGCGAT
This sequence comes from Pseudomonas sp. LAIL14HWK12:I1, assembly GCF_003202095.1. Classification (NCBI taxonomy): domain Bacteria; kingdom Pseudomonadati; phylum Pseudomonadota; class Gammaproteobacteria; order Pseudomonadales; family Pseudomonadaceae; genus Pseudomonas; species Pseudomonas sp. LAIL14HWK12:I1. Next base: position 411,122 of record NZ_QJKG01000001.1, read on the forward strand.
GATCACTTCAGCGTCACGTAGTTTTGCGATCCCACTGGATCTGATCTTCTGCTCGGAGAGCCCCTGGAACCCTCTGTTGGCAAGATGCTCGGCAATGTCCCCGGTGGAGACGTATTCGTCGCCGACGAACTCGCTTCTGAATCGTAGGTAATCCAGGATGCAAAGCTGAAGGCGCTCATCTTCGTCGGGATGTTTGCCAACCTTGGAGAGGAACTTATCCGCCTGCTTCAGCGCCTGCTGATGAACACGATGATCTGCATAAGCAGATTCATCCATGGGGGGAGGAATTAGTGACTGATAGCGCGGCGGCCATTCCAAGAGGCCGATCGTGCGGTTGCGCAAGATATTCTTGTATACCTCAACGACCTCACCGCTGGCCTTACCCTCATAGATATGGGCGACTGTGCCGGCAAAAAAATCAGCAACCTGAATCAAAACGTCGTCTGCGCTGCTTTTAGTGGTGAATGCCGAATCACGAAAGAGATCCCCTGAGTATCGTTCCGCGACATATTTCCTCAGGCTGGCTTGGAACACCGAGCCACCATGCTCATCGACGGTCAGATGCAGATCCTGGCAATGGTCGAACAGGCGCGAATATAAGAGATTATTTACGTATTTGATGAAGGATTTCTTGAACTGCAGGCCACCCTCTTGATATACCCGACTTTTATCGACGACGGTAAAATACAGCTTGAGTGGCAACTCAGAAAGATCCACCAAAATTCTTTTGCGGCGATCCGCGTCCTTGGCTTTGAGCCTACTGGACTTAATCTCCCCTGACTGGAAGTGCCTGGTTCTCACTCCACCGGCTAGCTCGTAAGCCCTAGGCAGATCCTTCTCGGCAATGATGATTGAGCACACCACGAAAAAACCTGAGCTACCCGATTTGGAGGTGTCCAAGTCGTGGTTGCCTGACTCATCGACAAATGCGAACGTCCTTCCCACGCAGCTACTCCGTAAGCACAAGCGCATAGCGCTGCCATGGCTCACTCCCCGGCCACCAACTGGGCTTGGAAAGCTAACCCACCAAGTCTCACACACCTGTCACACTGATAGCTTTATGCCACAATGCCGACAACCCTGCGATAGTTGATAGGTGGTATTGCCATCCAGCTTGTGATGACCTCCCACAGGCTATGAAGCGCGATGGGTCAAGTGAGCGAGGTACGAATTGGCTATCCAGTGATGATGGCCAGATGGATAAACAGTAAAACCTCCCGCTCAGCAAGCTGGGAGTCAGCACATTCGTCGACGCAGTGAGCGACCACCAAGGATTTCGGAAGAACATGAGTTCGTATGAGCTGATCAAGGATCTGGAGAGAAAGCTGGGGCTCTACAACGACACGCACCCTTGGCGTGTTGCCAGCCCAAACCCCCTTCACGAGCGGATCGCTCAGTACGTTCTCTCTGCGCAAATTTACCCAAGACCCCTGAATCGAGAAAACGTAACAGCTCTGCTGGAGGGACGAGATTCTTGGCCAACGGTGGAAGGTGCAGAGTTCTGTCTGGCCTACCCAGTGGACGTCTCCGAGCTTGAGCAGGCCCGTGTTATTGCATTCCCGGATGACTACCTGGCAGTGCAAGCGAAGGTGCCCTCAACTCCCGACATGCCGACCAAGCTCCGACATCAGCTGGATGCACATTCCCTCCTGTACGCTCTGAGGCATCTCAAGGATGACTGGGAACCGCCTCAGCTAAGACTTGGGCAAGAAGACATTGTCCCGATCGACCTAGCCTTCCTGACCGATACTTTTGAGCCTCGCGTCGGAGGCTATCGGCTGAAGGTTAAGCGTGAGGACGTAAAAGGCGTAGGCACCTATCTCTGGAAACGACTGATAGACGACTGTAATGATCCAGACGCTGCTTTTGCCGAGTACATCACCAGGATGCGATTGGCCACTGGCACAATTGCTATATTCCAAATCGATTTCGATATGGGCATCGACGTCAAACAATTCCTTGAATGCACCTTAAACTATATCACTGCAGATAGTACTATCTTTGATAGCTGGGAAGATTGCGCAGCCAATATCGCTATCAACCATAGTGGCGTCAGAGGCATCATCAAAAAACCATCTCCTCTAATGATACGGAAAAAGCCGGGACAACCTGATGAGGTGAGCCAAGACACGGAGTCCTATTGTGAAGCACTTGACTTCTCTCAGCTTCACGGCATGATTTACAACTTGTCGAGCACAAGTCCTTCCACGCTTATGGAAGGCGCGAAATGGTGGAATGACGCAACGCATTATCGATTTCAAGGGATTGGTGGGATCAGTGAACACTTAGTTCACCTGATACTCCAGCGCGAGCGCAACGGCTATTCCCCTAGATACAACTTCCCACTCACTCGAAAGCTAATCGACCTGGCCCACCGCTCTCCTAAATTGGCCGGAGCCCTGTTCAGCGACATCTATCACCCTCCATATATTTGCTTCTTGCTCTCTAACCCGGAGACAAATCAATTTGGTTTGATCAACGTATACAAAAATATCTCTCGAAGCATACGCCCCATATCAGATCATGCTTCATATGAGAAGGTCTGGGGTGACCTGGTATGGGCACAAGCTCTTGAAGTATTTTACAACAGCTACGAGCAATATTTTCGTACGCCCGACCTACCTGAGGTCGTAGATCGACTTTGCGAAATGCTCGCCTGGTTTGCCACCCACGAGATCGGCTACAACTCTCGTGACAAGCTAATTGCAGATACCCGACTGCCTAGCCTCCAAAATGCCATAAACACAGTCAGGTATCTGAATGAGTCAGGCCAGGTTAGACACCTTGTAGAAGACCATTCCCAAATACTCATAAGTCGGACGGAAGAACACCTCAAGAAATCTCGTGTTGGCGATCGACATATGCCTCTAGGTGGGTGGCTGATTTTGTTCTGGCATCTTGACTGGATTTTGTCTTCACCGAAGTTAAACCCTACTCCAAGCTGCCATGCGCCAAATGCATGCAAAGTCTTGATCGAAAGCTATTTGGGGCTCCTGCATGACCGTCTGAATGGCGACACGAACGCGGTTGATGACCCACTCGCCTTCGATGAACTCGAATGGTTGAAGGTCTATACAAACGCACTACCCAAGCAGCGCGAAATCTGGATCAGTGCCCTCGATGATCAACCCGTGCTGGTGCCATCAGAAACCGTCAAAGAAAAACGAGACACCGTATTTGCTGCTCGCATGCACATCCGCTTGCTACTGAAACTTTTCACGCAAATTGATGGAGCAGTAGAGTACGCAACTGAAAAGCGAATTTTTGCACGCAAAATCATGGGCATTATCGAGCGCTTTGGTTTCCTCCCAGAGTACCAATCTGGGATTTTTGATTACTTGCATGATAACTCAGACTACAGCCCCGTCAGATTATGGCCAGCGGTCTGCAACGCAGCTAACGAGTTCACTCCGAAAGAATTTCAAGAACTGATTGGCATTCTGCAGCGGAGAGAGGCGCCTTTAAGAGCACTATTCATCATGCTCGAACGTACCGTTGCCTATGAAAACAAGAAACTCGTGCTGGGCCTGGTAGCCGAGCGCAATCTAGAGGAAGCAGCAACAAACTGGACTCCCGAAGCCTTCGATATCATTCTGAAAGCCGCCAACAATGGTCAGATGAAGATCGCCAGGGAATACCTAGACTATGTTAGGAAATACTCTCACAAAACCTTCAAAAACAAAACCGTTGAAATATCGTCAAAACTTGACTTGAAAGAGATATTTGACAACAAAAAAACTACTGACCAAGAAAAAATAAGCAAACTAAACCTCTACGAACCACAATCAGACGAGCAGCAAGTAGTCAATGAAGTTCTAAGCTTCAAACGATACCTTATCGCGTCTCTCACTATATTTGTGGATCACGCCAAAGCACTTGATTTGTTCAGCCGTGTACTTGACGTTGAACCGACGCTGCAAAATGCGACAGGCCTAATCAAAGCTGCGCTATCCTGGCCCACCGACACCGCTCGACCCAAACCGCTAGAGTTTTACTTAGATCGCTGGCTGGACACCTATGACGAAACGTTCAAGACGGATCTCCAAGCCAAGCTCAGCGAAGTTGATCTAAATTATATTCTGCAGCTCTGCCTGGCCACAGAGCGATTCGACGACTTCAAGCGTTTCTGGGGAATAGCATCGAGTAAACAACAGAAAGCCTATGAGCTGGCTCCGCTGAGAGCAGAGTTCCTCAAGCGTACAGTAGGCCCCACGGAAGCACTATCTTACCTCCATCAAGTACGAATTACTCATCGATCATTACCAAAGGACGCGGAAGACACAATCGTCGAACTTGAGAAAAGCCTGAGAAGCACTGGCACCATTGAGCTCCCTAGGCCGCTGCCAGCTTTGGGCATTGAGATCGACTCCTCAATTGACAAGCTCCGCCTTGCATGGCTCACCATTAAAAACATGAGTGCGCACGATCAAAGTCAAATTTTCATGAATGCCAAGACCGGCATTGATGAATACCTATTCGAGATCATGGAGCATATTGGCCTGGAGTTACTTAAACGAAACGGAAATCTCCAGCGCAAAAAATCAGCACCCGCATCTACGAGCACGATCATGCTGGATGAGGAAGACATGATTAATGACTGGCTTGTATCGCTCGTATGCCAACGAATGAGCTTCCTGAACTGGACGATGCTTGATCAGTCTCGCACTGGGCGCTCAGGTAGCGGTAAGGGTGTTGGCGAGATTGACGGCTGGGTACGGGATAGCAGGAGCAAGCCGGTTTTCCTACTAGAGAGCTTTAGACTTGGAAGCTCCATTGACACTACAAAAGTCGATGAACACTTGAACAAGATCGGTAGATACAACTCGATGGGTATGAGCCCAATATTCGTAGTAGTCTATGCTGCCACACACGCTTTCCCACACCTATGCGAATCCTACGTCAAACACATTGAGGAAAGTGACTATGACGACTTTGACGACGACTACAAAAGCGGCCTAGAGCCTATAATCACTCAAGGAAATAGCTTTAACGCCAGATATTATAAAGAAACACGTAGAATCAATGGATCCGACGTAACTATTTATCACCACTTATTAAATCTCAAACCTCCTACTGACAGTACCGAAGGGTGAGTTGAGGGGCTCAGGAGCCGAGCCACATCACAAGCGATTTTTGCGAGAAATTTAGCTCAGCGACCATGTCACGGTGCAGTACTCGGAGAACGAGCTTACCAAACTGGACGCCAAATCACGGAGCGACGCCTGTTACTTTTCGCTCGCGTCCAGTGTCCCCATGGCAGTAGCCAGCGCAGCAACTGCTAGACTTTGGCCCGGCCACAACTGGATAATGGTTCAACACCCAATTAGGAGCGAAAAAATGTCCCGTCTCGCAGAATTCCGTGCTTTGGAGCAGCAATTGGCTGCCCAGTTGGCCGAGCTTGAATCTCTCAAAAATGATGATGGCCTTAAACGCGAGATCGAATTCGAAAAGAAGCTTCGTGACCTACTGAATGAGTACGGCTACAGCCTGCGCAATATCATCGCGATCCTCGACCCGCATTCTGCAACTCGCCGTAGTACCCCAGGTGCCGTTGCCGAGAAAGGCATTCGCAAACCTCGTCAGCTAAAGGTCTACAAAAACCCGCATTCCGGTGAAGTCGTTGAGACCAAGGGCGGCAACCACAAAACACTAAAAGACTGGAAAGCCCAGTACGGCGCACAGGAAGTCGAGAGCTGGCTCGCCCAGTAAGACCTTGGAGTGGGAACGAAGGGCTCCTCGCGGGGCCCTTTTTCATGCAACGTTGACAGCAGGAAGCTGGAAGTCGAAATGACACATAAAGTTTTGGATTGGCGCAATCGACGTGCCTGGTTACAACACGTCCGGTCATACGCAAAGCCTTTGCTGACGCCGAGCCTGGTAGAACTATTGGAACAGCGCAGGCCTCAATGCTGGTCGGACGCCCTGGATTGGCTCCCGAATCACGATGACCTGGTACCAGAGTTCTGCGATCGGATGTCCTCGTTCTATACCCACTTCAAAGCCTTTCACGGGTGCCGCCCTGAGTCGCTTTCGAGCTACTACGAGCATGGGCTAAGGGGGCAAAACGCCGACTCGATCATCAAGAAATTTCGACAGCTTTTTGCGGATCTACCACCGACCAGTCTCGACCAGGCCATCGAGAAGATGAAGCACCGTGAGTCAAGTGAACGGGGCAAGATTTGGCTGTCCGTGGATGACAGCAAGATGGTTAGGGAATTCGGTCACTACATAATCAACGGCAGCGAGTACCTCCTGGCACTCGCTGCGAAGCTGGGCGGGGGACGTTACGACGAGGATTACAGGCTCCGGCTGCGGACAATTGGCATTCCGACCGTACTGGAAGTGGACATCCCGATCGAGCTCATTCCACCTGCACAGAAGCTGGATGTAGCGAAAATTATCTTGTCGGAATGGGGGCAGCTTCGGACAAAACGCCCCTTGGGTATATCGTCGTCACCGAGCTACGTTGTGCGATCAGACATTCCTGCAGAGTGCATCAAAGCGCACTACCATCCGGCAAAAATTCGGGACTTCCATCACGAAATCCCTACGTACATCAACAAGGCTGTACGATGTGATCACTGCCCACCAGCCCCCGAGCCTGCCTAGACCGGATCCGGAACCCAAGCCGATAATTACGATGGAAGCGCCAGGTTCGAAGTCCTCTGAATAACCTGGGCCTTAAAAGACTTGCTGTAGGTGCGGCGCTCAGCGTGCATTAGAAATCTGATGGGCCAGAAATGGTGTCCACTTAAACTAGGTGGACACCATGGTCTTCAGCAGCACTGTGAGGAAGATGTGTTAACCGGGCAGTTACGCGCCTGGCCCTTGAAGAGATCCCCTAAGCATTCGGCGAGATCAGGCAGCTGCAGTCAGTCCGGCGATAAGCTCCTCGGGGGTAACGATCTTTACGTTGTATTTTTGGGCATAAAGCGTTCGATTCGAGGGGTGCAAGATCGAGCTAGTACCCGCCCCTACACCCGCGTCGTTTGTGCAGAAGTACTCGAAACCGTAACCGTAAGTAGCAGCCAGTGCATCACCATCCATCCATTCGGCAACTCCTTTTGCGAGTTTCTTTTCAGCAATCGGATCGTCTTGGAGCGCGGGTACTAATCCGTTCTGTTGATCATCAAGCATCGCCATCAGTGCCTCCTTCCCGCAACCGAGGGATTCGATGTACCTCACGCACTCGAAGCTCCTGTCAAGACGGTCTTGAAGCTCCAGGGTCTCTGATGCCTTGTGTTGGTTTGCCAATGGATGCCTTGGGGCTCCAATGCGAGGGAGGTGAACGAAGCGAAAGCCGAGCGCTGCTGCCTTCTCAACAGTTGCTTCAAGATACTCCGGGATATCTGAAGGAAGAGTACCCCGAGATTGGCTTTCTACCTCATCGTCGACAGACATCGTAAAAGAAGGCCGGTAGCCCTGAAGGTAGGCTTTCCGCGCCTTTCTTGGAATAGCCTCCAAGTTCACGATCCCCTCGAAGAAAAAAGGCGTGATCGCTTGGGTGGTGATCTGGGTGTAGAGGGCCTGGACAGCCGGGGATGCGACTGCTCGCTTGGCTTCGTCCGCGATCTGTTCCCAGACGTTGGAGTCAAAAACAACGGGGTTGCTCATGATGCTTCATTCCTTGGGGCGGGAGGGCGAGAGCTTTCTATGGGGGCATCACGTCAACTATCAAGCTTGCGTCAACTGTGTTTTTTAAGCAGCAGGCAAATGCATCGCCGTTTCCGCATCGCCTTCCTGGGCACAGATCCGCGAATACGGCGCACCCTCAGCGCTCGCCGCCCATACAGGCAATCTGACCAAGGTTGTCTTCAACAACTCGGATAGCGAAGCGGTGCTCTTGGCATGCCGCATTGCCCGCGCCTAGACCGGCAAAGGTAAGAGCGCCAAGGTGGCGGCTAGCATCGATGGCTGGCTCGACGGCGTCGCGTTCGGCAACGTGTCGGCGCTCGAAGCGGCCTTGAAAGACGGTAAGCGTCCAACCACCCCACGTAGACCATTGCGAAGAGCTTTAAATGGCCCGGCGCATCTTGTCGCAAGATTAAACCCGCTTTAGAAATGACCCTAGGGGCCGACAAATCGCTATCTACTGTGACTCCGTACAATCAGGGGCCAGGGAGATGACATTGAACCGGAGAGAAAACATGGACTTTTTTGAAAACCCAGACCACTACACAAAGGAATTTATAGCTCACCAACGGCACCTTCGAGAGCTTGAGGAGCTCCAAAGAAAAATCTCCGAGACACTTTATGAAGTCAATCTCGACGATAAAGGCGATTTCAAGCTAAGCACGAAAGTCTGCTGCTATAAGGTGGCAAACGTGATAACAGATTTAAACAACGGCATCCTACAAAGCTTGAAAATCAAAAGCCATAGCGCTGCCGAAGCTTTATCAAGGACATCCTTAGAAAACTCAATCAACTTAATGCTATTTAGTGATGACAAAACATCCGCGCGACCTAAGAGCTTTTTGCTGGGATACCTCAACAAGACATTAAAAAACGCACGAAAATGGCATGAATACGGAGTGAACAACGACCACCTAGAATCAGCTGAACGAGGGTTAGAACTGGAACAATCATATTTAGTAATAAAATCCATGTTCGGCGACCTAGAACAGGGCACCAAGGGCTGGCCCGACGCTTACAGCCGTTTTGAACAAACCGGCCACGCCCTTTTTTATCACGTACTATTCTCAAGTGCCTCCGACTCTACGCACGGCTTTGGAAGCGACGTATTCAATCAACTTCTAGGCGAACTCGTACATTGCCAAGATGACGAAAAGCTAGCCTACTTCAAAAGATTAAAAGCTGAAAAAATCTCTTTCGCTTATTACTTGGCCACTAACGCAGTACTTTTTTATTGCGCAGCCGCATCGCGTATAGCTGCACGCGCAGAGGATCTCGCAGCCTTTGATAAACTTGTGATTATCGCAAGTGCGTTGGAAAGTATGCTTTCGGAGCACGAGCATCTTGCCATCACTTGCTTAGACAGCCTTGCACGAGCTAGGAAGCGGCTAGAAGAGATCAAGAACAGCGAGGGCGCATAAGCCATGTTGGGCTAGCCCGCTGTCAGCACGAAGGAAAGGCACCTAACTGTACGGTGCAAGTGGTCTGCAGACTGCGAATCACATCAACAAGGCTGTGCGATGTGATCATTGTCCGCCAGCCCCCGACCCAGCCTAGACCGGGGCCCCAGTCCGCCTACAGATCATGGCCCCCGTACCCTGGCAGGACATTCAGGGCCTACTTGCCTCAGTAGGCCTGATCGTGAAGGAGCACAATACGCCATCGACTGAACTCGCCTCCATCTGGCACCTATCACGGCGCTCACTTCACGATAAGCGTCTCTTTCCCTGTCTCAGGATCACGAGAGCACTTAATGTCGCAAGGGTCATCATTCCCGACTTGGCGAAACAACGAAATCACCTCGTCGATACTGATGAGGTAGAGGCATTTATCCTTGTCGAGATCTGAGCTGAAGAATGCACCGTCCAGTCCGCCAGCCTCCGACATACAGGGCGCGAAGACGAAGCTATGAATGATCCGTCCGCATACAAACACCACATCCCGCCCCTCCTGGCCGGCCTTGGAGAGGTCGTAGAGCTCATCCAGGCGGTGGTTGTTACGCCATGTCACGCGCTTCAGGTTTGAGTGCTTTTGAATGGGAATAGAAAGGTGGCGGGTCTTGTCGGTGATCTTCGCAGGAGCCTCTAGGAGCTTCCTGACCGAGTAGAATCCGATAAAGATGTCTCGCTCAACCTGAGCAAGTTCTTCATCAGACAGGGCACTGGACGTTTTGAGGTGCTCAAGGCGATCGGCCATCTCTAGCAGCGGTTGTTTCCAATACCAGCTCTCCCAGATCATCTTGTCATTCCTTTAGTCAGCCAACCAGGCCATAAAGCGGCATAGCCACATATTGATGGCTATGCCGTAATCAAGGTATTCAACTCTAACTCACCAATCCCCAACCACCATCGCCGGCACTCAGGCTACAGCCCTAGGTCTACAGCGATGAAATCGCCCCGAATTGCCGAGCTTGCTTGGCCATCCGAGATCAAGCGCGCCTGCAGGTGCCGAACAATATGCCAGCGAAGCTGGTACCGCATCTCGATAAAATCACGCTGAAGCTGGTAGACGCCAGGGCGGCAATGCCTTGACAACACAGTCGCCAGGATATCCAGCCCAGGGCCTGCTGTGCGCGCATGCAGGCGCAGCATGTCGTCGAAACCTGGCCTTCTTCGGAACAAGGCCAGGGCGCCCATCAGTTCATCATCTAGCGATTTCCCAAACGCAGACCACGCCGCCGCCCACACTGCCGCTTCGAGTTCCGAACCCAATTCCATTATTCGCTAACCACCGGAACAAGAAAACACAACATATGGACAAGCCAATCAAAAAATCAGCCATAAAACACAATATATGGAATTTTTAAAAATTTCAGGCATTGATTTGCTTTCAAAGCTAAAGCAGCAGCCTCACGGCTGCAAAGTAAAGCGATTTCTCCTCCGCCCCCAGCCCGACCATTTCAACCTCAGCATCACCGCCAGCCCTCAAAACCGCGTGATCTAGAAGCCGTAAATATCAGAAGTAAAAGCCGGCGAAATCCTGTGGGAAATGCGGCGGCTGGGCTATTGCAGCTTTTCTCTTGCCTTCAAATATAGAACTCCGTCTCGCTTTAAAATTTTCAAGAGGGGGGGGTGAATAAGTTGTCGCAAATTTGACCGTTTTGTCGCTTGAGCAACATTTTGTCCGACACTGTCCGATGATACTCACTGCGGATAGAGCAACGCTCCCCATACAGGAAGCGAAGCGGGTCTAGCAGGCAAAACCGTGTTCGATCCGGCTCAGCTCTTCTTTCACCTTCTGAAACCCGACTTCATCGCCCGAAAGCTGCAAAGCAGAGCGTCCACCGAAAACCGGGCGTGGCTGCGACACCCACGCTGCGGCCTTCCCCTTATCTCCGAAGACGCGCTCAGCCTCCGCGAGTGCCTGCTTCACATGATCCATGAGCCCTCCTGCCCATCTCTGGCTGCGTGTTCGGATATCGCCAGGTAGGGTCTACGTCGGGACGCTGTCGCTGGCTCGCGCCCCCCGCTCAACCTCCGCTCGTACCTGCCCCACAACATACTGAAAGTCCCCTTGCAGCGATTCCGGCTGCCATTTTCGGAAACCCAAGACGCCTCATCCTGACGTAATCAGGCCGATCCGCTCTCCGACGCTATCAACTGATCCGTCGCACGCTGAATTACCCTCTGAATATACGTCGAATCACCATGAATCCGAGTCAGTAAAATAGCGCCTTCAATATCCGCCACGAGCTGCTGCCCTTGAACCAGGGCCCATTGCTCGCTACGCAGCCCAGCGAACAGGTGAGCAAATGCCTTGGCCCATTCATCGAAGAATGAGCGTATAGGCTCAAGCAGTTCTGGTTTCCCATAGCTGGCGTCCACAGCAACCACGGCCATCAGGCAGCCCACGGTGTCGTCCTGGAATAGCCTAGTTGCCCTACGGCCCATTTTCTCAAGGCGCTCAACTGGAGCGAGATCGTCCTCATAGGCAATGGCGAAAAGCCCCGATGCCATGCCTTCGTGCGTCCATTTCAAAACGTCACGGAGCAAACCGTCCTTACTCGGGTAGTGGTGATAGAACGAGGCCTTGGTCAACCCACAGGCGGTTGAGAGCATGTCCATGGTTGTGCCGTGGTAGCCATGACGCTTGAACACAAGCGCACAACGCTGCAGCAGCTCATCACGACTGATCTTCAATGGACGCACAGCCAAACCCCAATCTCCATAACGAGCGCTGATCATAGGTCATCACCTATCGCATCTCAATTTGACGGTTACCGAACGTTTGTTTAGTTTCAATAAAACCGAACAAACGGTCAGTAACTGCCGAAAACCATCCTTCGGCACCTCCAGGAGGATTTATGAGCGAAGCCAACAATGGTGCAGGCCGCGTAACACGCGAACAGAGAGGCAATGTGTTTCTGATCGGGCTCGACAGAGCCGGCAAGCGCAACGCGTTCGACAGTGCCATGATGACAGACCTGTCCTTGGCTCTTGGCGAGTATGAGCGCACTCCAGATCTACGCTGCGCGGTCATATTTGCTCACGGTGAGCATTTCACCTCTGGGCTGGACTTGATGGAGCTGGCTCCAAAATTGGCGAGTGGAGGATTCAGCTACCCCGAGGCCGGGATTGATCCCTGGGGCGTCGAAAAGCCCCGTCGACAGAAGCCGGTGGTAGTGGCAATCCAGGGGACATGCTGGACTGCCGGCATCGAGTTGATGCTCAACGCCGACGTCGTAGTCGCAGCGAACACCGCACGCTTTGCCCACCTTGAGGTTCTCCGGGGGATCGCCCCATCCGGAGGCTCGACCGTACGCTTCACCCACGCTGCGGGATGGGTCAATGCCATGCGCTACATGCTGACCGGGGAGCCATTCGACGCTCCCACAGCATTGGGTATGCGCCTGGTCACCGAAGTCGTCGAACCTGGCGAGGAGCTTGCTCGCGCCATTCACTTCGCAGAAAGCATCGCCAAATCTGCGCCGCTGGGAGTCTCCGCCACTCTCGACTCCGCATTCCAAGCCAGAGACGAGGGCGATGCCGCAGCACTGGGCGCCCTTAATGGGCGACTGATGGAGTTGATTCGGACTGAGGATGCTCGCGAAGGCGTCATGGCGATGATGCAGAAACGCGAGCCAGTCTTTAAAGGCCGCTAAGACGTGTATCCGGCGCGCAAGCAGCCGTCATAAAGCATGCGGCCAGCCTTCCTGGCCGTCTTTAAAAGTGATCGAGCGATGGCAAACCACTCAAATTCAAGCGTCCTCGTGGACAAGATTCTTTTGACTGCATTGGACGGCTACCCCCTTACCGCATATCGCTACTACGCCGACAAAGCTGCAAGAGGCAACCTGATCGTCGCCGGGGCCACTGGTGTGCAGCAGCGATTTTACAAGCGCTTTGCTGAGTACGCTGTCTCACGAGGGTTCAACGTTCTGACCCTAGACTATAGAGGCGTAGGCGAGTCCCGCCCGCAGTCGCTCAAAGGCTTCGAAATGTCCTACTTGGACTGGGCCTACAAGGACTTGGCGGCAGCAGTTGAATTGCTCGATAAGGAGAGTCTACCCATCTACTGGATCGGTCACTCGTTCGGCGGGCATGCTATCGGCCTCTTACCCAACCATGACCGTCTCAGGGCCTGCTACAGCTTCGGCAGCGGAGCGGGATGGAGTGGCTGGATGCCCAAGAGCGAGGCACTCAAAGTACGTGTGCTCTGGAACTTCGTCCTTCCACTCATTGTGAGGTGGAAGGGCTACATGGCCTGGAGCATATTGGGCATGGGCGATGATCTTCCCCTCGGCGTCTACCAGGATTGGAGACGATGGTGTACCTTTCCCCACTACTACTTCGATGATCCGACGATGGAGCACGTTGTCGAGCAATACGCCAGCGTGAGAACCCCCTGCCTATTTGCCACGTCGACGGACGACCCATGGGCGCCTCCAGCCTCCAGAGATGCGTTCGTGAAGGGGTATCGAAACGCTCGACTAGAGGTCGTCGATATCCAACCTGTCACCGACGAATGCATTGGGCACATCGGATATTTTCGCGCCGGAGCAGAAGACCTATGGAAGGAATGTCTCACCTGGTTAACCTCCCAGAATACTGACAGGCATCGACAGCATGCCTGTGATGTATAGGCGCCCTTAGCAAACGCAACTCTCTTGGAGATGACGTACTCCTCAAGGGCGATGTGTATAACTGGGTGCAAATGGGCGTGAAAACGGATGTCCTTTGACCGATCCACTAAACCTGTGGGGACTGGCGATGACGCAGGCGATGGAGCACCAGCGCGAAAAAACTAAACTATATTTTCGATTTTCCCGCCAGCGGCCCCAGGATTCGCAAAATATAAGAAATAGTTTAGTTTTCGGCCATGGAGCAACGACCAATCCCCCTTTGGAAGGCCGTAGCTGGGCAGGCCCTGATAAATACCAGAACCCGGTTAGGATGATTCCAGTGATCACCGCTCTTGCTTAAGAGCATTGAGGGCCTCGCTGTAAAGCATGTCTACTGCCAGCGAGCGTGCAGAGTCCTTGCTTCTCACCAGTGCGACTTCCATCTTGGGTAGCGCAGGCAGACCTTGGCGGGTATCCAGAATTTTCAGGCTTGGCGGCACACAGCACCGGGACATTACCGCTACGGTCAGGCCGGACTCGGTGGTCGCAATCTGCCCGCGCATGTTGGGACTACCGTAAACGACGCGGTACTCCCGACCCAGAGCTGCAACGGCAGAAAGCACCTGAGTTCTCAGGTTGCTTCCCAGCTCATGCAGGGCCAAGGGAAGCGGATCTCGCCTCCAGGCTTCGTGCTGTTCTGAGGCAGCCCAGACCAGGTGTTCCTCAAAAAGAAAAACGCCTTGATCAGGCACAGCACGTGAAGCGGTATGCCGGGTGACTGCCACTCTCCGATCACCAATCTTTCTCGTGCTTACGGGTCGCTGGGCTGGATAGCCCGGTGCGCGGAAGCTCGATACCAGGTCGATGAACGATCTACCCACCAGTCTTTGCCTCGCCAGGAGCCACTTTCACTCGCGCTCCAACACAGCCTGCGCGAATTCGAGGAGATTCGAAAAATCCCCCTTTCCCCCTCGGTGTAGAAGGAACCCGCAGCCCCCTAGCTGGCGAGGGCCATCACGGTCACAGCGGGCTGAGTCGCCGACCATAAAGACGCGTCCCTCCGTCTCGTCGCAACCCAGATTGACTCCAAGCTGCTCACAGGTGGCGCGGTAAATAGCCGGCTCGGGCTTCATTACGCCCACTTCGTAGCTGAACCCATAGCCATGCAGGTACGGAAAAATCTGGCGGATAACAGGGCCGTACGCCGACGCAAGATTGGAACAAACGCCAACGCGCACACCAGCTGCCTGCAGCATCCCCACTGCATGCAAAGCACTCGGGAATGGCCTGATGCTTGCAAGTTCGTCTTCGAGGGACTGCTCAAGTCGCCCGAGACTGTCAGCGGTGACGCTGATACCAAAAGCTGAAGCGGCCTCTGCCAGTGATAGTTGGTGAGTCATGATGACCCTAAGATCATCCGGTTGAGGCTTACGGCCTTGACGCCGTCCTTCCTGGATAAGCTTTCGAAAAGGGTGAGTTGGTCGCTGAATCTCGACAAGCGTTCCGAAGGCATCAAAGACTGCAGCAGCGATCGTCATCTGAGCATCCTATGTTGCCTTCAAAAATGAGCAGAAGCGTCGCAGCATAACCTCAAATAGGTAGACCTGTGACATAGTCCTTAGGCCCTGATAGTCCCCGACCGCAAAAGAAATCGCTCGCAAATTCTAGTCGTGCAGTACTTGCCCCAAAGGACTTTACCGAACCACAACACCAGCTTTCGCAAAGTCACTCAACAACGTCTTACGCCCGAGCATTTTGGGGAGTTTAAAAACATTTTTGTATCCGTACCACAACCCCATCGGTATCAGCACAAGCCCAATACCGAAGGTTGCAGTAGCAGCAATCACCCCCATAGGCACGGCAGCCAACGTCATAAGAATCCCTCTTAACATCGCCGTTCTCGTGATTACGCGAAGGTCATCCAAATCATACTCAACTTGGCCACCATTCTTTTCAAACGCCAGTATCACGATTGATTTCTTTGATAAGTGTTTGAAATACCACACACGCGGAACATCGGTAGCCATGGCACCGTGACGCTGAAGATATTTAAGCATTACAACTTTTTCAAAATAGAACGTATTACCATGCTCATCTTCAAGCCTAACGCGACCATACAGTGCATCGAGATCACCAAGCCCCTGTGTTTCGTAGTTTTTGATAACAACCTTAATTTTTTTCAAGTCAGACATGCTTATTCCTTACTCGCACTTTAACTTTCCGTTACCCATAAACTATCCGCCATGTGGGCCCACGAAGCATGGCTCCCCCCACTTGCACGCAAAGCCCTCAGGCAACCTCTAGCCGGCTAACCAGCACGTAGTTATCGTTGCCCGACATCGTGCGCAACAGCACCATTCCTTCGAACTGGGCAATCATTTCGACAGCGGGTGTCACAACCGTCATTCCGTTTTCCAACTGACCGGAGCGATCGTGATAGACATACGCGGCAAAGCGATCCCCCACTGCTGCACCATCAATTAGATACGCGTCTATGAACGCACCCCAATCGTGCGTTTGCGCCATCGCCAGTCTGACTAGCATTGAATCAGGCAGCCGCCCGTAGCCTTCACCAACTCGCGCCTGGGAACTCATCACGCTCATGAACTTTCCAATCACACTTCTACTGGAGATTTAATACTGTACGGAGGGAGCCAAAACCAATAACTCCATCAAGCAACTATATACTGACTACAAGATCGGGGCGAAAACCAGTCTCTTCAGATGGATAACCACGCGGATTACTCACGAAACGCACGCCATCAACATACTCATCGACCGCGCAGTGGGTATGCCCAAAAACCCAGAGATCAATATCAAAGGCCAGCAGGCTATCCCAGGCGTTGCCATAGGCTGCCCGCATATGTGGATTAACATCTTGTTCCGTTACAAACTGCATAAGGGGAGAGTGATGAGTAACAACTACCCGTTTACCATTGAATGGCTGGGATAGCTGAGCGGCGAGCCAGTCCCTGGTCTGTCGGTTTCTTGCGACCAAATCATCTGGACGCAGGCGCCGAAACTGGTCACCAACCCGAATCGCTCTAAAGTCATTCATTCTGTCACGAGCACACCAACTCGCGGCCACTGCGTCACCCGTCGAGTCAAAGCTCGTCCAGCCTGTCGCACACAAAAACTGCACCCCAGCGTGCTCCCAAACCTCGTTCTCAAGCACGTGCACGTGCTTATCAGCAGAGGCAACCAGCTTGCTGTGAGTTCGATCGAGGTTGCCGCTGTAGTGTTCGTGATTGCCCAGGACGTACAGAACAGGCGTTCTGAACGACTCGCTGGCCCACTTCGCACCCTTGGACTTTACGTGAATATCCCCAGCCAGCACGACCACGTCACATGCCAGGTCTGGTGGGACAAAATCCGCAAATTCGCAGTGTAGATCCGAGAGTATGTGAAGCTTCATGTTCAGCTCGCCGACATCGACTTTCTAATAAATTGATCATCACCTGACCCGGCTCCCATGCAGACAGGCGCAGCGAGACTGTCGTCAGTGCGGTCACCATAAACGATGACCGTCACTATTGCTAGCTTTCGATATTTATTGGCGGTAACGAGCTGTGGCCCTATCCTCTGTTTTGGGCGGTGTCAGCATGCAGAACGAGATAGCAGCAGTCGTCAGAGCCCTGCGCGACTTGCGAGGGTCTGCGCAGGAAGAGCTCGCCGAGATCAGCTCCCAGGCCAATTTTTCGCGGCTGGAACAAGGGAAAACGCAGGCCTCTTTGGCCAAGCTGAGCAAAATCGCAGCCACTCTGAATTTCGACCTGGTCGCTCTTGTCGCTCTATGCCAAGCCCTTCAGGATGGGACATCACCTGGCGAGGTAATGGCGAAGGCCTCAGAGGATTTGGAGCGTTTCGTTGCTCAAGGGGGCTTAGAGGGCTTGGAGCGGCATTGGGAAGCCGGTGAAGGGCTGATCAAGCGTAACCGTGGCAAACCTACCGACCCTGACAAAATCCGAGCTGTGCTGGAGTTGAAGGCCAGTGGCATGACCAAAGCTCAGGTTGGTCGAGAGCTGAATTTGCCTGAAGCGACCGTGCGAAGGTACTGGGTCAAGGATCTGCCTGGCTAACCTCCTTGCAGCGAGAATAAATGCGGGGTTACTTACGGAAAGTCAGTGTAGATAGAATTGCCGCCATGATTGGCTGGAGGCCCGCATGGTAAGCCGGGCCCCACGCAAACGGAAAAGTTCTGGAGAGAAATATTCATAATCGAAGCCTCAAGGAAGTTGGAACAGCCAAATGTATGTATTTAAGTATTACAGACCAAACCTGTACTTTGACAAAGCCATAAGATATAACGAGCTATATTTTGCAGCCAACCATGAATTAAATGACCCAAACGATCTAAAGGCTATATATTACTTTGAAGACAACCCAAGTCTTTGGAGCAGACTATTACAGCTAACTGGAATCAGTAGCCTTTGGAATCTTTCAGAAATAATAAATACGGACTGCGAGATCCTTGCCAGTAGACTCAACGACATTTTCAAAGACAAGGAAGTAAACTCCATTGATAGTTTCGACTCTCTTAAAGGGGTGCTCGATCTCTGCAGCGGACAGATTATTGCCGCATTTGAAAGTGCATTGCTTGAAAAGGAGAACGAATCGAGCAGCCCCGCTGCCAGAGCGGATCAATGCAAACTCATAATGACAGAGCTTTTGAGCAGAGCTATCAATCACGAGTTTTATAGCGTTTCATTTTCGAAAGATGCTCTTAGCTCAATGATGTGGGCTCACTATGCTGAGGGCTTCAAAGGGTGCGTAGTTATCTACACCTCAACAAACTATGGATTTTCTCTGTCTCACAACCCTTTCTCTAAAAACGAGGACAGGTATAATCTGGCCCCTGTTGAATATGTGGACTCTGATAAAAGAATCCCTATCCTAGAATGCATAACATCTGGAAAAGATAAGGCTATATCAACTTTTCTGCAGAAAAATTCTTTCTGGAAATATGAGAACGAACTAAGGTCTTTTACCTTTAAAAATCTTAATACCAACATGATGGCAATGGCTTATCATACTGCAAAAAAGTTAAAAACGACAGACCGCAAGCGAATTCTATATCATGATGCCAGCCTTATAGCTGGCGTGATATTCGGCCCCAGAGTTACGGAAGAGTATCAGAAAGAGGTCGAGTTTGTACTGCATGATAACCGCTACCATAGAGGGCGGGAGCCATTCCTGTCACTAAACACTGTTTTGAATGACAGCGGAAATATTGAAATTAGCAAAGCATCCAAGTTTTCCTGCGTAGGTGAAAACCCCATGTATTCACCAATCAAAGGTGAAAACCTCAAAGAGCTACTAAACCAGCTCAACATATATAGCAGTTCTCGCTGACATCGGCACTCAAGCAATAACCCATACCAAACAAAACTAAGGGCGCTGAAACTTTAATCGCTAGTACTTTTAGGGTTCCTGCGCCCGCCCTTATATTCCAGGAGCAACACTGCAGTAAAGGTCATAATCACGACGCTGGTTGGCTAGTGACATTGAACCGTTAATTAGCAGCTGAGGGCAATCAGCGAATGCCAGTCCATGAGCCGCGCCCCCAAACAAAACGACAAACTTTCGATAGTGTCACCTGACTAGCTAATAAAGAAAGATCCGAGCCCACGCTCTCCTGCGCAAGGCGTCAGACTTCGTCGCAAGCGAGAAGACAAAGAATTCATATAAGTGAGGAATGACGGGTAGCTTGTAATTATTTTTCTCCTCAAACTCCATGGCATCACGAGCGATATAATCGAGGGCATCATAGAGCGGCCTAATAAACTGCACAATCCTCCACACCAGATGGGGCGCAGTTTTCTGAACCACATGCAACCTCCAGTAATCGTCGAAAATTGTCATGGGATGGCCGTCGAAACCAAAAGTTGGTGAATAACCCACTAAGCCTGATTGATCCAGCTGAAACATGAGCCGTTCAGCATCCGCGTTAAGTCTTCCATAACTTATTTGATCTTCAGCGACTTCTTTGCAGATAGTGTACCAGTCACCCAGAGGGCCGCGATCCGCTGTGATGTTGTTAAGTTCGCGGAGGTTGTAGTAACGGGCTTTGTTTGCAAATTTCTCCAAAAAATCGAGAATTTTATCATCTATACTAGCCGATGCCGGCATGATTGCTTTCCCATGCCCCCATTTATTTCTCACCGACAGCGCATGAAGATAAGTCGATTTTAGGTTGTGCCCGTACTTCTTGCGCAACTCATCGTCAGTCGGGGCTTTGTAGTTGTTCTCAAGCATGTGATTGGTGATGATAACAAGCTTCAAGATCCTTTCAAGCCCGATTGTTAGCTGGAAGAACGCCGAGTAGAAATTACCTACTCTTCTCTCGTCGAGGTTCGCTCTTAGAAGCAGATCAATGCCTGTAAGAAGAGATGTTCTGGCCAGGTGTCCTTCTTGCTGCAAAAGGGAGAAAGTGCGGCTGAATCGAAAATCTTGCATAGAGTCCATCCTGAGCTTGCATTAGTCGCAGATACAGGTAAATAGGCGGGGAAGCCAGTGATCACCTACCTTAACGCGAGGCCAGCACTGCGTTCGTAGAATGCTGGTACTTCACCTTGATCTGAGCGCCTGATTTACTGCCCTGCGCCCGGTTTTCTCGTTCCAGTCTCAGCAATGGCAGGAACCCATAGGCGCGCTGGCAACTGCTATGGGTTGTACGCACCCAGTGCATTCACCCGACCGACCTGGGCAGCATAATAGTCGAGCCATGTCGTGGAGCCGGCACTAAGAAACGCCCTAACGGTGTTCGGTTGTACCAATTTCAGATTGGGCATGCTCTTGAGCAGGCGCTTAGTCTCGTTGGCGGCTAGACCAGCTGGTACATCTGGAACATACATGAGCAAAAAGAATGCGAGTGGCCCGAACATGACAACGCGAAGCGTAAAGGTTTCATGGTGATCAGGGCCATAGGCTATTCGCATGAAGAAGGGATTTACTTGGCTTGCTCCATTGGCGAGATCCTGTAGCGCTTGGTACTCACCGCCCAGATCCTCAGTGGGGACAGGCGCCGCAAGTGTTGCCAGCACAGCAAAGTCGGTCTTTTTTGGTGACGGCGCGCCAGTGAGAATATATGGGATAAATCTCTTAAACAGGTGGCTATGCCCATGGTCGGTGCGGGTAGCATTGAAGGATATTTTCAGAAGCCAGCGTACTAGCCGGTCGTAATCGTAAGTTAGCTTGGCCGAGCGCTCAGTGTAATTTTGGGTAAGAAATCCATTGGTAACGAGAAACTCTTTCCCATACGCGTCGAGCTTGGACAAGACTCCGCCGTTACAAGTCTCACAGACGTCTTTCACCTGCTGTTCACCGCCCACCATTTTTTGGGCCACTTCGTTCCAGCCGATGACCTTGTCTTCCAAATCCTTGTGGAACCGATAAATGAAAGCTGGAATCACGTGTTCGCGGGTTGCTGCGGCATCCTGATTGCAATAGGCGCAAATCATAAACGACTCCTTCCGATCTATGGATCCAAATCGCCATCATCACTGAAGGCGACTGTCTGTACAAGCAGCTGCCGCTTTATCCCGTAGCAGAGAGCCGATGCTGAAAATCCCAGCTCTTGAGCAGTATTGGCGTGCGACGGCGAAGATCATGGACGACTGGGCAGGCGCTGATCCATTTACCTCTCCGGCCTGAACACCCAGCGCACAAGGCAGTACGCTGGGCTGATGAGGTCAGAACGGTATCGAATCTAAGTCCTGGTCATCGCCAAGTGTTCCGGGAGGTTCAGGCGTGCGGGGCGCGCCAGGTGCACTGACGGTGCTCGGGGCGCTAGGTGGGTCAGGGGGAAGAAGCCCCGGCTGAATCGCTTGGCGTTGAGCTGGCTTTGGCGGATCTACTTTTACAGGTGCTGCACCAGGTAATGGATCGACCCTGATCGGTTCCTCGGCTACCGGAATGTGGGCTGCAACCAAGGGCGCCTCTTCTCCCGTCACCTCTGTTTGAGATCCAGCGTCAGAATCGCCGTCAACGTCACCACCTTGTTCAGCTTCGGCATCGTCAGCGGTGAGATCCTTATAGTCCTCACCCATCATCATTTCGTAATGCGCCAGGTGATTGGCCGCTTTGAAAATCTTGAAGAAAATTTTCATGTAGCTGGCTGCCATCTTGTCGCCAATGGCCACGAACAAATCATCGGGGGAGTAGTGCGATCCGTCGTTGATCCAGCTGATCAAGGACTGGCACTGCACCTTCTCGTGACCGTGGAAACTTTCCAAGAGCTTATCGGTGTCGATGCCACCTAAGATCTTGAAGTAGTTCTCCAAAATCCTGCGCATGGTGTTTTGCAGCGTCAATGTAGGCAGAGGATTCTTACGCAACTCTCCCCACAAGAGCTGGTATGACGTTTTGACAGGGTTGTGCGCGTGACCCTCAATTTTCGTGTGATGATCCGGCTTGCGGACAACCCAGAACGTCTCGTCACCCCACGCCTTGGTGCCACGACGGAGCGGGCTGAAGGTAATTTCCTTGTGGAAATGAACGTTATGGGTCAGAACGAAAATCTGCCGAATAACATTGTTAGCCTGACGCACCTCAGTAAAAATCTGCTTGATCAAGCTGCTGACAATAAAGAGGACATCACTATCAAGGCTAGAGACAGGATCATCGATAACCACGATCCGCTCAGTTGTGACGCCAGATGTCGTAGTGCTGCCCTTTAGCAGATGGTAGAAATACAAGAAGGTAACGAAGGTCTTTTCACCTTCACTCAATGTCTTTCGCGCATCAGCTCCGTCTGACCTGAGGAGCTTATAAGAGTTTTCTCCAGGCGCAACCGCCAGCGAGAATCCTCGGAACCCGAAATCTCTGAGCAACTCATTAATAGCTTTTACGGTCGGTTGCACACTGGTGAGCGAAGCTTCGATCGTAGCGATATCAGAATTTGCTTGCAAAATATCGCCTTTGGCCTTCTCTAGCGTTCTAGTCAAGCCTTCGATGGCTTTATCAAGACGACCAGTATCAGCCGTGTAGTCTGAAAGCGTCTGCTTCAGCTCAGTTTCAAGCAGGTACTTCCATACTTCCGATGTCAGGTTGGATTGTTCAGCGTTGAAACCGGCGACAAGCCGATTATGCTCACTTATCTTTTTATTTGCATCTTCAATAAGCTTAGTGAGCTTTTCGCCCAGATCACTGAGCGACTCCAACTCAACCGCTAGACTTGGTGAAGATATCTTATTGGCTATTCGCTCAACATTAACCTTTATTAGCGCCTCAAGCGCCTTGACCTCTAGACCCAAGGCCTCCTTATCTAAATGCTGATAATCATTCTCCAGTAAATTCTGTGAGCGCACCACGAGGTCATTTGCTCTCAAAAAATAAAGCTCACTGAACTCCTTCAGCGCCTTTACATCCGCTTCAAACGTCTCATCGAAATACTGACTTAAATGTGCTTCGAAGTCATGTGAAACAGCCTGCTGACAGAAAGGGCAATGGTCATCACTGCGCTCCAAAAACTTTATACCTTGACGAACCCAATCACTATTACCTAACCGCTCAATGAGGGCAGCCACATCAACATCACCCTTACCAATTATCTTCTTTGCAAGAATCTTGTCGGACTGAAGAGCAATAAGCGATGTCAGGTCTATACTGGGCACAGCAACAAGGGCACTTGGCGCATCCCCATAGAGCACCCGCGCTTTCTCACTTAGCTCTTCCAGCTTCAGCAATGGTGCTTTATTGTTCAAGCTCTCCTGGAGCACTCTAGCCTTAAAGCTATCCCGGCTATTGCGAACCCCTTTAAACGCCCCCTGAAAGACTTCATCATGCTTAATTTTTTGATCCCAACAGCGGGAAACTAGTCTCGCATCCAGCTCTCGACGTTCCGCGTGCTTTCCACTTGTTCCATCTTCGCCATTGAGCTGGAGTAATGTTCTATCTCGCTGCTGCTCAAAGCGCTTACAGTCAACCTTGAGCTCCTCCAGTCGGTCTTTCTGGATCTGCTCCGTCTTGCCAAGAGTAAAAACACCCTTGAGGTTCTTGGAGTCGCTGTAATTGTCAGTAATAAAGTCGCTGTTATAGACCAAAGCAGGGACAGGGATATTGTTCTTCCAGCGCACCGTACAGTCCGCTGATATCCCAGGATCAGCAATCAGACGACTAATGGTTGTTTTACCCGCGCCGTTTGCTCCGTATATGACGTTAACCGCTTTTAGTTCGGTTAGGTTTTCCGGAGTATCAGGGCTGTAAGTTGCAATCTTTTTGAGACTGATAGACTCGATCATCTCTCTCGCGTCCATGAGAAGCAGCGATGCGTATGCCGCTGCTTGGCTGATGGGAAAGGGTTGGCAGACCCGTAACCGATCGCGTGCGTCCCTCGGGGCTTCTGTGGCCAGGGAGGGTTAAATGATGGCGATAGGCCCGCATCAGCGTAGGCGGATTTCGGAGATCCGCCAGGTGCAGCAGAGATGAATTGATTGCTGGGATGCCGGGTAGCTGCGAGGGGATCGACCTGGGCGCCGTGGGACAGGGCTGTGGCCGTCGACTGTGGGTGTCAGCCGGCCTCACGAGGAGATGTAAACCATAAGCCCTGGAAAGGGCCCAAGGTTTACATAGATTGAAGCATTAGGGGTGTAAACGGCCATGAAGGTCGCTGAGCGCCCCGGACTTCCTGGCCTTAAGAGGAGTACGGCTTCGTTTACACAGATCCGCTAAAAGTGGAGGAGAATGACGAACCGCTTATCTTGCTGCTGCTCCACGCGGGGCGCTCCAACTTGCATCAGTTACAAAGGCGGCAATTGTACCCCAGCTCAACGCTGGGCGCGCACTTCGTCCACGCCACGGTTGGCCAGCTGGTCGGCGCGTTCGTTGCCGGGGTGGCCGATGTGGCCGCGCACCCACTTCCAGGTCACTTTGTGGCGGTTGACCTGTTCATCCAGTTGCTGCCACAGGTCGGCATTCTTGACCGGCTCCTTGGCCGCCGTCTTCCAGCCGCGCTTCTTCCAGTTGACCATCCACTCGTTGATGCCCTTCATCACGTACTGCGAGTCTGTGGTCAATACCACTTCGCATTCACGCTTCAGCGCCATCAACCCCTGGATCGCGGCCATCAGCTCCATGCGGTTGTTGGTGGTTTCGCGTTCGCCGCCCCACAGTTCCTTCTCGACGCCCTTGTAGATCATCAGGACACCCCAGCCACCCGGGCCAGGGTTGCCCTTGCAGGCACCATCGGTAAACATCTCGACGCTTTCGCTCATGTACCACTCATGTTCAGTGCTTTTCAGTATCAGGGTCCACCGCCGTGCGGTTGACCTTGGCCAGCGGCAGCGGCAGCAACTTGCCCATTGGTTCGCGGCGCTCCGGCCGCAGCGGCCGCAGGCCGACCACCATCTTGCGCGCCACCAGCAGGTACACGCCGCCACCCGAGCTTTGCCAGCCACCTGCCAGCCGTTCCCAGCCCTCCAGGCGTTGCTGCCAGGCCGGTGAGGCAAGCGGCGGACGATAGCACCCGAAGCGGCGTTTCTCCAGCGCGAAGCCCAGCAGGTTGAGCCAGTCCCCCACCCGAGACGGCGAGATGCACCGGGCCTTGCGCAACGCCCCATGGCTGAAGAAATGGCGCATGCCCCAGCTGCTCCAGGGGTTGATCCCGACAATCAGAAGATGCCCGCCCGGGCGCACGGCGCTGGCGGCCTCGCGCAGCAGGCCATGGGGCGACAGGCAGAAATCCAGGCCATGTTGCAGCACCACCACGTCGGCAGCATGCTCGCTCAGCGGCCAGGCCTGTTCCTCGCACACAATCTCCACGCCCGGTAGCGGCGCGCCGAGGCGCACGTTGCGCTGCACCTGGGGCGCGCTCGGTGGCGGCTCGGCACAAGGCCCGTAATGCACAAGGTACCCGCCGAAGAAGCGCCCCAGCTCTTCTTCCAGCAGTTTTTCCTCCTCCTTGAGCATCAGCTGGCCGAGTGGGCCGTTGAACCACTCACGGGCCAGGCTGATCAGCTTGACCCAGTCCGGGTCGGCCTGGGCAAAGGCTTGGTCGGTCATTGCGCTCTCCCTCGAAGGTTCTCGCACCGCGCCATCGCGGCTAAGATGCCCTCATGTGCCACGCTAGGCGAATCGGATCCGCACCATGATACAGATCGATGCTCTCCCCGCTTTCTCCGACAACTACATCTGGTTGTTACAGGATACTGCCAAACGCCGCTGCGCGGTGGTCGACCCAGGTGACGCCGGTCCGGTGGAACGCTGGCTGGCGGCCAATCCCGAGTGGGTGCTCAGCGATATCCTGATTACCCACCACCACAACGACCATGTCGGCGGCGTGGAACGGCTCAAGCAACTGACCGATGCGCGTGTCTGCGGCCCGGCCCACGAACGCATTCCCTGCCGCGACCTGGCGCTGGACGAAGGCGATCAGGTGACTGTGCTGGGCGTGGCCTTCCAGGTGCTGGCCGTACCCGGCCACACCCTGGGGCATATCGCGTTCTTCAGCGACCAGCCGGCAACGCCCGTGCTGTTCAGCGGCGACACCCTGTTCGCCGCCGGATGCGGTCGCATGTTCGAGGGTACACCCGAACAGATGCAACCCGCCCTCGCCCGCCTGGCGGCGCTGCCGGCGCAAACAGAAGTGTACTGCGCCCACGAATACACCCTCAGCAATCTGCGTTTTGCCAAGGCGGTGGAACCCACCAACCCGCACGTTCTGAAGCGGTTCGAGGACGTTACCCGTTTGCGCGCCGACAATCGCATCACCTTGCCATCAACCATTGGCCTGGAACGCCTGACCAACCCCTTCCTGCGAACCTCTGAAACATTAGTTAAACAAAAAGCAGACGAATGGAAGGGACATCCAAACGACTCGCAGGTCACTGTTTTTGCTGCCTTGAGGTCTTGGAAGGACACCTTCTGATAACCGCAAGATATATCGCAAGTGATGGTCAAAGGTTGACCAGGCCCGGAGCGGTTTCTAGAATCGCCGAAATTTTTCGCCCGGATACCTGTGTCAGCCGATGTCTTCCCGTAGCCGCAGAACCTCTCATTCCGTCGCCCTGACGCGCCTGGCCCAAATCAGTGCGCTAGCCCTGGCCGCCACCTTGGTGGGCTGCCAGAGCACCCGTCAGCTCGACGAATCCGAAAGCGTTCGCGCGCACAACTACCAGGCGCGGATCAAGCACAAACCTTCACCGCTGCTGGTCAAACCGGCCGAGCAGGCACCGCAGGATGTCTGGGAGCGCATGCGCCAGGGCTTCGCCTTGCAGGATGGCATCGACGTCAACCCGCGTATCGAGCAACAGCGCCTGTGGTTCGCCAGCAACCCGAGCTTCATCGAAAGCGCCGGCGAGCGTGGCAGCCTCTACCTGCATTACATTGTCGAACGCCTTGAAGAGCGCGAGATGCCGCTGGAACTGGCCCTGCTGCCGGCCATCGAAAGCGCCTACAACCCGATGGCCTACTCGCGTGCCCACGCGGCGGGGATGTGGCAGTTCATCCCGTCAACCGGCCGCCACTTCAACCTGCGCCAGACCAACTTCTACGACGGTCGTCGCGACGTCACCGCTTCGACCAACGCAGCGCTGGACTACCTGTCCCGCCTGCACGACATGTTCAACGGTGACTGGCTGCTGGCCCTGGCAGCCTACAACGCCGGTGAAGGCACCGTCAGCCGCGCCATCGAACGCAACGAACGGCTCGGCCTGCCAACCGACTACTGGAACCTGCCCCTGCCACAGGAAACCCGCGACTACGTGCCCAAGCTGCTGGCCCTGTCGCAGGTGGTGCTCACCCCTGAAGCCTACGGCGTGAACCTGAACCCGATCGCCAACGAACCCTACTTCGAGGCGGTGGCCATCAACGACCGCCTGGACCTTTCGCGGGTGGCAGCCTTTGCCAACATCGACGAAGACGAGCTGATCCAGCTAAACCCGGCGTTCAAAAAGCGCATGACCGTAGATGGCCCGCAGCAGTTGCTGGTGCCGACCGCCAAGGCACAACTGCTGAGCGACAGCCTGTCCAACCTCAAGCCCGAGCAATTGGTCAGCCTGCAGCCGAACAAAGCCGTATTCGCCCGTGCCGTGGCCGAAGCCAAGGCACCGGTTGCAGCGCGTAGCTACCGGGTCAAGCGCGGTGACAATCTGGTCGCCATCGCCAAGGCCAACCGTGTGTCGGTCAAGGACATCAAGCGCTGGAACCGCCTCTCCGGTAACAACCTGCGCGCAGGCCAGGTACTGGCCTTGCGCGGTGGCAACGCACCGAGCGCCGCTGGCAACCGGGTGGCGGCATCCGGGAAGCGCTCCACGCAATACAAGGTACGCAAGGGCGACTCGCTGTACCTGGTGGCCAAGCGCTTCAACGTGGAAATGCAGCACCTCAAGCGCTGGAACCCGCGCAGCGGCCATGCCCTCAAGCCAGGCCAGACTTTGACCGTCTACCTCTCGCACTGATTCAGGGCCAAGGGGCTGCCTTGCAGTCCCTTGCAATCCTCTGAACCGCACTCTTTTTCCAACCCTACCAAGCTGTTACTGTACCCCGATCAAAGCCCAACGCCTCTGGATCGGATGCCGACTTGATACGTCCCCTCCTGCTGTCACTCAGCCTGGCCTTGAGCTTTCCCGCAGCCGCGATGGTGAGCGAAAGCCACGGATACGCGCAGTTCGGCACGCTCAAGTACCCAGCCACCTTCACCCATTTCGACTGGGTCAACCCGCAAGCGCCCAAGGGCGGCACCTTGCGGGCCATGGCCTTTGGTACGTTCGATACCCTCAACCCCTACACCTTCAAGGGGTCGAGCCCGATTACCACGCCCAATTTCCAGCAATACGGCATCAGCGAGCTGAACGAGCCACTGATGGTCGGCACCGGCCAGTACGACCCGTCCGGCGACGAGCCGACCTCCAGCTACGGCCTGATCGCCCGGTCGGTGGAGTACAGCGAAGACCGCAGCTGGGTGGTGTTCAACCTGCGCCCGGAAGCCCGCTGGCATGACGGCCAGCCGATCACCTCGGCAGACGTGGCCTTTTCCTACCGCACCCTGCTCAAGGACGGCCACCCGATCTACCGCACCAACCTGCAGGAAGTGCAACGGGTGGACATCCTCGGCCCGCTGCGTATCCGCTTCGTGTTCAAGCGCGCCGGCAACCCGCTGCTGATCCTGCGCCTGGGCGAAATGCCGGTGCTGCCCAAGCACTACTGGCAGAAGCGCGATTTCAAGGCCACCACCTTCGAGCCACCGCTCGGCAGCGGCCCCTACCGCATCACTGAAGTTCAGCCCGGCCGCCGGCTGGTGTTCGAACGGGTGAAGAACTACTGGGGCAAGGACCTGGCAGTCAACCGTGGCAAGTACAACTTCAAGCGCGTGGAGTACGAGTTCTACCGCGACGCCACCGTAGCCTTCGAAGCCTTCAAGGCCGGCGAATTCGACATCTATATCGAGCACCAGGCCAAGAACTGGGCCAACGGCTACAATTTCCCGGCCGTGCGCCGTGGCGAGGTCATCAAGGCCCAGATCCCGCACCAGATCCCCACGCAAACCCAGGGCCTGTTCATGAACAGCCGCCGCGCCACCTTCAGCGACCCGCGGGTACGCCAGGCGCTGGGGCTGATGCTCGACTTCGAGTGGACCAACCGCGCCCTGTTCAGCAGCGCCTACCGCCGCTCGACCAGCTATTACCCCAACAGCGAGTTCGCCGCCAGCGGCCTGCCCACCGGCAAGGAATGGCTGCTGCTGGCGCCGTTCCGCGACCAGTTGCCGGCAAAGCTGTTCAGCGAACCCTACAAGGTCAGCCAGACCGATGGCCGCGGCATCAGCCGCCAGACCCTGCGCCAGGCCCTGGGCCTGCTTGCCGAGGCCGGCTGGAAGCTCAATGGCCAGCGCCTGGTCGACAGCAAGGGCCAGCAGCTGCGTATGGAACTGCTGCTGGTAAACCCCAACCTTGAACGCATTCTGCAACCTTATGTCGAAAATCTGTCCAGCATCGGCATCGATGCGCGCTTGCGCACCGTGGACCGTGCCCAGTACAAACAACGCCTGGACCAGTTCGATTTCGACATGATTCTGATGACCCTGAACCAGACCCTTAGCCCCGGCCTCGAACAGTGGCTGTACTTCCATTCCAGCCAGGCCGCCACCAAGGGCAGCAAGAACTATGCTGGGGTCAGGGATCCGGTGGTCGACCACCTGCTCGACACCCTGCTGGCAGCGCGTACCCGCGACGACCAGATCGCCGCCGCCCGCGCCCTGGACCGCGTGCTTTCATGGCAGTACTACATGATCCCCAACTGGTACCTCGACAATCATCGCCTGGCCTACCGCAACCGGTTCGCCTTCGTCACCACGCCGCCCTACACCCTGGGGCTGAACAGCTGGTGGATCAAGACTTCGGAGAAAGCCCAATGACGCCAACGCACCCACTGCGCCGGCTGGCAGGCAGCCTGTTGCTCGCCTGCCTGAGCCTTCCCGCCCTGGCCGCACCGCAACACGCACTCACCCTGTACGACGAGCCGCCCAAGTACCCCGCCGACTTCAAGCACTTCGACTACGTCAACCCGGATGCGCCCAAGGGCGGTACCTTCCGCCAGTCCAGCTTCGGCGGCTTCGACAGCCTCAACCCGTTCATCAACAAAGGCGTATCGGCCGAGAACATCAGCATCATCTACGACACCCTGATGCGCCAGAGCCAGGACGAGCCGTTCACCGAGTACGGCCTGGTGGCCGCCAGGATCGAGAAGGCACCTGACAACAGCTGGGTGCGCTTCTACTTGCGCCCGGAGGCGCGCTTCCACGACGGCCACCCGATGCGTGCCGAAGACGTGGTATTCACCTTCAACGCGTTGATCAAGGACGGTGCGCCGCTGTACCGCCAGTACTATGCCGACGTCGCCGAGGTGGTCGCCGAAGACCCGCTCAAGGTGCTGTTCACGTTCAAGCACAAGGGTAACCGCGAGCTGCCGCTGATTCTCGGCCAGCTGCCAGTGCTGCCCAAGCATTGGTACGAAAACCGCGACTTCAACCGCGGCAACCTGGAAATCCCGCTGGGCAGCGGCCCGTACAAGGTCGCCGAGGTGAAGGCCGGGCGCTCGGTGCGCTACGAGCGGGTCAAGGATTACTGGGGCAAGGACCTGCCGATCAACCGCGGGTTCTATAACTTCGATGCCATGACCTTCGACTCCTACCGCGACACCACCGTCGCGCTGGAAGCACTCAAGGCCGGCGCGTTCGACTACGCGCTGGAGGTCAGTGCAAAAAACTGGGCCACCGCCTACAACGTACCCGCCGTGCGCGACGGCCGCCTGATCAAGGAAGAGCTGCCCAACGGCAACCCCACCGGCATGCAAGGTTTCATTTTCAACATCCGCCGCCCGGTGTTCCAGGACATACGCGTGCGCCAGGCCCTGAGCCTGCTGCTGGACTACGAGTGGACCAACAAACAGCTGTTCAACGGCGCCTACACCCGCACCGGCAGCTACTTCGACAACTCGGAAATGGCCGCCCACGGCCTGCCCAGCGCCAGCGAGCTGAAAATCCTCGAACCGCTGCGTGGCAAAGTCCCCGAACAGGTCTTCACCGAGGCCTTCAAGAACCCGGTCAGCGATGGCAGCGGCATGATCCGCGAGCAACAGCGCCAGGCCTACAAGCTGTTGCAGGAAGCCGGCTGGAAGATTGTCGACGACAAGATGGTCGACGCTCAGGGTAAACCGGTCAGCATCGAGTTCCTGCTGGCACAAACCGAGTTCGAACGCATCCTGCTGCCGTTCAAGCGTAACCTTGCCGACCTCGGCATCGACCTGAACATCCGCCGGGTCGACGTTTCCCAGTACATCACGCGCCTGCGCTCGCGTGACTACGACATGATCGTCGGCGGCTACCCGCAGTCCAACTCGCCGGGCAACGAGCAGCGCGAGTTCTGGTCCAGCGCCGCCGCCGACAACCCCGGCAGCCGCAACTTCATCGGCCTGCGCGACCCGGCTATCGACCAACTGGTGGAAGCGCTGATCAACGCCGACTCGCGCCAGAGCCTGGTCGACCACTGCCGCGCCCTCGACCGGGTGCTGCTGTGGGGCTACTACGTGATCCCCAACTGGCACATCAAGACCTGGCGCGTGGCCTACTGGAACCACATCGGCCACCCGGATGTTTCGCCCAAGTACGACATCGGCATCGACACCTGGTGGATCAAGCCCGGGGTAACCCCGGCGGTCAGCGAAGCCCCTGCGGACGAGGCCAACTAAGATGCTGGCCTATATCCTGCGCCGCCTGCTGCTGATCATCCCGACCCTGTTCGGCATCCTGATCATCAACTTCATCATCGTCCAGGCCGCCCCCGGTGGCCCGGTCGAGCAGATGATCGCCAAGCTCGAAGGTTTCGAAGGCGCCACCAGCCGCATTGCCGGTGGCGGCGCCGAGGTCTCCGTGGCCGGCTCCAACTACCGTGGCGCCCAAGGCCTGGACCCGGCGCTGATCGCCGAAATCGAGCGCATGTACGGCTTCGACAAGTCGCCGCCCGAGCGCCTGTGGATCATGATCAAGAACTACGCCCGACTGGACTTCGGCGACAGCTTCTTCCGCGATGCCAAGGTCGTCGACCTGATTATCGAGAAAATGCCAGTGTCGATCTCGCTGGGGCTGTGGAGCACGCTGATCATGTACCTGATCTCGATCCCGCTGGGGATCGCCAAGGCGGTGCGCCACGGCAGCCACTTCGACGTGTGGACCAGCTCGGCAATCATCGTCGGCTATGCCATCCCGGCGTTCCTGTTCGCCATCCTGCTGATCGTGCTGTTCGCCGGCGGCAGCTATTTCGACTGGTTCCCGCTGCGCGGCCTCACCTCCAACAATTTCGACGAGCTGAGCACCACGGGTAAAGTGCTGGACTACTTCTGGCACCTGGTGCTGCCGATCACCGCGCTGGTCATCGGCAATTTCGCCACCATGACCCTGCTGACCAAGAACAGCTTCCTCGACGAGATCAACAAACAATACGTGGTCACCGCCAAGGCCAAAGGCCTGAGCCGGCCACGGGTGCTGTATGGCCACGTGTTCCGCAATGCCATGCTGTTGGTGATCGCCGGCTTCCCTTCGGCGTTCATCGGCATCTTCTTTACCGGCTCGTTGCTGATCGAGGTGATCTTCAGCCTCGACGGCCTGGGGCTTATGAGTTTCGAGGCGGCCATCAACCGCGACTACCCGGTGGTCTTCGGCACCCTGTTCATCTTCACCCTGCTGGGGCTGGTGGTGAAACTGATCGGCGACCTGACCTACACCCTGGTCGATCCACGCATCGACTTCGCCAGCCGGGAGCACTGACATGGCCTTGTCCCCCCTCAACCGCCGGCGCTTCGAGCGCTTCAAGGCCAACCGCCGTGGCTGGTGGTCGCTGTGGCTGTTCCTGATCCTGTTCGGCCTGAGCCTGGGCGCCGAGCTGATCGCCAACGACAAGCCAATTGCCGTGCGCTACGACGGCGAGTGGTACTTCCCGGCGTTCAAGCGCTACCCGGAAACCACCTTCGGCGGCGAGTTCCCGCTGGAAGCCAACTACAAGAGCCCCTACATCCGCGAACTGCTGGAAAAGAAAGACAGCTTCGTGCTGTGGGCACCCATCACGTTCAGCTACCAGAGCATCAACTACGACCTGCGCGTTCCCGCCCCGGCACCGCCCTCGGCGGACAACTGGCTGGGCACCGACGACCAGGGCCGCGACGTACTGGCGCGGGTGATCTACGGCTTCCGCATTTCGGTGCTGTTTGCCCTCACCCTGACCGTGGCCAGCTCCATCGTCGGCGTCATTGCCGGCGCTTTGCAGGGCTTTTATGGCGGCTGGGTCGACCTGGCCGGGCAACGTTTTCTGGAGATCTGGTCCGGCCTGCCTGTGCTGTACCTGCTGATCATCCTGGCGAGCTTCGTGCAGCCCAACTTCTGGTGGTTGTTGGGCATCATGCTGCTGTTCTCGTGGATGAGCCTGGTGGACGTGGTACGCGCCGAGTTCCTGCGCGGGCGCAACCTGGAATACGTGCGCGCCGCCCGCGCGTTAGGCATGCGCAACGGCGCGATCATGTACCGGCACATCCTGCCCAACGCCATGATCTCGACCATGACCTTCATGCCGTTCATCCTCACCGGCGCCATCGGCACCCTCACCGCCCTGGACTTCCTCGGCTTCGGCCTGCCTGCCGGTTCACCATCGCTGGGCGAACTGGTGGCCCAGGGCAAGTCCAACCTGCAGGCGCCGTGGCTGGGCATCAGCGCCTTTGCCGTGCTGGCGCTGATGCTGAGCCTGCTGGTGTTCATCGGCGAATCCGCCCGCGATGCCTTCGACCCGAGGAAGTGACATGAGTGAACAGAACCTGATCGAAGTGCGCGACCTGGCCGTTGAGTTTGTGACCGGGGACCAGGTCAACCGCGTGGTCGACGGCATCAGCTTCGACATCCGCAAGGGCGAGACCTTGGCACTGGTGGGCGAAAGTGGCTCGGGCAAGTCCGTCACCGCGCACTCGATCCTGCGCCTGCTGCCCTACCCCCTGGCCCGCCACCCCAACGGCAGCATCCGCTACGAAGGCAAAGACCTGCTGCAGCAGAACGAGAAGACCCTGCAACGCATTCGCGGCAACCGCATTGCGATGATCTTCCAGGAGCCGATGACCTCGCTCAACCCGCTGCACTGCATCGAGAAGCAAATCAACGAAATCCTGTTGCTGCACAAGGGCCTGACCGGCAAGGAAGCGACGGCACGCACGTTGGAGCTGCTGGAACTGGTCGGCATACCCGAACCGCAAAAGCGTTTGAAGGCCCTGCCCCACGAGCTGTCGGGCGGGCAACGCCAGCGGGTGATGATTGCCATGGCGCTGGCCAACGAGCCGGAGTTGCTGATTGCCGACGAACCGACCACGGCGCTGGACGTGACTGTGCAGTTGAAGATCCTCGACCTGCTCAAGGAACTGCAGGCGCGCCTGGGCATGGCACTGCTGCTGATCAGCCACGACCTGAACCTGGTGCGCCGCATCGCCCACCGCGTGTGCGTGATGCAGCGCGGGCAGATTGTCGAACAAGCCGAATGCGCCACGCTGTTCAGTTCCCCGCAGCACCATTACACGCAGATGCTGATCAACGCCGAGCCCAGCGGGCTGCCGGCGCACAACCCGGTGGGCGCGCCGTTGCTTGAGGTGGATGACCTGAAGGTGTGGTTCCCGATCAAGAAGGGGCTACTGCGGCGCACCGTTGACCATGTGAAGGCGGTGGACGGCGTCAACTTCAGCCTGCCTCAAGGACAGACGCTAGGCATTGTTGGCGAGTCCGGGTCGGGCAAGTCGACGCTCGGCTTGGCGATCCTGCGGTTGATTTCCAGCCAGGGTGGCATTCACTTCCATGGGCAGAATTTGCAAGGGCTGAACCAGAAGGCCGTGCGGCCTCTGCGCCGGGAAATGCAGGTGGTGTTCCAGGACCCGTTCGGTAGCCTGAGCCCGCGCATGTGCGTGGCGGACATTGTGGGCGAAGGGTTGCGCATTCACGGCATTGGTACGGTGCAGGAGCAGGAAGCGGCGATCATTGCAGCGCTGGAGGAAGTGGGGCTGGACCCGCGTACACGGCATCGCTATCCCCATGAGTTTTCGGGTGGGCAGCGCCAGCGCATAGCCATTGCCCGTGCATTGGTGTTGAAGCCCGCGCTGATCCTGCTGGATGAGCCCACCTCCGCGCTGGACCGCACCGTGCAGCGGCAGGTGGTGGAGTTGCTGCGTAATTTGCAGCAGAAGTACAACCTGACCTACCTGTTCATCAGCCATGACCTGGCGGTGGTGAAGGCGCTGAGTCACCAGTTGATGGTGATCAAGCATGGGCATGTGGTGGAGCAAGGGGATGCGCAGGCGATTTTCCATGCGCCGCAGCATCCGTATACGCGGCAGTTGCTGGAGGCGGCGTTTCTTGAGGTGGATGATGCCGAACCGGGCATGATGCGCTAAAGATCAAAGTATGGGCGGTTGCTGCAACTGCCCATACGCTGACCGCTGCAGGACCGTACAGCATTGGAGGCTTCCTCGTGACTATCTCTCCGTCCCCCGTCGGCCCGATGCTCAGGCACTGGCGCATGCTGAACCGGGTCAAGCAGCTGCACGCCGCGCAGATGTTCGGGGTGTGCCTGTCCCCATAGTTCAGCCCTTCATCAGATTTTCTGACAACAATCGTCTTTCATCATCAGCCAGAACAGGCATAAATTCTCCACCGTCAACTCCCAGTAGCAACGGTAGAGCCTCATGTCCAGCCCACAGCACCCGTCCGCCTCCCCTGCCCTGACCACGCTGATCAGCCGTTCCGGCCTGCCCAGCCCTTCACTCAGTGAAACGCAGGCTCACGCCGTCTTGCAGGCGCATTATGGTCTCGACGGTGACCTGGCGGCACTGGGCAGCCAACAGGACCTCAACTTCCGCGTGGACGCGCCGCAAGGGCGCTACGTGCTCAAGGCATGCCACGGCAGCTATGCCCAGTTGGAGCTCGAAGCACAACATGCCGCCCTGGCCTACTTGCGCGAACAGGGGTTGCCAGTACCCGCCGTGCGCCCTGCCAGCAACGGCGAAGGATTGCTGGCACTGGACATCGACGGGCAACCGCTGCGCCTGCGGCTGCTCGACTACATCGAAGGCCAACCGTTGACCCGCCTCAAACACCTGGAGCCACGCCTGATCGCTGAACTGGGCGGGCTCTGTGCGAAGCTGGACAGGGCGCTGGTCGACTTCGATCACCCCGGCCTGGTGCGCACCCTGCAATGGGACCCGCAACATGCCCAGGCGCTGATCGACCACCTGTTGCCGGTTCTGCAAGACAGCGGGCAACGCACCCGCATCGAACACGCCACTCGCCAGGCCTGCGCGCGCCTGACGCCGCTGGTGGACCAACTGCCGATCCAGCCTGTGCACCTGGACATCACCGACGACAACACCGTGTGGGCGCGCAACAGTGAGCGCCAGTGGCAACTGCAAGGGGTGATCGACTTCGGCGACCTGATGCGCACCTGGCGTATCGCCGACTTGTCTGTGACATGCGCGTCGCTGCTGCACCACGCCGAGGGCGACCCGCTGCGCATCCTGCCGGCAATTGGCGCCTATCAGGTGCTCAACCCGCTGACCGAGGCCGAGCTACGCGCCCTGTGGCCACTGGTGATCAACCGCGCTGCGGTACTGGTGTTGAGCAGCGCGCAGCAACTGGCCGTGGACCCCGCCAACCAGTACACCCGCGACAACGTGGCCCATGAGTGGGAAATCTTCGACACCGCCACTGCCGTGCCTTTCGCGCTGATGGAAGCCGCCATCCTCCAGGCGGCAGGCGTGCAGATCGGCGTTCCAGACTTGAACGGTTGCGCCCCCCTGCTCCCCGACCTGGCCGGGCAGGAAGTAACGCGGGTCGACCTAGGTGTGCTCAGCCGCCATTGTGAAGCGGGTAACTGGGAGCAACCCGGTTTCGACCAGCACCTGCTGAGCGCGCAAACGGCCCCGGCCTGCACCCTGCACGGGCAGTATCGCCTGTCGCAAACCCATATCGACCGGCCCGAAGAGCCTGCGACCTGCGCCCTCGGCGTTGAGTTGCGTGTGCCCAACGGCAGCCAGGTGCAAGCACCCGAAGCCGGCACCTGGGTGCGCCATGGCGACGGCCGCGGTTGCCTGCAAACCGCGCACTGGGCCTTGTGGTTGCAGGGCCTGGAAGATGCACCCGCCGATGGGCAGGCGATGGAAAAAGGCCAGTCGCTGGGCCATAGCTGTGGTTTCCTCAGCGTACAGCTGTGCCTGGACCTTGCCCTACAGCCGCCCTTCTTCGCCACCCCGTCCCACGCCGACGCCTGGCTGGCCCTGTGCCCGTCGCCGGCCGCGCTGCTGGACCTGGACTGCGATGCCGAGCCGCTGCCCGACCCACAGGCCCTGCTGGCCCGCCGCGACGCCAGCTTTGCCCGCTCGCAGAAGCACTACTACGCGCAACCGCCACACATCGAGCGCGGCTGGCGCAACTACCTGATCGACATGCAGGGCCGTTCGTACCTGGACATGCTCAACAACGTCGCGGTACTGGGCCACGGCCACCCGCGCATGGTCGCCGAGTCGGCGCGGCAATGGTCGCTGCTGAACACCAACTCGCGCTTCCACTACGCGGCCATCAGCGAGTTCTCCGAACGCCTGCTGGACCTGGCGCCCGAAGGCTTCGACCGGGTGTTCATGGTCAACAGCGGCACCGAGGCCAATGACCTGGCCATTCGCCTGGCCTGGGCCTACAGCGGCGGGCGCGACTTGCTGAGCGTGCTGGAGGCCTACCACGGCTGGTCGGTGGCCACCGACGCCATCTCC
The DNA here is from genome assembly GCF_003202095.1 of Pseudomonas sp. LAIL14HWK12:I1. Lineage (NCBI taxonomy): Bacteria > Pseudomonadati > Pseudomonadota > Gammaproteobacteria > Pseudomonadales > Pseudomonadaceae > Pseudomonas > Pseudomonas sp. LAIL14HWK12:I1. The sequence continues at coordinate 449,085 of NZ_QJKG01000001.1, forward strand.
ACGTCCATTGCCGACAACCCGCAAGCCTTGGAAACCCGACCAGACTGGGTGCACCCGGTCGAGGCGCCGAACACCTTCCGTGGCCGATTCCGCGGTGCCGACAGCGCGGCTGACTACCTGCGTGACGTCGATGCCAAGCTGGCCGACCTCGATGCCCGTGGCCGCCAGCTGGCGGGCATCATCTGTGAACCGGTGTACGGCAACGCTGGCGGCATTTCGTTGCCGGCCGGTTATCTGCGCGACGCTTACGCCAAGGTCCGCGCCCGTGGCGGCGTGTGCATCGCCGACGAGGTACAGGTGGGTTATGGCCGCTTGGGCGAATACTTCTGGGGCTTCGAGGAGCAAGGCGTGGTGCCCGACATCATCACCATGGCCAAGGGCATGGGCAACGGCCAGCCGCTGGGTGTGGTCATCACCCGCCGCGAAATCGCCGAAGCGCTGGAGGCCGAGGGTTACTTCTTCTCCTCGGCCGGTGGCAGCCCGGTCAGCTGCCGCATCGGCATGGCGGTGCTGGACGTGATGCAGGAAGAAGGCCTGTGGGACAACGCCCGCGACACCGGGCGCTACTTCAAGGCCCGCCTGCAGGCGCTGGTCGACAAGCATCCGCTGGCCGGCGCAGCGCATGGGACTGGCTTCTACCTGGGGCTTGAACTGGTGCGCAATCGCGAAACGCTGGAGCCGGCTACCGAAGAAACCATGGCCCTGTGCGACCGTCTGCGTGAGCTGGGCATCTTCATGCAACCCACCGGCGACTTCCTGAACATTCTCAAGATCAAACCGCCGATGTGCACCACCCGGGCGAGCGTGGACTACTTTGTCGACAGCATTGACCGGGTGCTGGGCGAAGGCTTGTAAGTTTCAAGGCGTGGGCCCGATGGCTGCGGCCCACGCCTCCAGTGCCTCACACGCGGCCATCGCGATCTGTTCATCCGTGCGCCCGCTGAACTGACGCTCAATTGCGTCGGCGGCAATCAGCCCGGCGACGGTGGGCTTGCCCACGGCATCGGTCAGGTCCAGCCACTCACCCCAACTGGCAGGCACGTCATACCAGCGCAGGTAGCCGGAGGATGAACTTGGCCACCAGCGCTCATCGAACTGCAAAATCACCTTTTCCAGCTTGCCCATGCCAAGGTGCGCCAGCGCCTGTTGCTGGGTTTCAGGTAACTCAGGGGTGAAGTGCATCGTTTTCAACACACCTACGGGGACGGTGCAAATACAGAAATCGCAGGTTTCATCATTCACCATGACGGCTGTGCCTGACCAGTCGATACGGGCTACTGGTGTGTTCAACCGAATGTCCAGGTTTTGCGTCAGCACATCGACCAGCTCGCTGTAACCACCAGGCAGCATGCAGTCGCCATGCCCGACGCCTTCTTCGTCCAATGCGCTGACCGACAGCTGCGTCACCGGTAAGCACGCTTCCAGCACAAGGTTGGCATCAATGGCGAACTGCGTGGCCCGTACGCCAGCAGGGTCCAGTGTGGCCATATAGCCGCTGATCGCCTCAGACAAAGGCAACTGCCGGTCAACGCGCTCGATGAAGGCAGCCCAGGCGCCTTCGACATCTGGCAACACTCCGTCACTTGCAGCTGCTAGCGGGCGGCTGAAGTCGGTCTCGATGCAAGCCAAACCCTGGCGCTGCGCAATGGCGGCCAATGGGTTTTCAGCAAAATGTTGAAGCCATGCCGCACCTTCATCGGCCTTCACACTCCCCAGCTCGACTGTATGCGTGCGCCCGCCTGTACGCCCTCGTGCTTCCAGCACAATGCAATCGATACCCTGGCCCCGCAAGCGCTGTGCCGCAGCCAGGCCCGCACAACCGGCACCGATCACGATCACCTTGCGTGCCCCGGCCGCCATTGCAGCCTTTGCGGCGCGCTGCCCATCATTCCATGCACCATGAGTCATTGCCGGGGCGCGGGTGTCACAAGCTTCTCCGGCGATGACCAAGCGCTCATGCAGCACTTGGCCCAGGTCACTTCGATGCTGCCGCGTCCCGCCCGGCAACAACGCACTGTAAGCTCCGAGGCTGAACGGGTCTGCACTCCAGTGAGTGACATGCCACGCGGTTGGTCTATGCACGCTCTTCTCCATTGAGGGAACTGTCCTGTACGTGCATTAATGTTCATAATTTCCATCAATAAAAGATGATAATCATCAGGTTTACTGACAATGGCCTTTTCCAGCGACTCCCTGGCAATCTTCCTCGCCGTGCTCGACGCCGGGTCGTTCTCGGCCGCCGCCCGCAAGCTGGGCCGTGTGCCTTCAGCCGTCAGCATGGCGGTCGCCCAGCTGGAAGCAGAACTGGACCTGGTGCTGTTCGACCGGGCCACGCGCAAGGCCTTGCCCACCAGCGCCGCCTTGGCGCTGGAGCCGCAAGCCAGGCAGGTGATCTGCCAGCTCAACCTACTGGACGCCCAGGCCCTGCAACTGCACAAAGGGCTGGAAAAACGCCTGACCATCGCCATGGCGCCCGAGTTGCAAACCGGCCGCTGGAGCCAGCCACTGGAAATCCTCGCCCAGGAGTTTCCCAGCCTGGAAATCGAAGTGCGTTCAGCCACACAGACCGAGGCCGTTCGCTTACTGCATGAAGGCAGCGTGCAACTGGCGCTGGTGTTCGAGCGGCCCGGTATCGACGAGCGTGAGTCATTCCTGGAAGCCGGCAGCCAGTTGCTGGTGGCCGTTGCATCCCCCCGCCACCCCGCCGGGCAGAACAGCGGCACACCGTTGCCCGAAGAGGCCTTTGCCGAACAACGGCAGATCATCGTGGCCTCGGGCAAGGCCACCGGGTCAGACCCGCGCATGGTGCTGTCGCGGCGCATCTGGCTGACCGACAGCTACCTGGCCACGCTGGACCTGGTGCAGTCCGGCCTGGGCTGGGCCTACCTGCCGCAGCCGCTGGTCGAACCGCTGATTGCTTCAGGTGCGCTGGCCGAGGTGCGCTTCGACAACATGGCCAGCCGCTTGCGCTTGTGGGTGGATATCATCTGGGTCAAGCCGCGCCCCTTGGGCTTGGGAGCGCGGCGCTATCTGGAAGTCATGCGCCAGCTGTTCGACAGGGAGCCGGCCAGGGCCTGACGCCCTTTCACCCACCGGGCTAGATGCCCGGATCAAGCGACCGGCGCTACCAACCTGTACCCTACCCCCGCCTCGGTAATGATGAACCGTGGCGCCGTGGGGTCATCACCCAGCTTCTGGCGCAGATGCCCGACCACGATCCGCAAGTAATGGGTGTCTTCCACATGGGTAGGCCCCCAGATGTCCTTGAGCAACTGCTGCTGGGTAATCACCCGCCCCGGATGCCCGGCCAACAGCGCCAGCAAGGCATACTCCTTGCGCGTCAGCGCCACCTCGACGCCCTCCAGCGTCACCCGGCGGAAGGCAAAATCCACGGTCAACGGCCCGAAGCTGGCCGCCACCTCCGAACCACCGGTCTGCGGCACCTGGCGCAGCAGGGCACGCACCCGCGCCAAGAACTCCTGGATGCCGAACGGCTTGGTCACATAGTCGTTCGCCCCGCCATCCAGCGCATCCACCTTCTGGACCTCACTGGCGCGCACCGACAACACCATTACCGGCACCGCACTCCACTCGCGCAGCTCACGCAGCACCTGCTGGCCGTCCATGTCCGGCAGGCCCAGGTCGAGCACCACCAGGTCCGGCTTGCCCAATGCTGCCTGAGTGAGCCCTTCCTCACCGGTTGCGGCTTCGATCACCTTGTAGCCCTGGGAGGCCAGGCTGATGCGCAGGAACTTGCGGATCTGCGGTTCATCGTCGATGACCAACAGGGTGGCGGACTGGCTCATGGGGTTTCGCTTTCGGCTTCAGGTTGAGGGGGCAGTGGCAAGCATAGAGTGATGCCGGTGCCCTGGCCATCGATGCCTTCGCCTACCAGTATCTGCCCGCCATGGGCGCCGATCATGCCCTGGCAGATGGCCAGGCCCAGGCCGGTACCCTGCCCGCCACGGTCACCACGGGCGGCGGTGTAGAACATGTCGAAGATCTTCTCGCGGTCGGCTACCGGAATGCCGGGCCCTTGGTCAAGGACGGCAAAACGCAACTGCATGTCCTGCACCGATACGTGGAGTTCAAGCCGACCATTGGCCGGCGAGAACCGTGCCGCGTTTTCCAGCACATTGACCAGCGCCTGCTCGATCAGCGCTGCATGCACGAACAGCAGCGGCAGCTCGGCCGGCACGTCAGTGTGCACACGCAACGGGGCAAGCACTACGCGCAGGCGGTTGAGCGCACTGCCAGCGATGTCGCCCGGCGCCACCCAGTCGCGTGCCAGCTTGAGGCCGCCGTGGCCCAGGCGGGTCATGTCCAACAGGTTCTGGATGTACCGGTCGAGGCGCTCGGCCTCGTTGCGGGTGCCTTCCAACAGCTCACGGCGGTCTTCAGGCGGGATGGCCTCGCCCAACGCCAGCAGGCTGTCGATGCTGCCACGCATGGCGGTCAACGGCGTGCGCAAGTCGTGGGAAACGGACGCCAGCAAGGCACTGCGCAACTGCTCGGTTTCGCCATGCAGGCGTGCGGCCTCCAGCTGCTCGGCCAGGCGGGCGCGGGCCAACGCCTGCGCCAGCGGCTGGCCAAGGGCGGTGAGCAGGCGCCGACGCGGGTCGCTGAGCGGCTGGCCGGAACGCGGGCGTACACCGAGCAGGGCCAGGGGTTGTTCGTCTACCGCCAGCGGCCACCACCACCAGCGGCCATTGGGTAGGGTGTCACTGCCATGGCCGGCGGCCTGGCCATGCTGCCAGGCCCATTGCGCGGCGGCGCGTTCGTTGTCGCTAAAGGCGTGGGCTTCACCACTGGCCACCTGCAGCTGGCCTTCGGCGTTGCGCTCCAGCAGGCACACCTGCATATCCTGCCAGCCATCCAGATGCTGGCCGGCGGCATTGAAGACGGCCTGGCGGTCGGTGGCCACCGTCAGCCGACGCGACAGGTCGAGCAACTGGCTGGTCTGTGCCTGGGTCTCGCGCAGCGCCTGCAGTTGGCGACGCTGGCGGGCGGCCAGGTTGCCGGTAAGCGCGGCCATCAGCAGGAAGAACACCAGGGTCAGCACATCTTCTTCACGCTGGATGCTGAACGAGAAGTTGGGCGGAATGAACAGGAAATCGTAAGTCAGGAACGACAACGCAGCACAGGCCAGCGCAGGCCCCAGGCTGCTGCGTACCGCCACCAGCAACACCGCCGCCAGGAACACCAGCGAAATGTTTGGCAACGCCAGCACACTCGACACCGCCCAGGACAGGCCTGCTGCCATGACGGTGGCCACTAGCGCCAGCAGGTAATGCCTCCACACCCACACCCGCCGCACCGCCGAACGCGGCGCTTGCGGCTGCACATCGCGGTCCAGCACGTTGATTTCCAGGCCATGGCTCTCACGCAACAGCCGCGCCGCCACCCCGGCACCGAACAGGCGCCGACGCAGGCGGTCGCGGGACTGCCCGACCAGCACCAGGCTGGCCCGGCGTTCGGCGGCATGCTGGATCAACGTGCGCGCCACTTCGCCGGCACGCAGCACCACCACCTCCCCGCCCAGGCGCTCGGCCAGTTGCTGCGCGGCCTGCAGGCGATGGCGAGCGGTTTCGTCACGCAGGCGGCCGTTGTCCACATGCACCATGCTCCAGGGCAGATGGCGGCGCTGGGCCACGCGGCTGGCGTGACGCACCAGGCGCTCGGCCTGGTCGTCGCCATCCACGCCCACCAGCAACCGGCCACGCAAGGCCGGGGCCTCCTGGCCACGCTGGCGATAGCCATGGGCCAGGTCGGCATCGACCTGCGCGGCGGCAGTCTGCATGGCCAGTTCGCGCAGCGCGGTAAGGTTGGTTTGCGAGAAATACGCGTCGATCGCGGCCCGCGCCTGCTCCGGTACGTACACCTTGCCTTCGCGCAAGCGTTCGAGCAGCTCGCGCGGTGGCAGGTCGATCAGCACCAGCTCGAAAGCTTCCTGCAGCACCCAGTCCGGCAGGGTTTCGCGTACGAGCACGCCGGTAATGTCGCGCACCTTGTCGTTGAGGCTTTCCAGGTGCTGGACGTTGACCGTGGTGTACACGTCGATGCCGGCGGCCAGCAATTCCTGCACGTCCTGCCAGCGCTTGGCGTGCCGGCTGCCGGGGGCATTGGTGTGGGCCAGTTCGTCGACCAGGGCCAATGTTGGCGCGACCTTGAGCAGGCCGTCGAGGTCCATTTCTTCAAGCGTGACGCCGCGGTACTGGCTGCGCAGCAGGGGTTGCTGCGGCAGGCCGGCGAGCAACGCCTCGGTTTCGGCGCGGCCGTGGGTTTCGACAACCCCGGCCAGCACTTGAACACCTTGGCGTTGCTGGGCGTGGGCGGCCTGGAGCATGGCAAAGGTTTTGCCGACGCCGGGGGCGGCGCCGAGGAAGACCTTGAGCCGGCCCCGGCCTGTGCGTGGGAGGGTGGCCAACAGCGCATCGGCGCGGGCGGAATCACTCATGTTTCATCCTTTGGAATCTGCGACTGTCGACCAAAGGGCCTGCTTTGCAGGCCCCAATATCAGTGGTTCAAATGCTCAAGTGCCTGGTTCAGCGCCAGTACATTGACCACCGGCGGGCCGATCAATGGGTGGAGGGTGGCCTCTTCCACCAAGGCTTGCAAGCGCTCCTCCGGCAGTTGCCGCGCTGCTGCCACGCGCGGAATCTGGTAAGCCACGGCCTCTGGCGGCAGGTGAGGGTCGAGGCCGCTGCCCGAGGTGGTCAGCAACGCCTGCGGCACCGGCCCCTGCGGCGCCTGGTACAGCGTTGCGGCGTCCCCCTTTACCCGCTCGGCCAGCGCCGGGTTACTCGGCGACAGGTTGCTGGCACCGCTGGCCACGGTGGCATAGGCACCCGCCGAAGGCCGCGCATGGAACCAGCCATCACCCTGGAACGCCTGGGCGATCAGCGCCGAGCCACGCACCTGCCCCTGGTCATCGCGCACCAGACTGCCATTGGCCTGTTCCGGGAAAGCGACCTGGGCAATGCCCGTGACCGCCAGCGGATACAGCGCGCCAGTCACCAGCGTCATCAACAGAGCCAGGCTCAACGCCGGGCGTACATAAGCATTCATGGCGGCCTCCTCAGACCAGGTTCAGGGCATTGAGCAGCAGGTCGATCAGCTTGATCCCGGCAAACGGCACCACGATGCCGCCCAGCCCGTAGATCAGCAGGTTGCGCCGCAACAGATGCGCCGCACTGGCCGCCTGCACCCGCACGCCACGCAGCGCCAGCGGGATCAGCGCGATGATGATCAGCGCGTTGAACACGATGGCCGACAGGATCGCGCTCTGCGGGCTGGCCAGGTGCATCAGGTTGAGCACGCCCAGCTGTGGATAGATGGCAGCGAACAGCGCCGGCAGGATGGCGAAGTACTTGGCCACATCGTTGGCAATGGAGAACGTGGTCAGTGCGCCACGGGTGACCAGCAGTTCCTTGCCAACCTGTACCACGTCCAGCAGCTTGGTCGGGTCGCTGTCCAGGTCGACCATGTTGGCCGCCTCGCGCGCGGCCTGGGTGCCGTCGTTCATGGCCATGCCCACATCGGCCTGCGCCAGTGCCGGGGCGTCGTTGGCACCGTCGCCGCACATGGCCACCAGGCGGCCGTCGTTCTGCTCCTGGCGGATACGCGCCAGTTTCTTCTCAGGGGTGGCCTCGGCCAGTACGTCATCCACCCCCGCTTCGGCTGCGATGGCGGCGGCGGTCAGCGGGTTGTCGCCGGTCACCATCACCGTGCGAATGCCCAGTTTGCGCAACTCGGCGAAGCGCTCGCGGATACCCGGCTTGACCACGTCCTTGAGGTGGATCACACCAAGCAGACGCTTGTCGATGCACACCAGCAGCGGTGTGCCGCCACTCTGGGCGATACGCTCCACTTCGCGGGCCAGCGCCGGGGGCATTTCCAGCCGTTGCATGCCGACGAACGCTAGCACCGCATCGACGGCGCCCTTGCGGTAGCGGTGCTGCTGGAAGTCGATACCCGACAGACGTGTTTCGGCACTGAACGCCACGGCATCGAACTGCCCGGTAGCCGGTTCGATAAAGTCGTGCAGTTGGCGCAGGTACTCGACAATGGACTTGCCTTCGGCGGTGTCATCGGCCAGCGAGGCCAGCAGCGCCCCCTCCCCCAACTCCTTGGCGGTGATGCCCGGTGCAGCATGCAGCGCGCTGCAGCGGCGGTTGCCAAAGGTGATGGTGCCGGTCTTGTCGAGCATCAGCGTATGCACATCACCGGCTGCTTCCACCGCCCGGCCGGAACGGGCGATGACGTTCAAGCGCACCAGACGGTCCATGCCGGCGATGCCGATGGCCGACAGCAGGCCGCCGATGGTGGTAGGGATCAGCGTGACCAGCAGCGCGGCCAGGAAGATCAGCGGCAGGCTGCCACCCGCGAAGTGGGCGAAGGGCTGCAAGGTCACCACCACGATCAGGAAGATCAGCGTCAGGCCGATCAGCAAGATGTCGAGGGCAATCTCGTTCGGCGTTTTCTGGCGCTTGGCGCCTTCGACCAGGGCGATCATGCGGTCGAGAGTCGATTCGCCCGGGTTGCTGGTGATACGGATCAACAGCCAGTCGGAGACCAGCCGGGTATTGCCGGTCACGGCCGAGCGGTCGCCGCCGGACTCGCGGATCACGGGGGCAGACTCACCGGTAATGGCGGCCTCGTTGACCGCCGCGATACCTTCCAGCACCTCGCCGTCGCCGGGGATCATTTCGCCCGAGACTACGCGCACTACGTCATCTTTGCGCAACGCGCTGGCTGCAATGGTTTCGTAGCTGCCATCACGCTTGCGACGCAGTGCGGTCAAGCCTTGGCTACCGGCCTTGAGGCTGTCGGCGCGGGCCTTGCCACGGCCTTCGGCCAGCGCCTCGGCAAAATTGGCGAACAGCACGGTAAACCACAGCCACAGGGCGATTTGCACGGCAACCCCGGTGCTCACGCCACTGCCGGGAGCGAAGCACAGCACAGTGGTCAGCACCGCGGTCAGGGCCACCACCAGCATCACCGGCGAACGTTTGAGCTGGCGCGGGTCGAGCTTGACGAACGCCTGCACCAGCGCCGGGCGCCACAACGCGGCGAAGCGGGTCTGGTCCTTGGCGGTGTGCCGCGCTTTAACTTCAGGAATGGGCATGTTCATGGTCAGTCCTCAGAAACCCAGGCTCAGGTGTTCGGCGATTGGCCCCAGGGCCAGGGTCGGCAGGAAGGTAAGGCCACCCACCAGCAGGATGGTCACCAGCAGCAGGCCGGTGAACAGCGGGCCGTGGGTGGGGAAGCTGTTCTGCCCCTGCGGTGCGCTTTTCTTCGCTGCCAGGCTGCCGGCCAAGGCCAGGATCGGCAGGATGTAGCCGAAGCGGCCGATGAGCATGGCCAGGCCGATCATCAGGTTGTGGTACACGGTGTTGGCACCGAAACCGGCGAAGGCCGAGCCATTGTTGGCCGTGCCCGAGGTGTAGGCGTACAGCAACTGGCTGAAACCATGCGCCCCCGGGTTGCTGACCGCACCCGCCGGGCCAGGCAGGCTGGCGGCGATAGCGCCCAGCACCAGCACGCCGACCGGCATCACCAGCAGGGTTGCCACCAGCAACTGCACCTCACGGGCTTGCAGCTTCTTGCCCAGGTATTCCGGGGTGCGGCCAATCATCAGCCCGGCCAGGAACACCGCGATCAACACGAACAACAGCATCCCGTACAGCCCGGCGCCGACGCCGCCGAAAATCACCTCGCCCACCATCATGTTGACCATCGCCACCATGCCGGTCAGCGGGTTGAGGCTATCGTGCATGGCGTTGACCGAGCCGTTGGAGGCTGCAGTGGTGGTGACCGTCCACAACACCGAACCGGTGGTGCCAAAACGGCTTTCCTTGCCTTCCATGGGGGCCGCCTGTTGCACCTGGGTGCTTTCCAGCGCCGGGTTGGGCTGGTACTCGGACCACAGCGCGGTGCTGCCGCCAATCAGGAACAGGGCAAGCATGCAGGCGAGGATCGCGCGGCTCTGACGCAGGTCCTTCACGTAGTGGCCGAACGTGAACACCAGCGCCACCGGAATGAGGATGATCGACGCCACCTCGAACAGGTTGCTCCAGGCGGTGGGGTTTTCGAACGGGTGCGCCGAGTTGACGCCGAAGAAGCCACCGCCGTTGGTACCCAGTTGCTTGATGGCGATCTGGCTGGCGGCCGGCCCCAGCGGTATGGTCTGGTCAGCCCCTTGCAGGGTCAGCGCATGGGCGTAGTCGGCAAAGGTCTGCGGCACGCCCTGCCACACCAGCAGCAGCGCCAGCAGCAGGCACAGCGGCAGCAAGCCATAGAGGGTGGCGCGGGTCATGTCGACCCAGAAATTGCCCAGCGTCGTTGCACTGCGCCGGGCAATGCCGCGACACAACGCGACCAGCACGGCCAGGCCGGTGGCGGCACTGACAAAGTTCTGTACGGTCAGGCCAAGCATCTGGCTGAGGTAGCTGACCGATGCCTCACCACTGTAGGCCTGCCAGTTGGTGTTGGTGACGAAGCTGACCGCTGTGTTGAACGCCAGCGACCACTCCTGGCCTGGCAAATGCTGCGGGTTGAGCGGCAGGTAGCCCTGCAACAGCAACACGGCGAACAGCAGCAGGAATCCGGCCAGGTTGAAGGCCAGTAGCGCCAGGGTGTATTGGCGCCAGTTCTGCTCCTGGCTGGCGTTCACGCCCGCTAGCCGGTAGCAGGCCTGCTCGACCGGGCTCAGCAGCGGCGACAGCCAGGTGCGCTGGCCTTCCATGACCCTGTAGTAGAACCGCCCGAGCCAGGGTGCCGGTAGCAGCACGATGGCAAAGAACGCCAGCAGCAAGGCGAAATCGTAACTGTGCATGGCCGCTCCCTAGCTGCGATCGGCGCGCAGCAGCGCCACCAGCAGATAAAACGCCAAGGCCACTGCCAGCAGCAGTGACAGCCCGTCGAGCATGTTCATGAGTGGTTCTCCCCGTGGTGCGGCTTGTGCCGCTATGGGGAAATTGTCTGAGGGAGGGGCGTAAAGGGGCGAGATCGGGGGGTGTGGATGGGTATAAAGAAAGCGTAAAAATCAGCTTTGTGGGTTGTCTTTACTGGCCTCTTCGCGGGCAAGCCCGCGAAGAGGCCGATACAGGCTTACTGCTGGGGAGGTTGCTGCGCAGCGTTTCGGCTCCAGTCCAGCAGCAGGCTGTACCCGACCGCGAGCAAGGTCGGCCCGATGAACAGGCCAATGAAGCCAAAGGCAAGCAATCCACCGAACACACCCAACAGCACGATCACCAGTGGCAGGTTACCGCCACGGCTGATCAGGTACGGTTTGAGCACGTTGTCCACACCGCTGATGACAAAGGTGCCCCAGATGCCCAGGAACACCGCCATGCCGTACTCGCCCTTCCACACCAACCAGGCCGTGGCCGGGATCCAGGCCAGTGGTGGGCCCATGGGGATCAGGCTGAGCATGAAGGTCACCAGGCCCAGCACGATGGCACCCGGCACGCCGGCAATCAGGAAGCCGATCAGTGCGAGCACAGCCTGCGCAGCCGCTGTGCCAATCACCCCGTTCACCACCCGCTGAACGGTGGCCGCCACCAGTTCCAGGTAGTACTCGCCGCGATCACCCATCAGGCGGTGCAGCAAGCGCAATACGAACGCCGACAAGCGAGGGCCGTCACGGTAGAAAAAGAACACGAACACCAGGCTAAGGGTCAGTTCCAGCACACCGCTGCCGATCTGCGCACTGCGCGCCAGCAACCAGTTGCCCACCTGCCCGAAGTAGGGCTTGACCGACGCCAGCAAGGCCGCCCCCTGCTGGTCGAGCGACTGCCACCAGCTGACCAGGCGCTCACCAACGAACGGTATGCCCCCCAACCAGGCCGGTGCATCGGGCAAACCGTCCACCTGCACGTCGCGCACGAACGCCGTGGCATCGCGAATATGATCGGCCAGGTTGAACCCCAGCCACACCAGCGGCAATGCCACAATCAGGATCCAGGCGGTGGTCAACAGGCTGGCCGCCAAGGTTTCGCGCCCGCCCAGCACACGCGTGAGCAAGCGCATCAACGGCCAGCTGGCAAAAGCCAGGATGGCCCCCCACAGCAACGCCGAGATGAACGGTGCCATCACCCACAGGCCGGCCCCCAGCAACGCCAACAGCAGAATCTGAACCAGCAGGCGATCATTGTTAACCATGGCGGCGCTCGTTCAACGGATCAGTTCAAGGTGCAGGCCGTCGGTGGGCGCGCTACCGACTTCAAGGCGGCCATTGCGCACCCCTGCCTTGACCAGCGCCTCGCGCCAGGCTTCGGCCTGAGCGCCACTGAGGCTGGCACGCAGGGTGCTGTCCAGGTTCAGGCTGCGGGCCAGCAAATTCACCCAGGTGTCTTGCGGCGCAGCCAGGTCAGGATAGTCGAGCTTGCCGGTGTCGCGCATTTCGCGCAGCACCGTGGCGGCGGTCGGCAGCAGTTCGCCCAACGGGTTGCCGGCGACGAACTGTTCCACATGCAGGTAGGCGCGGCGGTTGCCCCGGGTAACGCTGTACAGCGCGACCAGGGTGTCGGCCTCTTCCGCCGAGCGACGCAGCAAGATGAAGGCCTGCTGCTCGTCACCACCGTTCAGGCGGGCATTGGCAAACACATCGTTGGCCCACAGGCTGGCTTCGCCGCAATCGCGGCCTTGGCACCAGAACAACGGGTAACCACCGTCGCGTTGCAGTTCTTCACGGGCAGTGGTGAAGGCTTCGCGCGCGGTGCGTTCGACCGGCAGTTCGTAGGTGACCGAGCTGACCTGCCCACGGCTTTCGACCTTGTCTTCGACCCGCAGGCGGCCGCTGATCTTGCGCAGCGGGCCCATCGGGTAGACGCGTTCCTGCTCCACGGCCGGACGCTGGTCGACGACCTTGGCGTCCACCGGCACCGGCAGGCTGCCGGCCCACAACACGGGGCTGGTGAGCATCAGGCAAGCGGCCAGGGCAGTACGAATGGAAACGGGCGTGCTCATTGGCGACCCAGGCGGCGCCCTGCGCCGAAATGAAGCTCCAGGATGTCTGGCAGTTGCATGGTTGTCTCCCTGTTCAACCCGCCAAGCCTCGACAGTTGACCGGTGCAAGTCAAGCAAAGCCAAAGAAGCGATTGAAACAGTCTGCGACAAGGGCCGCGCCCTGCTCATCGTTCAGGTGCAGGTGATGGCCACCGGGCAGCGTCACCTGCTCAAAGGGTAGCTGTTCCAGCAACGCGGTGTGGCGCACCAGCATGCCATCGGCGGCAACCACTAGCTGCGCCGGGCAATCCACCCTGCGCACATAGGCCATGGCCTGGGCCTCGCTCAGGCGTAGTGGCGATGGCAAGGTCAGGCGGCTGTCACTGCGCCAGCTGTAGCCGCCCGGCACCGGCATGAGGCCACGCCGGGCCAGCAGTTCGGCGGCCTCGCGGCTGACCGCGACCATGCCTTTCATCCGGGCATGCACACCTTCCTCCAGCGTGGCGTACACCGACTTGCGCTTGCCGTCCAGCCGCAGCTGGGCCTGCAGTGCCATCCCCAAACGTTCGCCTGCATCCTGCTCGGCACCGGTCGGCGGGATGACGCCGTCGATCAACGCCAGATGGCTGACCCGGTCGGGCAAGGCGCCAGCCAGCTGCACCGAAATGATTGCCCCAAGTGAATGCCCCAACAGTGCAAAACGCTGCCAACCGAGCTGCTCGGCGACCCGCAGCACATCATGGGCATAGTCGGCCAAGGCATAACCGGCGCCAGGCGGGCGGTGTTCGGAGTAACCGTGCCCGGCCAGGTCCAGGGCGACGATGCGCAGGCCTTTGAGTTGTGGCGCCAGGCGGGCGAAGCTGTTGGCGTTGTCCAGCCAGCCATGCAGGGCAATCACCGGCAGCCCGTCCTCGGGGCCGAACAGGTGCGCGGCCAGCTCGATATGGCCCAGGCTCAGGCGGATTTGTTCGACCTGTGCGCTCATGCCTGACTCCAGCGGTCGAACAGGCCCTTGATCAGGCTGGCGGTGTCTGCGGGGCGCTCCAGCGGGAACATGTGCCCGCCCGGCACGCTGTGATATTCCCCTTGGGGCATGCCCCGTACGGCCAGGGTGTGGTGGCGGCGAATGACATTGCTACGGTCGCCGCGCACCATGGCCAGCGGCACCTGCAACTGCCGCGCGGGCGCCGGGCTGGTATGCGGGATGCTGCGGTAGATGCTGATTTCGGTAGCCGGGTCGAAGCGTAGCTGCAGGCCCTGCTCTGCCGCCTGCAAGCCGTGTTCGACATAGGCGTCGAGGCAGTCGGGATCGAAATGGCGGAACAGTGACTTGCCGGCGAAGTAGTCCCGGGCGCTGTCGCGGTCATTGAACGTTTCGCGGCGCCCCAACGTGCGCCCGGCCGGGGTGATACGGTCGATGAAGCCAAAGCGCTTGGCGGTGCGCAGCAGCCATTGATCGGCGCGGGTGAGTACTGGCGAGTCGAGCATCACCACGCCACGGTAGTACTCGGGGCAGCGCAAGGCAGCATGCAGGTGCAATACGCCACCCAGCGAGTGGCCGACACCCCAGACCGGCTGGTCCTGTTGCGCCAGGTGGTGCAACAGTTCATCGACCAGGTTCTGCCAGTTGTCATTCACCGGAAAGCGTGGATCGTGCCCATGCTGGGCAAGGTGCTGCACCTGGTAGTCCGGCGCCAGGGCAGCGAACAGCTTGCCGTACGTGGCCGAAGGGAAACCGTTGGCATGGGCGAAGAAGATCTGCTGCGGCATGGCGCCTGGTCCGGACGGAGGATGATGGCTCATTGTCGGCATCGGCGCGCCGTTCGGCAACGTCCGGAAAGGTCATCGGCGAGGGCTATCAGGTCACGCAGACCGGTCGAAACTGGCCAGTGAACGGCGCAGGCAGGCTTGCATGTAGGCCAACTGGCTTTCCAGTGCTTCGCGGGCCAGGCGCTGGTCCTTATGATCAAGCTGAAGGCGACGCAGAGCCAGGCAACTGGTTTGCAGCAAATGAGACACCCGCTGGCAGGTATCTTGAAGGATAAGAAAGTCCTGCAGACTGTTCTCTCTATCAGCAGCATTCAGCACGCTGCTGGCGTTGACCGTTTTCATCAGGCCATAGAGCTTGGCATCGGCCGAATCGCGTAGCAGGCTGTATTGGGCGAAGTCCAGAGCGACACCTTGCTCAACCATGTCCAGGGTAGGTTGCAAATCCACGGCGCTCAGCAACGCCCCCCTCTCACCCTTCATTCGCTGCTCCATGCCTTTTGCTTTCCGGCACGCTAGCAAGGGGCCACTCACTGCGGCAACTGACAAAAATGCCAGTTGCCTTACCGGTTTCAGGGTTTCAAGGCGGATAACTGATCCCTTTGAGGGTCATCAGCCCAGCCAGCGGCCAATCCCCTTCCAGTTCCGCCAGGCTGGCGGTGCTCATGGCTGCGGGATGCTGCTGATGGCCATGCTCCAGCGCCCCGACCAAGGTCCCCACCAACGGCTGGTGGCTGACCAGCAGTACATGCTCCAGACCCAGCCGCTCGATTTCACCGATCACCTGCTGCACGTCACTTTCAGGGGTCAGCCAGGGCACGGTACGCACCGGCTCGCCGAAGCCCAGTGTGTCATGCACCAGCGCCGCCGTTTGCTGGGCGCGCACGTAGGGGCTGGCAATAATTGCCTGCAACGGCTGCCCGAGCAGGCGAGCAGCGCTGTGCAGCACCTGCTCGCGGCCATGGGCAGTCAAACGGCGTTCGGCATCCGTGTTGGCCCGTGGCTCCGCTTCACCGTGGCGCAGTACCCACAGCTTCACAGCTTGGGTTCCTCGTCACGCACCGGGTGTGGGGCCGGCGCCACGGCATGCGCTGCTTCACCTTCCGGCGCGCGCGGCGCAGGCCAGTCAGAGAACGGCCATGGCTTCTGGTCGCTGTGAAAGCTGCCAAAGCGGCCGATCTGCGCCAGGAACTGGCTCAGGCTGTCGCCGAAGTTCATCAGGCTGGCGCTGGGTGCGCCGTACACCAGACGGTAGATCAGCTGCACCAGCACCAGCCCACCCAACAACAGTTCGGCCAGCTGCCAGACCACCAGGAACACCAGCATCCACAGCACCCGCAGGATGATCGACTCGCGCTGGGCGCGTTCGGGCGTATCGTTCATGTGTCGCTCCTTGCTCGTGTCAGAGCCGCCAAAGGCTCAGTTGAAACCGCTGATGGAAATGAAATCGACATCGGTCTTGGGTTCGGCGCGCATCAGGTGCTCGATCACCTGGTTCAGCGTGCGGCCTTCGAACAGGATGGCATGCAGGCCCGCCACCAGTGGCATGTAGACCTGCACTTCCTGGGCTTTGGCCTTGAGCACCTTGATGGTATTGACGCCTTCGGCCACTTCGCCCAGGCGGTTGACCGCCTCTTCCAGGCTATGGCCCTGGCCGAGCGCGTAGCCCACCTGATAGTTGCGGCTCTTGGGCGAGGAACAGGTGACGATCAGGTCACCGACACCGGCCAGGCCGAGGAAGGTCATGGGGTTGGCCCCCTGACTGACGGCAAAGCGAGTCATTTCCGCCAAGGCACGGGTAATCAGCATGCTCTTGGTGTTCTCGCCCATGCCCAGCGCAACGGCCATACCGGCGATGATGGCGTAGACGTTTTTCAACGCGCCACCCAGCTCGACACCAAAGCGGTCAGCGCTGGCATAGACACGGAACGTGCGCCCATGCAGCACAGCCTGCACCTGCTTGCAGAGTTTTTCGTCCTCGCTGGCGACCACCGTTGCAGTCAGCGCGTGCTCGGCGATTTCGCGGGCAAGGTTAGGGCCCGATAACACACCAATACGCGCTTCGGGGGCAATTTCTTCCAGGATCTGGCTCATCAGCTTGAAGCTTTGCGCTTCGATGCCCTTGGTCAGGCTGACCAGGCCCTTGCCACGCAGCAGCTCGGCATGGGGCGCCAGCACGCTGCGCAGGGCGCTCGACGGCAGGGCAACGAAGATCAGCTCGCTGGCCTGCAAGGTCGCCAGCAGGTCATTGACCGGCTCGACGCCATCGTGCAGACGGATGCCCTTGAGGTAGCGCGGATTCTCTCGATTGACGCGCATGGCCTCGGCTTGCGCCGGGTCGCGCATCCATTGACGCACTGGCACACCGTTTTCCGCCAGCAGGTTCGCCACGGCGGTGCCAAAGCTGCCGCCTCCCAGAACTGCAACAGGTTGCTGTTCAGTCATATCCAATCCGTTAAAGCCAAAAATTAAGTGGCGACCCCGCCATTATACGGCTCGCCTGCTACAGAACCAGTCTCTGTTCCCGCTAAAGGGACAGGCTCGCTCATGCAGGTCACTGGCAAATGCGCCACGGTCAGTTACCATGCCTGTTTCAATCCTGATACAAGGCCGCCCTGTGTTCCCTGGCACGCCCCCGTACCCGCGCCTGCTCATACTGACCGCTCTGCTCGGCAGCCCGGCTGTGGCCGACGACCTGTTCATCGACAACACCGACCTGCCCCAGGTTCTGACTGCCACGCGCCTGAAACAATCCCCGGCGGCAGTCCCGGGTAGCATGACCGTGCTAGACAGCGAGCTGATCCGTGCCAGTGGCGCCCGCGACATCCCCGAATTGCTGCGCCTGGTGCCGGGCATGATGATTGGCTACGGTGCCGGTAACCAACCCACGGTCAACTACCACGGCAGCAACGTCAACGATGCACGCCGCATGCAGGTACTGATCGATGGCCGCTCGGTGTACCGCGCGGGCCTGGCCACCGTGGACTGGAGCGACATCCCTCTGGCCATGGAGGATATCGAGCGCATCGAAGTGTTCCGCGGCCCCAACACCGTCAGCTATGGCGCCAACGCGCTGATGGCGGTGGTCAACATCCTCACCCGCAACCCTGCCGACAGCCATGGCACGCGGCTGAAGTTGACCCGCGGCCAGGATGGCATAAACGACTTCTATGCCAGCCACGGCTTTGGCTGGGACGGCGGCGACATGCGCCTGTCGCTGTCCGGCCAGCAGGACGATGGTTTCGATGAAAACCAGTTTGGCCAGGATTACCGCGACAGCCGCCGGCTTACCCGCTTCAACCTCAGCGCCAGCCACAGCCTGGCAGTGGACCAGACCCTGGAGTGGCAACTGGCGGCGAAGGAAGGCAGCAACCAGCGGCCTTATACCTATAAGCCGGTCTTCCCCTATGTCACCCAGCAAGGTGACAACGCTGACGTCAATGCCAAGGACTACGCGGGCTCGGTGCGCTGGAGCATCGACTTCAACCCTGAGCACAGCCTGTATGTTCAGGGCTCGGCGCAGCACTTCGACCGTCAGCAGGTCTGGCGTGCCTGCGATGCGGCGCTGTCATTCAGCCCCGAACTGACCCAGCTTTGGCAGATGAACCCCAATTTCGCCGAGCTGGTAGCGCGCGGCGCCAACAACCCACCATCCAGCAACAACCCACAAGAGCAGGCCCTGGTCGAAGCCATCAAGGATCAATGGAACGAACAGGGTGGTAGTAATGTGGTCTGCGGCGACGTGGACCAGAGCACCCGCGAAACCCGCTACGACCTGGAAATCCAGGACACCCTGAGCCTGACCGACAGCCTGCGCCTGCTCAGCGGCATGAACTACCGTTATGACCGGGCCGACTCGCAGACTTACTTCAACGGCAGCCTCGACGACCAGACTTGGCGCCTGTTCGGCCAGCTGGAATGGCGCGCCGACGAACACTGGATCCTGCAGGGCGGAGCCATGTTCGAAGACTCCCGCCTGTCTGGCAGCTCGCTGACCCCGCGCGTGGCGGTCAACTACCTGATTACCCCGCGCCATGGCCTGCGCGCCGTGTATTCCGAGGCCGTGCGCTCACCCGACATGTTCGAGAACAACATCAACTGGAGCTACACGGTCAAGAACCTCAGTCCCAACGCGTTCGGCCAGCAGCACGGCGAATACTTCGTCAAGACCCGTGGCCCCGGCGACCTCGACCAGGAACGCATGCGCTCGCGCGAGCTCGGCTACAACGGCTACTTCAGCGACATCGACCTGAGCATGGATGTAAAGCTGTTCTACGACGAGATCACGGGAATGATCAGCGAGCCCTTGAAGAACAACCAGTACATCGCCAGCAACGCCAACAAGGCCCGTTTCAGTGGCAGCGAAGCGCAACTGGACTGGCGCCCCACCCTGCGCGATCGCCTGCGCCTGACCTACGCCTACGTCGATGCCTGGGCCAGCAACCCCGACGACCGCCGCCTCAGCGCCCACAACAGCGGCTCGGCCGGATGGATGCGCGAGTGGGGGGCTGGCTGGTCGAGCGCGCTGTTCTACTACGGCGACGATGCACTCAACCAGTACCGCTACGAGCGCCTGGACCTACGCCTGGCCAAGCGTTTTCGGGTGCATGGCAGCAACCTGGAGCTGGCGGCGCTGTGGCAGCAGCGCCTGGACGATGAGCCCACTACGGCAATCCAGAACCGCTACGACAGCCGCCACCGCCTGAGCGTCAGCGCGGAGCTGGAGTTCTGATGGCCGTGTTGCTGCGCCTGTTGCTGCTGTGCCTGTGGCCACTTGGGCCATTGTCAGCCAGTGAAATCCTGCTGGTGGGGGCTGAGGATCAGCCCGGCATCCGCAGTTTTGTCGCGGCGCTGGAAAGCCGTCGACCGCATGACCATGTGCATTTTCTGACCACTGCCGAGCTGCCGCGCCCGAGCAAGCTCAAAGCGGACCAGCGCCTGATTCTGCTCGACAGCGCCGCGCTGGAATGGCGCCTGGGTGAAAACGCCGGCCCACCAGCCCTGGCCATGCGGGTCAGCCGGGTACAGGCTGAACAGCGCCTGGGAAAGTCGCGCCCCGCGTTCCTCACCTTGTTGTGGAGCGACGCACCGCTGGGCCGGCAATTGCGCCTGACGCGCTACTTGTTGCCGCAGGCCCAGCGCATTGGCGTACTGTACGGTGAACACAGCAGTTTCTTGCTCGACGAGCTGCGCCATGCTGCCCGCCCAATGGGCCTGGAGATCATTGCCCAGGACTGGTCCGACCCACGGGACAGCCGGCCGTTGCAGCACCTGCTGGGCAACAGCGATGTGCTGCTGGGCCTGGACGATCCCAACCTGTACAACTCCAAGACGGCGAAAAACCTGCTGCTGAGCAGCTATGGCCGGCAAATGGCACTGATCGGCCCGAACGCCGGGTTTGTGCGGGCCGGCGCCCTGGCCAGCACCTACAGCGATCAGGACGACTGGCTGGCGGAGCTCGACCAGTTGCTCGATCAGCCGCCAGCGCGCTGGCCACGCAGCCTGTACCCGGCGCGCTACGGCGTCAGTGGCAACCAGCAGGTGGCCCGCGCCCTGGGCCTTGAACCGATCGATCCGAACGCCGCTGCCAAAGCCCTGGCCGCAGGAGAACCCACCCCATGAGCAAGCGCCTGAGCTGGGATATCCACACCCGCACCCAGATCATCAGCCTGGGCCCTGCCCTGCTGCTGACCTTGCTGTTGATCAGCTTCTTTACCTTCGTGCGCATCCAGGACTTGCGCCAGGAGCTCAATCACACCGGGCAACTGATCGCCAATCAGCTGGCACCGGCATCAGAGTACGGGGTGATTTCGGGCAACAACGAAGTACTCGAAGGGCTGATGCGTGCCACCCTCAGCATCCCGCACGTACGCTTTCTGGAAGTGCAGGACAGCCGCAACCACATTCTGGTGTACGTCGAGCAGTCCGACGAAAGCGCCAACCGCGCGCAACAGGTTGAAGTGTTCCAGGCCCCCATCCGCCTGCAGCAAATCCGCCTGGACAACGACTTCCTGCAACAAGGCAAAGCCACCACCCCCGCCATCGGTGACGACTACCTGGGGCGGGTCATCGTTGGCATGTCCGATGACGCCTTCAGCCAGCGCCAGCAGGAAATCGTGATCAAAGCCGGCATCCTGGCGCTGTTCGCGCTGCTGTTCACCTTTTTGCTGGCGCGCCGCCTGGCCCTGAGCCTGGCCAAGCCTATCAGCGACATGGGCCATGCGGTAAAGGCCATTCAGCAAGGTCAGTACAACACCCCCTTGCCGGTGGTCGATGACAGCGAACTGGGCCACCTGGCACGCCACATCAACAACCTGGCCAGCGCCCTGGAACAGGCCAGCGATGAACAGAAGAGGGCCATTGCCGAGCTGATTCAGGCCCGAGAGGAGGCCGAGCAGGCCAACCGCGCCAAATCCGACTTCCTGGCGATGATGAGCCACGAGCTGCGCACGCCGATGAATGGCGTGCTGGGCATGCTGCAGCTGCTGGAGACCACATCACTGAGCACCGAACAGGCCGACTACACGGCGGTCGCCAGCGAGTCCACCGGGCATTTGTTGAAGGTCATCAACGACATCCTCGATTTCTCGCGCATCGAACGCGCCGCGCTGCAACTGGAACACATCGACTTCAACCTGGGTGAGCTGATCACCAGCAGTGTCCAGTCGTTCCAGCACAGCGCCCAACAGCGCGGCCTGGGCCTGCACCTGCAACTGCCTGCCGGTATCAAGCAGCTGCAGGTGAACGGTGACCCCACACGCATCCGCCAGATCCTGCTGAACCTGGTGGGCAATGCCCTGAAGTTCACCGAACGCGGCCAGGTGCAGGTCGAAGCACGCTGGCAGGTGCTTGACCGGCAATTGATCTGGCTGACCTGTAGCGTACGCGACACGGGCATCGGTATTGACAGTGCCCGGCTGGAAATGATGTTCGTCGCCTTCCAGCAGGCCGACAGCTCGATTTCCCGCCGTTATGGCGGCACCGGGTTGGGGCTGTCGATCGCCCGCACCCTGGCCGAACGCATGGGCGGCAAGCTGCGCGGTGAAAGCCGCGAAGGCCTGGGTTCGACCTTTACCCTGGAAATGCCGCTGGCACTTGCCAACCCTGCCCCCGTCCCGCTCGCGCCGCCAATAGCTGCACCAACGCCGGTTACCGACAATGACCAGGTACTGCTGGTTGAGGACAATCCGGTCAACCAGAGTGTCATCGAGGCCATGTTGCGCAGCCTGGGGATGGCCGTCTGCACCGCCGAGGATGGCCTGGAGGCGGTCGACCTGGTCGGCCGGCAACGCTTTGCCGCCGTGCTGATGGATTGCCGCCTGCCGCACCTGGACGGCTATGAAGCCACCCGGCGCATCCGGCAGTTGCCCAACGGCGCCGGGCTACCGATCATCGCCTTGACCGCCAACGCCTTGCAGGGCGATCGGGAGCGTTGCATGGCCGCCGGCATGGACGACTACCTGAGCAAACCCTTGCGCCGCACCGAACTGCAACGGGTGCTGCAGCGCTGGTTACCCGGTCGGACAACCGCGACTGGCGATAAATGCTAAAGTGCGGCAGTCTTAAACACTGGACAGGACCTTCATCGGACCTGAAAATAGACGTTTCAGTGCACACCTGTACTTCTTTCACCAGGTGCGCTGTGACTTTCACCACAACGCAATAGTCTACCTGTAGGCTGCCGCCCCGAACGCGTTGCGTATTGGGCCGGCCGGGAAGGTTCATCCCCTGCCACAGGGGGTTATTGAGGAGCTCGCATGACCAAACAACACGCCTTTACTCGGGAAGACCTGCTGCGCTGCAGTCGCGGTGAGCTGTTCGGCCCAGGTAATGCGCAACTGCCCGCGCCGAACATGCTGATGGTCGATCGCATCACCCATATCAGCGAAGAAGGCGGCAAGTACGGCAAAGGTGAATTGGTCGCCGAGCTGGATATCAACCCGGACCTGTGGTTCTTCGCCTGCCACTTCGAAGGCGACCCGGTCATGCCGGGCTGCCTGGGCCTCGACGCCATGTGGCAGCTGGTGGGCTTCTTCCTCGGCTGGCAGGGCCTGCCGGGCCGCGGCCGCGCCCTGGGTTCGGGCGAGGTGAAGTTCTTTGGCCAGGTACTGCCTGAAGCCAAGAAAGTCACGTACAACATTCACATCAAGCGCGTCCTGAAGGGCAAGCTGAACATGGCCATCGCCGATGGCTCGGTCAGCGTCGACGGCCGCGAGATCTACACCGCCGAAGGCCTGCGGGTCGGCGTGTTCACCTCCACTGACAATTTCTAAGGGTTATTCGCATGCGCCGCGTCGTTATCACTGGTCTGGGCATCGTGTCGTGCCTGGGCAATGACAAAGCTACCGTCACCGAAAACCTGCGCAACAGCCGTCCGGGTATCCGTTACAACCCGGAATACAAGGAAATGGGGCTGCGTAGCCAGGTTTCCGGGTCCATCGACCTCAACCTCGAAGAACTGATCGACCGCAAGGTCTACCGTTTCGTCGGCCACGCTGCTGCCTACGCCTACCTGGCCATGCAGGACGCGATCAAGGACGCCGGCCTGACCGAAGAGCAGGTTTCCAGCCCGCGTACCGGCCTGGTAGCCGGCTCTGGCGGCGCCTCGACCCTGAACCAGATGGAAGCGCTGGACACCCTGCGCGAGAAAGGCGTCAAGCGCGTCGGCCCATACCGCGTTACCCGCACCATGGGCAGCACCGTTTCGGCATGCCTGGCCACCCCGTTCAAGATCAAGGGCATCAACTACTCGATCTCGTCGGCCTGCGCCACTTCGGCTCACTGCATCGGTACCGCTCTGGAGCAGATCCAGTGGGGCAAGCAAGACATCGTCTTCGCCGGTGGCGGTGAAGAAGAGCACTGGAGCCAGTCGTTCCTGTTCGATGCCATGGGCGCTCTGTCGACCAAGCGCAACGAAACCCCGGAACTGGCCTCGCGTGCCTACGACGCCGACCGTGATGGCTTTGTCATCGCTGGCGGTGGCGGCATGGTCGTGGTCGAGGAGCTGGAACACGCCCTGGCCCGTGGCGCCAAGATCTACGCCGAAATCGTTGGCTACGGCGCCACGTCCGACGGCTACGACATGGTTGCCCCGAGCGGCGAAGGTGCCATCCGCTGCATGCAGCAGGCACTGTCCACCGTCGACACCCCGATCGACTACCTGAACACCCACGGCACCTCGACCCCGGTCGGTGACGTTGCCGAGATCAAGGGCGTTCGCGCCGTGTTCGGCGACAAGGCACCGAAAATCAGCTCGACCAAGAGCCTGTCGGGCCACTCGCTGGGCGCCGCTGGCGTGCACGAGGCGATCTACTGCCTGTTGATGATGGAAAACAACTTCATCGCCGGCTCCGCCAACATCGACGAGCTGGACCCGGAGGTCGCCGACCTGCCGATCCTGCGCAAAACCGAAGAAAACGCCAAGATCGACACGGTCATGAGCAACAGCTTCGGCTTCGGCGGCACCAACGCCACCCTGGTGCTCAAGCGCTGGGAAGGCAAGTAAGACGCTGATGCGGTAATCGAAAACGCCCCGACTGGTTCGGGGCGTTTTTATTTGTGCTGCCTGGGTAAAACCGCGAGAAAATTATCCCGCGCCACTTTGTTGGCCACCTCCTCCGACAAGGCATCCAGAAACGGCCTGAACCCGTGCATCTGCTCTCCCAGGCTGCCAAACCGCCCCACCACGTCCGACCCCAGCATGAAACGCTCCGGGTACTTTTCGACCAACGCCACCCATTCCTTGCGCGGCACGCCTTTGTCGTCCAGCAGATACGGCTCCAGCACACTCCACGACAGGTCCACATAAAGGTTCGGGTAGTCCTCCAACAGCCGCGTCAGCACCGGCAGCAGAAAGTCCATCTGCGTCTGGTGCCGGTGTATCTCCATGCTGCTGCCGGCATGCGCCCAGATGAACCGCGTGTGCGGGTGATTACGCAGCGGCTCTTCGATTTCCGCCAGGTACAACGGGTTGCGCTCGCGCTTGGAGGTGATGTTGGAATGCAGCAACACCGGCAGGTCACGCTCGGCCGCCAGGTGGTAGATACGCGTCATGGCTTCGTTGTTGGCGCGCGGCGTGTCGCCACTGGTCAGCGCTGTCAGGTCGTCGTGCCGGGTGAACACCTCGCCAATGCCCTGCCACAACCCCGGATACAGGTCGAGCATCCGCTCGATGTGGCTGACAGCGTTCTTGTCTACCGGGTTGAAGCCCGTCAGAAACGGATGAAAGCGCTTACGCTGCTCTTCCGGCAATTGCTGCAGGGCTGCGGCCACATAGGTATCGGTCGCGCTGTACCAATAGGCATCGGCATCGTCACCGGCGTAATAGCGTGGGCGTTTGGGCTCGTCCTCGTGCCACTTCTTGGCCACCGGTATGCCGGAAATCATCGACTGCTCGATACCGGCAGCATCCATGGCCTTGATCAATGCCGGCATGCCTTCGCTTTCCTGGAAGAAGTCGACGTAGTGCAAGTGGGCATCGCTGTAGCGGTAGTCGCGCGCCTGTGCCGTCTGGCACAGCCAGCCCGTCAACAACACGCAAGCCAGCGCTTTGGCAATCATGGGCAGCTTCCTTCCAAGGGGGCGAAAACAGTAGACCGGCCGTTAAGCGAGACGGTTCAGCCGAAGCGGGCAAACCGCTATGCTGGAGGCATTTCCACTTCGCCTGGAGCCCACCCCATGAGCAGCCCCCTGATCATCCGCCCACGCGCCGAATCGGTCGAGGGCCAGCCGATCCTGCGCCCGCTGCCAGCGGCCCAGTGCCGCAGCGTCGGACCGTTCGTGTTTTTTGACCACATGCTGGAAACCGACTACGCCCCAGGGCATGGCATGGATATCCGCCAGCACCCGCATATCGGCCTGTCGACCCTGACCTACCTGTTCGAGGGCGCGATCCTGCACAAGGACAGCCTCGGCTCAGCACAGCGGGTACTGCCCGGCGATGTCAGCTGGATGACGGCTGGCAGCGGCGTGGCCCATGTGGAGCGCACGCCCGACGACGCCTTGGCTCATGGCTCGCGCCTGCATGGCTTGCAGGTATGGCTGGCCTCGCCGCGTGAACATGAACAAGGCGCGGCAAGCTATAGCCATCACCCGGCGGCGAGCCTGCCAGTCAGTGAAAACCTGGGGGTGCGCATTTGCATGATTGCCGGTAGCGGGTTCTGCCTGGAATCACCGGTGCCGGTGCTGTCCCCTACCCTTTATGCGCATGTGCGGATGCAGCCGGCAACCACCTTGCAGGTACCGAACGAGCATGCGCAACGAGCGCTGTATCTGCTGGATGGTGAGCTGCTGTTGAACGATGAAGACGTGGAGCCGTGCAGCCTGGTGGTGCTGCCGGAAGGCGAAGAGGTGGTGCTCTATGCAGAGGAAGAGTGCCAGCTGGTGCTGATTGGCGGCGAGCCTTTGGATGGACCGCGGCGAATGAACTGGAATTTCGTGGCCAGTGACCCGGAGCTGATCGAGCGGGCCAGGGCAAGGTGGGCGGCGGGGGATTGGCCGGTGGTGCCGGGGGAAACCTCCAGGATCGAGTTGCCGAGGTAATTGGGGCCGCTTTGCGACCCCAAATCACAGTCAGCGCTGGAACACTTCTGTCAGCAGGTTATGCATCGAGCGGAACGCCCGCTCCGAGGTGCGCCGGTCATACTGCATCTTGCCCGGCACATTGGCACTCGGATCGGTAAACGAGTGCACCGCCCCGCCATAGCTCAACAACTGCCAATCCACCTTGGCCGCGCTCATCTCGTCTTCAAATGCTGGCAACTGTTCCTTTGGCACCAGCGGGTCGCAAGCCCCATGCAACACCAGCACCGAGCCCTTGATGCGCTTGGCATCCTCCGGGTTTGGCGTATCCAGCGTGCCATGGAACGACACCGCCGCACGCAGATCGGCACCGGCACGGGCCAGCTCCAGTGCACAGCAGCCACCAAAGCAGAAGCCAAACGTGCCGACCTTGCCTGGCTCCAGCAGCGCCTTCGACTGCCCCAACAGCTGCGCCAGGGCTTCCTGCATGCGCTTGCGCAGTTCGCCCCGGTCGTTCTTCAATGGCATCATCGCCGCGCCAGCCTCGTCGGCGTTAGACGGGCGCACCGACTGCCCGTACAGGTCGGCAATCAGCACCACATAGCCCTTCTCAGCCACTTCCTTGGCAATGCGCTCAGCCCCTTCGCCAATGCCCATCCAGTTCGGCGCCATCACCAGGCCTGGACGGCCCAGCGCCCCTGGTTCATAGACCAAGCGGCTTTCGTAGGTTTTGCCGGACAGGTGATAAACCAGCGATTCGACGATTACCTTGCTCATCAAGCACTCCTTAGGCACTTATTCTAAAAAGTCCGCCATGAAAAAAGCCCGCCGAAGCGGGCTTTCCTAAGCATCAACTCAAGCAGACAGCTCGACCAGCAGCTTGTTCAGGCGACGAACGTAGGCCGCCGGGTCCTTCAGGCTATCACCGGCCGCCAGGGCCGCTTGATCGAACAGGATGTGCGACAGCTCGGCGAAGCGGTCTTCGCTCTGCTCGTTGTCCAGCTTTTCAATCAGCGGGTGGGTCGGGTTGAACTCGAAGATCGGCTTGGATTCCGGCACCTTCTGCCCGCTGGCCTCCAGAATCTGACGCATCTGCAGGCCCAGGTCCTGCTCGCCAATGGCCAGAATCGCCGGGGAGTCGGTCAGGCGGTGCGACACGCGCACTTCGGCCACGCTGTCACCCAGCGCGCCTTTCAGGCGCTCGACCAGGCCTTCCTTGTCCTTGGCCACTTCTTCCTGGGCTTTCTTGTCTTCTTCCGAATCCAGCTTGCCCAGGTCCAGGTCGCCACGGGCGACGTCGACAAACGCCTTGCCGTCGAACTCGTTGAGGTAGCTCATCAGCCACTCGTCAATGCGGTCGGTCAGCAGCAGCACTTCGATGCCTTTCTTGCGGAAGACTTCCAGGTGCGGGCTGTTCTTGACCTGCGCATACGACTCGCCGGTGAGGTAGTAGATCTTGTCCTGACCTTCCTTGGCGCGGGCCACGTAGTCGGCCAGGGCGACGCTCTGCTCGCCACTGTCGTCCTGGGTGGAGGCAAAGCGCAACAGGCCGGCGATTTTCTCCTTGTTGGCGAAGTCTTCGGCCGGGCCTTCCTTCAGCACCTGGCCGAAGTTCTTCCAGAAGCCCTTGTACTGCTCGGGCTCGTTCTTCGCCAGTTTTTCCAGCATGTCGAGCACGCGCTTGGTCAGCGCGGTCTTCATCGAGTCGATGATCGGGTCTTTCTGCAGGATTTCACGCGACACGTTCAGCGACAGGTCGTTGGAGTCGACCACGCCCTTGATGAAGCGCAGGTACAGCGGCAGGAACGACTCGGCCTGGTCCATGATGAACACGCGCTGCACGTACAGCTTCAGGCCGCGCGGTGCTTCACGCTGGTACAGGTCGAATGGCGCGCGGGCCGGCACATACAGCAGCGAGTTGTATTCGAGCTTGCCTTCAACCTTGTTGTGGCTCCAGGCCAGCGGGTTTTCGAAGTCATGGCCGATGTGCTTGTAGAACTCCTGGTATTCCTCGTCCTTCACCTCGGTGCGCGAACGGGTCCACAGGGCGCTGGCACGGTTGACGGTTTCCCACTCTTCGGCCGGCTGTTCTTCGCCTTCGGCGGCTGCTTGTTCTTTCGGCAGCTGGATAGGCAGGGCGATGTGGTCGGAGTACTTCTTGACCACGTTGCGCAGGCGCCAGCCATCGGCAAACTCTTTTTCTTCCTGCTTCAGGTGCAGGACGATGCGGGTACCGCGCTGAGGCTTGTCGATAGTGGCGACTTCGAACTCACCCTCACCTTTCGACGACCAGTGCACGCCTTCGGCGGCTGGCTGGCCGGCACGGCGGCTGTAAACGTCGACCTTGTCGGCCACGATGAACGCGGAGTAGAAGCCCACGCCGAACTGACCGATCAGGTGCGAGTCCTTCTTCTGGTCACCGGTGAGGTTCTTCATGAAGTCGGCAGTGCCGGACTTGGCAATGGTACCCAGGTGGGCGATGACGTCTTCACGGCTCATGCCGATGCCGTTGTCTTCGAGGGTGACGGTACCGGCGTCCTTGTCGAAGCTCAGGCGAATCTTCAGGTCGGCGTCGCCTTCAAGCAGTTCTGGCTTGGCCAGGGCCTCGAAGCGCAGCTTGTCGGCCGCGTCGGAGGCGTTGGAAATCAGCTCCCGCAGGAAGATTTCCTTGTTCGAATACAGCGAATGAATCATGAGGTGCAGCAGTTGCTTTACCTCGGTCTGGAAGCCCAACGTTTCCTTTTGTGTTTCCACAGTCATGGTCTTCGAAACTCCGATCTGATGGCAGTGGGCGCCTGGCGGCCAGTTCGGCCTGCCTTAGCGGCGGATGTCATTCAGATGGGGGCTGCCCGGATGATTTCAAGGGCTTTTCCGGTTCGATCTTGAAATGCGCGCGGGCCGTGGCAATAGGTGATTGCCTGTCGCCCTGCCAGGCGGTAATGGCGACATTCGTCACCCGTCGCCCCTGGCGCCACAGCTGGCACTGGGCGTAGGTATCGCGAAAATGCCCGGCACGCAGGTAGTCAATCGAGAAATCGATGATCTTCGGGATGCTCGCACTTTCGCTGTAGATCAACAGGTACAAGGCCGCGGACAGCTCCATGAACCCCGCAATCACACCACCGTGGATGGCGGGCAGCAACGGGTTGCCGATGTTGTCCGGGCTGGCCGGCAGGCGGAACAGCAGGTCGTCGCCCTGACGTTCGCATTCGATACCAATCAGCCCGGCATAAGGGATCAGCGCCAGCAATGGCCCGTAGTCGCCCACCGCGTGGGCGGCGTTGAGCTGTTGACGAACCGCGTGTGGAATCATGCCCCGCCCTCCTTCAGGCTATTGCCGAAACGGATACCGCCCTTGATCTCCTGCCCCAGGCGCATGAACGTGCCCACCACCTGGCAAATCGGCTGTTCGGGATCGTCTTGGTAGGCGGTACCACGGGTAAAGATCACGTCGCGGGTCACCCGGTAGCACTGGGCATGGCCGTAGATGTCCTTGCCGGCTTCGGCCGGGTGCATGTAGTCGATGCGCAGGTCCAGTGTCGGGCACACCTCGAAGCGCGGCAGCACGCACAGCGTGGCCATGCCGCAGGTGGTGTCCATCAGTGTGGTCAGGGCGCCGCCATGCACAGCGCCGGTCTGCGGGTTACCGACAATGGCGGCCGACCAGGGCATGACCAGGGTCATGCCATCGGCATCGGCTCTCGCCACACGCATCTGCAGCAACTGACAATGTCTAAGCGCCGAGAGGAAACGGTCGGCCATGGCCATCAAGGTTGAATCGCTCATTCGC
The DNA here is from genome assembly GCF_003202095.1 of Pseudomonas sp. LAIL14HWK12:I1. Lineage (NCBI taxonomy): Bacteria > Pseudomonadati > Pseudomonadota > Gammaproteobacteria > Pseudomonadales > Pseudomonadaceae > Pseudomonas > Pseudomonas sp. LAIL14HWK12:I1. Next base: position 479,113 of record NZ_QJKG01000001.1, read on the forward strand.
TGTTTCCATCCGCACTGCCTCAGCGGCATAAAATCGTTAAAAAGTCTATCTAGAACGGGGCGTTATATATCTGTAACCTTCGCGGAACTTATTCCGCGTAGTTGCACTCGAAGGAACAAGTCACTTATTCCACCAAGGAGAAACACCCCCATGCGTAAACCTTTTGCTTTTGCTCTGATGCTGGCCGCTGCCATGGGCCTGGCCGCTTGCGATAAAGCGAGCGAAGACAAAGCCCAGGACGCACAGCAACATGCCGAGCAAGCCCAGGAAAAAATGGGTGAAGCTCAGGATAAAATGAACGAGGCCGCCAAGGAAAACGCCGAAGCCGCCAAAGATCAGGCTGAAGCCGAGCAGAAAGCTGCTGAAGAAGCCGCTCCGGCTACTCCGGCTCCAGAAGCCGCCCCAGCCGCTCCGGCGACAGAAGCTGCTCCTGCTGCTCCGGCAGAACCAGCCAAGCAGTAATTGGCTAAAACAAAAAAACCCGACGCTGTCGGGTTTTTTTGTGCCTTCAATTTAAAGATTAAACGTTTCAGTTACCTGCTACGGTACTTTCCCTGCCCGGTTCGTTAGGCACACTTTCCGTGGGTGTGAACACCATCACATCCAGCACATCCGAATGGAACTCGCGGCGATACAAAATCAAGACGACACCGACACTCATGACCATGAACAACCACGGGCTGATGAACCAGCTCAACATGGCCATGCCGAAGTAGTAAGAGCGCAACCCCAGGTTGAACTGGTTGGCCGCCAGCGACAGCACACGCGCGGCCCGCAAGGCGAAGGCCTTGCGCTCCAGCTCATTGACCAACCGTTCACCGATCATCGGTGCAGAACCCACCAGCACGGCGGCAAAGTTGTACTGGCGCATGCACCAGCTAAAAGTGAAGAAGGCATAGACGAAGACCGTGGCCAGGCACAGCAGCTTGATCTCCGACATCCCCTGGGAGGTCTGTTGCACCAACGGCAGGTCGGCCAGCAGCGACAGCGCCCGGTCAGAGGCACCCAGCACGGTAAGGATGCCGGCAAGAATGATCAGCGTGCTGGACGCAAAGAACGATGCGTTGCGCTCAAGGTTGCCGATTACGCTGGCATCGGCGATTCGGTTGTCGCGCAACAGCATGCGGCGCATCCAGTCTTCACGGTACAAGTGCAGCACGCTGGCCAGGCACGCGGTGTCACGCCCCTTCCAGATGGCATAACGGGTATAACCGCCCCAGCACAGGGCAAACCAGGCGATGGCCAGGAGGTTGTTGAAGTTGCTTTGGATGAAGTTCATGCAGGGTTCCCGAATGGGCCAGATGCCTAGAGGATAGGGACCGGGTTTCGACGCTGGCAAGCGGTAAAAGGCACAAGTCCACCCTGAAAAACGCACTGATCATGCCGCCAATAAAAAACCCCGCATCCTTGCGGATACGGGGCTTTCGCGTCTGGGCCGTTGGCGAGCACCCTTTTGGCTTGTGGCCGGTGCCGCCCTCAGGCTTCGACTATCAGGCCAGCGCTTCGCGCGGCTTGCCGAGCATGCGGTCGCAGGCCACGGCACCCACCAGGGTCACCACCGAAGGCACCAGCCAGGCCAGGCCTTGGTCGCTCAGCGGCAAGTGCGCCATGAAGTCCGGCAGCACATGGGCAATGCTGCTGCCCTTGATCGCATCAACCATGCCGAACACCAGCGACACCAGCATCACCGGCGCCAGAATGCGGGTCGGCGAGTTCCACAGGTCCTTCACGAAGCTCAGGCCAACCACCACGATGCAAGGCGGGTAGATGGCAGTAAGCACCGGGATCGAGAACATGATCAGCTTGGTCAGGCCCAGGTTGGAGATCAACAGCGAGAAGCCCGCCAGGATCACCACCAGTGCCCGGTACGACAGCGGCAGAATCTGGCTGAAGTACTCGGCGCAGGCGCAGGTCAGGCCGACAGCGGTCACCAGGCAGGCCAGTGCAATCAGCACGGCCAGGAAACCGCTACCCAACGAACCGAAGGTATGCTGCACGTAGGCATGCAGAACCGCCGCACCGTTGGTGGCGTCAGCCGCGATGTCGTGGCTGGTGGCGCCCAGGCGGAACAGGCTGATGTACACCAAAGCCAGGCCGACACCGGCGATCAGGCCGGCGATGATGGCGTAGCGGGTAATCAGCTTCGGCGACTCGACACCGCGCGAACGGATGGCGTTGACGATGACGATACCGAACACCAGGGCACCCAGGGTATCCATGGTCAGGTAGCCATCGGAGAAGCCCTTGGAGAACGCAGCGGCGGCATAGGCAGGCTGTGCTTCGCCAATGGTGCCGGCCGGCAGCGCGAAGGCAGCAATGCCCAGCACGGCCAAGGCGATGATCTTCAACGGTGCCAGGAAGCGGCCCACGGTATCGAGCAGTTTGCCCGGGTACATGGACACTGCCAGCACCACGATGAAGTAGACCAGGCTGTAGATAAACAGCGCCAACGGGCTTTCACCGGTCAGCGGCGCCACACCCACTTCGAACGACACGGTCGCCGTACGCGGCGTCGCGAACAGCGGGCCGACCGACAGGTAGCACACAGCCGCCAGCAGGCCGCCGAAGAACTTGCCGATCGGGCTGCTCAACGCATCCATACCGCCGCCGACCTTGGCCAGGGCGACCACGGTGATGACCGGCAGGCCCACGGCGGTCACCAGGAAGCCCAGTGCAGCCATCCATACGTGCGGGCCAGACTGCAGACCGACGATAGGCGGGAAGATGATATTGCCTGCACCTACGAAAAGCGCAAACGTCATAAAGCCAAGCGCCAGGATGTCCTGGCCTTTGAGAACTTTCATTTAAGGTAGTACCACACTGCTGAAATCGGGATTCGAGAGGGGATTTCCCTATGGGTGAGGGAAATGCTGCCCGGCCTTATAGGCCAGACCCGTTTAGCGTGTCGTTCCCTTTTGGGGAGCGGGCACAAAGTGAACGCGTAGACTAACCGTTTTACCCGACAAACGCACTGTTACAGTGCTGCTTGTCCGATGTGCGTACATGTTTGTCGTCTGGTTATCTGTGTCGGGCGATAATTTATTGCCAATTAGTGCGAATGTCTGGTGGAAAAACCTGATGAGGGCCATCGAATTTTCCACCTTTACAAAAATACCCAACGCTAAAACGACAAAGGCCACCCGAAGGTGGCCTCTGTGCGCGTGGGGGGTGTAGCAGTATTACTTCTTGGCTTCCCAGCCAGTCAGCTCGGCCAGGGCCTTGCCGATGTCAGCCAGGGAACGCACGGTCTTCACACCCGCGTCCTGCAGAGCAGCGAACTTCTCGTCTGCAGTGCCCTTGCCGCCGGAGATGATGGCGCCAGCGTGGCCCATGCGCTTGCCCGCAGGTGCGGTAACACCGGCGATGTAGGAAACGACTGGCTTGGTCACGTGGGCCTTGATGTAGGCCGCAGCTTCTTCTTCAGCCGAACCGCCGATCTCACCGATCATGACGATCGCTTCGGTCTTCGGGTCTTCCTGGAACAGCTTCAGGATGTCGATGAAGTTGGAGCCCGGGATCGGGTCACCGCCGATGCCGACGCAGGTCGACTGGCCGAAGCCGGCGTCGGTGGTCTGCTTCACAGCTTCGTAAGTCAGGGTGCCGGAACGCGAAACGATACCGACCTTGCCTGGCAGGTGGATGTGGCCTGGCATGATGCCGATCTTGCACTCGCCCGGGGTGATGACACCTGGGCAGTTAGGGCCGATCAGGGTAACGCCCAGCTCGTCGCACTTGACCTTGGCATCCAGCATGTCCAGGGTAGGAATGCCTTCGGTGATGCACACGATCAGCTTGATGCCGCCGAAGGCCGCTTCCAGGATCGAGTCTTTGCAGAACGGAGCTGGTACGTAGATGACCGAAGCGTCAGCGCCGGTAGCTTCAACGGCTTCCTTGACGGTGTTGAACACCGGCAGGCCCAGGTGGGTGGTGCCACCCTTGCCTGGGGTTACGCCGCCGACCATCTTGGTGCCGTAGGCGATGGCTTGTTCGGAGTGGAAAGTACCCTGCGAGCCGGTGAAGCCCTGGCAGATGACTTTGGTGTCTTTATTGATCAGGACGCTCATTACTTGCCCTCCGCAGCTTTGACAACTTGTTGAGCAGCGTCGGTCAGGCTGGTTGCCGCAATGATGTTCAAACCGCTTTCTGCCAGTACTTTAGCGCCCAGTTCGGCGTTGTTACCTTCAAGGCGAACAACAACCGGAACTTTAACGCCGACTTCTTTCACTGCACCGATGATGCCTTCGGCAATCATGTCGCAGCGAACGATGCCGCCGAAGATGTTGACCAGAACGGCCGCGACGTTGCTGTCGGACAGAATGATCTTGAACGCTTCGGTAACGCGCTCTTTGGTAGCACCGCCGCCAACGTCGAGGAAGTTGGCCGGCTTGCCGCCGTGCAGGTTGACGATGTCCATGGTACCCATGGCCAGGCCGGCACCGTTGACCATGCAGCCGATGTTGCCTTCGAGGGCAACGTAGTTCAGTTCGAACTTGGCAGCGTGGGCTTCACGGGCGTCGTCCTGCGACGGGTCGTGGAAGGTTTTCAGCTTAGGCTGACGGTACATGGCGTTGGCGTCGATGTTGATCTTGGCATCGAGGCAGTGCAGGTCGCCGTCGGCCTTGATCACCAGCGGGTTCACTTCCAGCAGCGCCAGGTCGTGATCCTTGAACAGCTTGGCCAGGCCCACGAAGATCTTGGCGAACTGTTGAACTTGCTTGCCTTCCAGACCCAGCTGGAATGCCAGCTCGCGACCCTGGAACGGCTGAGCGCCGACCAGTGGGTCGATGGTGGCCTTGAGGATTTTCTCAGGCGTTTCGTGAGCGACTTTCTCGATGTCCACGCCACCTTCGGTGGAAGCCATGAACACGATACGGCGGCTCGAACGATCGACTACAGCGCCCAGGTACAGCTCTTTGGAGATGTCAGTGCAGGATTCGACCAGAATCTTGGAGACGGGTTGACCGTTGGCATCAGTCTGGTAGGTAACCAGATTTTTGCCCAACCACTGTGCAGCGAACGCCTTGGCGTCTTCCTTGCTGCGAACCAGCTTGACGCCGCCCGCTTTACCGCGACCACCCGCGTGAACCTGGGCTTTTACCACCCACTCGTTCCCGCCGATCTTGTCGCAGGCTTCTGCAGCTTGCTCAGGGGTATCGACTGCGAAACCCTTGGAAACTGGCAGGCCGTATTCAGCGAACAGCTGCTTACCCTGATACTCGTGAAGATTCATGCTTTTTACCGTCTTCGTTAGGTACTGCGCTTCGGCGCTGCGCCATTACTGGCGCCGCACCACCTGTGACCGTTGACCCCGGGTTTTCCCGTGTGATCCGGTCCGGCGGACGTTCCGCGGTGAGTCATGCACGCAAGACTCACGACGGGCTGCCCGCCGTGGTTTCTTATAATTAACGCTTCTTACGGTTGGCCACGTGAATGGCGCCGCCATTCACTGCCAGCGCTGCTTCATGCAACGCTTCGGACAGGGTTGGATGGCTGAAGACCATCATGCCCAGATCCTCGGCACTGGTGCCGAATTCCATTGCGATTGCGCCCTGCTGCACCAGTTCGGCAGCCGATGGGCCAATCACGTGTACACCCAGGACGCGGTCGGTCTTGGCATCGGCGATGACCTTGACGAAACCACCGGTGTCGTTGGCTGCCATCGCACGGCCGCTGGCCGCGAACGGGAAGGTGCCCACGTTAACCTCAACGCCTTCGGCCTTCAAGGCCTGTTCGGTCTTGCCGACCCACGCGATTTCCGGGTGGGTGTAGATAACCGAAGGGATCAGGTCGTAGTTCATCTGGGCCTTGTGGCCTTTGATGCGCTCGACAACCATGATGCCCTCTTCCGAGGCCTTGTGGGCCAGCATCATGCCGCGTACCACGTCACCGATGGCGTATACGCCCGGCACGCTGGTAGCGCAGTAGTCGTCGACGAAGATGTAGCCACGCTCGTCGATGGTCACGCCGCTGTCGGCCGCCAGCAGGTCGGTGGTTACAGGGCGACGGCCGACCGCAACGATCAGCTTGTCGAAGGTGATCTTCTGCTCGCCTTCGGCGTTGGTGTAGGTCACTTCAACTTCGTTGCCGTTGACTTTCGAGCCGGTGACGCGAGCGCCCAGCTTGATGTCCAGGCCTTGCTTGGTCAGGGTCTTCTGGGCTTCTTTCGACACGGCGGTGTCAGCAGCCATCAGGAAGGTGTCCAAGGCTTCCAGGACGGTGACTTCAGCACCCAGGCGAGCCCAGACCGAGCCCAGCTCCAGGCCGATCACGCCGGCACCGATAACGCCCAGGCGCTTCGGTACGGCCTGGAATTCCAGGGCGCCGGTGGAGTCGACGATGACGTTCTGGTCGACCGGAGCCGGCGGAATGTCGATCGGGCGCGAACCGGAAGCCAGGATCACGTTCTCGGCTTCGATGACTTCAGTGGTGCCGTCAGCCTTGGTGACTTCGACTTTCTTGCCTGCCAGCAGCTTGCCGTGGCCCTGGATCGAAGTAACGCCGTTGGCCTTGAACAGGGTGGCAACGCCACCGGTCAGGTTCTTGACGATGCCAGCCTTGCGGCCAACCATCGCGGCGACGTCCATCTTCACTTCACCCGTGGAGATACCGTGGACGTTGAAGCTCTCTTTGGCTTCCTTGTATTTCCAGGAGCTGTCCAGCAGCGCCTTGGAAGGAATGCAACCTACGTTCAGGCAGGTACCGCCCAGGGCCAGCTTGCCCTCGGCGTCGGTGTACTTCTCGATACAGGCAGTCTTCAGACCAAGTTGGGCAGCCTTGATGGCAGCCACATAGCCGCCAGGACCTGCACCAATCACCACTACGTCGAATTTCTGGGTCATAAAAGATTCCTTATCAGCTACAAGCTACAAGCCGCGAACCGCGCGGCATGGCTTCTTGCGAAGCCAGGGCCGGCACGGTACGCAGCCAGAGGGTTAGATGTCCAGCAGCAGGCGAGACGGATCTTCCAGCAGGTTCTTGATGGTGACCAGGAAGGTTACCGCTTCCTTGCCATCGATCAGGCGGTGATCGTACGACAGCGCCAGGTACATCATCGGGCGAATCACGACCTGGCCATTGATGGCCATCGGACGCTGGATGATGTTGTGCATGCCGAGGATAGCGGCCTGCGGCGGGTTGACGATCGGGGTCGACATCATCGAACCGAAGGTACCACCGTTGGTGATGGTGAAGGTGCCACCGGTCATCTCTTCGATGGCCAGCTTGCCGTCACGGGCCTTCTTGCCGAAGGTGGCGATGCCGTTCTCGATTTCAGCCAGGCTCATCGACTCGGCATTACGCAGTACCGGTACCACCAGGCCACGGTCGCTGGACACGGCAACACCGACGTCGGCGTAGCCGTGATAGACGATGTCGTTGCCGTCGATCGAGGCGTTGACAGCCGGGAAGCGCTTCAGGGCTTCGGTGGCGGCCTTGACGAAGAACGACATGAAGCCCAGGCGTACGCCGTTGTGGGTCTTCTCGAACAGGTCCTTGTACTTCGAACGCAGGGCCATGACTTCGGTCATGTCCACTTCGTTGAAGGTGGTCAGCATGGCCATGCTCGACTGGGCTTCGACCAGACGCTCGGCGATCTTGGCACGCAGGCGGGTCATCGGCACGCGCTTCTCGGTGCGGTCACCAGCGGCGACGACAACCGGGGCAGCAGCAGCGGCAGCAGGCTTGGCAGCCGGGACAGCGGCAGGCGCCGACTTCTTGTTGGCGACGGCAGCTACGACGTCTTCCTTGGTGATGCGGCCACCTTTGCCAGTGCCGGCAACGGCAGCAAGGTCGATGCCGTTTTCTTCAGCCAGCTTGCGCGCGGCCGGGGCAGCGATCGGGTCGTCTTCGCCAGTATCGGCAGCAGCGGCAGCCGGAGCAGCAGCGGCCGGGGCAGCAGCAGGTGCAGCGGCGGCAGCGCCGCCTTCAACGATCGAACCCAGCACTTCGTCGGACAGGACGGTGTCGCCCTCGCCCTTGACGATGGCGCCCAGCACGCCGTCGGCGGTGGCCAGCACTTCCAGGACGACCTTGTCGGTCTCGATGTCGACGATCAGCTCGTCACGCTTGACGGCTTCGCCCGGCTGCTTGTGCCAGGTGGCAACGGTGCCATCGGCAACCGATTCCGGGAAGGTTGGGGCTTTGATCTCGATAGCCATTATCAGTGTTTCCTTAAATTCGGTTTCAGGTGCGCGAAGGCGTTAGACAGTGAAGGCGTCTTGCAGCAGTTTTTCCTGCTGTTCGGCGTGCTTCGAAGCGTAACCACAGGCTGGCGCGGCAGAAGCGTCGCGGCCGGCGTATTCCAGGACCAGCGCCTTGTTGAGGCGGCCCAGGATACGGCGCATGTGGTGCTGGCTGCTGTACCAGGCGCCCTGGTTCATCGGCTCTTCCTGACACCAGACCGCATGCTTGAGGTTGGTGTACGGCGCCAGGATTTCGACCAGGTCGTCCTCCGGGAACGGATAGAGCTGCTCGATACGCACGATGGCGATGTCTTCGCGGCCTTCGGCACGGCGTTTTTCCAGCAGGTCGTAGTAAACCTTGCCACCGCACAGGACCAGGCGTTCGACCTTGGCCGGATCGAGGGTGTCGATTTCCGGGATCACGGTCTGGAACGAGCCCTCGGCCAGGTCTTCCAGGGTAGAGACGGCCAGCTTGTGGCGCAGCAGCGACTTTGGCGTCAGCACGATCAGCGGCTTGCGCAGCGGACGGATGACCTGACGACGCAGCAGGTGGTAGATCTGAGCCGGGGTGGTCGGTACGCACACCTGGATGTTGTGCTCGGCGCACAGCTGCAGGTAACGCTCCAGACGCGCGGAGGAGTGCTCCGGGCCCTGCCCTTCATAACCGTGGGGCAGCAGCATGGTCAGGCCACACAGCCGGCCCCACTTGTGCTCGCCGCTGGTGATGAACTGGTCGATCACCACTTGCGCACCGTTGGCGAAGTCGCCGAACTGGGCTTCCCAGATCACCAGCGCGTTCGGCGTGGTGGTGGAGTAGCCGTATTCGAACGCCAGTACCGCTTCTTCCGACAGGAAGGAGTCGTACAGCTCGAACATCGGCTGGCCCGGGAACAGGTTCTTCAGCGGTACGTAGGTGCTGGCGTCCTTCTGGTTGTGCAGCACCGCGTGACGGTGCGAGAAGGTGCCACGGCCGATGTCCTGGCCGGTCATGCGGATCGGGTGACCTTCGAACTGCAGGGTGGCGTAAGCCATGGTCTCTGCATAGCCCCAGTTGATCGGCAAGCCACCGGCCTGCATCTTCTGGCGGTCTTCGTAGATCTTCGCGACCTGACGCTGAACGACGAAGCCTTCCGGGATTTCCAGCAGCTTGGCCGACAGGTCTTGCAGGGTCTTGAGGTCGAAACGGGTGTCGTGACGTGCGGTCCAGGCATGGCCCAGGTACGGGCGCCAGTCGACGAACAGCTCGCGGTTCGGCTCCTTGACCAGGCTCTTCACAACGTGCAGGCCGTTGTCCAGCGCGTTGCGGTACTCGTCGATCTTGGCCTGGGCGCGCTCGGCATCGATGCGGCCAGCCTGGATCAGTGCCTCGGCGTACAGCTCACGGGTAGTGCGCTGCTTGCTGATTTGCTGATACATCAGCGGCTGGGTACCGTTTGGCTCGTCGGCCTCGTTGTGGCCGCGACGACGGTAGCAGACCAGGTCGATCACCACGTCACGCTTGAACTGCATGCGGTAGTCGATCGCCAGCTGGGTGACGAACAGCACCGCTTCCGGGTCATCGCCGTTCACGTGCAGGATCGGCGCCTGGATCATCTTGGCAACGTCGGTGGCGTACTCGGTAGAGCGCGCGTCCAGCGGGTTGCTGATGGTGAAACCCACCTGGTTGTTGATCACGATGTGCACGGTGCCGCCGGTCTTGAAACCGCGGGTCTGCGACATCTGGAAGGTTTCCATGACCACGCCCTGGCCGGCGAACGCTGCGTCGCCGTGGATCGAGATCGGCAGTACCTTGTCGCCAACGGTGTCGTTGCGGCGGTCCTGACGGGCGCGCACCGAACCTTCGACCACTGGCGATACGATTTCCAGGTGAGACGGGTTGAACGCCATGGCCAGGTGCACTTCGCCACCGGCGGTCATCACGTTCGAGGAAAAGCCCTGGTGATACTTCACGTCACCGGAGCCCAGCTCGTTCATCTTCTTGCCTTCGAACTCGTCGAACAGCTCGCGCGGGTTCTTGCCGAAGGTGTTCACCAGGACGTTCAGACGGCCACGGTGGGCCATGCCGATCACGACTTCCTTGGTGCCGTAGGAGCCGGAACGCTGAATCATCTCGTCCAGCATCGGGATCAGGCTTTCGCCGCCCTCAAGGCCGAAACGCTTGGTGCCTGGGTACTTGGTGCCCAGGTATTTCTCAAGGCCTTCACCGGCCGTCACGCGCTCGAGCAGGTGAGCCTGCACGTCAGCGGAAAACTCCGGACGACCGCGCACGCTTTCCAGGCGCTGCTGGAACCAGCTGCGCTGCTCGGAATCGACGATGTGGGTGAACTCGGCGCCAATGGTGCGACAATATGTCTTCTGGAGCGCCTCGAAGATCTCGCGTAGGCTCGCCTCCTCTTTGCCGATGAACAGGTCGCCGGCACGGAAGGTCGTATCAAGATCGGCATTGGTCAAGCCGTAGTGATTGATCGACAGGTCTACGGGCGCAGGACGCCGCCACAACCCCAACGGGTCGAGCTTGGCAGCCTGATGGCCGCGCATACGATAGGCCTGGATCAGTCGCAGAACTTCAACCTGCTTCTTCTCGTGTTCACTGCTCACGCTCCCGGCGGATACCGGTTGGGCGCGGCGCTGGTTCTTTGCCAGCAGTACGAAATGGTCGCGGATTGTCGAGTGCGATACATCGGTAGCGGTGCTGCCGTCGGCGGGCAACTTCTGGAAGTAGGTGCGCCACTCTTCTGGCACAGCGTTAGGGTCGTGCAGGTAGAGCTCGTAGAGCTCTTCCACATATGCAGCGTTACCACCTGAAAGGTGGGCGCTTTCCCACATGCGCTGCATCACGCTTTCTTGCATGCTTGGTCACCCTCGATTAGGGGACTGATCGGCGAGAGCCACAGCAAACCTGGAAAAGTCCGAATACAGCGACTGAACCACGCCACTTGGATCCTGCTGATTTTCCGGGTACCAGCCCGGAAAGCCCCTGCTGGTCTCATATCTTCATAGGTAATGAACGCAGGCTTTGTGGGCCCTTGTTCGGGTTTTACCTCAGTGCGGGCTCACCACCCGCACCTCGGCTTACTGCAGGTACAACACTTTGTATCAGGTGCCGCTTTGCAGCAGCATGTTACGTACGTGACCGATTGCCTTGGTCGGGTTCAGACCTTTCGGGCAAACGTTTACGCAGTTCATGATCCCGCGGCAGCGGAATACGCTGAACGGGTCATCCAGGGACGCCAGGCGCTCCTGAGTCTTGGTATCGCGGCTGTCAGCCAGGAAGCGGTAGGCTTGCAGCAGTGCAGCCGGGCCCAGGAACTTGTCCGGGTTCCACCAGAACGACGGGCAGGACGTCGAGCAGCACGCGCACAGGATGCACTCGTACAGGCCGTCCAGCTTGTCACGGTCTTCCGGCGACTGCAGGCGCTCGATGGCCGGTGCCGGGGTATCGTTCTGCAGGAACGGCTTCACCTTCTCGTACTGCTTGTAGAAGATGCTCATGTCGACCACCAGGTCACGAATGACCGGCAGGCCTGGCAGCGGACGCAGCACCAGCTTGTTGCCCTTCACCACCGCCGACAGCGGGGTGATGCAGGCCAGGCCGTTCTTGCCGTTCATGTTCATGCCGTCGGAACCGCACACGCCTTCACGGCAGGAGCGACGGTACGAGAAACCTTCGTCCTTTTCCTTGATCAGCGCCAATACATCGAGAACCATCAGGTCCTTGCCGCCGGTATCGACGTCGAACGACTCCATTTTGGGCGCCGAGTCGGTGTCCGGGTTGTAACGATAAACTTCGACTTTCAACATAGCAGCCACCCTTAGTAAGTCCGGACTTTTGGTTCGAAGGCTGGAACAGTCTTCGGCGCAAAGTTGACGCCACGCTTGGCAACGCGCTTCTCACCCGGGTAGTACAGGGTGTGGCACAGCCAGTTTTCGTCGTCACGGTCTTCGAAGTCTTCACGGGCGTGAGCGCCGCGGGACTCTTTACGGGCTTCGGCCGCGATGGCGGTAGCTTCGGCGACTTCCAGCAGGTTCTGCAGCTCCAGCGCTTCGATACGCGCGGTGTTGAAGGCCTGGGACTTGTCGTTGATCTTGACGTTGGCGATGCGGTCACGCAGGCCGGCCAGCTGCTCGATACCCTTCTGCATGTATTCGCCGGTACGGAATACACCGAAGTAGTTCTGCATGCAGCTCTGCAGCTCGCGCTTCAGGCTGGCAACGTCTTCGCCAGAAGTACGCTCGTTGAGCTTGTTCAGGCGGTTCAGGGCCACATCGATATCGGTGTCGCTGGCGTCGCGGTATTCCACGCCGTCGGACAGCGATTTTTCCAGGTGCAGGCCAGCGGCGCGACCGAATACCACCAGGTCGAGCAGCGAGTTGCCGCCCAGGCGGTTGGCACCGTGTACCGATACGCACGCCACTTCACCCACGGCGAACAGACCCGGGATGATCTGGTCCTTGCCTTCGGCGTCCATGGTGATGGCCTGGCCATGAATGTTGGTGGCAACGCCGCCCATCATGTAGTGGCAGGTCGGTACGACCGGAACAGGCGCGACCACAGGGTCGACGTGGGCGAAGGTCTTGGACAGTTCGCAGATACCTGGCAGGCGGCTGTGCAGCACTTCCTCGCCCAGGTGGTCCAGCTTCAGCAGTACGTGGTCCTTGTTCGGGCCCACGCCGTTGCCGGCGATGATTTCCTTGACCATGGAACGGGCAACCACGTCGCGGCCGGCCAGGTCTTTCGCGTTCGGCGCGTAACGCTCCATGAAGCGCTCGCCGTGGGCGTTGATCAGGTAGCCACCTTCACCACGGCAACCTTCGGTTACCAGTACACCGGCGCCGGCGATACCGGTCGGGTGGAACTGCCACATCTCGATGTCCTGCACCGGTACGCCTGCACGCAGGGCCATGCCGATACCGTCACCGGTGTTGATCAGGGCGTTGGTGGTGGAGGCGTAGATACGACCGGCACCGCCAGTGGCCAGAACGGTGGCCTTGGACTTGATGTACATGGTTTCGCCGGTTTCGATGCAGATTGCGATCACACCGACGAACGCGCCGTCCTGGTTTTTCACCAGGTCAACCGCGTAGTACTCGTTGAGGAAGGTAGTGCCTGCTTTCAGGTTGCCCTGGTACAGGGTGTGCAGCAGCGCGTGACCGGTACGGTCGGAAGCGGCACAGGTACGGGCAGCCTGGCCACCTTTACCGAAGTCCTTGGACTGGCCACCGAACGGACGCTGGTAGATACGACCGGTTTCGGTACGCGAGAACGGCAGGCCCATGTGGTCCAGTTCGAAGACCGCAGCCGGGCCTTCCTGACACATGTATTCGATAGCGTCCTGGTCACCAATGTAGTCGGAGCCCTTGACGGTATCGTACATGTGCCAGCGCCAGTCGTCGTTCGGGTCGGCCGAAGCGATGGCACAGGTGATGCCGCCCTGGGCGGATACAGTGTGCGAACGGGTCGGGAAGACTTTGGTGACTACGGCAGTCTTGTGGCCGCCTTGAGCCAGTTGCAGCGCGGCGCGCATGCCGGCGCCGCCGCCACCGATGATGATGGCGTCGAAGGAAATGGTTGGAATGCTAGCCATGGATCAGATACCCCAGAGAATCTGCACACCCCAGACGAAGTAAGCGAACATCGCAACGCCGCATACCGCCTGGAACAGGAAACGAATCGCAGTTGCCGACTTGCCGAACGACATAGGCGTCAGGTAGTCGGTTGCAATGGTCCACATGCCGACCCAGGCGTGAGCGCCCAGGGCAACGAGGGCCAGCAGACTGAAGATCCGCATCGCGTTGTTGGAGAACAGACCATGCCACTGGGTGTAGTCGATGCCTGGGTGGGCGACCACGTAGCCGATCAGGAAGAGGAAGTAAGCCGCGAGAACGACCGCAGAAACGCGCTGCGCCATCCAGTCATAGAGGCCCGAACGCGACAGGTTCGTGACATTGGTTACCATACCCAAACTCCCACCAGAACGATCAGCACCACGGAGATGACGATCACGATTTTCGAGCCCAGCTTGCCGCCTTCCAGCGTCTCACCGATACCCATGTCCATGATCAGGTGACGAACACCTGCCACGAGGTGATAAAGCAGGGCAGACAGCAGCCCCCAGGTCACGAATTTGGCCAGCGGGCTGGTCAGACACGCCTTCACCTCACCGAAGCCTTCCTCGGAACCCAGCGACTTGCCCAGTGCATAAAGCATGATGGCAAGGCCGAGGAACAGGATGACGCCGGAGATACGGTGCAGGATGGACGTGTACGCAGTGACGGGGAGCTTGATGGTCCTTAGGTCTAGGTTTACAGGTCGTTGGCTTTTCACGGCTTTTTTCACACTGAAGAGCCCCTAGCGAATCAGGGCAAAGTTGTTGGTAAGTGTACTGGTCAGGTACCCACCACCCAGGGAACGGCGACCCCCAGCAGTTCGGGCTTGCAAGCCCCTGGCGGTCGGGTGCCGAGTATAGACAGTTAGGCTGCTTATGACAACGTGACGGGGTAGCCCAAATAGCGCATTGCCTTTAGCGAACAAAAGGCGTAAATGGGCGAGAATTTCGGGAAAAATCAGGCTTGAATGCTTGATTCAACAAGCCTTTAGGCAAATTGACATCTGAATTTATCCCTCTATAGTGGTGCGGGCCCTGCGTGGGGGGTCTGTCTGATGATTTCTAGCATTAATAGGAGGCCACATGGCTGACAAAAAAGCGCAGTTGGTCATCGAGGGCGCTGCCCCCGTCGAGCTGCCCATTTTAACCGGCACCGTTGGTCCTGATGTAATCGACGTCCGCGGGTTGGGGGCCACTGGTCACTTCACCTTCGACCCTGGTTTCATGGCGACTGCCTCGTGCGAGTCGAAGATCACCTACATTGACGGCGACAAAGGGATCCTGCTGCACCGCGGCTACCCGATCGAACAACTCGCCGAACAATCCGACTACCTCGAAACCTGCTACCTGCTGCTCAACGGCGAACTGCCGAATGCCGAGCAGAAGGCCCAGTTCGTCAGCACCGTCAAGAACCACACCATGGTTCACGAGCAACTGAAGTCCTTCTTCAACGGTTTCCGTCGCGACGCTCACCCGATGGCGGTGATGTGTGGCGTGGTCGGCGCCCTGTCGGCGTTCTATCACGACTCCCTGGATATCAATAACCCGCAACACCGCGAAATTTCCGCGGTGCGCCTGGTCGCCAAGATGCCGACCCTGGCCGCGATGGTTTACAAGTACTCCATGGGCCAGCCGATGATGTACCCGCGCAACGACCTGTCGTACGCGGAAAACTTCCTGCACATGATGTTCAACACCCCGTGCGAGATCAAACCGATCAGCCCGGTACTGGCCAAGGC
Source organism: Pseudomonas sp. LAIL14HWK12:I1 (assembly GCF_003202095.1). Classification (NCBI taxonomy): domain Bacteria; kingdom Pseudomonadati; phylum Pseudomonadota; class Gammaproteobacteria; order Pseudomonadales; family Pseudomonadaceae; genus Pseudomonas; species Pseudomonas sp. LAIL14HWK12:I1. The sequence continues at coordinate 494,638 of NZ_QJKG01000001.1, forward strand.
AATGGACCGGATCTTCATCCTCCATGCCGACCACGAACAGAATGCCTCCACCTCCACCGTTCGCCTGGCCGGCTCGTCGGGTGCCAACCCGTTCGCCTGTATCGCCGCCGGTATCGCCGCACTGTGGGGTCCGGCCCACGGCGGTGCGAACGAAGCCGTACTGACCATGCTCGATGAAATCGGCGATGTTTCGAACATCGACAAGTTCATCGCCAAGGCCAAGGACAAGAACGACCCGTTCAAGCTGATGGGCTTCGGTCACCGCGTGTACAAGAACCGCGACCCGCGCGCCACCGTGATGAAGCAGACCTGCGACGAAGTCCTGCGCGAGCTGGGCATCAAGAACGACCCGCAGCTGGAACTGGCCATGCGCCTGGAAGAGATCGCCCTCACCGATCCTTACTTCATCGAGCGCTCGCTGTACCCGAACGTCGACTTCTACTCGGGGATCATCCTCAAGGCGATCGGCATTCCGACCAGCATGTTCACCGTGATCTTCGCCCTGGCACGTACCGTGGGCTGGATCTCGCACTGGAAAGAAATGCTCTCCAGCCCGTACAAGATTGGCCGCCCGCGCCAGCTGTACACCGGCGAGCAGAAGCGCGACATCGTTGCGCTGCAGGACCGCAAGTAAGCTTTACTGGCCGAACGCAAAAAGGCTGCCCTTGGGCAGCCTTTTTTTATTGGCTTTTTCCTGTGCCAGCGAAGAGGCCGGCACAGGCAACACCAAACCTCAGTTCTTCTCAGCCCGCTCCCGCAGCCCTTTCAGGGTATTGAACGGCGCATCCACCACGAACTTGTTGGCCACCATCGCCGGCACGCTACCACCCGGCTCGGTGTGCACCTGGTAGGTCACTTCGGTGCTGTCACCCTTGGGCACCAGTTTCCAGAAGCCTTCCACTTTCGCCACCCGCACAAAGCCCTTCTCTTCCGGGACATAGGTCGGCTCTTCGACCAGATTACGGGTCAAGCTGCCATCAGCCCCCTTGACCGTGGTGATATGCAACACCGAATCACGCGGCGTCACTGGCCACGGCGTGTTGAACTGGGTGTAGGTCCAGCTCTGGTCGCCTTCATGCTTGAGCAGCTTTTGCGACTTGCACTCGTGAATCCATGCACAGGCGCCGACCACGTCTTCCTGCAACGCCTGCACCTTGGCCAGCGGCGCCTTGATCACGGTAACGCCTTGATAGGCCTTGTACTTGGAACCGGCTACTTCACTGAGAGATACCTTGATCCCCTCCTCGTCCTTGGCCACTTGCCAGTTTTCGGCCCAGGCCACCGGCGACAGCAAAACACCCATGCCACACAGCAGTGCAATACGCTTGAACGATCTCATCATGTTTATCCTTGTTGTCGAAGATCCAGCCTCTCACGCCGCCGTCATCTGCTCCCACCAACCCAGAATCCTGATTGCCTCGTCACGGTCGCTGCCGCACACCTCGACATCCGCCTTGAAGCCACCGCACACCGCCGGCCGCTCGGGCTTGCCAAACAGGTCGCAGAGGTTGGCAGCCGTCAGGTGCAGGCAGCGCTCACCCGCCGGCTTGCCATTGGGCATGCGCGGCATCGCAGAAGTGATGGACGGGGCGATGCAGCAGGCACCGCAGCCCTCACGACAATTCATGGCTATTCACCAAAATCAGGACTCCCTGGAACAAAACGGGACGAACGTCCCTGGATAGTAACCGCTCAAACAGGCGTTTGAAATTACTGGCACGATGAAATGTGCAGTGACCCGGCAGTCAGTTTGACTGCTACTGCCGGTACTCGAAATCGATGGCCGCCCCTTCAACGTCATGACGGCTGTCGTTGCGCAATTGCAACTGCATTTCGTTGTTGATCAGCCGGCCATTGAGCTGGAACGGGCTGTCGTTGGTTTCTGGTTTCTCGGTGAACATGGGCGGCAGCAAGGGTTTGCGTCGCTGAATCGGCGACGGGGTGCCAACGTTCGGCTCAAGTGAGTTGACCATATCGACCGGCAGGCTGAGGTCAAGCTTTGCCTTTGGCAGCGGCTTGGCCACCGCCTTGCTGACCGGCTTGGGCGCCTTGGCCTTGCTGTTGGCGGCTTTTTTTACCGCCTGCTTCTGGACAGGCTTGGCTGCCGCCTTTTTCTGCACTGGCTTGCCCTGGGTGACCGGAGCCTGGCTGGCCGGCTGCGCAGCCATGGCTGGCGCACAGCAGAACGGTGCGAGGCACAAGATCAGGGCAAAACGGCGTAAAGCATTCATGGCAAATGGACAGACTGGCAGGAAAAGTGCGTATGCTCCCTGTTCCACAGGCAGCTGGCAAGCCTTACAAAAGGGTGAGCGCAGGCTCCCGGCACAACTGCTGAGCCAGCAAGCCGAGGGTAATCACGGCACGCTCGGCCTCCTTGTTCCACGGAATACCGCAATTAAGGCGGATGCAGTGGTTGAACTGCTCTGTATTACTGAATATTAACCCCGGCGCAATGCTGATGCCCTGCTCCAGCGCCCGCACATGCAGCTCCTGCGTGTTGACCCGCCCGGGCAGGCTCACCCACAGAATGAAACCGCCCGTAGGCCGGGTCATCTGGGTGCCTTCGGGGAAGTGCTGCTGCACTGCCAACTGGTAGGCGCTGAGGTTCTTGCGATACTCCTGACGGATGTAGCGCAGATGCCGGTCGTAGCCGCCATTCTCCAGGTAGGCCGCCACCCCCATTTGCGTGACGCTGCACGCCGAGTGGGTAGTGAAGGTTTGCAGCCGCTGGATTTCGTCCTGGTAACGCCCGGCAATCATCCAGCCAACACGTACGCCGGGGGACAGCGTCTTGGAGAAGCTTGAGCAATAGATTACCCGGTCCAGCCGGTCGAACGCCTTCAGCGCCTTGGTCTTGCCCTGCTCGAACATCAGCTCGCCATAGATATCGTCCTCGATGATCTGGATATCGAAGTCCGATGCCAGGCGCAGCAGTTGTTTCTGCCGCTCTTCCGGGACGGTGCCACCCAAGGGGTTGCTCAGCCGCGCGGTGAGCACCAGGGCCTTGATCGACCACTGGTTGGCCGCCAGCTGCAAAGCTTCAAGGCTGATGCCCGTGGACGGGTCGCTGGGGATTTCGATCACCTTCAGGCCCAGCAGGTCCGCCAGCTGCAGCAAGCCGTAATACGTCGGCGACTCGGCGGCGATCAAGTCCCCCGGACGCGTCAGCACACGCAATGACATTTGCAGCGCATCGACGCAACCGTGGGTCACGATCACTTCACGCGGGTCGACCAGTACACCGGCATCGCGCATGCGAATGGCAATCTGCCGGCGCAACGGCTCGAAACCCGGGCTGAACATGTAACTGAACGCGCGCGGGCTGTGAAAGCGGGTGACCTTGGCAATTTGCTGGTGCAGGGCACGCACCGGCAGGTAGTCGACATGCGGCACCGCAGCGCCGAACGGAAATACACCATCGCGGCGCGCTTCGGTGAGCACTTGCTGGATGATGCTGGCACGGGTCACCAGACCAGGGCGCTCCACCCGGGCAATGTCGGGGGTTTGCGCAGTCAGGGCCGGCGTCTGGTGCACATAGTAGCCAGACTGCGGCCGCGCACGGATCAGGCCTTGATCTTCGAGGTTGGCATAGGCCTGCAGCACCGTGGCATGGCTGACATTGAGCTGGGCGCTCATCTTGCGCACGGAGGGTACCCGCTCGCCTGGCTGGTAGACACCGCGGCGGATGTCATCGGCCAGTTGCTGGGCGATACGCTGGTACAGCAGCAGGTTGGTCATGGCGGCAGGCTCGTTGTTCTTGTGCGGCTCGATGACGGTAAAGGATACCGTAACAGTTGCAAAGTGTACTGGGACAGAATGCAACATAGTCGACAATACAACAGCGTGATAACTATCGAAACGATTAAACCGACAAAAAGAAGGGCCGCATGGCGGCCCTTCTTTGAGTCGAACTCAGCGCGCAGGCGCGAGCCTGCCCTTGTCGTCGGAGAACACGATTTCTACCCGACGGTTCTGCGCCCTGCCCCGCTCAGAGGCGTTGGCCTCGATCGGGTACTGGTCGCCATAGCCCTCGACCTGCAAACGCTTTTCGTCGATGCCCAGGTCCACCAGCATGTCAGCCACGGCCTGCGCCCGATCGCGAGACAGTTTCAGGTTGTCCTCGGCCGCGCCGGTGCTGTCGGTATAGCCTTCGATACGTACCACCCGACGCGGGTTAAGCTGAAGGAACTGCACCAGCTTGAGTACCGTGCGGCTGGCCGAGTTCTTCAGGTCGGCACGGCCGGTATCGAACAGCACGTCGCCCAAGGTCATCACCAAGCCACGGTCGGTCTGCTCGGAGGCCAGTGCCGCGATTTGCGACTCGACCCATTTGCCCTGCTGCTGCACGCTGGCCAGCTTGGCCTCGCGCAAGGCCAGCTGCAGGCGCTGGCGCTCCAGATCGAGCTTGGTCTGGCGCTCCTGGTTCAGCGCCAGCTTGGCATGCTCACGGGCAATCTCGCTGTAGCGCTGGCTGAGGTAAGCGTAATGGCGCACATCGGAACCGGTGCCGATGTAGCTGGACAAACGCTCGGCACGGGCCAGCGACTCGCCCGCGCGGATCACATCGCGCGGCGCACTGCGCAGCACATCGGAATCATCCTTGACCTTGGCGAAGGCGGCACTGGCTTCATCCAGCGCTGCAGAACTGCGCTGGCTGGCACAGCCTTGCAAGCCTGCGGCCAGTGCCAGCACTACCAGCGCAGCCAACGGTGTGCGGCGGATCATGGCTGCACCTCCAGTTGCTTGCGCAGGCGCTTGACCCGCGACTGCAACAGCTGGAGCTGCTCTTCGCTCTTCTGGTTCAGCACCTGGGCCTCGGCCAGACGCGCATCCAGCTCGGCCTGTTCGGCACGCATGCGCGCATCGCGATAGTCTTCGCTCAGCATGTTGGCCTTGGCCCGGGCCAGCTTGTCTTCAGCCAGCTTCAGCGTTTCGACCTGCTCGGTGGCACCTACGGCCTTGGCCTGCTCCAAGGCCTGTTCGGAAATGCGCATCTGCTCGTCAGGGGCCGGATCATTGGCGCAGCCAGCCAGGCCAAGCATGGCCAAGGCAAGGATTAGTGGTTGGGTTCTCACGCAATCTTCCTAGTGTTTGGGGGCGTCCGCCGGCACCTGCAACTGCGCTTTCCAGCGCTCGACATTTCGTTGCAGGACCGCCTCGGACGCACCGGAGATCGGCAATTCTGTCAGTTTTTTCGCCAATTGCCCACGCAACCAGCTGTCATTGCAGGCCGAGTTGTGTGAAAGGGCCAAGTACAGGCCTGGCCGGTCCACCGGCAGGCCACGGGCGATCAGGTCATTGCTCATACCCAGGCTCTGGGCCATGGCCATGCCTGAATAGCGGCCAGCCAGCACATAGTCCACTTGGCCGAGCACCAGTTTCTGGAAGGCCTGGGTAAGGTTCTGCGCCGACACCAGCTTGAGCTGGGCCTTGGCAAAGGCGGTGAAGGCCGGTGTCAGCCGTGCGCGCTCGGACAAGCTGCCTTGATACCTGGCCAGGTCCGCCGGGCCATCGAAGGTCAGCTGGGCATCATGACGCGTCCACACCAGGTACTCGTTGAGCTGCAACGGCGGGTGGATGTAGTCCAGCGCGGTCAATTGCTCCACCTGCATGGGGGTGTCGAGTAGCAGATCCATGCGGCCACTGCGTACTTCCTCCAGTGCCTGGTCGCGACGACCTGCGCTCAGTACTTCGACTTTTACACCCAACTCGCCAGCCACCTGACGCAACAGGTCTACGTTGGCGCCGATCAGGTGTTCAGGGTCTTGTGGGTCTTGCCATGAATAGGGCGGCGCATCAGGGCTGCCGGTTGCCACCAGGCGTTCGCACTTGCCTGCCGCCATGACCAGCGGTGAGAACAGCGCCGCCATGCATGCCAGCGCCCTGCCCGTTTCACGCAACGTCATCCCTCACTCCTCAACCCATAAAAAAACCCGACCCTCGAAACGAGGGCCGGGTTCTTTATAAGTGAAGCAGGCGGATCAGACCAGCTTTTCCAGCTCCGGAACCGCTTCGAACAGGTCTGCGACCAGGCCGTAGTCGGCTACCTGGAAGATCGGCGCTTCTTCGTCCTTGTTGATCGCAACGATCACTTTGGAGTCTTTCATGCCGGCCAGGTGCTGGATCGCGCCGGAGATACCGACGGCGATGTACAGCTGTGGCGCAACGATCTTGCCGGTCTGGCCGACCTGCATGTCGTTCGGCACGAAGCCGGCGTCGACTGCGGCGCGCGAGGCACCGACTGCAGCGCCAAGCTTGTCGGCCAGGCTGTACAGGTGCTTGAAGTTGTCACCGTTGCCCATGCCACGGCCGCCGGATACGACGATCTTGGCAGCGGTCAGCTCTGGGCGGTCGGACTTGGCCAGCTCTTCGCCAACGAAGGCAGAAATGCCAGCGTTGTGCGCAGCACCAACAGCCTCAACAGCGGCCGAGCCACCTTCGGCGGCGACAGGGTCGAAGCCGGTGGTACGCACGGTGATGACCTTGACCGAAGCGCTCGACTGCACGGTGGCAATGGCGTTACCGGCGTAGATTGGGCGCTTGAAGGTGTCAGCGGACTCAACCGAGATGATCTCGGAAATCTGGTCCACGTCCAGCAGCGCGGCAACGCGCGGCAGGATATTCTTGCCGTTGGTGGTGGCCGGAGCCAGCACGTGGCTGTAACCCTTGGCCAGCTCGACGATCAGCGGCGCGACGTTCTCTGGCAGCACATGGGCGTAGGCAGCGTTATCGGCAACCAGCACCTTGGCCACGCCAGCGATCTTGGCAGCAGATTCGGCAATGCTGCCGACGTTCTGGCCAGCGACCAGTACGTGCACATCTCCACCGATCTTGGCGGCAGCGGCAACAGTGTTCAGGGTGGCCGGAGCTACGGCACCGGCTTCGTATTCAGCGACAACCAGGATAGTCATTTAGATTACCTTCGCTTCGTTCTTCAGCTTCTCGACCAGTTCGGCCACCGATTTGACCTTGATGCCAGCGCTGCGGGCAGCCGGGGCTTCAACCTTCAGGGTCTTGTTGGTGGAGGCGAGGGAAACGCCCAGCGCGTCCGGAGTAACGGTCTCCAGCGGCTTCTTCTTGGCCTTCATGATGTTCGGCAGCGACGCGTAGCGCGGCTCGTTCAGGCGCAGGTCGGTGGTGACGATGGCTGGCAGGTTCAGCGATACGGTCTGCAGACCGCCATCGATTTCACGGGTGACGTTCAGCTTGTCGCCAGCCACTTCGACCTTGGAGGCGAAGGTGCCTTGCGCGTAGCCAGTCAGCGCAGCCAGCATCTGGCCGGTCTGGTTATTGTCGCTGTCGATGGCCTGCTTGCCGAGGATGACCAGCTGTGGCTGCTCCTTGTCGACAACGGCTTTCAGCGCCTTGGCCACAGCCAGGGAGTTCAGTTCGTCAGCGGCTTCTACCAGGATGGCGCGGTCGGCACCCAGGGCCAGGGCGGTACGCAGTTGCTCCTGGGCAGTGGTCGGGCCGACGGAAACGACGACGATCTCGGTCGCAACGCCCTTTTCCTTCAAGCGGACAGCCTCTTCCACGGCGATTTCGCAGAAGGGGTTCATGGACATCTTGACGTTAGCAAGGTCGACGCCGGAGTTGTCCGCCTTGACGCGAACCTTGACGTTGTAGTCGACCACTCGTTTGACAGCTACAAGAACCTTCATGGATTCCTCGTTACTCTCCGGTGAATAGATAGTCGCCTGGGACTGAGCCCTGCGATGCGCGTGGGTACAAGGGCACCTCTAAAAACGTATCGGGAGGCAATAACTTCACAGTGACCGAACAGTCTTGTTCGGACCATTGCGACAAATCCTCACGGGTCATTTTCTGTCGTGGCGTGTAAACTCCACTACAAACCGGCCAAAGGCCGCAAAACCCTGCTCCACACCTGGTCTTTAGAGGTGTACCTGCGCCCGGCTGCAAGCCTACGGCGAACGTAAAACCGCTCGTATCTTGACCGTAACACCCCATCCGGTCAATACGGCAAATCGGTCACCCTCCAGCCGCGCTCCTGTGATTTTACTGGCCTGCGGCAAATTCAAACAAACGTTTGTATTGGACCCGCCAAGTGGTGTAGATATAATGCGCGGCCAAGACAAAACGGTGTAGTCCGTCATTTGCGCAGCTACAGTTCCGCTCCCGTGATGAGCCACTGCGCGCAAGCACCCATAAGACAAAGCAACAGCACGAGCCTTGATGAGTAGGAGAGAACCAGTGGAACGCGAATACATGGAATTCGACGTGGTCATCGTCGGCGCCGGCCCGGCGGGCCTGTCCGCCGCCTGCCGCCTGAAGCAGAAGGCCGCCGAAGCCGGTAGCGAAATCAGCGTCTGCGTGGTGGAAAAAGGCTCTGAAGTGGGCGCCCACATCCTCTCCGGCGCAGTGTTCGAGCCCCGCGCCCTGAACGAGCTGTTCCCCGACTGGAAGGAACTCGGCGCGCCCCTGAACACCGAAGTGAAGCGCGACGACATCTACGTGCTCAAGGATGCCGGCAGCGCCACCAAGGTGCCTGACCTGTTCGTGCCCAAAACCATGCACAACGAAGGCAACTACATCATCTCGCTGGGCAACCTGTGCCGCTGGCTGGCCCAGCAGGCCGAGAACCTGGGCGTGGAGGTCTACCCGGGCTTCGCCGCCCAGGAAGCGCTGTTCGATGAAAACGGCGTGGTGCGTGGCATTGTCACCGGCGACATGGGTGTGGACCGTGAAGGCAACCCGAAAGACGGTATGTACACCCCGGGCATGGAGCTGCGTGGCAAGTACACCCTGTTCGCCGAAGGTTGCCGTGGCCACATCGGCAAGCAGCTGATCAAGCGCTTCAACCTGGACAGCGAGTCCGATGTGCAGCACTACGGCATCGGCCTGAAGGAAATCTGGGAAATCGACCCTGCCAAGCACGAGCAGGGCCTGGTGGTGCACACCGCCGGCTGGCCGCTGGACGTGATGGCCAAGGACAACACCGGGGGTTCGTTCCTTTATCACCTGGAAAACAACCAGGTGGTGGTCGGCCTGATCGTCGACCTGTCCTACGCCAACCCGTACCTGTCGCCATTCGACGAGTTCCAGCGCCTGAAGCACCATCCGGTGATCAGCCAGTATCTCGAAGGCGGCAAACGCATCAGCTACGGCGCCCGCGCCCTGGCCAAGGGCGGCATCAACTCGCTGCCGAAAATGGTGTTCAACGGCGGCGCACTTATCGGCTGTGACCTGGGCACCATGAACGTGGCCAAGATCAAAGGCAGCCACACGGCGATGAAGTCCGGCATGCTCGCCGCCGAGGCGGTGGCCGACGCGCTGCTCGCCGGCAGCGAGGGCGGTGACCAGCTGAACGGCTACGTCAGCGCCTTCAAGGCCAGCTGGCTGTACGAAGAACTGTTCGCCAGCCGCAACTTCGGCCCGGCCATGCACAAGTTCGGCCCACTGCTGGGCGCTGCGTTCAACTATGTGGACCAGAACTGGTTCGGCGGCAAGCTGCCGTTCACCCTGCACGACACCAAGCCGGACTACGCCTGCCTCAAGCTCGCGGCCGACTCGAAAAAGATCGACTACCCGAAACCGGACGGCAAGCTCAGCTTCGACAAGCTCAGCTCGGTATTCCTCTCCAGCACCAACCACGAAGAGGAACAACCCTGCCACCTGAAGTTGACCGACCCGAACGTGCCGATCGCCAGCAACCTGCCGCTGTACGACGAGCCGGCACAACGCTACTGCCCGGCCGGCGTGTACGAAGTGGTCACCCAGGAAGACGGCAACAAGCGCTTCCAGATCAACGCGCAGAACTGCGTGCACTGCAAGACCTGCGACATCAAGGACCCGGCCCAGAACATCACCTGGGTTACCCCTGAGGGCGCAGGCGGGCCGAACTACCCGAACATGTAAGGCCCCGGCCCTGCCGTAACAAAAAGCCCCCGGCTCTCACGAGCCGGGGGCTTTTTGTTGTGAATTGCGTCTGGGCTGCGAGGTGTTCGCCGTGAGAGGCTCAGCGCTTATCAGATCGAGCGCCGCGCGGGCGGCGCTCGGTTTATGCCCTGCTGCACAACCCAAGACATGCACCGGCTCATTTGTCACCGCACATGATCGGCATCGGCTGCGCCGCAAACGCCAATGGCTCACGCCGCCCGAAATACAAGGCCGTCAGCAGCCCCACCGTGCCCATGACCAGACAAAACCCGACACACACCCACGGGCTCCACGGCATCAGCGCAATCAGCGCCAGCGGCGTGGTACTGGCCCACAGCGCGTAGGCCACGTTGTAGGTGAAGGAAATCCCCGACACACGGATCTCGGCCGGGAACAATCCAACCATCACCGACGGCACCACACCGACCACGCCGCAGGACAGCCCCGCCAGCGCATAAGCCAGCCAGGTCATCTCCCACTGCCCCACCAGGCTGGCGTAAAGCGCACCGATCCCCAGCGGCAGCAACACGCTGTAGAGCATCAGCGCACGCCAAGCCCCTACGCGGTCGACCAGCAACCCGGCCAGCACGCAGCCGATGTTGAGGAAAACAATGCCCACGCTGCTCAGGGCGAAGGTGTGCCCGGCGCTCATGCCAAAGCGTTGCTGCATTACCGTGGGGGTGATCACCACCAGCACCACCACGGCCGAGGTCAGCACACAGGTCAGCAACGCCGCCGGAATCAACGCCCGACGGTGCTCGCCCAGCACCCGCCGCAGCGGGAATTTCACCGGCTGTTCCTGGCGCGCACGCAGGGCAAGGAACACCGGTGTTTCGCTGAGCCAGCGGCGCAGCCACACGCCAATCACACCAAACACTCCACCCAGCAGGAACGGGTAGCGCCAGGCGTAGTCGAGGATCTCCTGCGGCGTGAACACCTGCGCCAGCAACGTCGCGGTCAATGCCCCCAGCAGGTAGCCGAAGGTCAGCCCCGCCTGCAAGAAGCCCAACGCATACCCGCGCCGCCCGGCAGGCGCGTGCTCGGCGACGAAGGTCCAGGCACTTGGCACCTCGCCCCCCACGGCCGCGCCCTGGAGGATGCGCAGCGCCAGCAGGATCAACGGTGCGGCGTAGCCGATGTCGGCATAGGTCGGCATTACCCCGATCAGCAGGCATGGCAGGGCCATCATCAGGATGCTCAGGCTGAACACCCGCTTGCGCCCCAGGTGGTCGGCGAAGTGCGCCATCAGGATGCCGCCCAGCGGCCGCGCCAGGTAGCCGGTGACGAAGATCCCGAAGCTTTGCAGCAGGCGCAGCCACTCTGGCATCTCGGGCGGGAAGAACAGCTGGCTGAGGGTCAGCGCAAAAAATACGAAAATGATGAAGTCGTAGATTTCCAGCGCGCCGCCCAGTGCCGCCAGGCCCAGGGTCCGATGGTCGCCGCGGCTGAACCGGGGCGGGCGAGCGGTATCGATGGCAGTCATGGCAGGGTCCGCAAATCGGCAAAGGGCAAGAGGATAGCAAATAGCTGCCCCGTTGCCCCGCCTGCTGCGCGGCTAGCGGTTGAACACCGTATGCGCGAAGTTGGCGCGCGGCCGTGGCCTGGCCGTAGCCGCCGGCATGGCGCCCGGCAGCGGCAATTTGCCGACCAGCACCGGTCCGTCGATGATCGCCATGAATGACTCCAGCGCCTCGTTATCGGGCACCTGCGGCAGGCTCAGGCTGACCGCCTGGCGCTCGGCCTGCGGCACCGCAGGCACTTTCAACTGGCTGGAATGGTAAAGCAGGGCGTGCTGGATCTGGGTACTGACGCGACAAAAACGCTCCAGGTCAACCCCGGCATGGCTGGCCAGTTCGATATTGCCCAGCAGCAAGTGAAAAGGCTGCAAGGCGCACTGCACCAAACGCTGCAGCTCCTCGAAACTGTCAACGGGGGCGATCCGATAGTAGCCCAGGCCATTGAGCAGCCGCTCCAACTGCAGCCGCTGGCAGGGGTGGGTGTCGGCAATGAGAATGCGCAGGGTCTTGTTTGCCATGGTCGGGCCTGGGCAGCTGGGTAATGGGTACATTCCATGACCTTACTGCGCCCGTTATGGCGACTGCCAAGGCCATGCCTGGCAGCGGTCTACTTTGATAGAAGTCGGGAAAGCCGCATAAATCAAGTGATTGACTGACGGAATTTGCATTTGCCTTTAGCCCGGTACTCCGGTTTGCCACTTGCGCTCACCCCGTCAAGCCGTTCAGGTAACCGCGCGCCTAAACCCCGACGCTCGCACTTCGTTTAAAGGAGGCTCATGCCCCAAGGCATCGCCTCTTACATTCGCGGAGAACCCAGATGTTTCGCCCGGCCCTAGCCTTTTTCGCCCTGACCCTGTCCAGCGTCGCATGGTCCGCCGAGCCCTGTTCGGTAGACATTCACAGTACTGACCAGATGACCTACGACCTGAAAACGATCACCGTACCGCAGACCTGCCAACGCTTTACCGTTAACTTGCTGCACACCGGCACACTGCCCAGGAACATCATGGGCCACAACTGGGTGCTGGCCAAAAAGGACGACATCAAAGGCGTGACCACCGATGGCGCTGCGGCAGGTGAGGCCGATAACTACCTCCAGCCGGGCGACAAGCGCGTGCTCGCCCATACCCGACTGATCGGGGGTGGCGAAAAAGATTCGGTCACTTTCGACACCGGCATGCTGCAGGCAGGCCAGGCGTACGCGTTTTTCTGCTCCTACCCTTTCCACTCCACCATGATGAAGGGCACCCTCACATTCGGTACCTCGTCAGGCAGCTGACGCTATCGGAAAGTGGGCCGCACAGCCGAACGTGCGCTCAGGCCTCGGCCCACTCGCGCATACGCAGCCGGCAATGCTTCATGGCGTTGACGATGTGCTTCTCCACCATGGCCTTGGACAGGCCCAGACGCGCGGCAATCTCCCCATGTGACAGGCCTTCGAGCTTGCGCAGCAAGAAACACGCCCGGCAGGTTTCGCTCAGCTCCGCCACTGCACGCTGCAGCAACTCCAGGCGCTCTTCCTGGCGACAGGCGCCGTGCACGGGGGCGACGAAGAATCGCTCATCGGTTTCCAGAACCTCCAGAGGCTCGGCGCGACGAAGCTGGTTGCGCCGATGACCATCGGTGACCAGGTTCAGGGCGGTGCGGTAAAGGAAAGCGCGCGGATGGGAGATCTGCGTGTCATCACACCGCTCGAGTACCCGCAGATACGCCTCCTGCGCGATATCTTCGGCAGCATGGCGGCTACCCAGACGCGAACGAAGGAACCCGACCAGTTCACGGTAGTAATGCTCGAGCAGTACACCCGAAGACGGCATCGAAGCGCTTTCCCTGTTGTCGATGATGGTAGAAGACCGCTGCAGGCCAAGTAATGGCACCGCGAGCGCATAAAATATAATAATTCTCATCAAGCTTAAAGACGTTGTTACATTTCCACGCCCGCAACGCGCGCTCCCCGCTAAATCCGCCCTGATCGCTTTCGTTTAATCGGCAGCCTCCCTAGCTGATCCTTGGTGACAGCGGCCCTCTCATGGTCGGAAATCCTGCATGATCCCTCAACGCCTTACCCGTCGTGCCTTAACGCTCGCGCTGTGCCTGATCCCCGTGGCCGCATTCGCCACCTGGCAACTGTTGCCCGCCGCGGCCGAGCAGCGGCCGTTCGTCAGCGTCAGCCGTGGCAACATCGAATCCAGTGTCACCGCGCTGGGCACCCTGCAGCCCCGTCAGTACGTCGACGTGGGCGCACAGGCCTCCGGGCAGATCCGCACGTTGCACGTAGAAGTCGGTGACACCGTCGAGCAGGGGCAGTTGCTGGTGGAAATCGACCCTGCCACGCAACAGGCCCAGCTGGATGCCGAGCGCTATGCCATCCAGACCCTGAAAGCGCAGGTCAAGGAGCAGCGTGCCGAGCATGTCCTGGCCGAACAACAGTTGCGTCGCCAGCAGCGGATGGCCAGCGACGGCGCCACGCGTGAAGAGGATGTGCAGACCGCCCAGGCCAAGGTGCTGACTACCCAGGCGCGCATCGACATGTATGAGGCGCAGATTCTCCAGGCGCAGGCCACGTTGCGCAGCGCGCAGGCTCAGTTGGGCTACACCCGCATCTACGCCCCGATCGGCGGTACCGTGGTGGCTGTCGATGCACGAGAAGGGCAAACCCTGAACGCGCAGCAGCGCACCCCGCTGATCCTGCGGATCGCCAAGCTGTCGCCGATGACGGTATGGGCCGAGGTCTCGGAAGCCGACATCGGCCAGGTCAAGACCGGCATGCAAGCCTACTTCACCACCCTGGGCAGCGGCGGCAGGCGCTGGACCAGCACTGTCAGGCAGATTCTGCCGATCCCGCCCAAACCGCTGGATCAGCTCAGCCAGGGCGGCGGCAGCCCGGTTGCCGCCGGTACGGCAAGCGGCAGCGGGACCGGCCGCGTGGTGCTCTACACCGTGCTGCTGGATGTCGACAACGATGACAACGCGCTGATGGCCGACATGACTGCCCAAGTGTTCTTCGTCGCCGGGTCTGCCAAGGATGTGTTGACCGTGCCCATCGCGGCGCTTCAGGGACGGGGCCAGGGCGAGGGACTGCAGACTGCCCATGTGCTGACCGGCAAAGGCGACGTACAGACGCGCCAGGTACGTACCGGGCTCAGTGACCGCCTGCGCGTGCAGATACTCGACGGACTTGCGGAAGGTGACAAACTGCTGATCGGCCCTGTTGGCGGTGAGGGTTGACATGAGCACTCCGCTGATAGAGCTGGTCGGCATCCGCAAATCCTACGGGGGCGGTGACAGCCCCCAGGTCGATGTGTTGCGCGGCATCGACCTGAAAGTCCATGCCGGAGAGTTCATCGCCATCGTCGGCACCTCGGGCTCTGGCAAGTCGACCCTGATGAACATCCTGGGTTGCCTCGACCGCCCAAGCGCCGGGCAGTATCGCTTCGCCGGCCAGGATGTTGCCGGCCTGAGCAATGACGAGCTGGCCTGGTTGCGCCGCGAAGCGTTCGGGTTCGTGTTTCAGGGCTATCACCTGATCCCCTCCGCCTCGGCGCAGGAAAACGTGGAGATGCCGGCGATCTACGCCGGAACCACGGCGGCCCCGCGCGCCGAACGGGCCAAGGCCCTGCTGCAACGCCTGGGCCTGGGCGAGCGCACCGGCAATCGCCCGCGCCAGCTTTCAGGCGGCCAGCAACAACGGGTGTCCATCGCCCGGGCATTGATGAACGGCGGCCACATCATCCTGGCGGATGAGCCCACCGGTGCGCTGGACAGCCACAGTGGCACCGAGGTCATGCGCCTGCTGGATGAACTGGCCGAGCAAGGCCATGTGGTGATCCTGATCACCCACGACCGCGATGTGGCCGCCCGGGCCCAGCGCATCATCGAGATCCGCGACGGCGAAGTCATCAGTGACAGCGGCGCCGACCAGGCGCCGCCACCGCGTCGCCCAGGTGCGCTGCAAGCCGTCGATCTGGCCGGGCGCCTGGTGCGTGCCGACAGCCAGGGCAGCCCCTGGCTGGGCGAAACCCGGGACGCCCTGCAGGCCGCCTGGCGGGTCATATGGAGCAACCGCACACGCACCGCGCTAACCCTGCTGGGGATCATCATCGGCGTCGCGTCGGTGGTCGTCATGCTGGCAGTGGGTGAAGGCAGCAAGCGCCAGGTCATGGCCCAGATGGGCGCGTTCGGCTCGAACATCATCTTCATGAACGGTGCCCCTCCAACACCGCGCGCTCCGCCCGGCAACGTTCGCCTCAGCGACGTGCAGGCGCTGGCCGAGCTACCGCAAGTGAAGTCCATCATGCCGGCCATGACAGTGGAAGCGCAGGTGCGCTTCGGCAATCGCGACCTGGAATCGACCATCGGCGGCTATTCGCCTGTGTTCCCGACGCTGATGAGCTGGCCCGTCAGCGAAGGCAGCTTCTTTACCGACAACGACCTGGCCACGGCTGCGACCGTGGCGGTGATCGGCTCGGAGGTGCGCAAGAAGCTGTTCGTCGACGGCCAGGACCCGATCGGCCAGTACATCCTCATCGAGAACGTGCCCTTCCAGGTGATCGGCGTGCTCGCCAGCAAAGGCTCCAGTGGCGCCAACCAGCGAAACGACCTGCGCATCGCCGTGCCGTACTCAGCGATATCCATACGTCTTTCCGGCACGCAACACCCGGAATACGTGATCATCGGCGCCGCGGACAGTACCCAGGTGCATGACACCGAACGCGCGATACGCCAACTGATGCTGAGCCTGCACGGTGGCATCGAAGACTTCGAGATCGACAACAGCGCGGCGATGATCCAGGCCGAGGCGGCGACACGCAACGGGTTGTCCCTGATGCTTGGCGCCATTGCCGCCATTTCGCTGCTGGTCGGCGGGATCGGTGTGATGAACGTGATGCTCATGACCGTCCGCGAACGCACCCGCGAAATCGGCATCCGCATTGCCACTGGCGCCCGACAGCGCGACATCCTGCGCCAGTTCCTGACTGAAGCCGTGGTGCTTTCGCTGACCGGCGGCCTGATCGGCGTCTGTCTGGCGTTGCTGATCGGCGTGGTACTCAGCCTGGCCAAGGTGGCCGTGGCGTTTTCTGCCCTGGCGATAGTGGGCGCCTTCGCCTGCTCGGTAGCCACGGGCGTCATCTTCGGTTTCATGCCCGCGCGCAAAGCCGCCGCCCTCGACCCTGTCGCCGCCCTGACCAGTGAATGACCATGACCAGAACCCCGTTTTTACTGCTACCGCTGCTGACCATCCTGGGTGCTTGCAGCCACACCCCTGCGCCATTGGACAGCGGTATCGCTGCACCTGCCCGCTGGCAAAGTCCGGCTGGCGGCACGGCGGCCTCCGCGCAATGGTGGACAACGTTCAATAGCGCTCAACTGAGCCAACTGATCGAGCAGGCGCGCCAGGGCAGCCATGACCTGCGTGCCGCCATGGCCAGGGTCAGGCAGGCACAGGCCGACCTGCGTATTGCCGGCGGCCCCCTGCTACCGCGCCTCGACGCCAGCGCCGACGCCTATCACCAGCGCTTGCTACGAGGCCAAGGGTACAGCGAGCAGGACACGTCGAACCGCGAGCGGACCTACCGCTACTTCAACACGGCCCTGACGACCAGCTACGAGCTGGACTTCTGGGGTAAAAATGCCGCTGCGCGTGACAGTGCCCGCCTTGGCCTGCAAGCCACTGCACGTGACCGTGACACGCTCGAACTGAGCCTGACGAGCAGCGTTGCCGATACCTACCTGAGCGCCCTCGCCGCTCGCGAGCAGGCACGCATCGCCGCGCTTAACCTGGAAAACGCCGACAAGGTCCTGAGCCTTGTGCGCACGCGATTCCAGGCCGGGTCGTCGACTGCCCTGGAACTGGCCCAGCAAGAGAGCCTTGTGGCCAACCAGCGACAACAGTTGCCGCTCTACCAACAAGAGGCCCGCGATGCGCAGATCACCCTGGCAACCCTGCTTGGCGTGCCGGTCCAGGCGCTGGAACTGGCCGATCAGCCTTTCGATCAACTGAGCGGCCCGAGCATTGCCGCCGGCATTCCCAGCCAACTGCTGACGCGCCGCCCGGATATCGCTGGCGCAGAGGCGCGCCTGGCTGCGGCTCAGGCGGATGTCAGCGTTGCGCGGGCAGCACTGTTCCCCACGGTGAGCTTGACGGCCAGCCTGGCCACTGGCGACAGAAAAGCCATCGACCTGCTGCGCAATCCGGCGCTCAACCTCGGTGCCGGTCTGACGGCGCCCATTTTCAATAATGGCGCCTTGCGCGCCGAGCGTGATCGCGCCATAGCTCGCCAGGACGAGCTGCTCGAGGCCTATCGCAACGTGCTGATCACCAGTTTCGGCGAAGTCGAGAAGGCCTTGAACAGCGTCGACGGCCTGGACCGCCAGACACACTGGCAGCATGAAGCGCTCACCCAAGCGCAACGCGCGTTCGATCTGGCCGAGAACCGCTACCGGGCCGGGGCCGAAGACCTGCTCAGCGTGCTGGAAGCGCAACGCAGCCTGTTTACAGCACAGGCCGAACGGGTACGGCTGCGCAAGGCGCGTTTGCAGGCCAGTGTTGCGCTTTACAAGGCATTGGGCGGTGGCTGGACGGCATCGGACACACTGATGACAGCGAGGTAGGCAAGCCCCCCGACGGGAGCCCTACCTGCTGCAACACCGGCCAAAAATCGTCAACGCTACAAACCGTCACGTCGCGGGCCGGGTGCCAGATGGCGGGCATACCAAGGCCGCTGAGGCACCCTGTCGGCCAGGCGATCGCCGTCTTCTTCAGGGCTGAAAATGACCTGCAAGGCCAGCTTCATGGTCTCGATGTCCAGTTTCCCGGTGCCGCCGCCATTGCCCAGCCCCCAGGCACCGCAACCTTCACGCGAAGGCCCCAGCCAAGGCTCGGCCACACGCACCCAGCGCCCTGGCGCAAACCACGGAATGCCATCGATCATCTTCGGCTTCACTTCCCCCGGGTGCGCCTGCTGGTGGGCCAGGTACCAATCGTTCAGGCGGTCGTCGATCCAGCCATGAAAGGCCCAGAACACCGGGTTGACGTGGGAGGAAAACGGATCGCCGAGGAAGTCGTTCTCGGCGCGGAACCAGCGTTCGGAAAAATCGTAGTTGCGACGCCCGTAAGGCATCGGGTAATCCGAGTTCGGGTCACGCCCCAGGGATGCCCAACGCATGTGCAGCCAATCGTGGATCCCCAATTCGATGCGTGAACCCAACTCTCCCAGACACAGGGTGCTGAGGTATTGCGGATCATGCAGCTGGGCCTCCCACAGTTGGAAGTTGGCGTGCAGCCCTTGGCTGCTCTTGACGTAGTACAGCCACTGGCTGAAGGCTTCATCGCCGGCCGCCTGCCAGTTGGGCGGGACGCTGTAGCCGTCGCGATTGTCGAGGTAATCGAAAAACGCCTGAACACCCTGCCCGATCGATGGACGTGCCGCAGGCAGGCTTGCCCAGGAACGCAGGTCCTGGACCTCGCGCACGCCATGCAGCATGTGCCGATGCATGAACAGAAAATCCTCGCCGGAGCCGTTGCGATGGCGATCATGCCCGCGTGCGTTGCGCTCCTTGCCCAACGGGCCGACCTGCCAACCCAGCGCACGCACCATCTGCCGCCGGGACTCATCGATGCGGTGCCAGCGATCGCGGCTGGCGTGCCAGAGCTGGTGATAGTAGCGACGCTGCGGTGAAATCAGGTCCTCGTGCAGGGCCGCCACGTATGGCAGCCGCTCACGCGCCAGAACGAACGGTCGGCGGACGGCGACAAAGCTCGCTTGCGCCCCGGAATGCCCCGCCTGCGTCCCTGCCAGGCGTACGTGCCCGCTCAGGGTTGCGCTGCCTCCACCCTCGCTCCAGTCGCCCCATATTTCATCCAGCACGGCATCGCAATCATAGGCCTCGCCAGAACCCGCCATCATCTTCAGTTGCACCTTCGGCAGCCGGTCGGCAGCCAGCGGGCCGTATACCTGCAAACCCTGACCGCCATAGGGCGCAGTACCCAGGTAGCCGCGCACGGCACGGGCACCCTGCCCTACGTCGAGCAGCAGCTGCTGCGGCCGGGCCAGCTCGGCCAGTGCCGGGTGATCGCTCGTCATGCGCCAGTCCCAGATCCCGACCAGGCGTTCACCTAACAGCGCATTGGGCAGGTCATCGACCGGCACCGCAGGCTCGTCACTGCTCAGCTCCGCTTCCTCGGCCCGCTGCCACTCCTGCCGTGCGTAATAGCCGGCAGGCAGTGCTACACCGGCGGCCACCAGGCCCGCCAGGATCTTACGACGTGACACTTTCATCCACTGTACTCATGACGTGACTCCTGCTGCGAAAACGAATGGTTGAGGGAGCGATTTAGAGGGTTGCTAAATTCTCTTGGGCTCGGCTCGTTTCACCCAGCAAGTTCGAACGGCATGGGGCCGTCGTGCAGGCGGTCGAGTACGCAATGAAGAAACAGGCTTTTTTTTCGCGCAGATGGCCATGGGCTTTGGCACTTCTGCTCTTGCTCCTGGTGGCCGCAGGCGCCTGGTGGTATTGGGTCTACCTTGCCAAACACCCCTACGGCCGGGAAATCGAACAGCGGGCCAACGCCCTGCAGGCGCGCATCCCGGCCCTGGATGCGCACCTTGACGTGCCGCTGAGCTATGGCACCGATGGCGAGGAAGCAAACCGTGACGGCCCGACCCAGTTCGACCTGGTGAAAGCCGCCAAAGGCCGCCTGAGCGGCGCCTCGATCGCAATCTGGTCATGGCCGGAGTTCTGGAGTGGGCCCAATTGGCCGCACCGCCCCACACCCGGATTCGAGGCGGCGATGGCCAACGAACTGGAAGTTCGCTATCGGATCATCACCAGCATCGCCAAGGACTACCCTGCGCAGGCCGGCATCGCCTACACCCCTGCCGACTTCCGCCGGCTGGTCAGTGAAGGCAAGTTCGCCATCATCATCAGCCTGCTCAACGCCGCCCCCCTTGGCGACGACATCGACAAGCTGGACCACTGGGCCGCACGCGGCATGCGGGTGTTCGGGCCAGGCTACGTCGGCAACAACAGCTGGGTCGACTCGGCGCGCCCACTGCCCTTCCTGGGCGATTCGGTCGACCCGCTGGGCGGTCTTTCCGACATCGGTCGTCGCGCCATCACCCGGCTCAACGACCTTGGCGTGGTCATCGACGTCTCGCAGATGTCCAGCCAGGCCCTGACCCAGGTAACCCAGCTGAGCCGCGCACCGGTCATGGCCTCACACACGGGGGTGCAAGGCATGATGGACATTCGCCGCAACCTCAGCGACGCGGACCTGGCACACATCAAGGCCACCGACGGGCTGGTCAACATCGTGGCCTACTCCCACTACCTCAAGCCGTTCTCGCGCCCGACCATCGAAAAGATGAACGCGTTACGCGCCAAGCACGGCCTGCCAGACGTACAGAACCAAACCCAGATGGGCACCACCACCGACCCGGTGTTCTCGATCTGGTCGGAGAAAAAGTTCGGTGAATACCTCACGCCGTTCTACGACATCCTCGGCGCCGAGCCCGAAGCGACCCTCGCCGACTACGTCGACTCGATCGACTACGCGGTGAAGAAGATCGGTATCGACCATGTCGGCATCAGTTCCGACTTCAACGACGGCGGCGGTGTGGTTGGCTGGGAAAATGTCAGCCAGAGCCGCAACGTCACTGCCGAACTGATGCAGCGCGGCTACTCCGACGAAGACATCGCCAAGCTCTGGGGCGCCAACTTCCTGCGTGTGTGGGAAGCCGCCCAGAAGGCCGCCAGGCCGGCCCCTCCTCCCGTTGCCCACTACCCGTAAGGAAACCCATGAAACGGCTGACCTCACTGATTGCCCTCGGTTGTCTCTCGCTGTCGCTCGAAGCCCTCGCTGCCGACCCGGCTGCACCGGGCAAGGTTTTCAAAGACTGCAAGGATTGCCCGGAAATGGTCGTGCTGCCTGCCGGCAGCTACGTGATGGGTACCCCCGATGACGAACTGGGCAAACAGGACGATGAAGGTCCGTTGCACACTGTGACATTCGCCAAGGCGTTCGCCATGAGTCGCTTCCATGTGACTGCCGGGCAATGGCAGGCCTATGCCAAGGAAACCCACACGGTGCTGCCCGACGGCGACGACCGCCCGGGGCGGCTGTGCAAGAACGGCAAGCCCAGCTACCCGCAAGGCCCGACGCAGCCTGCGGTCTGCATGACCTGGGATGAGGCGCGCGGCTACATCGCCTGGCTCGCCAAGAAGACCGGCAAGCCCTACCGCATGGTCAGCGAGGCCGAACGCGAGTACGCCGGCCGCGCCGGCTCCACCGGCCCCTTCCCGTTCCCCTTCGACCAGGAAGGGGAATATCAGATCAGCAAGCATGCCAACACCTACGGGCCGCGCGATGGCTTCACCTACACGGCACCGGTCGGCAGCTTCCCTGCCAATGCATTCGGCATGTACGACATGCATGGCAACGTCTACGAGTGGGTCGAGGACTGCTGGCATACCGATTATGTCGGCGCGCCCACCGACGGCAGCGCCTGGACCACCGGTGGTACCTGCACACACCGGCAGATTCGCGGCAACGACTACCTGGAACCGCCCATCTTCTCCCGCTCGGGCAACCGCAACGAGCGCGAACCCGACGTGCGCGGCGACTGGCTGGGCTTTCGGGTAGCCCGCGCCCTTCAGGACGGTGAACCCAACTGACAATCCACAGGGAGAGTGACCATGCCCACCTTGAGCAGACGCCGTTTCGTCGCCGCCGCTACCTTGACCGGCCTCGCCCCCGCCATGCCCGCCTGGGCGGCAGACGCCGCGAGCGACCCACCGGCGGACGACGCCATCATCCACCTGGATTACAACGAGAGCCCGTATGGCCCCTGCCCTTCGGCACTCGCAGCAATGCACCAGGGTGCTCGCCAGAGCGGCCACTACTTTCCGGAACACGAATATCGCCTGGCTGAGCTGTTCGCCCGGCAAAACCAGGTACCCGAAGACCATGTGGCTGTCTTCTGCGGCTCCCGCTCGCCGTTGCAGTACGCCTTGGCTCGCCACGCCGAAAAGCGCAGCGTGGTCACCGCCGCGCCGACCTATGACTCGGTGGCCAATGGCGCCAGGGCTGTGGGCGCAACCGTGCATGAGGTGCCGCTCGATGCCCGTCACGCCCATGACGTACGCGGCATGCTTGCCGCCACCCGGCAACCCGGGGTGCTGTACCTGTGCAACCCCAACAATCCCACGGGCACGCTGACCCCACGCGCCGACATCGAGCACCTGGTCACCCACAAGCCGGTAGGCAGCCTGGCGATCATCGATGAGGCCTATATCCACTTTACCGACGCGCCCTCCTGCCTGGACCTGGCGGTCAGCCATGACAACGTCATGGTCCTGAGAACGTTCTCCAAGCTCTATGGCATGGCCGGTGCCCGCCTGGGGCTAGTGGTCGGCAAACCGGCATTGCTCGCCGACCTGCAACGCCTGAACGGCTACAACTTCGTGCCACTTGCCGCCGCCATGGGCGGCATCGCCAGCCTGCAACAAGAAGGCCTGGTCAGTGAACGAAAACACATCAATCGAAGCATTCTGCGGAACACTATCGAGGCCCTGCAAAAGGCCGGCTACCGCTGCACCGACGCCCAGGCCAACTGCTTCATGGTGGCCCTCGGCCGCCCCGTCAAACCTGTGATCGAGGCACTCGCGCAACGCAACATCCGGGTCGGGCGGGTATTCGAGGCGTGGCCGCAATGGATGCGTGTCAGTGTGGGTACGCCGGCGCAGATGCAGGCCTTCCTGAAGGCGTTTCTTGAAGTCATGCACGGCTGAGGTCAGCCGCCTAAATCCACCCTCCGCGGCTTCGTTTAACACCTACCCAACAGCAGCGCACGCAAGGCGCTGCTCCCCCCGCCAGCGTCGGCTGATCTACTCAGGAGCACATCATGTCCCAGCCCACCCGCGGCGCCGTGCAGGACCTCTTCGCCCTGCTCAAGCCGTTTAAATACACCGTCGCGCTTTCCGTCATCCTGGGCATGGTCGGCGGCCTCAGCATCACCTTTCTGCTGGCCACCATCAACCGGGCCCTGCACGACGATTCCGGCCTGACCCAAGGCGTGGTCTGGGGCTTCGCCGGGCTTTGCCTGGTGGCCCTCGCCAGCTCGGTGTTTTCCGACATCGGTAGCAACCGAGTGGGCCAGCACATCATTGCCGCCTTGCGCAAAACGCTGGGCGAGAAGGTGCTGTCGGCCCCCATCGAACAAATCGAGCGCTATCGCAGCCATCGGCTGATCCCGGTGTTGACGCACGACGTAGACACCATCAGCGATTTCGCCTTCGCCTTCGCGCCCCTGGCGATCGCCCTGACCGTCACCCTGGGCTGCCTGGGCTACCTGGCCATGCTGTCCTTGCCCATGTTCCTGCTGATCCTGACCGCTATCGCCCTCGGCACCGTCGTCCAGTACATCGCACGGGCCCGGGGCATGCAGGGGTTCGTCGCGGCGCGTGATGCCGAGGATGAGCTGCAACGACACTACAATGCGATCGCCGGTGGCGCCAAGGAGCTGCGCATCCACCGCGCTCGCCGCCAACGCATGTTCAGCCGCAACATCCAGGGCACGGCCGACCTGATTCGTGATACCCAGATCCGCTCCATCAATACCTTCGTCATCGCCAAGACCTTCGGCTCGATGCTGTTCTTCGTGGTCATCGGCCTGGCGCTCGCCTTGCAATCGTTATGGCCCAACAGCGACAAAGCGGTCATGAGCGGTTTCGTCCTGGTGCTGCTGTACATGAAAGGCCCACTGGAATACCTGATAGGCACGCTGCCAATCATCAGCCGCGCCCAGATCGCCTTGCGCCGGGTTGCCGAGCTCTCCGAACGGTTCTCCTCGCCAGAGCCGCACCTGCTGCTCGAAGACAAGGCCAGCCAGCTGCCCGCCTTGCGCACCCTCGAGCTGCGTGATGTGCGCTTTGCCTTCCCCCCGGTCGACGGCAACGCACCGTTTACCCTGGGGCCGGTAAACCTGCAGATCCGCCAGGGCGATATCGTTTTCATCGTCGGCGAGAACGGCTGTGGCAAGACCACCCTGATCAAGCTGCTGCTCGGCCTGTACCCGCCGCAACAGGGCGAGATTCGCATCAACGACCAGCCCATCACCGCGCAGGATCGCGACGATTATCGCCAGCTCTTCACCACCATCTTTTCCGATTACTACCTGTTCGACGACCCCTTCCTGGGCGCCAGGCAGGTGCCAGAGAGCGCCGAGGTCTATCTCAAGAGGCTTGAAATCGCACACAAGGTCAGCATCCGCGACGGCAGCTTCACCACCACCGACCTCTCGACCGGGCAACGCAAGCGGCTGGCGCTGATCAATGCCTGGCTCGAAGAACGCCCGGTGCTGGTGTTCGATGAGTGGGCTGCAGACCAGGACCCGACCTTCCGGCGCATCTTCTACACCGAACTGCTGCCCGAACTGAAACGCCTGGGCAAGACAATCATCGTCATCAGCCACGATGACCGCTATTTCGATGTCGCCGACCAATTGGTGCGCATGGCGGCCGGCAAGGTGGTCGTCGAGGCGTGCGTCGCCTGATGCAATAAAAGCGAAACATTTGCATTCCGGTTTGTCATCAGCCGTGCGTCATACCCCTAGTCACCCTAAAAAAAGATCTGCCCAGCCTATCCACTCAACATCTACAACGAGCACCGAAATGCCCACCCACCTTCGATTGAATCACCTGACCCGGGCGCTTGGCCTTCGACGCGCATTCAACGCCCAACTGCCAGCACTGGCCCTGAGCCTGGCCCTGCCCTTGGCTGCCCAGGCGCAAGATCAGCAACTGACCTTGAATATCCCGGCACAGCCCTTGAACTCGGCGCTGAAGGCATTTGCGGAGCAGACCGACGTGCAGGTGTTGTATGAGCCCGATGCCGTACAGAACCTGCGCTCAGGTGCGTTGAGCGGCCGCTACAGTCTGGATGAGTCGGTACGCGTGCTGCTTAGGGAAAGTGGCTTGCGCTATCAGCTGCGCGACAACACCTTGACCTTGCAGGCGGCCTACGAAGGTGGCAGCGCGATGCTACTCGACGCCACGAGTATCCAGTCCAGAACCCTGGGTGCCACGACCGAGGGAACAGGGTCTTACATCACCGGTTCCACCAATACCGCAACGAAGCTGGCGCTGTCGCCTCGCGAAACCCCACAGTCGGTCAGTGTGGTGACGCGTCGCCAGATGGACGACCAGAACATGCAGTCACTCGACGATGTCGCGCGCGCTGCCACCGGTATCAATACCGTGAAGGACTTCGGTACCGAGCGTTCGCGTTACTTCTCACGGGGTTTCCAGGTCAACGACCTGCAGTACGACGGTGTGCCAAGCAGCATCTCGGAAAGTTTTTCCATGGACGTCACTTCGGTGAACAACATGGCGATCTATGATCGGGTCGAGATCGTTCGCGGCGCGAACGGCCTGATGCAAGGCGCCGGCTCGCCCTCGGCAGCGATCAACCTGGTGCGCAAGCGCCCGGGCGATACCTACCAGATGAAGGCCGAAATCGGCGCAGGGTCCTGGGACAACTACCGCGGCCAGATCGACGTTGGTGGCCCGCTCAATGCCGAAGGAACCCTTCGCGGGCGCACGGTCATGCTCTACAGTGCCGGCAACAGTTTCGTGGACAGGGCCAACAAGGACAACCAGCTGTTCTATGCGATCGGCGAAGCCGACCTGAGCGACTGGACAACGGTCAGCCTGGGTACTGTGTTGCAGAAGGACAACAATGGCGGATATGACTGGGGCGGCTTGCCAACTCAGAAAAGCGGCAGCTTTTACCCCTTCTCCCGATCGACTTCCTTCGCGCCGGGCTGGGCACACCTGAACAAGATCAACCGCACCGTGTTCGGCGACGTTCGCCACGAATTCAACGAGGACTGGAAGCTGACCGTGAACGGCAGCATGACCTGGTCCAATGCTGACTTCCTGGCCTTGTACGGCACCAACGTGGGCAACGACCAGCTCCAACTGCGTACCAACGATACCAAGTACGACGACGAGCAGATCAGCCTCGATGCGGCCCTCAATGGTGCGTTCGACCTGTTCGGTCGCAAGCACGAGCTGGTCTTCGGTGCTACGGCACGCAAGGATCGCTTCATTAACGAATCGCGTTACAACAACAACCCCACGACCGTCGACATTCTCGATTTCGACCCTCACCTGGTCGCCACCCCTACCTACAGTGGCGAGCGCGAGCAGTACCGGGCGGTGCGCAAGGACAAGGGGGTTTATGCCGCGACGCGCCTGAACGCTACCGACGATCTGCACGTGATTCTGGGCAGCCGCCTGAGCTCGGTGAAGTACGAGTCACCGGATGAGATGGAACCGTTCGAGGAAAAGAACAAGATCATCCCGTATGGCGGCATCGTCTACGATGTCACCGACAACACCTCGGTCTATGCCAGCTACACCGAAATCTACCAACTGCAGGCCAACTATGGCCTGGATAACAAGTTGCTCAGCCCGATCACCGGCACCAACTACGAAGTCGGGATCAAGAACGAGTTTCTGGGTGGCCGCGTCAACACCGCCATCGCGCTCTTCCAGGTAGACCAGAGCCACATGCCTCAGAAGATCAACGGAGATGGCAAATGTGGCCCAGGCGGTGCCTCCAGTTGCTATGAGGAAGGCGGCAAGGTACGCAACCGTGGTTTCGACATCGAGGTCGGGGGTGAGGTCCTGCCGCAGTGGAACGTGATGGCGGGGTACACCTACAGCCATCCCGAGTATGTCGCCGGCGCCAGGAAAGGTACTGACTACTCGACCGAAACGGCCCCGCAACGACTGTTCAAGGTCGCGACCAACTATCAGTTGCCTGGCCGCTTCCAGGACTGGAGAGTCGGTGGCAACGTCTACCACCAGAGCAAGATCTACCTGGGCGATGTGAAGCAGAGCGCCTACAACCTTGTCGATCTCAACACGCAGTACAAGATCAACAACAACTTGAGCGTGCAACTCAACCTGAACAACGTGTTCGACAAGAAGTACTATTCGTCTGTCTTCAACAGCAACCTGGGCAACTACTTCGGCGCACCGCGTAACTTCGGCCTTACCCTGCGCTACGAAAACTGAAGCCGCTGGGCTGACCTTAGCCCGGAATGCAAAAAATCCGATGCCCGGAAACGAGCATCGGATTTTTTGCGTCCCGGCCAACGTTATCGGCTGCCGATACCTTCGGCCTGCAACCAACGGCGCACGCCGACGGCCAGCTGGTCGTAGACCTCCGTGACTTCCGGCACGATGGACAGTGTTCGCAGCAGATCGTGAGTCAGGCCCTCTGCCACGATACATTCAACGTCCACCCCGGCCTGCTCAAGCCGCGCCGCGTAGGCCTTGCCTTCATCCAGCAGCGGGTCCAGGCCTGCCAACAGAATGATCGCAGGTGCAAGCCCCGCAAGCTCATCCGCCAGCAACGGTGAGAAACGCCAATCCCGGCGGTCTTCGTCGGACTGCGCGTACTGCGCGTAGAACCAATCTAGTGTCTCGTCTTCCAACAAATACCCTTCACCGAACACGGTGTGCGACGAACGCTTGCAGCTTGCATCCGTTATCGGGTAGCACAGCAGCTGGCCAACAGGCGTTATCGCCGCCTGCGGGCCCTGCCTTGCAGCTTCGATCGCCAGCGCAGTGGCCAAGGTGGCACCTGCGCTGTCGCCGGCGAACACGACCCGGGCCGGGTCGAGCCCCAGGCGGCGACCCTGGGTCGCCAGCCACTGCACGGCATCTGCGCAGTCCTCGTGGGCCGTCGGAAACCGGTGTTCCGGGGCAAGCCGGTAACCGACCGAAAGCACCGCGCAACGGGTACGCCCGGCAAGCTCTCGGCATACGCCGTCGTGCGAATCCAGGCTACCCACCACGTAGCCCCCACCGTGGAAATACAGCACCACTGGCAAGTTCGCGCCCGCGTCAACCGAGGGTCGGTAAAGCCGTAACGCAAGCGAACTGCCATCGCGCACGACAGCCGCCAGGTCTTCGACCCGCAGATCCCAAGGCACGGGCCAGCGCAGTCGTTGCGAAGACGACTCGAAGGTTGCCCGTGCCTGGGCCGGAGAAAGCGTGTGCAGCGGTTTGATATCCAGGTTCAAGCCAGCCAGGTCGAGGAAGGCTTCCAACGCGTTATTCAACATGAAACTCCCTAAATGTTCGGCGCTGCTGTTCCCGGCCGTCAGGCCGGGACAGTCACGTCCACACAATGTTCGATCAGTGCCACCAGCTCGCGCTGGAACTGTTCCATCAGCCGCTCTATCGTCTCGGCTCTGTAGCGGCGTTTGCTGTAGATGCAGCGGAACGAGAGCACCCCGTCGTAGACCTGCCCTACCGTCTGCAGCTGGTTCACCAGGTTGGCATCGGCGTGGTAGCAATCGCCCGGATCGTCGGCGGCTGGCTCCAGCAACGCATGCTCGTCGAAGTGCTGATCGAACTGCCCGAAGTAGTTGAAGGTGACCTCGGCCTGGGCACCTTCAAGCAGTTGCCGACGCATCTCACCCGAACCGAACTGGCGCAAGACCGCGTAGCCGATACCCTTTTCGGGGATGGCTGCCAGCTGCCGCTGCGTGCTGCGAATGGCTTGCGCTGCCGTGTCGTCCAGGCGTGATGTGAGGCGGACCGGGAACAGGCTGTTGAACCAGCCGAGGGTACGCGAGACATCGACGCCCTCGAACAGGTCCTCGCGGCCATGGCCTTCCAGTTGCACCATCACCGCCTCTTGGCCGGTCCAGCGGCCCAGTGCACGCCCGAGCGCCGTCAACAAGATGTCATTGACCTGCGTGCCATAGGCAGCCGGCGCCTGCTTCAGGAGCTGCGTCGTTTGTTGCGGCGTCAGCCGGAAATGGCTCACCGCCTGTTGGCTGGAGTGATTGCGACCGCGCGGGTTGTCGCAGGGCAGCTTCCCGGCGCAAGGACGAACCTGATCAAGCCACCAGGCGCCCTGCTGCGCTTCAATGGATGTTGCCTCGGCCTGCAGGCGCTCGACCCATGACCGGTAGCTGCTGGTCCGTGCAGGCAGCACAGGGTCTGTTCCAAGGCAGCACGCCGCATAGGCAGTCTGAAGGTCCTCGAGGAGAATGCGCCATGACACACCGTCCATGACCAAGTGGTGAAGGATCAACAGCAACCGCGCCTGCCCATCCGGCAGCTGGATATGCAGGGTGCGCCAGAGTGGGCCTTGCGCCAGATCGAGGCTGCGTTGCGCCTGGTTGGCCAGTGCCGTCATCGCCTCCATGCTCTCGACACGGTGCAGGTTCAGCCTGGGCGTCGTGCTACCGGAAGGCTCGCCATAGCACTGCATCCACTGCCCGTGCGGCTGGGAGAAACGCAGCCGCAGCGCGTCGTGATGCAGTTCGATATGCTGCAGCGCCTGCTCAAGGGCGACGAGGTCCAGGGCCGCCCGGGGCCTGAGCATCAATGCCTGGTTGAAATGGGCCGGATCGGGCAGCTGCTGCTCGAACATCCACTGCTGGATAGGCAGCAGGTTGAAAAGGCGCTGGTCGACCTCTGTCGACAGCTGCGCCTCAACCACCGCAGGCGCGGCCTCCCAATGGGCAACGATCGCCTCGATCGTCTGATAACGCATCAAGTCGCGCAGCTTGAGGTCCAGGTCAAGCTGCGGATGGTTTCTGACACGAGAGACGACTTGCAGGCTGAGGATGGAGTCCCCTCCCCGCTCGAAGAAATTATCGGTGATGCTCAAATCGTCGACCTGCAGAACCTGCTCCCAGATATCCACCAGGATCGATTCCCGCTGGTTTCTCGCTGGCTGGAACTGCGTCGAAATGAACTCGGGTTCGGGCAATCGCAGGCGGTCGATCTTTCCATTGGGCGTGACAGGGAATTGCGCCAACTCGATCAGGTAGGCAGGCACCATGTAATCGGGCAACTGGTCGGCCAGGCGCGCCTTCAGTTCGCCAGCGATACCCGCCTGCTCACTGACAACGTAGCCTACAAGCTGTTTGCCTACCGGGCTTTCCCTGACTACCACCAGGGCATTGCGGATGCCAGGCTGCGCCCGCAGGCACGCTTCGATTTCACCAAGCTCGACCCGGAAGCCACGCAGCTTGACCTGATGGTCGGCACGCCCCACGTAATCGACCAGCCCATCCAGGCGCTGTCGGACTACGTCGCCACTGCGGTACATGCGCCCGCCCTCGCCAGCCGGATCAGGCACGAAACGTTCCGCCGTCAGGCCCGCACGGCCATGGTAACCACGGGCGATGCCATCACCGCCGATCATCAGTTCACCGGCAAAGCCAATACCAGACGGATTGAGGTCATTGTCGAGGATGTGCAGCGTACGGCAGCCGACCGCATGGCCGATGGGTGCATAGGCAGCCTCGCAGCGTGCGCCGCCGCCCGCCTTCCATAGCAACGGCGTGACCACGGTCTCGGTCGGGCCATAGCCATTGGTGAACAGCCGTGGCCTGAGTGCAGCCTTGACCTGCTCGAAGGTCTGCTCGGGCACGGCATCGCCGCCAAAGCAGTAGATATCCACTGGCGGTGGCTCGTGCCCCGCGTCATGCACTGCTTCTGCCAGCTGTTTCAGGTAGGAGGGAGGGAAGCAGGCGATCGTGATTTCATGCTGCCAAAGTGCCTGAAGCGTCTGTTCGGCGGTCCACAACTCGCCATCGCGAATAACCAGAGCGCCCCCGCTCGCAAGTACGCTGAGCCAGCGCTCCTGGGCCCCATCGAAGGCGAAGGACATGAAGTGCAGTTCTCGCGTAGCAGGCCCCATTTCATAGAGGCGCATGATCGCCTGGCAATGCCGGCTCAGAGGGCCTTGAGACACCGCGACGGCCTTGGGCCTGCCGGTGGATCCCGATGTATAGATCAGATAGGCCAGGCAACGCTCGTCCACGGCAATGTCGACGAACGCCGGGCCTGCATCGGCAGGCTGCGCATCAGGCGCGAGAACGGGCAGGTGGCCATGCTCCGGCAGGGCGTCGCGGCACGCTGGCCGGGTGATCATCAACGACATGCCTGAATCCTGGATCATCCAGGCCAGGCGCTCCATCGGATACTCCAGGTCCAAGGGCACATAGGCGGCGCCTGTACGCATTACGGCGAGCAGCGCGACCACCAGCTCCGCCGAACGTTGCAATGCCACCCCAACCACCGTTTCAGGTCCGGCACCGCTTGCCTGCAAGGCAAGCGCCAGGCGCCCCGAACGGCGGTCCAGCTCGGCATAGCTGATGCGCTCATCCCCGCAGACCAGGGCGATGGCATCGGGGCGATCGTGGGCGTGCTCGATGATCAGCTCTGCCATCCGTTCCGGGCGGTAGCTTGCCAGCGCTTGCGTGGCAGTGTCGGCGACAGGGGCGCGCTGCGCAGCGGGCACAATGTCCAGGTTGCCAAGGCGTGCCTGCGCATCCTGCAGCAGGGTTTCAAGCACCGACTCCATGGTCTGGCGAATACCGTCGACCGCCTGTTCGCTGAACGCATTGCGCAGGTAAAGGTACTCGATCATCAGCGTATCGTTGAGGTGAACCGCAAGGTCCATGGGGAAGTTGGTGACCCCCACGTCATTGGAATCACCAAACTCCAGACCTGCCTCGGGCGCCTCACGCAAACCTTCGTCGATGGGGTAGTTCTCGAAGACGATGATGCTGTCGAAGAGTTTCTGCCCCGGCACGGCCGACCAGCGTTGAACCTCGTTCAACGGCGTATGCGACCAGTTGCGCAGCTCGACGTTGTAGGCCTGCAAGGCCTGCAGCCAGTCCGCCAGGCGCATCTGAGGGTCCAGCGTCTGCGACACAGGCAAGGTATTGATGAACAGGCCCAAGGTGGTATCGGCATCCTGCAGCGACTCTGGGCGCCCGGCCACGGTCGCGCCGAACGTGACGTTGCGCTTGCCCGTGTAGCGCTGCAGCAGCAGAAGCCAGGCGCCCTGGATCAAGGTGTTAGGGGTAATACGCAACGTTCGGCAGTACTGCTGAAGGCGTTTGGTCCATGCGGCGTCACGCCGGGTATACAGCGCGTGGTGGCCCGGTTCATCCGAAATGTGCCGTGGGTACACGGCCTGACTGAGCGACGTCACCTCGCTGTGCGCCAGGCTGTCGCGCCAGAACGCTTCCTGACGAGATTTGTCCTGCGCCTGCAACCAGGCGATGAAATCGCCGTAGCGGCCGCTGGTGCCAGTGACCGGTTGGCCGGCGTAATGCTGCATCAGTTCGGCAAACAGCCTGGACTTGCTCCAGCCATCCATCAACAGGTGATGGCTCGTCCATATCATCTGGTAACTCGAAGACGTCAGTCGAACCAGAACCATGCGGTGCAACGGCGCCTGCGTCAGGTCAAAACCTGCCACCAGTTCCTCACGCGCGACCTCACCGGCCAGCCTGTCCGGCGCTGCATCCACCCGGGCGTCGATTTCGCGCATCGGCATGTGCGCCTGGGCGTGCACGATCTGTACCGGCTCATCCAGCCCGACCCAGTGGAAACTGGTGCGCAATACCTCGTGCCGGGCGATGACCGCTGCCCATGCGCCGACGAACGCCTCGATATCGAGCCCGCTGATTGGCAGGCTGACCTGGTTGATGTAAAGATCATTGCCGCTGTCTTCAATCGAATGGAACAGCATGCCCTTCTGTGCAGGCGACAGCGGGTACATGTCTGCGATCTCGGCGATCGGAACCGGCAGCTCGTCCAGTTGCGTCTGGCTGAGCGAACACAGCGGGAAGTCGGACGGGGTGGCCCCTGCGACACCTGGCAGGGTGCAGTGCTCGATCAGCGCCAGAAGCTCCAGATGGAACGCTTCAGCCAGGCCTTGAATAGCGGACTCGCTGAAACGCCGTGAGCTGAAGCGCCAGTCAATGCGCAACCCCTCCGGCCATACCCGAGCATCGACCGACAGACCGGTGCCGCACGACGATTCACGCCCTTCCCCGCTCTTCAATGGCTCGAACAGCACGTTGGCCAGCGCCTTGCGGTAGCTGAATGAGCACTGCGGCACTGGCAATGCGGCCAAGGTTTCCCTGCTGGCTTCGTCTCCCAGATAGCGTAACGCGGCGAACGACAGGCGCTTGTCGGCAGCCGTACGCAACTGTTGCTTGAGCCCCTTGATCGCGCCATCCAGCGTGGTCTTGTCAATGTCGAGCACGACAGGGAACGGATAATCCAGGCAGCCAACCGTGCGGCCCAGGTCGACACCCGAGCCTGCCTGGCGACGGGTATCAGCCTGCACGCCAAGGAAGACCCTGTCCTGGCCTGTCCAGCGGGCCAGCACACGCGTCAGCGCGACCAGCAGCAGGTCGCCGGGCTCGGCGCGGTAGGCTGCGGCGGCCTGCTCTGTCAGGCGCCGGGTCAGGTCGATGTCCAGCCAGGTACCGAACGTTGCACTGTCGGCGGGCGCCCCTGCTTCTCGTGGGCTGCCAACCAGCTCGTGACTGATCCCGGCCAGTGCCTTCTGCCAATGGATCAATGCGCTCGGGGCATCCTCGAGCGAGGCATGCACGGAATACGCCCAGCTCTGAACCGAGGTGGACTTGGCAGGAAGCGCCACAGGCTGCCCTGCGTCGAGCTGCTCGCAGGCCAGGCGCAGATCCTGCAGGACGATGTCCCGGGATGCCTCGTCCATCGCCAGCGCATGGTTTACCAGCAGCAGCCGTTGGCTGCCATCGGCCAGCGTCGCCAGGACTGCCCGGACCAGGATGCCTCTATGCACATCGAGGCTGGCACTCGCCTGCCTGGCCAACGCATCCAACTGTGCCGGGTCCTGCACAGCTGCAAGCCACAGCACGGGCTCCTTCTGCCAAAGCGCCTGGTGTTCGGAAAGCGGCGCACCGTGCGCCTCCTGCGCCACATTGAACGCCAACCGCAACCCGTCGTGGTGCGCCAATACGGCCTGCAAGGCCTTTTCCGTCGTGTCGGGGTCAAGCGCACGGGTGGGCCTGAGCGTCATCACCACGCTGCCAGGCGCATCACCGTTGCCCTGCAGTTCGAAAAAGCGTGCCTGGGCGGGCAGCAAGGGCACCTTGCCGATGATCGGCCCCTGGTCGAGGGTCGACGTGCCGCCGTCATCCTGCTCTGCCACGCACGCCAGCCCCTGGATGGTCTGATGCTGGAACAACTGCTTGGGCGTGAAACGTATACCTTCCCGGCGGGCCCGACTGACGACCTGGATCGACACGATCGAGTCGCCTCCAAGCTCGAAGAAGTTGTCGGTGATGCCCACTCTTTCAAGCTTCAGCACATCGGCCCAGATGCTCGCGAGCTTCGCTTGCAGCGCGCTCTGCGGCGGCACATAGGCTTTCTGCTGCTGGCTCACATCCGGCTTGGGCAGCGCTTTGCGATCCAGCTTGCCATTGGGGGTAAGCGGCAAGGCCTGCAGCGACACCAGGTAGCTCGGCACCATGTAGTCGGGCAATGCCGCTTTGAGATGTTGCAGGATTTCCTCATGACTGGCCGCCCCTTCCTCAAGCACCAGGTACGCAGCCAGCTGCTTGGCATGGAGCCCGTCGATGTCGATCACTACCGCCTCGCGAACACCCGCATGCTCAAGCAGGCTGGATTCGATCTCGCCCAGCTCGATGCGCAAGCCACGGATCTTCACCTGATGATCGATACGCCCCGCGTATTCGATCACGCCCCCTGTTCGATAACGCGCCAGGTCGCCGGTGCGGTACAGCCGCCCCCCACCCTGCTGGCTGGCATCATGAGGGTCCGGGACGAACCGTTCGGCAGTGAGGCTCGGCCTGCGATGGTAGCCTCGCGCCAAGCCGACACCGCCCAGGTAGAGCTCGCCGTTCGCGCCATGAGGAAGCGCAAGCAGATCGCGGCTGAGAATGTGCGTCTTGAGGTTGTCGATGGGCGTGCCGATCGGGACGCTGCCCGGGCACGATGGCCGGCAGGTCCAGTGGGTTACGTCGATCGCAGCTTCGGTAGGGCCATAAAGGTTGTACAGGCTGGCGTGTGGCAATCGGGCCAAGGTCTGCTCCGACAGATCGGCAGGCAACGCCTCGCCACTGCAGACGACACGTCGCAAGGTATCGCAGCGCTCGACATGCCCGCAGGTCATGAAGGCCTGCAACATCGATGGCACGAAATGCAACGTCGTCACGCCGTGCCTCTGAATGGTGCTCACCAAGCGCTCAGGGTCGCGGTGGTCACCCGGTTGCGCAAGCGCCAGCCTGGCGCCGGTCAACAGGGGCCAGAAGAACTCCCACACCGAGACGTCGAAGCTGAAGGGGGTCTTTTGCAGGACCGTATCAGTGGCGCCCAGACCATAGGCCTTCTGCATCCAGACAAGGCGGTTGACCAATGCCTGGTGCGCGTTGGCCGCACCTTTCGGTCGCCCTGTCGAGCCCGAAGTGTAAATCACGTAGGCAAGGTGTTCGGGGTGGGTGAGGTGCACGGGATCGTTGGCGCTGAAAGCCGTCAGCCAACTGTCGTCGTCATCCAGCACGATGCTGCGCACACTGGAAGGGATCGGCAGGTGTTCGAGCAACGCACGCTGCGTCAGCAGTAACCCGATACCGCTGTCGTCCATCATGTAAGCAAGCCGATCCCTCGGATACTCAGGGTCGAAGGGAACGTAGGCGCCGCCGGCCTTGAGGATAGCCAGCAGGCCCACGACCATTTCCAGCGAGCGTTCGACCGCGATGCCGACCAGCACGTCGGGCCCTACCCCCTGCTCGCGCAATGCGTGAGCGAGGCGGTTGGCGCGCTGATTGAGCTGTCGATAGGTGAGCTGCTGTTCGCCGAACAGAACGGCCAAGGCATCAGGTGTTTCGCCTGCCTGCGCCTCGATCAACTGATGCACGCTCCGATCAGCGGGATAAGGTGCCTGGGTGTGGTTCCAGTGTTCGAGAATTTCCTGCTGCTCATCGGCCGCGAGCAGGGGCAGCTCGCCGATCCGTTGCCGAGGATGGTCGACGATCGATTGCAGCAGGTTGATCCAGTGCCGCGCCATGCGTTGCACGGTTGGCTCATCGAACAGCGCCGTGGCGTAATTGAGCTCTGCCGAGATACCTTCGTCGTGCTCGACGGTGTTCAGGGTCAAGTCGAACTGCGCCGTCTTGCGTTGCCAGGCAATGTTCTCGACCAGCAAGCCAGGCAAGCTACGCCGCGTACCTGCGGCGACTTTCTGGTGGTTGTACATGACCTGGAACAGCGGGCTATGGCTCAGGCTGCGCTCAGGGTGCAGCGCCTCGACCAGTTGTTCGAAAGGCAGGTCCTGGTGGGCTTGGGCATCCTGCGTCATCTGACGCGTCTGGGCCAGCAGGTCGCTGAAGTGCACAAGCGAACCGAACTCGGCCTTGAGCACCTGGGTGTTGACGAAAAAGCCGATCAGCCGCTCGGTTTCGACACGGTTGCGGTTCGCGACCGGGATGCCGATGCGGATATCATCCTGCCCACAGTACCGATGCAGCAAGGTCTGGAAGCTGGCCAGCAGCAGCGTGAAGAGTGTCGCACCCTGCTGCTGCGCCAGTTGCTTGAGGGCATCGGCCAGACGGCGTTCGACCTCAAGGTGCACGCTGGCGCCCTCGAAACACTGGTTCGCTGGGCGCGGGCGGTCGCTGGGCAGCTCGAGAACCGGGTGCTCGGTACCCAGGTGCTGCTTCCAGAATGCCAACTGTCGTTCCTGCTCCCCCGCTTCCATCCAGTGCCTTTGCCAGATGGCATAGTCGGCGTACTGGATCGGCATCTCGGGAAGCGCGAGGGGCTGGCCCATGCAGTGATGCGCGTAGTGCTGGATCAGCTCTTCGACCATCAGGTGCATCGACGAGCCGTCAGTGGCGATATGGTGCAGCGTGATGATCAGCACATGATCATCTTCTGCTACCTGTAGCAACCTGACTCGAACAGGCCGTTCGTGCTCCAGATCGAAAGGCGCGCGGGCCTCGGCCTCTACAAGCGCCTGCAGGCGCTGTTCAAGATCGATTGCCGGTTCGCGGTCTACCTGCTCGACATCGAGCGTGAACACGCTTTGTGGATGAATGATCTGCACCACCTGATCGTCGTTCAGACCAAACGTGGTTCGCAGGGTCTGGTGGCGTGCCTGCAGTGCCTCGAAGCTCGCGCGTAACGCCTCGCTATCCAGTTCGCCCTTGAGCCTCAAGGCGACTGGCAGGTTGTAGGCAGATCCCTGGGGGTCCATCTGCCAAAGGAACCACTGGCGCTGCTGGGCAAACGAAACCGGGATGACGTCGAACAGTGTTTGAACGCTGGGCACTGGCAAGTTGGCCGGAGAAATGTTCTCGGCGTGCATCTTCTGCAGATACAGCTTGCGCTTGGCCAGCGGCAGCGTGACAAAACGCTTGGCGATTTTCAGCGCGGCATCATTACTCATTCATTCACCTCGAACTCTTCAAAAAGCCTATCCAGACGCTGCAGTTTTTCGTCGAAAGCCGACGCATCGCCGATGGATTCGATGTATCTGGCGAAATCGCCCAGGACCGGGTGTTGGAACAGCACGGCCGGTTCCACGGTCAATCCCAGGGAAAGTTGCAAGCGCGAGAGCACCGACAGTGCCAGCAGCGAATGCCCTCCCAGGTCGAAGAAGTTGTCATTGAGACCGACCTTCGCGACATTCAGCAGCTGCGCCCAGACGGCAGCGATCTGCTGCTCGACCTCGCTCTGCGGCGCGACATGGCCTTGCTGCGATACGCCAAGGTCAGGCTGGGGCAAGGCTTTGCGGTCGAGCTTGCCGTTGGGCGTCAGCGGCAGCGCATCGAGCCAGGTCAGGTACGCGGGGACCATGTAATCCGGCAAGGACGCGCGCAGCTGTTCGCGCAGGTGCCGACGCAAGGCGCTGCGCTGTTCCTCCGTCGCGACCGCTTCGCCGTTCGAGACCAGGTAGCCGGCCAGTTGCTTGCCGCCAGGGCCATCGATGTCGATGACCACCGCCTCGCGCACCGCAGGATCATCAATCAGCCTTGCCTCGATCTCGCCCAGTTCGATGCGATAGCCCCGCACCTTCACCTGGTGGTCGATGCGGCCCACGTACTCGAGCAGGCCATCGCTGCGATAGCAGGCCAGGTCACCCGTACGGTACAGCCTGCCACCGCCCTGTCCGCTGCGGTCGTAGGGGTCCGGGACGAAGCGCTCGGCGGTCAGTGCCGCTCGGCGCTGATACCCCCGGGCCAGGCCATCGCCACCGATCATCAGTTCCCCGGCCATGCCGGCCGCGGCTGTCGAGAGATCGTGCGCCATGACCTGCAAGGTGGTGTTGGCGATCGGCTTACCCAGCAACGGCAAGGGGTGTTCGTTGTCCAGGCAGTACGCCGCCGACCAGATCGTCGTTTCGGTTGGCCCGTACAGGTTCCAGATGCGCCCGCACAACGGCAGAAGCTGCTCGGCCAGGTCGACAGGCAGTGCCTCACCGCCACTGATGACCTTACAGCCACGCAAGGTCTGCGCCGGCAGCGCCTGCAGCAGCATGCGCCAGGTCGACGGTGTGGCCTGGATGGTAGTGATGGCGTGGCGCTCGATCACCGCCTGCAGCGCCGACGGGTCTTTGTTCTGGCGCTCGCCGAGCAGTACCACCGAAGCCCCGGCCAACAGCGGCAGGTACAGTTCAAGGCCGGCGATGTCGAACGACAGCGAAGTCAGCGCCAGGACCCGGTCGCTGGCGTCGATCCCAGGCTCGACAGCCATGCTGGCGAGGAAGTTGACCAGTGCCTGGTGGCGTACCTCGACCCCCTTGGGACGACCGGTGGAACCGGAGGTGTAGATGCAATAGGCAAGATGCTCGGGATGCTGCACGATGCCGAGATTCTCGCCATCGAAGCCTTCGACCTGATGCCAGTCGCTGTCCAGGCACCAGGCCTGCGCGCCGTGCGTGGGCAGCTGCGGCAGCAAATGACTGAGGGTCAGCAACAAGTGCGCCCCACTCTGCTCCATCATGTACGCCAGGCGCTCGCGGGGGTATTCCGGGTCCAGTGGCACATAGGCGCCGCCGGCCTTGAGAATCGCCAGCAGGCCCACGACCATTTCCACCGACCGTTCGACGGCAATCGCGACCAGCACATCTGGCCCGACGCCCAAGGTGCGCAACTTGCTCGCCAGCCGGTTGGCTCGCTGGTTGAGCTCACGGTAGCTCAAGGTCTGTTCGGCAAACCGCAGTGCCGGGGCCTCAGGGGTACGCGCAACTTGCATTTCGAACAGCGCGGGCAGGCAGTGCGCCTGCGGGTACTGCATCTGGGTACGGTTCCAGTCGTGGACGATGCGCTGTTGTTCCTGGTCATCGAGCATCTGCAGTTCACCGACAGGGGTATCGGCGTGTTGCACCAGCGCGTGCAGCAGATTGGCAAAGTGCCGGGCGATCTGTTCGACGCCGGTGTCGCCGAGGTGGCTGCGGTCGTAGTGGTAATGAATCGTCAGCGCATTGCCCGACTCGATCATCAGCGTCAACGGATAGTTGGTCCGCTCGCGATTCTGCGTGCCCGAAAACACCAGGCCTGCGCTGGAACCCTGCTGCAGGACTTCACCGACCGGGTAGTTCTCGAACACCAGCAACGTGTCGAACAGCTGCTCACCGGCCGAGCCCGCCCAACGCTGAATGTCATAGAGGGGCGTGTGCTCATGTTCGCGCATGCTCAGGTTCTGCGCCTGCAGACGTTCGACCCACTCCCCCACCCGCAGGTCAGGCTGCAGCCTGCCAGCCACCGGCAAGGTGTTGATGAACAGGCCCAACTGCTGCTCGACTCCACGCAGGTCTGCCGGCCGTCCGGCAACCGTGGCACCAAATGCCACGCCTTCCTGGCCGGTATAGCGGTGCAACAGCAGTAGCCAGGCGGCCTGCAGCAAGGTATTGACCGTCACCCGCCGTTGCCTGGCAAACGCGCTCAACGCCTGGAAGCACGCCGGGTCGAGCGTCTGATGATGTTCGCCATGGCCAGTGTCAACGCGGCTGCGATCCTGACGCAGCGCCTGAGCCAGGCGCGTGGGCTCGGTGAGGTGCAGCAATTGCTGACGCCAGAACGTCTCGCTCTGCCCGGCGTCCTGGCGCTGCAGCCACTCGATATAGTCGCGGTAGCGGCCTGCCGGGCGCTCCAGGGCAACGCCTGCGTAGTGTTGCAGCACCTCGCCCAGCAGCTGCGCATTGCTCCAGCCATCCATCAGGATATGGTGGCTGGTGAAAATCAGGTGATGCCCGCCGCTGCCTGTCAGGATGGCCGTCAGTCGCAGCAACGGTGCGGCATGCAAGTCGAAGCCACGCCGACGATCCGCCTCGGCCCAGGCATCCAGACGCCCCTCGAGGTCGTCCTGGTCGGCCCAGTCAAGCACCTCGAACGGCAACTCGACCTGCTTGCGAATCACCTGCACCGGGCGTTCCAGATGGGCGACGAATGCGGCGCGCAATACGTCGTGTCGATCCAGCATTGCCTGCCAGGCGCGCTTGAAACGCTCGATATCCAACCCCGAGACGTTGACTCGCATCTGATTGACGTACTCACCCTGGCCCTGCTCGAAGACCGTGTGAAATAGCATGCCCTGCTGCATGGGCGAGAGCGGATAGATGTCATCGATTGCGCCCGCCGGGATCGGCAACGCATCCAGCTGGGCCTGGTCCAGCGCAGCCAGCGGCACATCGGACGGTGTCAGGCCGACCGCGCCCTGGCTGACGCAATGGTCGATCAACACCTGGAGTTCGGTCACGTAGTCGTCGGCCAGGGCCTGGACCGTGGCGCGGTCGAACATGGCCTGGCTGAAGGTCCAGGCCAGGCTCAACTCACCGGCATAGACCTGCCCGTTGATCGACAGCAGGTTTTCCAGCAGGGCCTCGGCAGACTGGCTTGCGCCGCTGCTTTCGCTGGCTGGCTGCAGGAATCGCTCGGTGCCCGGGCCCGCGCCTTCGGCAAAGGTACTGTCAAGCTGCCCCAGGTAATTGAAGGTGATGGGGGGCACTGGCAGGCCAGCCAGCACATTGTGCGCGTGCGAATCTCCAAGATAGCGCAGCGCGCCAAAGCCGATGCCCTTGTCGGGGATGGCGCGAAGTTGCTCCTTGATCTGCTTGATGGAGGCGCCCAGGTCCGCCGCAGCGGTCAGCTTCACGGGGAAGAGGCTGGTCAGCCAGCCGACCGTCCGCGTCAGGTCGACTGCATCGAACAGGTCTTCACGGCCGTGTCCTTCCAGTTGCACCAGCACGTCTTCGCGTTGGGTCCAACGGGCAACCACCCGGGCCAGTGCGGTCAGCAGCAAGTCGTTGACCTGGGTGCGATATGCCGTCGGCGCCTGTTGCAACAGCCGTAAGGTCTGCTGCCGGTCCAGGCGCACATGCACCGTCGCGCCGTGGCGGCCATGCAACGATCCATCCGCCCTGTCCAGAGGCAGTTGCGGGTCAACCCCTTGCAACTGCGACTGCCAATAGCCGAGCTCTGCCTGCAGCGCATCGCTTTGCGCGTAGGCCTGCAGCCGTTCGGCCCAGGCTTTGGTCGAGGTGGTCTTGGCGGGCAACACGGCAGGCTGACCTGCCACGTGACGGTCATAGGCGGTTTGCAGGTCTTGCAGGAGAATGCGCCAGGACACGCCATCCACCGCCAGGTGATGGATCACCAGCAGCAGGCGCTGGCTGCCATCGGGCAGGGTCGCCAACACACCGCGCAACAGCGGCCCCTGTTGCAGGTTCAGGCTGCGCTGCGCGTGCTCGCACAGGGCGTGTAGCGCGTCCGGATCGGTCAGGGTCTCGGCCCACAGCAACCCGGCGTCGACGTCGCCCGGCGCACAATGAGCGGCGTGCCATGCGCCCGCGCCCTGGGGTGGCGTGAAGCGCAGGCGCAACGCATCGTGATGCTCGAGCAGCGTGTGCAAGGCCTTCTCCAGCGCGGTGCTCTCGATGACCTTGGTCGAGGTCAGCAGGACCGCCTGGTTCCAGTGATGTGGCTCGGCGATCGACTGCTCGAGAAACGCCTGCTGGATCGGCAGCAAGCGTGTCTCACCGATCACCGGCGCCTGGTCGATCTGCGGACCGTTGCCTTCCATGCGCGTGGCCACCGAGGCCAGGTCTTGTACGGTCTGATGCTGGAACAGCGCCTTGGGCGTGAAGCGGATACCGGCCTGCCTTGCCCGGCTGACGACCTGGATCGAGATGATCGAGTCCCCTCCCAGTTCGAAGAAGTTGTCCGTCACGCCGACCTGATCGAGCTTCAGCACCTCGGCCCAGATCGTCGCGATCTGTTGCTCCAGCGTGTTGCGCGGGGCCACGTAGCTGTCCTGCAGCACACTGGCATCGGGCTTGGGCAGGGCCTTGCGGTCCAGCTTGCCGTTGGCCGTCACCGGCAGGCGTTCGAGGAACAGCAAGTGGGTCGGGACCATGTAGTCGGCCAGGCCGAGCCTGAGGTGCTCGCGCAGTTCGCCGCGCAGCGCGTGCTGTTGCTGTGGGTCGCTCGGCAGGTCGCCGGCCATGACCAGGTACGCGGCCAGCTGCTTGCCCCCCGGCCCGTCGATGTCCAGCACCACCGCCTCGCGTACGCTCGGCTGCTCGAGCAGGCGCGTCTCGATCTCGCCCAGCTCGATGCGCAACCCGCGGATTTTCACCTGGTGATCGAGGCGGCCCTTGTAGTCGATCACCCCGTCGGCCCGGTAGCGCGCCAGGTCACCGGTACGGTACAGGCGACCGCCGCCTTGTGCCGTGTTGTCGAAGGGGTCCGGGACGAAGCGTTCGGCCGTCAGCGCCGGGCGACGGTGATAGCCACGGGCCAGGCCGATGCCGCCCAGGTACAGCTCGCCAGCCGCGCGCGGGGCCACACTCTGCAGCCCCGCGCCGAGGATGTGGGTTTTCAGGTTGTCGATCGGGCGGCCAATCGGCACGCCGCTGTCGCCCGGACGGCAGGTCCAGTGGGTGACATCGATGGCTGCTTCGGTCGGGCCGTAGAGGTTGTACAACTGTGCGCCAGGCAGGCGTGCCAGGGTCTGTTGCGCCAGCTCTGCAGGCAAGGCTTCGCCGCTGCACACCACGCGCTTGAGACTGCTGCAGCGCTCGACCTCGGCGCTGCCCATGAACGCCTGCAGCATCGACGGGACAAAGTGCAGCGTGGTCACCGCGTACTGCCTGATCACCTCCACCAGGCGCTCCGGATCACGGTGCTCGCCCGGTTGCGCCACGGCCAGGCGTGCGCCGGCAAGCAACGGCCAGAAGAACTCCCAGACCGAGACATCGAAACTGAACGGAGTCTTCTGCAGCACCGTATCGCCGGCATCCAGGCCATAGGCCTGCTGCATCCAGCACAGGCGGTTGACCAGGGCGCGATGGCTGTTGCCCGCGCCCTTGGGCCGGCCGGTGGAGCCGGAGGTGTAGATCACGTAGGCCAGGTTGCCCGGGCGGGTGTGGTGCACCGGGTCGGCGTCGCTGTAGCCCGGCAGCGGTTCGAGCAGCAGTGGCTGCACACCTTCGGGTACCGGCAACTGCGCCAGCAGGTGGGCTTGCGTCAGCAGCAGGCCGATGCCGCTGTCCTGCATCATGTAGGCCAGGCGCTCGGCCGGGTATTCCGGGTCCAGCGGCACATAGGCGCCACCGGCCTTGAGGATGCCCAGCAGGCCGATGACCATCTCCACGCTGCGCTCGGCGGCAATGCCCACCAGAACGTCCGGCCCCACGCCCTGTTCGCGCAGCTTGTGTGCCAGCTGGTTGGCGCGCCGGTTCAGCTCACGGTAGCTCAGGGCCTGTTCGGCAAACACCAGCGCCGGTGCGTCCGGGGTGGCGGCAACTTGCGCCTCGATCAGTTGCTGCAGGCACTGCTCCAGCGGGTAGTCGGCGTGGGTGCGGTTCCAGTCGTAGACCACCTGTTGCTGCTGCGCGACATTCAACAGCGGCAGCTCGGCGATGCGCTGCTGCGGCTGGGCGACGATGGCGGCCAACAGGCCCTGCCAGTGCCCGGCGAGCTGGTCAATGGTGGCTTCGTCGAACAGCGCGGTTGCGTAGGTCAGCGACACCGCGATCCCTGCCTCGTGCTCCACGGTCTCCAGCGTCAGGTCGAACTGCGCGGTCCCGCGTTCCCAGTTCAGCGTCTCGACAGCCAAGCCAGGCAGCTGCCGCCCCTGCCCGCGCGCTTCGGTCTGGTGGTTGAACATGACCTGGAACAACGGGCTATGGCTGAGGCTGCGCTCTGGCTGCAAGGCTTCGACCAGCTGCTCGAACGGCAGGTCCTGATGGGCCTGGGCACCCGAGACGCGTCGCTGAGTCTGCTCAAGCAGTTCAGTGAAGGTCATCCCCAGATCGAAGTCCGCCTTGAGTACCTGGGTGTTGACGAAAAAGCCGATCAGGCCTTCGGTCTCCATTCGATTGCGGTTGGCCGTGGGTATGCCGACACGGATATCGTTCTGCCCGCTGTAGCGGTGCAGCAAGGTCTGGTAGCTGGCCAGCAGGAGCATGAACACTGTCACGCCCCGATCACGCGCCAGCTGTTTGAGGCCGGCACACAGTGTGTCGTCCAGGCTGAGATCCAGGCTTGCACCTGCCCGGCTCTGCACGGCCGGGCGAGGACGGTCGATCGGTAGTTCCAGCACTGGCTGC
The DNA here is from genome assembly GCF_003202095.1 of Pseudomonas sp. LAIL14HWK12:I1. Classification (NCBI taxonomy): domain Bacteria; kingdom Pseudomonadati; phylum Pseudomonadota; class Gammaproteobacteria; order Pseudomonadales; family Pseudomonadaceae; genus Pseudomonas; species Pseudomonas sp. LAIL14HWK12:I1. The sequence continues at coordinate 539,509 of NZ_QJKG01000001.1, forward strand.
TCCCCCCCCAGCTCGGCCTCCCAGTACGCCAGCTGACGCGCCAGCTCGCCCGCTTCCATGCACCGGCGTTGCCAGATGGCATAGTCGGCATACTGGATCGGCAGTTCCGGCAACGACGCCGGCTGGCCAAGGCGATGCCCCTCGTAGCTGCGGATCCACTCGTCCAGCAGTATCGGCATCGACCAGCCATCGGAGACGATATGGTGCATGACCAGGATCAGCACATGGTCGGCCTCCTTCACCTGCAGCAGCCTTACCCGCCACAGGGGCGCCTGCCCCAGGTCGAAAGGCTGGCCGGCCTCTTCTTCGATGCGACGTTCAAGGCGCTCGGCAAAATCAGCGTCTGGTGCCGCTGCAAAGGGCTCCCGTACAATTTCCACCCGCACACTCGGTTCAATGACCTGCACAGGCTGGTCGCCGTCCTGGGCAAAAGCGGTGCGCAGGCTTTCGTGGCGGTGCACCAGGTCTTCAAGGCTACGCTGCAGAAGCGCGGGGTCCAATGCGCCCCTGAAACGCAGGGCCATGCTGATGTTGTAGGCCGCGCTTTCGGGCTCGAACTGCCAAAGGAACCACTGGCGCTGCTGGGCATACGACAACCCGATGGGCCCCCATTCGTCCCGTATCCGCGGGATCGGCAGCCGAGCGAAGCTCATGCCCTTGGACTGCATCTTTTCAAAGAATTGCTTGCGCTGCTCCAGTGGCAGATGCAGGAACCGTTTAACCAGCTCGATGTTCTGGGCCGTCATTTCAAACACTCTCCAGTTCTGCCAGGAAATCACTCAACTCATCGACATCCGCTGCGCTGGCAGGCGCCAGCTCAGCCATCGTCGCCACGTAGTCCGCAAGTCGCCCGGCACCGAACAGGGCCGAAAGCGGCACCTCCAGCCCCAGCAGCAACTGCACGCGCTGGGTCGCCTGGACTGCCAGCAGCGAATGCCCGCCCAGCTCGAAGAAGTTGTCGTTCATGCCGACCCTTTCAAGCTTCAGCACATCGGCCCAGATCGCTGCCACCTGCACTTCAAGTTCGCTGCAAGGCGCCACGAAACCTTGCTGAAGCGTGTTTGCATCCGGTGCAGGCAGGGCTTTGCGGTCCAACTTGCCATTGGGGGTCAGTGGCAGAGCGTCCAGCGCGACGAAGTGCGCCGGGACCATGTATTCCGGGAGCATGGCCTTCAGGTACTCACGCAGGGTGTCGCGAAGCGCCTGCATGCACGCATCAGCCACAAGGTACGCGACCAGTTGCCGCCCACCCGGGCCTTCGCTATCGATCACCACCGCTTCGCGAATGGCGGGATGCGCAAGCAGCTTGAGTTCGATCTCGCCCAGCTCGATGCGGAAGCCACGGATCTTCACCTGATGATCGATACGCCCGATGTACTCGATCATGTCGTCGTTGCGATAGGACGCCAGATCACCTGTCCGGTACAGACGGCCTCCGCCATGCTCGGAAGTATCGAAAGGATCGGGCAGGAATTTCTCCGCGGTCAGTGCCGGACGCCCCAGATAGCCCCGGGCAAGACCGGCACCGGTAAGGCAGAGCTCGCCCGCAACCCCGGACGGCATGGATTTGCCATTGATGTCCAGCGTATACGCTGTCGTGTTCGCGATAGGCCGGCCAATATTGGCTCGCCCACCGGACTCACGGCGGGTCCAGGTGGAATAGGTGGTGTCTTCGGACGGGCCGTACAGGTCGTAGACATGTTCCACATGGCCCAGCGCATAGAGCCTGTCCACCACTGGCTGCCGCAAGGGTTCGCCTGCCAGGTTGACAATGCGCACGCTCGCAGGCAACGAACCGGCGTCGAGCAGTGCCTTGATGGCCGAGGGCACGGTGTTGACCAGGCGTACGCGTTCTCGCGCCGCCAGGTAGGGCAGTTCCAGCGCATTCTGCGCGAGCACCGCGTAGCCACCCGCAGCCAGCGTGACAAACAGCTCCCATACCGACAGGTCGAAACAGATGGACGTCGATGCCAGCACGCCTTGCAGGTCCTGCGTGGTGTAGACCGTGCGCGCCCAGCCGATCAGCGCCGTGACATTGCGGTGCTCGATCAGCACACCTTTGGGCAACCCCGTGGATCCCGAGGTGTAGATGCTCAGTGCCAGGTTGCCCGGCGCGGTGACATTGTCCAGATTCCCATCAGCGTCGTCTCGCAGCTGCAACCGGTCAAGCAGCAAGACTTCGGCCGTCCCGCCCTGCGGCAGGCGATCCGCCAGCGAAGCCTGGGACAGCAACAGACGAGCCTGACTGTCCTGCATCATGTAAGCCAGGCGATCACGGGGGTAGAGAGGGTCCAGCGGCACATACGCACCGCCTGCCTTCAAGATGGCAAGCAGACCGATCACCATCTCCAGGCCGCGCTCGAGTGCGACCCCTACCAGCACATCCGGGCCCACCCCGCGTTCGCGAAGGTGGTGCGCCAACTGGTTGGCACGCCGGTTGAGCTGCTGATAGGTCAGGTGCTGGTCGCCGAAAATCAGCGCGGTGGCGTTCGGCGTGCGAGCGGCCTGCGCTTCGATCAACAGGTGCACACAAGGCGCGTCCGAAAGCGACAAGGCATCACCGTGTCGATGAGCGAGGTCTTGCAGGTCCTCGTCCTCGGTCGTCATTGCCAGGTCACCCAGCCTCTGATCTGCGCCACTGACCAGCGCCTGCAACAGCGTGCCGAAGTGGCGGGCGATCTGCGCGATGCTTTCTTGCGTGAAACACTGGCGGTCGTAGCTGTAGTGCACCGACAGGTGCGTACCTGCGCCAATCGCCAAGGTCAGCGGCACGCTCGACTGTTCATGCCCGCGCACGTTGCCGAACACGAGCCCGGCGGGTGCGCCCTGCTGCAGGGCATCGCCGACCGGGTAGTTCTCGAACACCAGCAAGGTATCGAACAGCCCTTCCCCACCCGATCCGGCCCAGCGCTGGATATCGTACAAGGGGCTGTGCTCGTATTCGCGCAGCGCCAGGTTCTGCACCTGCAGTTGCTGCACCCATTGCGCCACCCGCTGCTGCGGACGCGGGTTGGCGACCACCGGCAGCGTGTTGATGAACAGCCCCAGCTGTTGCTCGACACCGCGCAGCTCCGCCGGGCGACCGGATACCGTCGCGCCGAAGCTCACGCACGATTGCCCGGTGTAACGCTGCAGAAGCAGCAGCCAAGCCGCTTGCACCAAGGTATTGACGGTCACCCGCTGCTGCCGGGCAAAGGCAGCCAGCGCCTGCGTCTGCTGCTCGCTCAAACGCTGCTGGTGTTCACCGTAGCCGGTACCCAGGCGGGCCTTGTCCTGACGCATGGCCAGTGCCAGGCGCGTAGGCTCGTTCAGGTCATGCAACTGCTGCTGCCAGAAGGCCTGAGCTTGCCCGGCATCCTGGCGCTGCAGCCATTCGATGTAATCGCGATAGCGGCCCGTCACCCCACCGTTCGGCACCCCGGCATAAGCCTGGAGCACCTCAGCGAGCAACTGCGCATTGCTCCAGCCATCCATCAGAATGTGATGACTGGTGAAAACCAGATGGCACGATGCTTCGCTGGTGCGGATAACCGCCAGGCGCAGCAGGGGGTCATGCTGCAGGTCGAAGCCCTTGCGCAGATCGGCTTCGGCCCAGCTGTCCACGGCCGCACCCTGCTCGGCGATGCCGGCCCAGTCCAGGTACGTGAACGGCAATTCGAGCTGCCTGCGAATGACCTGCAGCGGGTGCTGGAAGCAGGTCACGAAGTTGGCCCTGAGCACCTCATGGCGATCGACAGCGGCCTGCCAGGCGAGCCTGAAGCGTGGTACGTCGAGCCCTTTGACGTCAACGCGCATCTGGTTGATGTAATGCCCCCCGCCTTGCTCGAACAGGCTGTGGAACAGCATGCCCTGCTGCATGGGCGCAAGGGGATAGAGGTCTTCGACCAGCGCCGCCGGAACAGGCAGGCTGTCCAGTTGGGCCTGGGTCAGCCCGGCCAGCGGAACATCCGAAGGCGTCAAACCTGCGTGGGCATCCGCCAGGCAATGCTCGACAATCGCCTTGAGCTCGGCAGCGAACTGGTCGGCCAGGCGCTGCACCGTGTCAACGTTGAACATGTCGCGGCTGAAGGTCCACTCAAGGTTCAGCTCACCGGCATAGACCTGGCCATTGATCGACAACCAATTGTCCAGCGGCGCTTCGCTGCTCTGGCTGGCGCCGGCGCTTTCGCCAGCGGGCACCAGGAACGCCGACGCATCGGCGTCCGAACCTGGCGCGAAGCTGCCGTCGAACTGCCCCAGGTAGTTGAAGGTGATGTGTGGGTTCGGCAACTGCGCAAGCGCCGCGCGGGCCTGCTCATCGCCCAGGTAGCGCAGGGCACCGTAGCCCAGGCCTTTGTCGGGGATCGACCGCAGCTGTTCCTTGATCCGCTTGATCGACGCATCAAGCGTCTGCTCCGGGCTCAGCCGCACCGGGAACACGCTGGTGAACCAGCCCACGGTCCGCGTCAGGTCAACGGTATCGAACAATTCTTCGCGGCCATGCCCCTCCAGTTGCACGAGCACGTCGCTGCGCTGGGTCCAGCGTGCGATGACGCGGGCCAGTGCGGTCAGCAGCAGGTCGTTGACCTGCGTACGGTAGGCAGCAGGTGCCTGTTGCAGCAGTTGCCGGGTACTGGCCGGGTCAAGACGGGTGCGGGCGGTGCCGACATGCATGCCATGCAACGAGCCACCTGGGTTGTCGCAAGGCAGGTCTGCATCAGCCTGGCCGAGTTGCGCCTGCCAGTAAGCCAGCTGCGCCTGCAGCGTTTCGCTGCGTGCGTAGCGCTGCAAGTGCGCAGCCCACGCCTGGGTCGAGCTGGTCTTGGCAGGCAGGTCGAGTGGCTTGCCGGCGTGCAACTGGTGGTAGGCGGTTTGCAGGTCTTCCAGCAGCACCCGCCAGGACACCCCGTCCACCACCAGGTGATGGATCGCCAGCAACACGCGCTGGCTGCCATCCGCGAGGGTTGCCAGCAATGCCCGCAGCAACGGGCCACGCTGCAGATCAAGGCTACCCTGAACGTCATTGCACAACGCTTCAAGCGCTTCGGCATCCGCCACAGTAGCCTGCCACAGCAGACCTTGCTGTGGCTCTGGCGAACCGTAACGAGCCGTCCATTGACCCTCTGCACAATCGAAGCGCAGGCGCAGCGCGTCATGGTGGATCACCAAAGCCTGAAGCGCTTGCTCCAGTGCCTGGCTGTCGAGCGCCTGACCTGCCTTGAGCAACAGCGCCTGGTTCCAGTGGTGGCGCTGGGCAATGTCCTGCTCGAAGAACGATTGCTGGATCGGCAGCAGCAGGGTCTGGCCAGTGGCAGCCTTCTGCTCGATCAGCAATCCGCCTTCGTCCCCTTGCCTGGCGACCGAGGCCAGCCCTTGGACGGTCTGGTGCTGGAACAGCTCTTTGGGGGTGAAGCGGATACCCGCCTGGCGCGCGCGGCTGACCACCTGGATCGAAATGATGGAGTCGCCACCCAGTTCGAAGAAGTTGTCGGACAGCCCCACCTTGTCGACTTTCAGAACATCCGCCCAGATCCCGGCGATGGTCTGCTCCAGCGCGTTTCGAGGTGCCACGTACACCTGCTGCAGCTGAGTGACGTCAGGCGCTGGCAGGCCCTTGCGGTCCAGCTTGCCATTGGGCGTGAGCGGTAACTTGTCGAGGAACACCAGGTGCGTGGGTACCATGTAGTCCGGCAAGGTCGCCTTGAGGTGATCGCGCAGTTCGCTGCGCAGCAGGCTCTGCCCCGGCAGGTCGTCGAGCTGCACATCCGCACTGACCAGATACGCGGCAAGCTGCTTGCCGCCTGGCCCCTGGATGTCGATGACCACACTTTCGCGCACCGCCGGGTGATCCTGCAACCGCGCCTCGATCTCGCCAAGCTCGATACGGAAACCGCGGATCTTGACCTGGTGGTCGATGCGCCCCAGGTAGTCAACCAGACCGTCGGCGCGGGTGCGAGTCAGGTCACCACTGCGGTAGACGCGCTCGCCGTTCGCGGCGAACGGGTCGGGGACGAAGCGCTCGGCGGTCAGGCTTGGCCGGTCGAGATAGCCACGCGCCAGGCAGAGCCCGCCGAGGAAAAGTTCGCCACTGTGCCCCAACGGCACCAGGTTGAGGCTTGCGTCGAGGACATAACTGCGGCGGCGCCCGACCAGGCGGCCGATAGGCGCGTAGGCCGCGCCGCAGGTATCGCCTGGCGATGCGCTCCAGAGCAACGGTGTGACCACGGTTTCGGTCGGCCCGTAGCCGTTGAAGATGTATTGCGGGCGCAGGGCCTGCCAGGCCAGCTCGTATCCGGCTTGCGGTACGGCATCACCACCGAAGCAGTAGATTCGCACCGGTGGTGGGTTGCCCACGCGCAGGGCATGCTCGGCCAGCTGTTGCAGATAGACCGGCGGGAACACGGCAATGGTCACGCCATGCCGGTGCATCTCGGCGTAGGCCTGCTCGGGCAGCCACAGGCTGTCGTCACGCACCAGCACACTGGCGCCGTTGATCAGCAGGTGCATCCAGGCCTCATGGGCGCCATCGAAGGCGAAGGACATGAAGTGCAACTCGCAATCCTGCGGGCCGGTTTCATAGCGTTCACCGTTGGCCAGAATGTGCGAGGCCAGAGGCCCGTGCGCCACTGCGACACCCTTGGGCATGCCGGTCGAGCCCGAGGTGTAGATCACATAGGCAAGGTTGTGCTTTGACAGCGCCACCTCGGGCGCCGTGTCCGGGCCTTGCTGCCAGGCGGCCGGCAGGTCCACCGACAGCGTCGGCAACCCGTGGGGGATCGGCAGCGTGCCCAGCACATCGCTCTGCGTCAGCACCAAGGCCGCAGCACAGTCCTGCATCATGTAGCGCAGGCGGTCCTGCGGATAGGCGATGTCCAACGGCACATACACGCCACCTGCCTTGAGCACTGCCATGAACGCCACCATGATGTCGGTGGAGCGGCGCATGGCGATGACCACCCTGACCTCTGGGCCGACCCCTTGCTCGATCAAGCGGTGCGCCAGGCGATTGGCCTGCGCATCGAGTTGGCGGTAGCTCAGGCGTTGATCGTCGAAGCGGATTGCGATGGCTTCGGGCGTGCGGGCAACCTGGTCTGCGAACAGTTGATGGACGAAACGGTCGTCCGGATGGTCGTCGCCAGTCTGGTCCCACCTTGCCAACAGTTGTTCACGCTCCTGGCTGCCCAGCATCGCCAGCTCGGCGACACGCTGATGGGGCTGACGCACGATGTCGGCCAGCAGGTTGCACCAATGCTGCGCCAGCGCCTCGATGCGCGGGCGGTCGAACAGCGACGTGGCGTAGACCAGCGAAGCGCCCAGCCCCTCGGCATGCTCGAAGGTATCAAGGGTGAGGTCGAACTGTGCGGTATAGCGCTCCCAGGCCATGCCTTGAACTTCCAGCCCGGGCAGGCTGCGCACCTGCCCCCGCTGTTCGGTCTGGTGATTGTAGAGCGCCTGGAACAGCGGGCTGTGGCTCAGACTGCGCTCAGGGTGCAGCGCCTCGACCAACTGCTCGAACGGCAGATCCTGATGAGCCTGGGCCGCCAGGGCCGTCTGACGCGTTTGCTCAAGCAGCTGGCTGAAGGTGGTGTGCAGGTCGAACTCGGCCTTGAGCACCTGGGTATTGACGAAGAAGCCGATCAGGCGTTCGGTTTCCAGGCGGTTACGGTTAGCGATCGGCACGCCGACGCGAATGTCGTCCTGCCCCGAATAGCGGTGCAACAGGGTCTGGAAGCTGGCCAACAGCAGCATGAACAGGCTGACGCCCTGCTGCTGGGCCAGTGCCTTGAGCGCGTGCACGAGGTCGCGGTCCAGGTCGATGGCGAAACTGGCGCCGGCGAAGTCCTGGTTAGCCGGGCGCGGGCGATCGCCGGGCAGTTCGAGTACCGGCTGCCGGTCCCCCAGTTGGGCCTTCCAGTAGGCCAACTGGCGCTCACGCTCGCCGGCTTCCATCCACTGCCGCTGCCATACGGCGTAGTCGGCGTACTGGACAGGCAGCGCAGGCAACTGCGCCGCCTGCCCGTTGCGCCGCCCTTGGTACAGCTGCACCAGCTCATCGACCATCACCGGCATCGACCAGCCATCGGAGACGATATGGTGCAAGGTCAGTACCAGGACATGGTCATCCTCGGTCACCCGCAACAGTTTCACGCGCAGCAACGGCCCGTGCTCCAAATCGAAGGGACGTTGCGTCTCTGCCTCGACCAGGCGCTTGAGCAGCGCGGCCTGTTCGTCTCCCTCGCACGGTTCGACCCCTTCGCAGGCCAAGCTGAACGGCTGCGCCGGGTGGATCACCTGCAGGGCTTGGTCACCGGCCTGGCGGAAGGTGGTACGCAGGGTCTCGTGCCGCGCGATCAGCGCTTCGAAACTCAGGCGCAGTGCCTCGACATCCAGCTCGCCGCGCAGTCGCAAGACCGTGGCCATGTTGTAGGCGGTACTTTCAGGGGCCATCTGCCAGAAGAACCACTGCCGCTGCTGGGCATAAGACAAGGCCAACGGCTGGGTGCGGTCGACCGGCTGCAACGCCAGGGCAGCCGCGTGCGTGCCCTGCCCTGTCAAGGCGACGAAATCAGCCAGCACCGGGGCTTCGAAAAGCGTGCGCAGGGGTATTTCCAGGCCCAGGGCCTGGCGAATGCGCGAGGTGACCTGGGTAGCCAGCAACGAATGCCCGCCCAGTTCGAAGAAATGGTCGGTCAGGCCGATGCGTTCAACCTTGAGTACCTGGGCCCAGATGGCTGCAATCTGTTTTTCACGTTCGCTGCGAGCGGGCACATAGGCTGGCTGTTCGAGGCTCAGGTCGGGCCTTGGCAGCGCCTTGCGGTCCAGCTTGCCGTTCGGCGTCAGCGGCAATTGGCCGAGGAACATCAGGTGCGCCGGAACCATGTAGTCCGGCAATGCAGCCTTGAGGTGGCTTGCCAGGTTTTCACGCAGCGCATCCTGCGGTTCAACACCGCCCTCGATCACCAGATAGGCGACCAGTTGCTTGCCGGTGGGCCCGTCGATGTCGATGACCTGTGCTTCACGCACCCTGGCATGCTCTTGCAGTCGCGCTTCGATCTCGCCCAGTTCGATGCGCAGGCCGCGAATCTTGACTTGATGGTCGATGCGACCGACATAGTCGAGAACACCCTCGACACGGGCGCTTGCCAGATCGCCGGTACGGTACAGACGGCCGCCGCCGACCGGGTCGAACGGGTCGGGAATGAAGCGCTCGGCGGTCAGCGCAGGGCGGTTGAAATAGCCACGGGCGAGACAGCCGCGACCACCGATCAGCAGTTCGTTCACCCAACCGGCCGGGGCCAGGACAAGGCCATCGTCACAGACATAGGTCACCCTGCCGCCCACCGCCCGCCCGATCGGCACGATGGCCTTGCCACCGGCACCAGGCTGCAAACCTGCACAGTCCTGCACGGTGGTTACCACCGTCGCTTCGGTAGGCCCATAGGTATTGAGCAGACGTGCCTGCTGCAATCCGCTGGCGTACCAGTCGCCAAGGCTTTCCATCGGCATGGCTTCACCGCCCACGTGCACCTGACGCAGCGACGCGCAGGCACCGGCGGGCAGCTTTTCCGCCGCCAGCATGCGCCAGTAGGCGGTGGTCAGGTCCGCCACGGTGATGCCGTGGGTGACGATGGCCTGCTTGAGGGTTTCGATGTCCCACAGCTGCGAGCCGCGCATGACGACCCGGGCACCGCAACACAAGGCCGGGTAGAGCTGCTCGACAAAGCCGTCGAAGTTGACCGTGGCGAACTGCAGCACCCGATCACTGGCATCGAGCCGCGAATAGTCAGCCGCCACGCTGCAGAACACCGACAGCGCCCGATGAGCGACGGCCACACCTTTGGGCTTGCCGGTGGACCCGGAGGTGTAGATCACATAAGCCAGGTTGTCGGGGACGGTCAGGCTCACCGGGTTGGCCGTACTGTAGTTGCCCAGCCAGTGCTCATCCGCCTGCATTTCAAGGCAGGTCACCGCTGTGGAAACCGGCAGCATCGGTGTCAGGTGGGGCTGGGTCAGGAGCAGGTGAACACCGCTGTCCTGCACCATGAAACGCAGGCGCTCCTGCGGGTATTGCGGGTCGAGCGGCACATAGGCACCACCGGCCTTGAGAATGCCAAGCAGGCCTACCACCATGTCCAGGCTGCGTTCCACGGCGATGCCAACACGCACCTCAGGCCCCACGCCAAGCTCGCGCAGCTTGTGGGCCAGCTGGTTGGCGCGGCGGTTGAGTACCTGATACGTCAACGCCTGATCATCGAGGACCAGCGCCGTAGCCTCCGGTGCGCGCAGCACCTGCGCCTCGAACAGCTGATGCACGCCGAGGCCTTCGGCGAAACGCAAGGGGGCCGGGTCGACGGCTTCAAGTGCCAGCTTGTGCTGGGCAGCCGAAAGCAGAGGCAGCTCGGCCACCGGCAATGCCGCGTTACTGGCCAGGGCGCCCAGCAGGTTGACCCAGACCGATGCCAGGCGTTCGATACGCTCGACGTCGAACAGGTCCGATGCATAGCCGAAGGAGGCGATCACACCCTCGCTGCGTTCGAGGGTGTCCAGCGACAGGTCGAACTGCGTGGTGTGCTCGACCAGGTCGACCTCCTCGACACGCAGCCCTTGCACGCTGTCGCCGGAGACCCGCTCGCCAAGGTCGCTCAGGTGGTTGTACATGACCTGGAACAGCGGGTTGTGGCCCAACCCCCGCTCGGGTTTGAGCGCTTCCACCAGCACATCGAAGGGGATGTCCTTGTTCGCCTGAGCCTGCAGGGTGGTCTCCTTGACCGCCAGCAACAAATGCCTGAAGGACTGCAACGGATCGACCGCCACGCGAGCGACCAGTGTGTTGACGAAGAAACCGATCAGCCCCTCCAGCTCAAGGCGATTGCGGTTGGTCACCGGCATGCCGATGTTGAGCGTTTCGCGCCCGCTGTAGCGCGACAGCAGCAGTGCGAACGAGGCCAGGAACACATGGAACAGCGTGGCATTGGCGGCAACCGCCAGGCGCTGCAGATCGGCGGTGAGCGCGGCAGGCAGGAGCACATCCACGCGCCCGCCGCGGTAGCTCTGGACCTGAGGGCGAATACGGTCGGCAGGCAGTTCGAGGACTGCGAAATCGTCTTCCAGCGTGGTTTTCCAGAATGCCAACTGGGCCTGCAGCTCGCCCGAGGCCAGGCGTTCGCGCTGCCAGGCGGCGTAATCGGCGTACTGCACCGCCAACGCCTGGCGTTCGAGCGACTGGCCGGTGGTGTGAGCGTTGTAGACGGCAGCCAGCTCGCGGACCATGACGCTCATGGACCAGCCGTCCGAGACGATGTGGTGCAACAGCACGGTCAGCACCTGCTCCTGCGGGCCACCCTGGAACAGCTTGACCCGAATCAGCGGCCCCTGTTCGAGATCGAAGGGCGTAAGCGCCTCGTCGTGTAGGCGCTGCTGCAGCGCCCGGCTGTCGGCAGTGCTGAGGTCATGGTACTCGATGCACGGCGACGCTGCGGGCAGTATGCGCTGCCGGGGGATGCCGTCATGCTCTTCGAAGATCGTGCGCAGGGATTCATGGCGCATCACCAGCGCATCGAACGCAGCCTGCAACGCGTCCCGGTCCACCTGGCCTTGCAAGCGGATGGCCAGGGGAGTGTTGTAGGCAGTGCTTTGCGGGTGCAGCTTCCAGAACATCCACTGGCGATACTGGGCGTGCGAAACCTGCAGCGGCACCGTCCGGTCCAGCACCTGGATCTCGCCTCCGGCGACCTGCTCCAGCCCCTGCAGCGCCTCGACGAAACCGGACAGGTCGGCAGTGTCGAACAGCACCCGCAAGGCCACGTCCAGGCGCAGTTGCTGCCTGATCCGCGAGACCACCTGAGTGGCCAGCAGCGAATGGCCACCCAAGGCGAAGAAATTGTCGTCGAGGCCGACCTGGGCCTGTTGCAACACGTCGGCCCAAATGGCCGCGACCTGCATCTGCAGTGCGGTCTCGGGAGCCCGGTAAAGGGCTGTGACGGCGACCGGCTCAGGCAATGCCTTGACGTCGACCTTGCCATTGAGAGTTACCGGCAGATGCTGCAGCAGCATCAGGTAATGCGGCACCAGATGCTCGGGCAGGGCGAGCTTCAACGCGGCCCGGATACCGTCGACGACAGCTTGACGGGCTTCGTCCTGCGCAGCCCAGTGCTGCGGGACCAGGTAGGCGGCCAGCTGCCGATCGGCGTCTTCGCCAACCACGCGCACAACGGCGCTTTCGATCCCCGGCAACTGCCGCAGACAGGCATCGATCTCGGCCAGTTCGACGCGGTAGCCGCGAATCTTCACCTGGCCATCGATGCGCCCGGCAAAAATGCATTCGCCGTCAGCGTTCAGGCGTACCCAGTCGCCGGTACGGTACATCCTCGCACCCTCGGTGCCGCAGGGGTCGGGCACGAAGCGCTCGGCAGTCAGCGCCGCCTGGCCCAGGTAGCCACGCGCAAGCCCTGCACCGGCGATATAGAGCTCCCCCCTGGCCTTGCCGGGCACGGGTTGAAGGCAGCTGTCCAGCGCATGGGCGCGCAGGTTGTCCAGCGGCTGGCCGAGCACAGGGCGATCCTGCAGGGCATGGGTAAGGACGCCGACCGTTGTCTCGGTGGGACCATAGTGGTTGATCACGTCGAGGTCGGGCGCCAAGGCCTTGATGCGGCCCAGAAGCGCCGCAGTGCACGCTTCGCCCCCCACCACCAGGCAGCGCCGTGGCAAGGCTTCGGCGCCTGCGGCGAGCATGGCCTGCAAGTGCGAGGGGACGATCTTCAGTGCATCGATGGCATGCGCCTGCAGGTAGGCGGCGAAGACCTGGGCATCGAGCACGGTCTCCTTGGGCAGCATGTGCAGGGTCTTGCCGTAGCACAGTGCACCGAACAGCATGGTGTGGCCAAGGTCGGCCGCCGGCGTGGTGACCATTGCCAGGTTGCCGATCTGGTCCATGGGCAGGCGTTGGCTGACGCCGCGCACGTAGTTGACCAAGGCGCCATGGCTGACCGCGACGCCCTTGGGCTTGCCGGTGGTGCCGGAGGTGTAGATGACATAGGCAAGGTTGTCGGCATGGACCGCCACCTTGGGCGCCGACGCAGACGGGTAGTCGCCCTCCACGTCAATCGCTGCGACGCCTTCAGGCAGGCTGATCTGCCCTGCTCGGCCCACTACCCACTTGACCTTGCTGTCGGCAAGCATGAAGTCGATGCGCGACTGAGGCTGGTCAGGGTCCAGCGGCAGGTAGGCGGCACCGGCCTTGAGCACGGCCAGGATGCCGATGAGCATCTCGCAGGACCGGTCGGCCACCACGCCGACCCGCTGATCCAGCTGTACGCCTCGCGCCAGCAGTGCGTGGGCCAGGGCATCCGAGCGTGCCTGCAAGGTGGCATAGCTGATTCGACCGGCGTCGCCGCTCGCTGCAAGGCCTTGCAGGTTGAGGTTGGCGGCCGTTTCGACCAGGTGATGGACGCACAGGCCGGGCGTTTGCGCCCCGGCAGCTTGCGGCTCCAGCGGCTGTACCGCCTGGGTCGCCAAGGGCAGTTCGCCGACCGCAGTGGCGGGCGATTGGGTCAGTCCGTCCAGCAGTCGCAGCCAATCCTCGCCGAAACCGATGATCGTGGCTTCTTCGAAGACATCCAGCGCATAGGTGAACACCGCGTGCAGACGCCCGGCACTTTCATAGGTGTCCAGGGAAAGGTCGAAGCGAGCGCTGTGCTTGTCCAGGGCGACTTTTTCCAGCGTCAGCCCACTGCCAAGGCGAACCTGACCGGCGTCGGCGATGGCCGCCTGGTGGTTGAACAGCACCTGGAACAACGGGCTTTGCGCGCTGCTGCGATCCAGTTCGAGCGCCTCGACCAGGCGCTCGAACGGCAGGTCCTGGTGCGCCTGGGCGCCCAGGGCGGTGTCTTTGACCCGGCCAAGTAGCTGGCTCACATCCATGAGCGGGTCGATATCGGTATGCAGCACCTGGGTGTTGATGAAGCAACCGATCAAGCCTTCTACTTCAGTACGGTGGCGGTTGGCGACCGGAACGCCGACGCGGATGGCGCGCTGGCCACTGTAGCGTTGCAGCAGCAGCTTGAACGATGCCAGCAGCACCATGAACAGGGTAACCCCCTGGGCACTGGCCAACGCCCTGAGACGCTCGGCAAGCGCTGGGTCGACCTGCAACTCGCGCCGCGCGCCGCGATGGCTCGGTGCGCCGACACGGGAATGGTCGAGCGGCAGCTCAAGCACGGCATGATCATCGCCCAGCTTCTCGCGCCAGTAGCCCAGCTGTCGCTCCTGCTCACCGGCTTGCAGCCAGCTGCGTTGCCACAGCGCATAGTCGCGGTACTGGATGGGCAGCGCCGGCAGGGTCGCTTCGCTGCCCTGACAGGCGGCATCGTACAAACGCACGAACTCGTCGATCAGCACGTTCAGCGACCAGCCATCGGCCACGATGTGGTGCAGGGTAAGCAGCAGCACGTGCTCGTCGGTGGCCAGTTGCAGCAGGTTCACGCGCAACAGCGGCCCTTGCAGCAGGTTGAAAGGTGCCTGCGCTTGGGCTTCGGCCAGTGACGCGACACGGGCTTCGCGTTGCGCCGCTGCCAGGGCGGTGAGGTCGTGCTCGACGATGGCAACGGCCTCGGCAGCGAGGACCTCCTGGTACAGATGCTCACCCTGGGTACGCAGGCGCGTACGCAGGCTCTCGTGGCGCGCAACCAGGCGATCGAACGCTTGCTGCAGGGCCTGGCGGTCGAGCTTGCCCTTCAGGCGCACAGCCATGGGCAGGTTGTAGGCAGCGCTCTGAGGGTCCAGCTGCCAGAGAAACGACATACGCCGCTGGGCGTAGGACAACCCATCGCGGTCATCGCAGGCAACATCGGCAGGGATCGGAAACAAGGAAAAATCGACGCCCTCTGCCTTTAGCCCGGCCAGGAACAAACGGCGTTTTTCCGGCGGCAGTTCGATAAAGCGGCGAGCGAGTTTCAACGAGTTTTCGGCATTCATGCAATGCGTCCTTAGCGATAGGAAGCGGGACCACAGGGCCCAGTCATCCCTCAAAGACGAAACAGCCGCGAGCTGATTTAGCCAAAGCCCCGGCCACCGCCGGCAGCCCAGGCTGCGCGATTAAATCACCGGGTGGGCGACTCGTCTGAAGGTCATACCCATCCTCCAGAAGGCGGCCCTCGCGATGCTCTCCACCCTGGCCAACAACCTGCGCAAGCGGGTCACTCAAGCGCTCCCCGGCAAACGCCCCAGCTATCGAATCTTCAATATCCAGCTGAAGCGGCGGATCGCGCTCAGCCCTTCGCTCACCCGGCTGGTATTCACCGGACCAGAAGTTGTTGAAATGACCACCCTGGCCCCAGACCAACGGGTCAAGCTGCTGTTTCCCGCCCCCGACGGCTCACCGCCCAGCCTGAACAACGACCTGCACTGGAAGGCCGCGCACAGCGCGCTGCCACCGGCCCAGCGCCCGCCGATGCGCACCTACACCATCCGTGCCTTGCGCCGTGAGGCGCTGGAGGTGGATATCGACTTCGTGCTGCATGGTGTCAACGGCCCCGCCTCGGCCTGGGCCACCCACGCGCAGGTGGGTGACCGTTTGCAGATAGTCGCGCCCAACCTGGCCTATGAGGGCGACCCCGGCGGTTATGAATGGAAGCCACCCCAGGGCGTGCGCAATGTGCTGTTGGTAGGTGACGAAACCGCACTGCCGGCGATTGCCGGCATCCTGGAGCAACTGGCCGACACCCAGCCCGAGCTGGCGGTGCACGCGTTCATCGAGGTGCCGCTGGAGGCGGATTGCCTGAACCTGCGCCATGGCGATGCCACTGCGCTGCGCTGGCTGCCGCGCGAACGGCTGAGCTGCGCACATGGCCAAGCCATGCAGCACGCCGTGCGCGAGCTGGCCAGCCTGCCGCTTGGGCACGCCACACCACGGGCGAAGCTGGAAGACGTGGATATTGATACACGTATCCTGTGGGAACAGGCCAGTAGCGACAGCAGCGAGTTTCACGCCTGGGTGGCGGGGGAATCGGCGACGGTGATGGAGATACGCCGGTACCTGATCAAGGAACGTGGATTGCAGCGAGAATGCCTGACGTTGATGGGGTATTGGCGGGCCGGTCGAACCTTTGATTGACGTGAGACAGCCGAGGGCGCCGTGCGCCCCCGGCTATCGGTCAGACTGCCGCGATGAACGCCTCGGCAAAACGCTGCGCCACTTCATCGATCTGCTCGCCGCTGATGATCAACGGTGGCAGGAAACGCACCACGGCGCCATGCCGCCCACCCAGCTCCAGAATCAGCCCGCGCTTCAGGCACTCTCGCTGCACCTTGGCCGCCAGATCGCGGTTGGCCAGCGGCTGGCCAAGCGCATCCTTGCCCTGCGGGTCCACCAACTCCACGCCGAGCATCAACCCACGCCCGCGAATGTCGCCCAACTGCGGGTAATCACGCTGCAACTGCTGCAGGTGCCTGCGCAAGCGCAGCCCCATGGCCTCGGCGTGCTCGGCCAGGCGGTGTTCCACCAGGTAGTTGATTACCGCCGAGCCCGCCGCCATGGCCATCTGGTTGCCCCGGAATGTGCCGGCATGCGCGCCCGGCTTCCAGGTGTCCAGCCAGTCGCGGTACACCACCACCGCCAACGGCAGGCTGCCGCCAATGGCCTTGGACAAGGTGACCACGTCCGGCACGATGCCGGCATGCTCGAAGGCGAACATGCGCCCGGTACGGGCAAAACCGCTCTGGATCTCGTCGACGATCAGCGCCACGCCGGCCTGCTCGGTGATGCGGCGCACGCCCTTGAGCCATTCGATATCGGCCGGAATCACCCCGCCCTCACCCTGCACCACCTCGAGGATGACTGCAGCCGGCAACGGCACACCACTTTCCGGGTCGAGCAGCAGGTTTTGCAGGTAATGCAGGTTGGCCTTGACCCCGGCTTCGCCACCCAGGCCGAACGGGCAGCGGTAGTCGTAAGGGTACGGCATGAACTGCGCCCCATTGCCGAGCAAGGCCCCCAGTGGCTGCTTCGGCCCATGGCTGCCCATCAGGCTCAACGCCCCCAGGCTCATGCCGTGGTAAGCGCCCTGGAACGCCAGCACGGTGCTACGACCGGTGGCCGTGCGGACCAGTTTCAGCGCTGCTTCTACCGCATCGGTGCCGGTCGGGCCACAGAACTGCACCTTGGCCTCGCGGCGTAGCGCCTCGGGCAGGATGCCGAACAGGTCCTGGACGAAGCGGTCCTTGACCGGCGTGGTCAGGTCCAGGGTGTGCAGGGGCAACTCATCGGCCAGTACCCGCTGGATCGCCTCGACCACCACCGGGTGGTTATGGCCCAACGCCAACGTGCCTGCGCCGGCCAGGCAATCGATGAACTGGCGGCCTTCGACATCTTCCACATGGATGCCACGGGCGCGCTTGAGTGCCAGCGGAATGCGCCGTGGGTAGCTGCGGGCGTTGGACTCTTGTTGCTGCTGGCGTTGCAGCAAAGGCGAATCAGTGAACGCGTACAAAGGCTGCGGCGCGTTGGCCACAGGGAGCTGGGCAAGGCTGGAAGCGGTGGACATGGGTGAATCCTCGCAAGCAAGCGAATGAGCGGTTATCGCTTGGAAAACGCTTGAGTGCCGGGAGGATTTAGCGGTTGTTACTGGATTTTACTTAAACGGTGTTGGCCCTTTCGCGGGTAAAGCCGCGAAAGGGCCAACACCGGCAGCGAAGTCAACTGGCCGAGCGCGCCGGCACCTGCAACAAGACCCGCAAACCATCGCTACGGCTGTCGAACCTCAGGCTACCCGCACACCGCTGCACGATCGCCTGCACGATCGCCAAGCCCAACCCGCACCCACTACTCTGTCCGTTACGCCAAAAGCGCTCGGTCAGGTGCTCAAGGTCGGCGTCGGCAATCCCCGGCCCATGGTCGCGCACCATGAACCCCACCTGCCCGTCGGCCATCTGCACCTCCAGCTCTACTGCCTCGTCGCCACCATGGCGCAAGGCGTTGTCCAGCAGGTTGCGCAGTGCGGCCACCGCCAAGGGGGCCGGCATGCCCAGGTAGATCTGCGTCGCTTCTTCAGGCAAACGCAGCACGATGCGCCGGTTATCGCCGCCACCTGCGTCCTGCACCGCCTGCCGGGCCACCTGTTCGGCGCTGCACTGCACGCCATCTTCGAACGACAGGCTGCCTTCTACCCGCGCCAGCATCAGCAACTGCTCCAGCGTGCGATGCATGCGGTCGGCCCCTTGTTCGGCATGCTCCAGCGCCTGCTCGCGCACGGCGCCGTCGGTCATGCGCGCCACTTGCAGGTGGGTCTTGATAGCGGTCAGCGGGCTGCGCAGCTCATGGGCGGCATCGTCGGTCAGGCGCCGCTCGCGCTCGATGGTCTGGGCAATGCGCAGGAACAGCTGGTTCTGGGTTTCCAGCAACGGCTGCAGTTCGCTGGGCATGCCTGCCACCTGCAGTGGCTCGACGCTATCAGCCCGCCTTCGCCGTAGCGCATCGCGCATGCGGTTGAGCGGCTCCAGGCCTTTGCCCAGGCCAATCCACAACAACCCCAGGCTGCCGAGCAGGGCCATCAGCACCGGTGCCGAAGCGGCCAGCAGAATCGACTGGTTCAGCGCTTCACGTTCCATGTGCCGGTCAGCCGTGGTGATGCGCACATCACCATGGTTGTAGGTGAAGGTACGCCACAGTGCACCGTCGATCGTCTGGTCACGGAAGCCACTGCGCTCGTCGTCCATGGCGCCATCATGCTTGTGGTTGCTGGCAAGGATCTCGCCACGCAGCGAGCTGACCTGGCAGGCCATGCCGTCCGGCACGCTGAACTGGTCGGCAGAAATGTGCGCCTCCCCGCCCTTGGCGGTGAGCGGCTGCGGCAACTGGTCGATCAGCCCGGCGACCATACGCGCCGACGCCACCAGGCGCTGGTCAAGGGAAAACATCATCTGCTGGCGCAGGTCGCGCAGCATCCACGCGGCGGCCAGCACCCAGATGATCACGAAGGCACTGCCCAGGATCAGGCTAAGGCGTACCCGCAGGCTCATGATGCGGCCTCTTCCGGCGCCTGCGCCGGGCCCAGGCGGTAACCCAGGCCACGTACGGTCTCGACGATGCCGTTGCCCAGCTTGCGCCGCAGGTGGTGGATATGCACGTTCAGGGCGTTGCTCTCGACTTCGTCGCTAAAGCCATACACGCAGTCTTTCAGTTGTTCGCTGGACAACACCCGCCCGGGGTTCTGCAGCAATGCCTGGAGCAGGGCCTGCTCCCGGCGGGACAAGTCGACCGGCCGCCCGGCCAGGGTCGCCTCGCAGCTGCTGGGGTCGTAACGCAAAGGCCCGTGTTCGATCACATTCACCGCCCGCCCCGCCACCCGCCGCAGCAGGGTGTGCAGACGAGCGGCCAGCTCGCGCAGGTCGAAGGGTTTGAGCAGGTAGTCGTCGGCACCGGCCTGCAGGCCATCGACGCGGTCGGTGACGGCATCACGGGCAGTCAGCACCAGTACCGGCAGTGTTTCGCCCTGCTGGCGCAGGCGGCGCAGCAGTTTCAAGCCGTCTTCGTCAGGCAGGCCGAGGTCGAGAATCATCACATCGAACTGCGCGGCCTGCAGCATCGCCCGCGCACCGGCGGCGTTACCCACCCGGTCAACGGTCAAGCCCTGGGCAGTAAGGCCGGCGCAGATGCCGGCGGCGATCAGGTCGTCGTCCTCGCAGAGCAGAACGTGCATGGTGGGGCTCCCGGAGTGGTATGGCTGGCATTGCACCTTGGGCGGATTAAGGTGGGATTATGAACCAAGCGAGGCCCTGCGGCGTGTCGACATCCAGCAATACCCCCGCATCTTCCAGCTCGACCACCACACAGCTACCCCGGTGAGCCTGCACCACCGAGCGTGCCCCTTCATCGCCATGCAGTTGCCCCAGCGCCGGCCAGAAATCCCGCCCGAAGATCACCGGGTGCCCCTGCTGCCCTGCATGGCGTGGCAGCACGATACGGGACGCATGGGCGGCCCCGACCAGCCGGCCCAGGGTTGCCGGCTCGATCCATGGCATGTCACCCAGCAAAATCGCTACCGCCTGTGCCTGGCTGTCGTGAAGCGACCGTGCCCCGACAGCCAGGCTATGCCCCATACCGGACGCGGCATCTGGGCTGCCGATTACCCGGCAACCGGCAGGTAACCCGAAATCCTCCCCGCGCTCCCCCTCACGCAAGACCACACGCACCTCGTCGAACACCGCCCTGGCCCGCGCCACACTGTGCGCCAGCAGGCTGCGGCCATCGGCCAGGGTCGCCCGGCGCTTGTCGGAACCGAAGCGCGTGCTGCTGCCAGCCGCCAACACCAGCGCGATCACACTCACAGCGCCACCTTCTGGCGCTTGCCAAACCACTGCAGCGCCCGGCATACCCCCTGTCGTTCACAATGCTGCACGTTTGCTCCGCCTTCAGTTCGACGAATCGCAGAGATTCAAGACCGACATACAGGGGGCCACAATTCGTATCCGTTGAAAAGGGGTTAACCTTGAGTTAATCGACTCCAGCCAGCATGGCCCCATTCCTGGATCTGCCAAGGCGAAGACATGCGCGTTTTCCTGCTCTTCCTGACACTGTTGCTGGCCGGCCCCTTGCAGGCCAACCCGTTCGACGTCAAACCTGACTTTCTACCGGTCAACCAAGCCTTCGTGCTCACCCACGACCGCCAGGCCGACGGCCAGATGCGCCTGTACTTCCAGATCAAGCCGGGCTACTACCTGTACCAGAAGCGCCTGAAGTTCGACGGCCTGCCCGCCGACCAGCACCCGCAGCTGCCGCCGGCGCTCAACCACCATGACGAGTTCTTTGGTGACAGCGCGGTATACCGCGACCAGCTTGAGCTGCTGCTGCCCGCCAATGCCCAGGGACAACTACGCCTGGGCTGGCAGGGCTGTGCCGACGCCGGCCTGTGCTACCCGCCGCAAACCACGCAAATCGACCTGGGTGGCAGTGTGGCGCCTGTCGCCGAGCAAGCCGGCGACCAGGCACTGGCCAGCGGCCTGCAACAGGGCCACCTGGTCTGGAGCCTGCTGGCGTTCTTCGGCCTTGGCCTGCTGCTGGCCTTTACCCCCTGCTCGCTGCCAATGCTGCCGATTCTGGCCGGGCTGGTGCTGGGCAACGGCGCCAGCGCTCGCCGCGGCTGGCTGCTGGCCGGGGTGTATGTGCTAAGCATGGCGCTGGTGTACGCCGCCCTGGGCGTGGTCGCCGCGCTGCTGGGTGCCAGCCTGCAAGCCTGGCTGCAGCAACCCTGGCTGCTGGGCAGCCTGGCAGTGTTGTTCGTGCTGCTGGCCCTGCCAATGTTCGGCGCCTTCGAACTGCAACTGCCCGCCGCCCTGCGCGACCGCCTGGACCGCGCCGGGCAAGGCACCCGTGGCGGCAACCTGTATGGCGCCGCACTGCTGGGGGCGTTGTCCGGCCTGCTGCTTGGCCCGTGCATGACCGCGCCACTGGCCGGTGCGCTGCTGTACATCGCCCAGAGCGGCGACGTGTTGCAAGGCGCGCTGGTGCTGTTCAGCCTTGGCCTGGGCATGGGCGTACCGCTGCTGTTGCTGGTGACCCTGGGCAACCGCTACCTACCGCGTCCGGGCGCCTGGATGGAGCGGGTCAAGGGCGTGTTCGGCTTCGTGTTCCTGGCCATGGCGCTGTACACCCTGCGCAGCCTGCTGCCCGCCACCCTGCTGCTGGCGCTGAGTGGCGCCTGGCTGATCGCCCTGGCCTGGGCCAGCTGGCCGGCCTTGCAGCGCCAGCCAGCATTGCGCGCCGTGCCACTGCTGGGCGCCCTGTGGGGCGGCCTGTTGCTGGTAGGCGCAGCAGCCGGCGGCGACGACCTCTGGCAACCCCTGCGCCCGTTCGCTGGGGGCGCCACGCCGGCCGCCGCCCAGCAAGCCGAAGACCGTTTCGTGACGGTGAGCCGCCCTGAAGACCTGCAACGTGAACTGGATGCGGCAAAGGCCCGTGGCCAGTGGGTGATGCTCGACTACTACGCCGACTGGTGCGTGTCGTGCAAGGTCATGGAAAAGCAGGTGTTCGCCCGCAGCGACGTGCAGGCCGGCCTGGCCGGTGTGCACCTGCTGCGCCTGGACGTGACCGCCGACAGCCCGGCCAGCAAAGCCTTGCTGCAGCGCTACCAGGTACCCGGTCCGCCCAGCATCATCTGGATCGGCCCGGAAGGCGACGAACGCCGCGCGCGGCGCATCACGGGTGAAGTGGACGCCGCCACGTTCCAGCAGCACTGGGCCCAGACCAGGAGCCAAGGCTGATGCTGACCGTAACCCTCGGGCCACTGACCATGGCCCTCAACCACCTGCTGATGCTCGCCGCCCTGGGGATCGCCAGCGTGGTCGGCTGGTTTGTCGCCCGGCGTGGCGGCGAAAGCCCCGAGTCGGCACTGTTCAACCTGTTCCTGATCGGTGTGCTGGCTGCCCGCGCAGGCTTCGTGCTGGCCTACTGGCCGATGTACCGCGATGAGCCGTTGCAGATCATCGACATTCGCGACGGCGGCTTCCTGTTCTGGTCGGGCCTGGCCGGTATCGTCCTCGCAGCCCTGTGGCAGGGCTGGCGCCAACCGGGCCTGCGTCGCCCGCTGGGTTGGGCGCTGTTCAGTGGTGCGTTGTTCTGGGGCCTGGCCAGCCTGGGCGGGCACCTGTACAGCAAAGGCACCGAGCTGCCGGAACTGAGCCTGCGCAACGCTGGCGGCCAATCCGTCGCCTTGCACAGCTACCGTGGCAAGCCGCTGGTGATCAACATCTGGGCCACCTGGTGCCCGCCCTGCCGCAGGGAAATGCCGGTGCTGCAACAGGCGCAAAGCGACTATCCGCATGTGACCTTTCTGTTCGTCAACCAGGGCGAAACCCCGGAAAACGTCAGCACCTTCCTTGCCACCACCGGCCTGAGCCTGACCCATGTGCTGTTCGACGGCACCGGCCTGCTGGCCCAGCGCGTCGGCTCCATGGCCCTGCCCACCACCCTGTTCTACGACGCCGACGGGCGGCTGGTCGGCAGCCACCTGGGCGAGCTGTCCCGGGCCAGCCTGCGCCACGCCCTGGAGCCTTTCGACCGGGCCACCGCGCCCGCCCCTGCCGCACAAGGAAACTGACATGCGACTGACTGCACTGCTGCCCCTGTCCCTGGCCCTGCTGGCCGCCCCCGCCTTGCAGGCCGAAGAGCTGCCCAAGGCCGTTCAGCAACTGCAAGCCAAGGGCGCCGTGATCAAAGGCAGCTTCGACGCGCCCAACGGCCTGCGCGGTTACGCCGCCGAGTACCAGAACAACGCCCTGGCCCTGTACCTCACCCCCGACGGCAAGCATGTGCTGGTCGGCAGCCTGTTCGACGAACAAGGCAAGGACCTGAGCGCCGAACCGCTGGAAAAGCTGGTGTATGCGCCGATGAGCAAGGAAATCTGGGCGAAGATGGAGAAAACCGCGTGGATTGCCGACGGCAAGGCCGATGCGCCACGCAAGGTGTACCTGTTCAGCGACCCGAACTGCCCGTACTGCAATATGTTCTGGGAACAGGCACGGCCATGGGTGGAATCGGGCAAGGTGCAGTTGCGCCATATCATGGTCGGCATCATCCGCGAGGACAGCCCGGGCAAATCGGCAGCCCTGCTGGCGGCGAAAGACCCGGCCAAGGCATTGCAAGCGCATGAAAAAGCCGGCAAGGCCAGCAAGCTGAAGGCACTGGAGCAGGTGCCGGAGGCCGTGCAGCAGAAGCTGGCGGCGAACATGGCGTTGATGGAAGAGATGGGTTTGCAAGCAACCCCGGCGATTTTCTATCAGGATGAACAGGGCAACTTGCAGAGCCAGCAAGGGGCACCTCGGCCGGAGATGCTGGGCAAAATTCTCGGCAAGCGCTGAAATACGGGTTGCCTGTGCCGGCCTCTTCGCGGGTTTACCCGCGAGGAGGCCAGTGCAGGTTTACAACCCTTCCAGCTCGGCCATCAGGTCACTGAGCCGGTCGACCTTGTCGTCATCCAGCGCACTGCCCTGCAACCCCTGCACATACTCGGCCAGCTCCTCCACCGTGCTGCACTCGAACATCGCCCGCAGTGGCACGTTCAGTTGCAGCTGTTTCTGCACCCGCGAAGCGATCTGCGTGGCCAGCAACGAATGCCCGCCCAACTCGAAGAAGTTGTCGCGCACCCCCACCCGCTCGGTCTTGAGCACATCGGCCCAGATACCGGCCAACACTTCCTCCAGCTCGTTGCGCGGCGCCTGATAGGCCTGGCTGTGCTGGCCGCCGATGTCGATGGCCGGCAACGCCTTGCGGTCGAGCTTGCCATTGGCGTTGTGCGGCAGGTGGTCGAACCAGCCCCAGTGCAGCGGCACCATGTATTCCGGCAACTCGGCACGAAGGCGTTGCTTGATCTGCTCCAGCAGAGCGGCATCGGCGGCGATACCCTGGTGTGCCACCAGGTAACCGACCAGGTGCTTGCCATTGACGCCTTCCTGCACGCCCACCGCTGCATCGCGGATTTGCGCCTGTTCGTGCAGGCGGGCTTCGATCTCGCCCAGCTCGATGCGGTAGCCGCGAATCTTCACCTGGTGGTCGATGCGCCCTACGTACTCCAGCACACCGTCCGGGCGCTGGCGCGCCAGGTCACCGGTGCGGTACAGGCGCTCGCCCGCGGCACCATGCGGGTGAGGGATGAACGCCAGTGCAGTGCGCACCGGGTCGCCAACGTAGCCACGGCCCACGCCGGTACCCGCCACACACAGCTCGCCCACCGCGCCCAGCGGCACCAGTGCCTGCTCTTCGTCGAACAGGTACAGGCGGTTGTTGTCGGTCGGCGTGCCAATCGGCAAGTAGCTGCCTTGGGTCGACGCGGCATCGACGCGGAAGAACGCCACGTCATCGGAGCATTCTGCCGGGCCGTAGGCGTTGACCAGGCCGATCTGCGGGTAACGTTGCAGCCATTGCGCGGCCAGCTCCGGTGGCATGGCTTCGCCGGTCGGCAGCATCCAGCGCAGGCCATCGAGGGCCTGGTGGTCGTTGGCCAACATGCCCTGGATCAGCGACGGCACGCTTTCCAGCACGGTGATGCCGGTGGCTTGCACATGCGCCAGCAGGCCCTGAGGGTCATGGGCGATGGCGTTCGGCACAATCTCCACCTTGGCCCCGAACAACGGTGCGGCGAGGAACTGCCACACCGAAATGTCGAAGCTTTGCGAGGCAGTCTGGGCGATCACGTCCTGCTCGCTCAGCGCCAGGTACGGCACCTTGCTCAGCTGGTTGTTGAGCATGCCGCGCTGCTCCACCATCACCCCTTTTGGCAGGCCGGTGGAGCCTGAGGTGTAGATCACATAGGCCAGGTTGTCCGGGCCACTGTGAATGCCTGGGTTATGGCTGGCAACCTGACTCGCCTGGATGTCTTCCCACACCAGCAACTGTGGCCGTACCGCAGCCTCCAGTTCGCCCAGCAGTTGCCGACCTCGCTCGGCACAGGCCGCGCTGCACACCAGCACCGGGGTACGGCTGAGCTGGATGATGCTTTGCAGGCGCGCCGCCGGCAGGCCCGGGTCCAGTGGCAGGTAGCCCGCACCGGCCTTGAAGCTGCCGACGATCATGCCCAGCAACGGCAGCCCGCGCTCGGCCAGCAGCGCCACCGGCTGGTCCACGCTCACACCCGCTGCGACCAGGGCGTGGCCCAGGCGGTTGGCCGACAGGTTCAGCCCGGCATAGTCGTAGGACGCTTCCAGGCAGCGGGCCACGGTACGTTCCGGGTGCGCGGCCACCTGCGCTTCGAACAGCGCAATGTAACTGTGCTCCAGCGGGTAGTCGCGGTAGGTGCGGTTGCAGTCTTCCAGCAGGAAGCGCTGTTCTTCTGCCCCCAGCAGCGGCAGTTCGCTTACCTCACCCTCGAAGCCTTGCACCAGCGCCAGCAGCAGGCGCTTGAACTCGGCCAGCAGGCGCTCGACGGTCGGGGAGTCGAAGTAGCGCTGGTCGAACGACAGGTGCAGGCCAAGGTCGTCGCCCGGGTAGCACACCGCCGTCAGCGGGAAGTTGGTGTGGGTACGGCCCGAATCGGAACTGGCATTCAGGTGCTGGGCATGATCGAGCACGGCGGTTTCCACCGGGGCGTTCTCGAACACGAACAGGCTGTCGAACAGCGGCTGGCCTTTGGGCAGCTCGCTGCACTCCTGAATCGCCACCAGCGGCAGGTATTCGTACTCGCGCAGCTCCATGTTGCTTTGCAGCAGGCCTTGCAGCCACTGGCGCACACTGCGGCGCTCACCGGCTTCCGGCAACTGCACGCGCAAGGCAACGCTGTTGATGAACAGGCCGACGGTGCGCTGCATCTGCGGCATGCTCACCGGGCGCCCGGCCACGGTCACGCCAAAGGCCACATCGCGGTCGCCGCTGTAACGCGCCAGCACCAAGGCCCAGGCCGCCTGGGCGAAGGTGTTGACGGTGAGCTGGTGGGCCTGGGCCAGTTCGCGCAGGCGCACGCCATCACTGGCGTCAAGGCGGGTGTAGCAATCGCCCACCACCATGCCGCTGCCGGCGTGGTCATGGCGCAGCGGGCGGTCACTCGGGATGGCAGTGGCGCGCTCGAAACCGGCCAGGTTCGCCTGCCACCAGGCGCGTGCATCGTCCAGGCCCTGGCGTTGCAGCCAGCCGATGTAGTCGCGGTAACGTGGCGGCACCGGCAGTTGGGCCTGACGGCCTTCGCCAAGGGCCTGGTACACCTCGAAGAAGTCGTTCATCAACAGCGAGCGGCACCAGGCATCGATCAGGATGTGGTGGTTGCTCATCATGAACCAGTAGCGCTCGTCGGCCACGCGCACCAGGCGCAGGTGGAACGGCGCCTCGCTGAGCAGGGCGAACCCGGCCTCGCGCTCCTGCTTGTGCAGGGCTTGCAGGCGCTGCTCCTGAGCGTCGTCCGCGAGGCCGCGCCAGTCTTGGTAATCCACCGCCAGGTTGCCCGGTTTGTGAATGATCTGCAGCATCGCCTCGCCGCTGTTCCAGCTGAACGATGCGCGCAACGCTTCGTGGCGCGCAACCACGGCCTGCCAGGCCTGGGCGAAACGCTCGGGGTCCAGGGCGCTGTTGATGCGGTAGCGGTCCTGCATGTAGTACAGGCCCGTGCCCGGCTCCAGCAGGGTGTGCAGCAGCATGCCTTCCTGCATTGGCGTCAGCGGGTAGACGTCTTCGATCTGTGCTGCTGGTACAGGCAGCGTGTCGATCTGCTCCTGGCTAAGGTGTGCCAGCGGGAAGTCCGACGGGGTGAAGCTGCCGTTGCCATCGGCCAGGCAATGAGCGACCAGCGCCAGCAGCTCCTGGCGGTAGGCCTCGGCCAACGTTGCGATGGTGCGTTCGTCGTAGCGTTCGGCACTGAAGGTCCAGCGCAGTTGCAAGGCACCGCCATACACCTGGCCATCGACGCTCAGCCAGTTGGGCAGCGGTGCGTCGAGGTCATGCGCCAAGCCGGCCGGGGCTTCCAGCGGCTGGAACAGCGCCGCGCTGTCGAACTGCTGGTCGAACTGGCCCAGGTAGTTGAAGGTGATGCGCGCCTGCGGCAAGGCCGCCATCTGCTCGCGCCCTTGCGGGTCGGCCAGGTAGCGCAGCACGCCGTAGCCCAGGCCTTTGTGCGGCACCTGACGCAGTTGTTCCTTGATGCGCTTGATCGAACCGGCCCGCGCCGCATCGTCCTCGCCTGGCTGTGGGCGCAGGCTGAGCGGATACGCGTTGGTGAACCAACCGACGCTACGGGTCAGGTCCATGTCTTCGAACAACCCGTCACGGCCATGGCCTTCAAGCTGCACCAGCACTTCCTCATCGCCGCTCCAGCGGCACAAGGCTCGCGCCAGCGCCGTCAGCAGCAGGTCGTTGACCTGGGTGTGGTAGGCCGCCGGGGCCTGTTGCAGCAGTTGCCGGGTCTGCTCCACATCCAGGCCGATGGCCAGGGTGTGGGCGTGGCGGTGCAGGTTGCCGCCTTGCGGGTGGTCGCACGGCAACTCGCGGCGCACGCCACCCAGCTGGCCTTGCCACCAGCCCAGTTCGTCACGCAGCGAATCGCTGCCCGCGTAGCTGGCCAGGCGCGCGGCCCAGTCGCCCATGGCGTGGGTCTTGGCCGGCAGCGGCTGGCCACGGTACAACGCCTGCAGGTCTTCCAGCAGTACCCGCCAGGACACGCCATCGACCACCAGGTGATGAATCGCCAGCAACAGGCGCTGACTGCCCTGCCCGTCACGCACCAGCAAGGCACGCAGCAGCGGGCCCTGTTGCAGGTCGAGGCTGCGCTGCAAGTCGGTGTACAGCGGCTGGCAATCGGCAAAGTCGGCGACCGTGGCGGTCCACAGCAGTTGCTCGGCGGCTGGCTGGGCGTACTCGGCCTGCCAGCGACCACGGGCCTCGCTGAAGCGCAGGCGCAAGCTGTCGTGGTGCTCGAGCAGTGCGGCCAAGGCCTGCGCCAGCGCATTCTCATCCAGCGATTGACGCGCCTCCAGCAACACCGCCTGGTTCCAGTGCTGCGGCTGCGGCACTTCGCTGTCGAAGAACCAGTGCTGGATCGGCGTCAGGCCGACCTGGCCCTGGCGCTGGCCCTGCTCGATGGTGCTCACGGCTTCGCTGTGCTTCACCACCGCTGCCAAGGTCTGGATGGTCTGGTGCTGGAACAGGTCGCGCGGGGTGAATTGCAAGCCGGCCTGGCGGGCCCGGCTGACCACCTGAATCGACAGGATCGAGTCGCCGCCCAGTTCGAAGAAGTTGTCTTGCACGCCAACCTGGGCCACGTTGAGCACATCGCGCCAGATCTGCGCCAGTTGCGCCTCCACTTCGTTGCCGGGGGCCTGGTATTGCTGGCGGGCCTGTTCCAGATCGGGCAGCGGCAGGGCACGACGGTCGAGCTTGCCGTTACCCATCAGCGGCAGGCTTTCGAGCAGCACCAGGTGCGCAGGCACCATGTAGTCCGGCAGGTGCTGGCGGGCATCGGCTTTCACCGCGTTGCGCAACACGTTTTGCGCCTCGCTACCGGCAGCCGCCTGCTTGCACACCAGGTAACCCACCAGTTGCTTGCCACCGGGCAAGTCGAGGGCCAGCACCACAGCCTCGTCGACATCGGCATGCGCCTGCAGGCGGCTTTCGATTTCGCCCAACTCGATGCGGAAGCCGCGAATTTTCACCTGCTGGTCGGCACGGCCGACGTACTCCACCAGGCCATCCGTGCCCAGGCGTACCAGGTCGCCGGTGCGGTACAGGCGCCCGCCTTCGGTGTTGAACGGGTCGGCGACGAAGCGCTCGGCGCTGAGGCCCGGGCGGTCGTGGTAACCCTGGGCCAGGCCGGCACCGCCGACATACAGCTCGCCAATGCCGCCCTGTGGCAACAAGGCCAGGTCTTCGTCGAGGATGTAAGCAGTACGGCTACCAATGACGCGGCCGATCGGCACGCTGCCCAGCTCTGCCGGCAGCGTTTGTGGCGCCAGGCAGGCCAGCGGCATGACCACGGTTTCGGTTGGGCCGTAGGCGTTGAAGAACTGCTGCGGCGCAAAGGCCTGGCGAATACGCTGCAGGTGCTCGCCAGTCAGCGCTTCGCCACCGGTAATCACCAGGCGCACCGCCAGTTGTTCGCCGTGCCCGCCCAGATACTGGGCCAACTGGCTGCCATAGCTGGGGGTAAAGCCCAGAATGCTTACCTGCTGATCACGTACCAGCTGGCAGATCTCTTCGGCATCCCACTGCCCCTGGGCGCGCAGCACCACGCGGGCACCGCACAGCAGCGGCACCCACAGGCGCTCGCTGGCCGCGTCGAAGTTGATCGAATAGAAATGCAGCTCGCAGTCATCGCTGCGCATGCCGAATGCGGCAATCACCGCTTGACAATGCATGGCGAATTCGCCGTGGCTGACCACCACGCCTTTGGGCTTGCCGGTAGAGCCGGAGGTGTAGATCAGGTAGGCCTGGTGCTGCGGCAGGCTGACGTTGTCGAGCGGTGCATCGCTGTAGGCCGACAGGCTGGCGGCATCGTCTTCCAGGCTCCAGCGGGCCACGCCTTCAGGCAGCTCGCCCAGGGTTTGCAGCAGCTCGCGCTGGCTGATCAGCAAGCCAATGCGGCTGTCTTCGATCATGTAGCGCAGGCGGTCGAGCGGGTACTCCGGGTCCAGCGGCACATAGGCGCCGCCCGCCTTGAGGATGGCCAGCAGGCCGACGACCATTTCCAGCGAGCGCTCTAGCGCCATGCCCACGCGTACCTGCGGACCGACACCGCGCTCACGCAAGGCGCGGGCCAGGCGGTTGGCCTGCTGGTCGAGCTCGGCGTAGGTCATGTGCTGGCCGGCGAAGGTCAGCGCACCCGCCTGTGGCGTGCGTGCCGCCTGGGCGGCGAACAGGCCATGCAACGTGTGGTCAAGGTCGAAGTCCTGCTCACCCTGCAACTGCTCCACCAACACCTGCTGCTCGGCGCTGCTCAGCATCGGCAGCTCGCACAGGCGCTGTTGCGGGTTGTCCAGCAGACCGACCAGCAGTTGTTGCCAGTGCTCGGCCATCCGCGCGATGCGTGGCTCGTCGAACAGGTCGCGGCTGTAGGTCAGGCAGCAGCCCAGGCGGCCGTCGAGGTCGGTCACCTCCAGGTACAGGTCGAACTTGGTGGCGCTGGCGTCGTTGACCAGGTAATCCACCTGCATGCCGGCCAGCGTACGGCTTTGCTGGAAGGCCCAGCGCTGCACGTTGCACATCACCTGGAACAGCGGGTTGTAGGCACTGCTGCGCGGTGGCTGCAAGGCCTCGACCAGCTGGTCGAACGGCAGGTCCTGGTGCGACTGGCCTTCGATGGCGGCCTGGCGCATCTGCTCCAGCAGTTCGCTGGCGGTCATCTGCCCGTCCAGCTCGCAACGCAGCACCTGGGTGTTGAGGAAGGCGCCAATCAGGCCTTCACTTTCCGGGCGAATGCGGTTGGCCACCGGCGCGCCAATGCGCAGGTCTCGCTGGCCGCTGTAGCGGTGCAGCAAGGCGGCCAGGGTGGCGGTCATGGTCATGAACAGGGTCAGGCCGCGCTGGCTGTTGAAGGCATGCACGCGAGCGACCAATGCCGGGTCGAGCTCGAAGCGGTACAGCTCGCCACGGTGGCTTTGCACGGCCGGGCGCGGGCGGTCGGCGGGCAATGCCAGCACCGGGTGTTCGTCGCCTAAGCGAGCCTTCCAGTAATCCAGCTGGCGGGCCCCCTCGCCGCTTTCCAGCCACTGCCGTTGCCACACGCTGTAGTCCAGGTATTGCACCGGCAGCGGCGCCAGCGGCGATTCGCGGTCATCGACAAAGGCCTCGTACAGTTCGCCCAGTTCGCGGGCGAAGATGTCCATGGCCCAGCCTTCGGTGACGATGTGGTGCAGGGTCAGCACGAAGAAGTGCTCACGCTCCTCGGCCTTGACCAGGCAGGCGCGCAGCAGCGGGCCACGCTCCAGGTCAAACGGCTGGTGCGCCTGGTCGTCAGCCAGTTGTTGCAGGCGTTGCCGGCGGGCATCGGCGGGCAAGGCGCTGAAGTCTTGCCAGTCCAGTTGCAGGCCGCTGTCTTCGGCCACGCACTGGTACGGCACACCGTCGATGCTGGGGAAGGTGGTGCGCAGGGTTTCGTGGCGCACGATCAGCGCCTGCAATGCACGCTCGAAGGCGTCTACATGCAGGGTGCCGCGCAGGCGCGCCATGCCGCCGACGTTGTAGGCCGGGCTGTCCGGCTCCATTTGCCAGAGGAACCACATGCGCTGCTGCGAATACGACAACGGTACGGCCTGACGGCGGTCGACACGGGCGATTTCGCTTTGCAGGTTGCGCTCGCCGGCGGCGCGGATGCGTTCGATCTCGGCACAGAACGCGCCCAGCTCGCTGGCTTCGAACAAGGCCTTGAGCGGCAGCTCGACGTCACAAGCCTGGCGGCTGCGCGAGACGATCTGGGTGGCCAGCAGCGAGTGCCCGCCCAGGGCGAAGAAGTCGTCCTGCAGGCCGACACGCGGCAGCTTCAGCACCTCACGCCAAATGGCAGCGACCTGCTGTTGCAGTTCGGTTTTTGGCTCGACGTGTTCGCGTTGCTGCCACACCGGTGCCGGCAGCGCCTTGTGGTCGACTTTACCGCTGGGGCCCAGTGGCATCTGTGCCAGCGGGATGAGTTGCGCCGGCACCATATAGGCCGGCAGTTGCTCAGCCAGCACCGCCAGCAACTCGACGGGTTGGGCACTGCCGCTGTAATAGCCGACCAGTTGCGCGCCGACGGCATCCTTGTGAATCAATACCAGTGCCTGCTCGACACCGGCCTGGGCCAACAGGCAGGCCTGTACTTCCTCAGGCTCGACACGGAAGCCGCGCACCTTCACCTGCTGGTCGAGGCGACCGAGGTACTCCAGGGCCTCAAGCTGAACCTGCCAGCGGGCGCGGTCGCCGCTGCGGTACAGGCGTTCGCCATTGCCGTCGGCCTGGGGCACGAAGCGTTCGGCGGTAAGGCCGGGGCGGCCCAGATAGCCACGGGCCAGGCCTGCGCCACCGAGGTACAGCTCGCCCGGTACGCCGGGAGCCGTCAGCTCCAGCTCATCGTCCAGCACGCGGCACAGCACATTGCCCAACGGGCGGCCGATGGGCGAGCGCTCGCCATCCGCCACCTGGCAGTGCCAGTGGGTGACGTTGATGGCGGTTTCGGTCGGGCCATAGCGGTTGTGCAGTTGCACCTGCGGCAGCACTTGCAATACGCGGTCGCGCAAGGCGGCAGACAGCGCTTCGCCGCCCGAGAACACGCGGCGCAGGCTGTTGCAGGCGGCCACCTGCGGCTCCTGGACGAACACTTGCAACAGCGGCGGCACGAAGTGCAGCGTGGTCACGCCATGGGCCTGTACCAGCGCAGCGATGCGCTGCGGGTCGCGGTGCTCGCCGGGGCCGGCCAGTACCAGCTTGCAACCGGTGACCAGCGGCCAGAAGCATTCCCATACCGATACGTCGAAGCTGATTGGCGCCTTCTGCATCA
Organism: Pseudomonas sp. LAIL14HWK12:I1; assembly: GCF_003202095.1. Lineage (NCBI taxonomy): Bacteria > Pseudomonadati > Pseudomonadota > Gammaproteobacteria > Pseudomonadales > Pseudomonadaceae > Pseudomonas > Pseudomonas sp. LAIL14HWK12:I1. The sequence goes on from NZ_QJKG01000001.1 coordinate 572,421, forward strand.
ATACATCGCTGTCGTTCAGCGCGTAGGTGGTCTGCATCCACTGCAAGCGTTCGGCCAGTGCCGCATGGGTGTTGCCCACGCCTTTGGGCTGGCCGGTGGAGCCGGAGGTGTAGATCACGTAGGCCAGGTTGTCGCCGTGCAGGTGCAGGCCGGGCGCGTGGCTGGGCCAGCTGTCCAGGTGCAACTGGTCGAGGGCAATGGCGCTGACGCCGTCGACATGTGGCAGCTTGCCCAGCAGGCTGCTATGGCTCAGCAACAGGCCGGCGTTGCAGTCGGCGAGCATGTAAGCCAGGCGTTCGGCCGGGTAGTCGACATCCAGCGGCACGTAGGCGCCGCCGGCCTTGAGTATGGCCAGCAGGCCAACCAGCAACTGCGGCGAACGCTCGATGGCAATGGCTACGCAGGTGTCGGGGCCGACGCCTTTGTCACGCAGGTAATGGGCCAGGCGGTTGGCCTGCTGATGCAGCTCGGCGTAGTCGAGGCTGCCGCCGTCCCAGGCCAGCGCTGTGCGCTGCGGGGTCAGTCGGGCCTGTTCGTTAAGCTGCTCGACCAGCAGCCGTTGCGGCGCGATGGCCGGCGCCTGGCCCCAGCTCAGCAGCTGCGCTCGGCTAGCCTCGTCCAGCAATTGCACCTCGCCCAAGGCCCGCTGTGGCGCAGCACTGACTTGCTCCAGCAGCGCCAGCAAGTGATGGGCCAGGCGTTTGACAGTGCTGACGTCGAACAGCTCGGCGGCATAGTCGAAAGCCAGGCTCAGGCGGCCCTGGTGGTCTTCTTCACTGTGCAACTGCAAGTCGAACTTGGCTTCGCGGCTGTGCCACGGCAGCTCCTCGGCCAGCAGGCCCGGCAGGCGACGCAAGGCCGACAGGTCGCGCTGCTGGTGGTTGAACATGACCTGGAACAGGCCCTGCTCGCGTGCTTCGGGCAGGGCTTCGACCAGCTGTTCGAACGGCAGGTCCTGGTTGGCCTGGGCGTCCAGGGTGGCTTGGCGCACCTGGGCCAGCAGCTGCGTGAACGGCAGGCGGCCGTCGAGCTGTGCGCGCAGCACCTGGGTATTGATGAAGAAGCCGACCATGCCTTGGGTTTCCAGGCGCGGGCGGTTGGCGTTGGGCACGCCGACGCGGATGTCGGCCTGGCCGCTGTAGCGGTGCAGCAGCGCCTGCCAGCCGGCCAGCAGGACCATGAACAGGCTGGCCTGTTGTTCGCGCGCCAGGCCCTGGAGTGCTTCGGCGAGCTTGGCCGGCACCTTGAGGTTGAAGCGTGCGGCGCTGTGCTCGCGCTGGCTGGCACGGGGGTGGTCGGTGCACAGATCCAGCGCCGGCAGGTCATCACCCAACTGTGCCTTCCAGTACTGCAATTGGCGTTCGGCTTCACCGTCGGCCAACCATTGTCGCTGCCAGGTGCCATAGTCGGCGTAACCCAGGGTCAGCGGCGCCAGGCTGGTCTCCAGGCCTTGGCAGCGGGCGGCGTACAGCTTGGCGAATTCATCCAGCAGGATGTTCAGCGACCAGCCGTCGGCGACGATGTGGTGCAAGGTCACCCACAGCTGGTGGTCTTCGTCGCCCAGCCGGGCCAGGGTCACGCGCAGCAACGGGCCTTGGGTCAGGTCGAACGGCTGACGGGCTTCGGCTTCACGCTGGGCGCTGACCTGCTCTGCGGCCTGGCCTTCGAGGTCCAGGCGGCGCAGGCTGAACGGCTGTTGCGGCAGGATACGCTGCAGGGCCTGGCCGTCTTCTTCACTGAAGACGGTACGCAGGGATTCGTGGCGTGCCACCAGCGCCTGAAAGGTAGCCTCCAGCGCGCTTTCATCCAGCTCGCCACGCAGCTGCAGGCCGGCCGGAATGTTGTAGGCTGCCGATTGTGGCTCCAACTGCCACATCAGCCACAAGCGGTTTTGCGCCAGCGACTGGGGCAAGGCCTGGCCGCGTTCCAGGGTTGCGATAGTGGCGCCTTCGGCAGCGCCCTGCGCGATGATCGACGCCACAGCGCTACTGTAATCGGCCAGCACCGGCGCTTCGAACAGGGTGCGCAGGCTCAGGTTGATACCCAGCTCATCGGCCAGTCGGGCGGTGGCCTGGGTGGCGGCGATGGAGTTGCCGCCCAGCAGCAGGAAGTGGTCGTACGCCGCAATCGCCTCGATCTTGAGGATGTCGCGCCACACCGCAGCGATGCGTGCCTGCAGTTCATCGGCAGCACCCGCGCCTGTAGCGGCTTCGCTCACATCCGGGAAGCGGGCATAGCAGTCCAGGCTGCCATCGTCCATGCGCAGGCGGCAGGCCGAGCGCTGCAGCTTGCCACTGGAGGTCTTGGGCAGCGCGCCGGGGTTCAGCAGCAGGACCACGGCAGGGGCCTGGCGGCAGGCATCGGCGATTACCTGGCGCAGGGTCTTGATGAGGTCCTGGGGCTTGATTGCCTTTTGCACGTTGCGGCTGATCTCCACCGCCACGCCGATGCCCTCCTCGCCCTGATGCTCGACAGCGAACACGGCCACCCGGCCTTTGCGCAGTACTTCAACTTCACGCTCGAGGGTTTTCTCCAGGTCCTGCGGGTAGAGGTTCTGCCCACGCACGATCAGCATGTCTTTCAGGCGCCCGGTGACGAACACCTCGCCCTCGCGCATAAAGCCCAGGTCGCCGGTGCGCAGCCAGGTCTGGCCGTCCATTTCAACGAAGGTGCGGGCGCTGGCTTCGGGGTTGCGCCAGTACCCCCGGGCGATGCTCGGCCCGCCAGCCCAGATTTCACCCACCTGGTTATCGCCCAGCACCTGCAGTTGCCGGGGCTCGACGATGCGCACGGCGTGCCCGGGCTGCGGGTAGCCGCAGCTCATCAGCACGCTGCCCTGGCCCGGTTGGGCACGGTTGGCGGCGAAGGCTTCGGCGTCCAGCTCCAGCGCGGCGATACCCTGGCCGCGGCGGCTGCCGCTGACGAACAGGGTGGCTTCGGCCAGGCCGTAGCTGGCGAAGAAACTGGACGCATCGAAACCGCAGGCCTGGAACTTGTCGGCGAAGGTGGCCAGGCTGTCCTGGCGGATCGGTTCGGAGCCGGAATAGGCCACGCGCCAGCGGCTCAGGTCGAGCCCGGCCAACGAGGCCTCGCTGACCCTTTCGCTGCACAGGCGGTAGGCGAAATCGGGGCCGCCGCTGATGGTGCCACCGTACTCGCTGATGGCCTGCAACCAGCGCAGTGGCCGGGCCAGGAAGTAGCCCGGCGACATCAGCACGCACGGCACGCCGCTGAAAATTGGCTGCAGCAGGCCACCGATCAGGCCCATGTCGTGATAGAGCGGCAGCCAGCTGACGATCACGTCGTCGGGGTTGAGGTCGATGCCGAAGCCTTGGCGGATCAACTGTTCGTTGGCCACCAGGTTGCCATGGCTGACCTGCACGCCCTTGGGCAACGCGGTGGAGCCCGAGGTGTATTGCAGGAAGGCGATGTCATCGCCCTTCAGCGTGGGCGCGCGCCAGTTCGCCGCCAGCGCCGGGTCCAGGCCGTCCACCGCCAGCAGTTCGGGGGCGTTGTGCGCCGCCAGCGCTTCCAGGCCCTGCAGGTTTTCGTGCAACGCCGTCACGGTCAACAGCAGGCGTGGTTCGGCATCGGCGATGATCGACAGCAGGCGTTCCTGGTGGTGCTGACGTGCAGACTCCGGCGGGTAGGCCGGCACCGCGATCACGCCCGCATACAGGCAGCCAAAGAACGCTGCCACATAATCCGGGCCACTGGGGAACAACAACACCGCACGGTCGCCGAAGCTGGCACGGGCCTGCAGGGCGGCGGCGATGGTGCGCGCGCGCTGGTCGAGGTCCCGATAGCTGAGCACCGCCTGCTCGCCAGGGGCGTCGGCCAGAAAGCGCAAGGCTACCTTGTCCGGGGTCTGTGCGGCGCGTTGCGCCAGAGCCTGGACCAGCGAGAGCGGGAGTTCGAAGGCGTCCGTCATGGGGTGTTCCTGCCAGTGTCTGGTTGAGTCGGGCCGGCTGCAACGCGAACGTGGCGGGCAGCAATTGGCGACCAAGGATGTACACAGGGGAACGGATGGGCGGGGGCAGAAATTAACGGGACAGAGGCGCGCGCCCTTAGAACTGAAAGATACAGATACTAATTACGTTTCGTATTTGACAATCATTATCATTATGAATAGCTTGTCGCACGTCGTAGGAAGCTTCCCAACCTTGGGTGCCTCCTTTCCCCTCTGTGACAAGGTGATTTCCATGGCGGAACAACTATCCACAAGTAAGTGCGATTCACCATTACTGCAGGCCTTCGTCGACAACCGCAGCATCCTGGTCAAGATCGCTGCGCGCATTACCGGCTGCCGCTCGCGTGCCGAAGATGTGGTGCAGGACGCCTTCTTCCGGCTCAGCGCCGCCCCGCAGATCACATCGTCGTTCAAGGCGCAGCTCAGCTACCTGTTCCAGATCGTGCGCAACCTGGCGATCGACCATTACCGCAAGCAGGCGATGGAGCTGAAATACTCCGGCAGCGAGGAGGAAGGCCTGAATGTGGTCATCCAGAACGCCTCGCCCGAAGCCACGCACATCAACCTCGCCGCGCTGGATGACATCGCCGAGGCGCTGAACGAGCTGCCGCAGCGCACCCGCTACGCCTTCGAGATGTACCGCCTGCATGGCGTGCCGCAGAAAGACATCGCCAAGGAGCTGGGCGTGTCGCCGACACTGGTCAACTTCATGATCCGCGATGCACTGGTGCATTGCCGCAAGACGGCCAATCGCCAAGGCTGATCTTATGGGGCCGCTAAGCGGCCCCATGGCCCTCAAGCCAGTTTGCAGCGATCGAAGAAGCGTTCCCGCCCCAGAATCATCAACGCCGCCCGCTTGTGCGGGAAGTCGAACTCCTTGTCGCAATGGAAGCACTGGTCCTGCATGTAGCCGATCATCTTGCCGTTGTCGGCGCGCGGCTCAGCCACCACCCGCTGGGTACGCGGGTCATCCAGGAACAGGTAGTGCACCAGCGCCGACAGCCAGCTGGCCACTTTGTGTGGCCCGCGATGGCTCTCTTCGCCGACCAGCATGTGGATGCCACGGTCGTAATCATCGGCCGGGTAGAACGGAGCAATGCGGTCTTCCTTGGCCCAGTACGCCTCGAAGTAGGCAAACGGCTGGTCATCAAAGCAGCCGATCAGCGTCAGGGTATGCGGGTCGGCTTCGAGTTTGTCCAGGTATTCACGGTGCTGCGCCAGCGTACCGCCCTCCTGCCAGAATGCCTCTACCCGTGGGTTGTTCTGCCAGCGGTTGAAACGCTCCAGGTCGTGCTCGATCTCCAGGGTGCGCAACGACACCCAACTGCCCAGGCGCGCATCGAAGCGCCGGTACACCTCACCACGCGGCTTGGGCGCGCGGCGTGGGTGGCGTTTGCCGTTGCTGATCTGCATCTGCTGCGGGTACACCGCCGCCACCGACTCCCCCAGCCAAGGCTGTGGCAACTGCCAGAACAACGACCGCTCGCACAGGTATTGGCCAGGCTGCTCGCCCACCCGCAGCAAACCACAAGCCAGCGCCTGAGGCTGTGCCTCGGGCAAGTGCCAGACCAGGCGCTGGCAGGCCGTGTCGCGAGACAGCAACCAGTAACAGGCAGCCCACAAGGCCTGGTACGGGCGCTCGGGGCATAGGCGTTCAAGGTGAACATGCAAGGTGGCACCGGCCTCCAGGCGCACCTGGATCAACGGCCGGCCTTCAAGGGTAAGGCTCAACCAGCCGCCCCCCTCCTCGGCACTGAGGTGGCGCCAGCGTGGCGGTGACAGGGGCTGCGAAGCGGCATCGAACGGCATGGGCTTGACTCACGAAAATGAAGAAAAGGCTCACTGCTGAGAACGTTGCCGTGGCGCATGAATTTAGTCTTTCGGGGCCGAAACCGTGATGCGGTAAGGCTCGAAGATCCGTGCCAGCTCACCGCTGTCACGCAGGTCTCGCAGCAAGCCGGCGAACGACTGCTCGCCGATAGGTGCCCCCGGGCGTAGCAAGGCGTAGTGGTGATACACCTGGTCAATGCGTTGCGAAGGCACCAGCTGCGCCTTGCTGGCCGGGTTGCGCGCCATGAAGTCGCTGAGGTAGGAGCGTGTGACCAGGGCGATGTCGGCGCGACCGGCCTGTACCATCAGCAGGTTGCTGTCATGGGAGTAGGTCAAGGTCGCGTTGTACGCCTTGCGCAGGTAGTCCGGGTCGGAGTTGAAACGGGCGAACGCGTAGTGGTAGCCGTTGAACAAGGCCAGGCGTTTGCCACTCAGGTCGTCGAAGTAATGCGGGTCACGGCCATTGGCCTGGCGGGCGACGAACACTTCGGCATCTTCCAGGCCCATGTCCACGGTCTGGTGGGCAATCTGCTCCCAGCCCCATTGCGGGTTCTCGAAAATGGCCATGTCGGTGCGGCCCTGCTGGAAGTCACCAAAACGCCGCTGGATGGACGTGGGCACCAGGACAAAGTGGTAGCCCTGTTGCAAGCGGTTGAGTGCATCGACCAATTGCGGCAGCAGGCCGGTGTCGGCCCCCTGTTCGGGGCGTACCGTGTAAGGCGGGAAGTGCGCAGCGCCGATCTTCACCTCGACGGCATCTGCGGCCCATGCCGGCACCGCCAACCAGTACACGGCCAGCAGCATCAGGGAGGACAGGGCCTTGAGGCCGGGCGCTGGAGTCAAGACGGACACTCATCACGGTTCATGCCTGGGTCCGTCTAAGCTAGGCGTTTTCCCTTGGCGGCACAACTGCCGGTTCCCAGTCTTTGTGCCAAAGCAGGCGGCAAAATGCCATAGGGTGCCGTATGCCCAGACATTGGCTACGCTCTAGCAGGATCTGCAAGGGAGCCTGGTATGGGCCATTGGTTGGTGATCGACCTGGAAGCCACCACCGACGATGGTGGGTGGCCGGTCACAGAGATGGAAATCATTGAAATCGGCGCAAGCCTGGTCACCCGCGAAGGCCGCGAGGTCGACCATTTCCAGCGTTTTGTGCGGCCACGGCGGCGTCCGCAGCTTACCCCGTTCTGCCGTGAGCTGACGCACATCAGCCAGGCCAGCGTGGACGGCGCCGCACCGTTTCACGAGGTGTGGGCAAGTTTCGAGCGCTGGCTCGGGCACCACCGTGGGCAGCTTCAGGCCTGGGTCAGCTGGGGCGACTACGACCGCCAGCAACTGCACCAGGAATGGCAGCAGCACGGGCTCGACAGCCTGCTGCGCACCCTGCCGCACATCAACCTCAAACAGCGCTTTGCCAAAGCCCGCCACCTGCAACGCCCCACGGGTTTGAACGGGGCCTTGCAACTGGCCGGCATGCACTTTTGCGGGCAGCAGCACAGGGCGCTGGAAGACGCGCGCAATACGGCGCGGTTGCTGCCGCTGACGCTCCCCGCCAATCGCCCCTGAAAGCAGATGACGCAGGCAATGGGCTTGGGCATACTGGCCAGCTCTTTTTCATCACCCTGTTCAGGAGTCGCCCATGTTCCAGGTCAACGAGTACTTCAACGGCACCGTCAAGTCGATCGCATTCGCGGGCGAAGAAGGCCCGGCCACTGTCGGCGTGATGGCCCCGGGCGAATACGAGTTCGGTACCGCCAAACGCGAGATCATGCATGTGGTGTCGGGTGCGCTGACCGTGAAGCTGCCAGGCAGCGACAACTGGGAAACCTTCAAGGCGGGCGACAAGTTCAATGTACCGGCTGACAGCAAGTTCCAGCTGCAGGTGAAAGTGGATACCGCCTACCTGTGCGAGTACCGCGACTAAGCCGTAGCCCAATCCGGCCTCTTCGCGGGCTCGCCCGCGAAGAATCCAGCATTAACAACCCTTCAGGAATGCCGCAACCTTTTCAGCCGCCGCCTGCAAATGCTGCTCATGGCTGAACCCCGAAGCCTTCAACGGCTTCAGGTCATGGTCCCCCGCCACTAGCCAGCTCACCTCGATCGCCGGCGACAACGCATACCCTGCCACCGCCTCACGGTTGCCCAGCGCATCGCGCTCGCCCTGCACGATCAACGTCGGTGTTTTCAACCCGGCCAGGTGCTCCACGCGCGGCTTCTCGGGTTTACCCACCGCGTAGAACGGATAGCCCAGGCACACCAGCGCATCCGCACCCAGTTCGTCGGCCAGCAGGCTGGCCATGCGCCCGCCCATGGACTTGCCACCCACCGCCAACCTGCCCGCGACCAAAGGTCGCACCTGCCGGTACACCTCGCGCCAGCATTCCAGTAACACTTTCTGCGGGTTCGGCGGCCGCTTGCCACCGGTAACCCTGCGCTCGGCCATGTACGGGAACTCGAAGCGCACGACCGCCACGCCAAGTGCCGCAAGCCTTTGCGCCATTTCGTCCATGAACCCGCTGTCCATCGGCGCACCGGCGCCATGGGCCAGGATCAGGCAGCCCTTGTAGCCGTCTTTACCTTCAGCCTGTGGAGGATCGCAGCGCAAGCCTGGGACATTTCCGACCTTCGCCCATTGATCCCCGTCAATACCGGCACTTTGCCCATTAATCATGCTTGCCTCGCTGTAAAGCCTGCCAAATAACCGTGGATGGGAACCCATACATGAACACAACCAGCAGTACCGCCTATAACTACAAGGTGGTCCGCCAATTCGCCATCATGACGGTGGTGTGGGGAATCGTCGGGATGGGGCTCGGCGTCTTCATCGCCGCCCAGCTCGCCTGGCCTTCCCTCAACTTCGACCTCCCCTGGACCAGCTTCGGCCGCCTGCGCCCCCTGCATACCAATGCGGTGATCTTCGCGTTCGGCGGCTGCGCGCTGTTCGCCACCTCCTATTATTCGGTGCAACGCACCTGCCAGACCACCCTGTTCGCACCGGGCCTGGCCGCGTTCACCTTCTGGGGCTGGCAACTGGTGATCCTGCTGGCGGCCATCAGCCTGCCGCTGGGATACACCAGCTCCAAGGAATACGCCGAACTGGAATGGCCGATCGACATCCTGATCACCATCGTCTGGGTGGCCTACGCCATCGTGTTCTTCGGCACGCTGATGAAGCGCAACACCAAGCACATCTACGTGGGTAACTGGTTCTTCGGGGCCTTCATCCTGACCGTGGCGTTGCTGCACATCGTCAACAACCTGGAACTGCCGGTCAGCCTGACCAAGTCGTATTCGGTGTACGCCGGCGCTACCGACGCCATGGTGCAGTGGTGGTACGGCCACAACGCGGTGGGCTTCTTCCTGACTGCGGGCTTCCTGGGGATGATGTACTACTACGTGCCCAAGCAGGCCGAACGCCCGGTGTATTCCTATCGCTTGTCGATCGTGCACTTCTGGGCGCTGATCACCCTGTACATCTGGGCCGGCCCGCACCACCTGCACTACACCGCCCTGCCCGACTGGGCGCAATCGCTGGGCATGGTGATGTCGCTGATCCTGCTGGCACCGAGCTGGGGCGGCATGATCAACGGCATGATGACCCTGTCGGGCGCCTGGCACAAACTGCGCAGCGACCCGATCCTGCGCTTTTTGGTGGTGTCGCTGGCGTTCTACGGCATGTCCACCTTCGAAGGCCCGATGATGGCCATCAAGACGGTCAACGCCCTGTCCCACTACACCGACTGGACCATCGGCCACGTGCACGCCGGCGCCCTCGGCTGGGTGGCGATGATCTCGATCGGCGCGCTGTACCACACCATCCCGAAAGTGTTCGGCAAAGAGCGGATGTACAGCCTCGGCCTGATCAACGCGCACTTCTGGCTGGCCACCATCGGCACCGTGCTGTACATCGCCTCGATGTGGGTCAACGGCATTGCCCAGGGCCTGATGTGGCGCGCGGTCAACAGCGACGGCACGCTCACCTACTCGTTCGTGGAAACCCTGGTGGCCAGCCACCCAGGCTTTGTCGTGCGCTTCGTTGGCGGCGCGATCTTCCTCAGCGGCATGTTCCTGATGGCCTGGAACACCTGGCGCACCGTGCGTTCGCCAGCGCTTGACGTCGCCCCTGCGAACGCCCAGTTGGCTTGAGGAGAAACGCCTGATGAAACATGAAGTCATCGAGAAAAACGTCGGCCTGATGGCCCTGCTGATGGTGTTCGCCGTCAGCATCGGCGGCCTGACCCAGATCGTCCCGCTGTTCTTCCAGGACGTCACCAACAAGCCGGTGGAAGGCATGAAACCCTACACCGCGCTGCAGCTGGAAGGCCGCGATATCTACATCCGCGAAGGCTGCGTGGGCTGCCACTCGCAGATGATCCGCCCGTTCCGCGCCGAAACCGAGCGCTACGGCCACTACTCGGTAGCCGGCGAAAGTGTATGGGACCACCCGTTCCTGTGGGGTTCCAAGCGCACTGGGCCAGACCTGGCCCGCGTGGGTGGCCGCTACTCGGACGACTGGCACCGCGCGCACCTGTACAACCCGCGCAACGTGGTACCGGAGTCGAAGATGCCGGCGTACCCGTGGCTGGTCGCCCAGCAAGTCGACAACAGCCACACCGACACCAAGATGCGCACCCTGCGCACCCTGGGCGTGCCGTACTCCGACGCCGACATTGCCGGCGCCCGTGACGCGGTCAAGGGCAAGACCGAAATGGACGCGCTGGTCGCCTACCTGCAGGTGCTCGGCACCGCGATCAAGAACAAGAGGTGAGTGCGATGGAACTGGACATCGGCATGATCCGCGGCCTGGGCACCCTGGTGGTGATGATCGCCTTCATCGGCCTCTCGCTGTGGGTATTCAACCGTCGCCGCGACCGTGATTTCGCCGAAGCGCGCCTGCTGCCCTTCGTCGACGACCGCCTGCCCCCTGCCGGGCAGGAACCTGCTGCAAAAAGGAGTAACGGGCAATGACCACCTTCTGGAGTACGTACATCAGCGTACTGACCATCGGTAGCCTGATTGGCCTGACCTGGCTGTTGCTCGCCACCCGCAAGGGCGAGAGCAAGAACACCACTGACCAGACCATGGGCCACAGCTTCGACGGCATCGAGGAGTACGACAACCCGCTGCCCAAGTGGTGGTTCTGGCTGTTCGTCGGCACCCTGGTGTTCTCGGTCGGCTACCTGATCCTCTACCCGGGCCTGGGCAACTGGAAAGGCATCTTGCCGGGTTATGAAAACGGCTGGACTGGCGTGAATGAATGGCAGAAGGAAATGGACAAGGCCGATGCCCGATTTGGCCCGATCTTCGCCAAGTACGCCGCCATGCCCGTGGAAGAAGTCGCCAAGGACCCGCAAGCGCTGAAAATGGGCGGCCGCCTGTTTGCCTCCAACTGCTCGGTGTGCCATGGCTCGGACGCCAAGGGTGCCTTCGGCTTCCCCAACCTCACCGACAAGGACTGGCGCTGGGGCGGCGATGCAGAAACCATCAAGGCGTCGATCATGAACGGCCGCCATGGTGTGATGCCGGCCTGGGCCGAGGTGATCGGCGAGCAGGGTGTGGCCGATGTGGCCGCGTTCGTGCTGACCAGCATGGACGGCCGCAGCCTGCCGGAAGGCGCCAAGGCCGACCCGGCCAAGGGCAAGGAGATCTTCGCCGGCAACTGCGTGGCCTGCCACGGACCGGAAGGCAAAGGCACTCCCGCCATGGGCGCGCCAGACCTGACCCACCCGCAGGCGTTCATCTATGGGTCGAGCTTTGCCCAGCTGCAACAGACCATTCGCTATGGTCGCCAAGGGCAGATGCCGGCGCAGGCCGAGATCCAGGGTAATGACAAAGTGCACCTGCTGGCGGCTTATGTGTATAGCCTGTCGCAAGATGGCGCAGCTGAAACTGTGACTGCCAAGTAATACCTCGGGGCCGCGTTGCGGCCCCAGCTCTCCCCCGCCGTACTCCCTCCCTTGCACCCCCTCCGAACAGAACTAAGCTTGTTGCCACAGTGGGCTTCGCTCCGAAAGGACCGATGCAGACGCGGCGCATAGCCTGTCGCCGTCCCGGTAAAAAGCCTGACCGATCGATCAGAAAAAGATGAAAAACGGTACACATTACAGATATTTATTTGTGTACAATCGTCCGGACCCGATCGCTGCGGGACATCAGCGAACGGGCTCGGACACGGGTCGGCGTACCAAAGTTGCGTTGCGGTAACCCTGATGGTTATCAATACTGGCGCCGATTTTTCGACCAACAAGAACATCAAAACCGTGGAACCTTAGCATGAGCACAGCAATCAGTCCGACTGCTTATAACTATAAGGTCGTCCGCCAGTTCGCCATCATGACGGTGGTCTGGGGGATCCTTGGCATGGGCCTCGGCGTCTTCATCGCCTCGCAGCTGGTATGGCCGCAACTGAACCTGGACCTGCCCTGGACCAGCTTCGGCCGCCTGCGCCCGCTGCACACCAACCTGGTGATCTTCGCCTTCGGGGGCTGTGCGCTGTTCGGCACCAGCTACTACGTGGTGCAACGCACCTGCCAGACCCGGCTGATCTCCGACAGCATGGCGGCCTTCACCTTCTGGGGTTGGCAGGCGGTGATCGTCGGCGCGCTGATCACCCTGCCGATGGGCTACACCACCACCAAGGAATACGCCGAGCTCGAGTGGCCGCTGGCGATCCTGCTGGCCATCGTCTGGGTGACCTACGGGTTGGTGTTCTTCGGCACCATCGTCAAGCGCAAGACCAAGCACATCTATGTCGGCAACTGGTTCTACGGCGCCTTCATCGTGGTGACCGCGATGCTGCACATCGTCAACCACATCTCGCTGCCGGTGAGCCTGTTCAAGTCGTACTCGGCGTACTCCGGTGCCACCGACGCGATGATCCAGTGGTGGTACGGCCACAACGCCGTGGGCTTCTTCCTCACCACCGGCTTCCTGGGGATGATGTACTACTTCGTGCCCAAGCAGGCCGAACGGCCGATCTACTCGTATCGCCTGTCGATCGTGCACTTCTGGGCGCTGATCACCCTGTACATCTGGGCCGGCCCTCACCACCTGCACTACACCGCCCTGCCTGACTGGGCACAGTCGCTGGGCATGGTGATGTCGATCATCCTGCTGGCGCCTAGCTGGGGTGGCATGATCAACGGCATGATGACCCTGTCGGGCGCCTGGCACAAACTGCGCACCGACCCGATTCTGCGCTTTTTGGTCGTTTCGCTGGCGTTCTACGGCATGTCCACTTTCGAAGGCCCGATGATGGCCATCAAGACCGTGAACTCGCTGTCGCACTACACCGACTGGACCATCGGCCACGTCCACGCCGGCGCCCTCGGCTGGGTAGCCATGATCTCGATCGGTGCCGTGTACCACATGATCCCGAAACTCTACGGCCGCGAGCAGATGCACAGCATCGGCCTGATCAACGCGCACTTCTGGCTCGCCACCATCGGTACCGTGCTGTACATCGCCTCGATGTGGGTCAACGGCATCACCCAAGGCCTGATGTGGCGCGCCATCAACGATGACGGCACCCTCACCTACTCCTTCGTCGAAGCCCTGCAGGCCAGCCACCCTGGTTATATCGTCCGCGCCCTGGGCGGTGCGTTCTTCGCCAGCGGCATGCTGCTGATGGCCTACAACGTGTTCCGTACCGTACGTGCCGCCAACCCGGCACAGGCTGAGGAAGCCGCCAAGATCGTCGTTGTGGGAGCGCACTGATGAAGCATGAAGCCGTCGAGAAGAACATAGGCCTGCTGGCCTTCTTCATGGTCATCGCCGTGAGCGTCGGTGGCCTGACCCAGATCGTCCCGCTGTTTTTCCAGGACGTCACCAACAAACCCGTTGAAGGCATGAAGCCGCGCACCGCGCTGGAAGTGGAAGGCCGCGACATCTACATCCGCGAAGGCTGCGTGGGCTGCCACTCGCAGATGATCCGCCCGTTCCGCGCCGAAACCGAGCGCTACGGCCACTACTCGGTAGCCGGCGAAAGCGTGTGGGACCACCCGTTCCTGTGGGGCTCCAAGCGCACCGGGCCGGACCTGGCCCGCGTGGGTGGCCGCTACTCCGATGACTGGCACCGTGCGCACCTGTACAACCCACGCAACGTGGTACCGGAGTCGAAGATGCCGTCCTACCCGTGGCTGGTCGAGAACAAGCTCGACGGCAAGGACACCGCGAAAAAACTGGAAGTGCTGCGCACACTCGGCACCCCGTACACCGACGCCGACATTGCCGGCGCGCGTGACGCGGTCAAGGGCAAGACCGAAATGGACGCCATCGTCGCGTACCTGCAAGGTCTTGGCACCATCATCAAAAGCAAACGGTGACGCTGATGGATATCGGGATGATTCGCGGCCTGGGCACCGTCGTGGTGATGGTGGCGTTCGTGGGCCTGGCGCTGTGGGTGTTCAACCCACGGCGTAAAAAGGACTTCGACGAAGCGACCCAACTGCCCTTCGCGGATGACCCCGAGGCCACCCGGCACGTCGAGCAAGCAAAAGCTTCTGGGAGCAAACAACAATGACAACCTTCTGGAGTCTGTACGTTACCGTCCTGACCCTGGGCACCATCTTCTCGTTGACCTGGCTGCTGCTGTCCACCCGCAAGGGCCAGCGTGAAGAGGTGACCGACGAAACCGTCGGGCATGCCTTCGATGGCATCGAGGAATATGACAACCCGCTGCCGAAATGGTGGTTCTGGCTGTTCGTCGGCACCATCATCTTCGCCCTTGGCTACCTGGTGCTGTACCCGGGCCTGGGCAACTGGAAAGGCGTGCTGCCGGGCTACTCGTACCTGGACAACGACAAGCAGACCGAGTTTTCCAACGGCCAGCCGGGCTGGACCGGCGTGCACGAGTGGGAAAAGGAAATGGCCAAGGCCGACGCCCGCTTCGGGCCGATCTTCGCCAAATTTGCCGCCATGCCCATCGAGGACGTGGCCAAGGATCCGCAGGCGCTGAAAATGGGCGCGCGGCTGTTCGCCTCCAACTGCTCGGTGTGCCACGGCTCCGACGCCAAGGGTGCCTTCGGCTTCCCTAACCTCACCGACAACGACTGGCGCTGGGGCGGCGAGCCCGACACCATCAAGACCACCATCATGGGCGGCCGCCACGGCGTGATGCCGGCCTGGGCCGAGGTGATCGGTGATCAGGGCGTGGCCGACGTGGCAGCGTTCGTGGTCAGCAAGCTGGATGGCCGCACCCTGCCGGAAGGCGTCAAGGCCGATGCCGAGAACGGTCAGAAGATCTTCGCCGCCAACTGCGTGGCCTGCCACGGGCCGGAAGGCAAAGGCACACCGGCCATGGGCGCGCCGAACCTGACCCACCCGCAGGCGTTCATCTACGGGTCCAGCTTTGCCCAGCTGCAACAGACCATCCGTTATGGTCGCCAAGGGCAGATGCCGGCGCAGGAACAGTTGCAGGGTAATGACAAGGTGCACTTGCTGGCGGCTTATGTGTATAGCCTGTCGCACCAGGCTGAACCGGCCAAGGCCGAGTAAGGCAGGCCTGGCCTCTTCGCGGGCAAGCCCGCGAAGAGGCCGGTACAGCCAAGCATTTCTTGCACGCTGATGACCTGGATCAATTGACACCCGCCATAACACGATTCATACCACAAACCCAACGCGACTAAAGGTCGCAGTGCGACCCCATACCGCCATCAGCGGCGTATCATGGGCCGTAGAGCGCTAGCAGATTGCGCGAGACTGCGGCCGGCACGCACTGGCCGCGGCGTTTCTCCACTGCCGTGGGACTTGATGATGAGCAAGCAAATTCCGGTACATGACGTCACCCCGCCTGCCAGCAAAGGGAAGGATTCCGTCGACCTCTACGCCTCCCGGGAAAAGATCTACACCCGCGCCTTCACCGGCCTGTTCCGCCGCCTGCGCATGGTCGGTGGTGCCGTGTTGTTCCTGCTGTACTTCGGCACCGTATGGCTGAACTGGGGGGGTCACCAGGCCGTGTGGTGGAACCTGCCCGAGCGCAAGTTCTACATTTTCGGCGCTACCATCTGGCCACAGGACTTCATCCTGCTGTCGGGCATCCTGATCGTCGCCGCCTTCGGCCTGTTCTTCATCACCGTGTTCGCCGGCCGGGTGTGGTGCGGCTACACCTGCCCGCAAAGCGTGTGGACATGGATTTTCATGTGGTGCGAGAAAGTCACCGAAGGCGACCGCAACCAGCGCATGAAGCTCGACAAAGCTCCCATGAGCGGCAACAAGTTCCTGCGAAAATTCGCCAAGCACAGCCTATGGCTGCTGATCGGCTTCGTCACCGGCATGACCTTTGTGGGCTATTTCTCGCCCATCCGCGAACTGGTCATCGAGTTCTTCACCGGCCAAGCCGATGGCTGGGCCTACTTCTGGGTCGGGTTCTTCACCCTCGCCACCTACGGCAACGCCGGCTGGCTGCGCGAACAGGTGTGCGTTTACATGTGCCCCTACGCCCGCTTCCAGAGCGTGATGTTCGACAAGGACACGCTGATTGTTTCCTACGACCCGCGCCGCGGCGAAACACGCGGCCCGCGTAAAAAGGATGCCGACTACAAGGCACAGGGGCTGGGTGACTGCATTGACTGCACCCTGTGCGTCCAGGTCTGCCCTACCGGCATCGACATCCGTGACGGCCTGCAGATCGAGTGCATCGGCTGCGCCGCGTGCATCGACGCCTGTGACAACATCATGGACAAGATGAACTACCCCAAAGGGCTCATCAGCTACACCACCGAACACAACCTGTCCGGGCAGAAGACCCACATGCTGCGCCCGCGCCTGATCGGCTATGCCGTGGTGCTGCTGGTGATGATCATCGGCCTGGCCACCGCCTTCGCCACCCGCTCGCTGGTCGGCTTCGACGTCAGCAAGGACCGCGTGCTGTACCGCGAGAACGCCCAGGGCAGGATCGAGAACGTGTACAGCCTGAAGGTGATGAACAAGGACCAGCGCGACCACGTCTACGTACTGGACGCCGCCGGCCTGCCAGACCTCAAGCTTGAGGGCCAGCGCGAGATCCGCGTGGCTGCCGGTGATATCGTCAGCCTGCCGGTGCAGCTTTCGGTCGCCCCCGAGAAGCTGCCCTCGACCACCAACGAAATCACCTTCATCCTCAAAAGCGCCGACGACAGTGACGCTCAGGTTGAAGCCAAGAGCCGTTTCATCGGCCCACAGATCCGCTAAGAGAGATAACGCACAATGCCTGTCGCCACCGCCGCCAGCCCCTGGTACAAGCACCTCTGGCCCTGGATCATCATCGGCATCCTCACCACCTCCGTGTGCCTGAGCCTGACCATGGTCAGTATCGCCGTGAACAACCCGGACAACCTGGTGAACGACAACTACTACGAGGCCGGCAAGGGCATCAACCGCTCGCTCGACCGTGAACTGCTGGCGCAGCAGCTGGGGCTGAAGGCCAGCGTGCACCTGGACGAGCTCACAGGCGAAGTGGACCTGCGCCTGACCGGCAACAGCGGCCCGCAGAGCCTGGAGCTGAACCTGATTTCGCCTACCCAGCCGGAGAAAGACCGCAGGGTGCTGCTGAGCCGGGTTGACGCAGGGCGTTATGTGGGGCAACTGGAAGACAAGGTGGACGGGCGGCGCTTTGTTGAGCTGCTGGGTAGCGAAGGTGGCCAGGTGTGGCGCTTGTTCGAAGAGGAAAAAGTGGAGCATGGTGTGACCTTGCAGCTGGGTGACGAAGCTATACAGGGTGCCGAACACCAATAGCCGCATCACCTTCATACCTGTGGGAGCGGGCTTGTCCCGCGAAGGGGCCAGAGCTGCATATGATGTTGCCTGTACCGGCCCATTCGCGGGATAAGCCCGCTCCCACAGGGTCCGCTCCTGTCAGCCAATGCGTGTTCGACTTATGACCCAACCCACCCCCTGCTACCACTGCGCCCTGCCCGTCCCCGCTGGCAGCCGCTTCACCGCCGTGGTCCTTGGCCAGCCTCGGCAGTTCTGCTGCCCCGGTTGCCAGGCGGTGGCCGAGTCGATCGTAGCCGGTGGCCTGGAGCACTACTACCAGCACCGCAGCGACAACAGCGCCAACCCCGAAGCCTTGCCCAAACAGCTGCAAGACGAGCTGGCCCTGTACGACCGTAGCGACGTGCAGCAAAGCTTCGTGCGCCACCAGGGCGAACTGGCCGAAACCACCCTGCTGGTCGAAGGCATCAGCTGCGCCGCCTGCGGCTGGCTGATCGAAAAACACCTGCGCAACCTGCCCGGCGTCGCCGAAGCCCGTCTGAACCTGTCCAACCACCGCCTGCTGCTGAACTGGGACGACAAGCAACAGCCGCTTTCCCGCCTGCTGGCCGAGCTGCGCCAGATCGGCTACGCCGCCCACCCCTACCAACCCGACCAGGCGGCCGAACAGCTGGCCCGCGAGAACCGTAGCGCCCTGCGCCGCCTGGGCGTGGCCGGGCTGCTGTGGTTCCAGGCAATGATGGCAACCATGGCCACCTGGCCGGAATTCAACATCGACCTGTCGCCTGAACTGCACACCATCCTGCGCTGGGTGGCGCTGTTTCTCACCATCCCCATCGTGTTCTACAGCTGCGCGCCGTTCTTCAAAGGCGCAGCACGCGACCTGCGCACCCGCCACCTGACCATGGACGTTTCGGTGTCGCTGGCCATTGGCCTGGCCTTCGGCGCCGGCATCTGGACCGCCATCACCGGCAGTGGAGAGCTGTATTTCGACACCGTGGGTATGTTCGCCTTGTTCCTGCTCACCGGCCGCTACCTGGAGCGCCGCGCCCGCGAACGCACTGCCGCCGCCACCGCGCAACTGGTCAACCTGCTGCCAGCCTCGTGCCTGCGCCTGGATACCATCGGCCGCAGCGAACGCATCCTGCTCAGCGAACTGCAATGCGGTGACACGGTGCAAGTACTGCCGGGCGCCGTGATCCCCGCCGACGGGCGCATTGTCGAAGGCCGCTCCAGTGTGGATGAATCGTTGCTGACCGGCGAATACCTGCCACAACCGCGCCGGGTGGGTGAGCGGGTCACCGGCGGCACGCTGAACGTCGAAAGCACGCTGAACGTGGAGGTTGAAGCACTGGGCCACGATTCGCGGCTGTCGGCCATCGTGCGTTTGCTGGAACGTGCGCAAACCGAAAAACCACGCCTGGCCGAAATCGCCGACCGGGCCTCGCAGTGGTTCCTGCTGTTCTCGTTGCTGGCCGCCGTGGCCATCGGCCTGTGGTGGTGGTATCTGGACCCGGCGCGCGCGTTCTGGATCGTGCTGGCGATGCTGGTAGCCACCTGCCCTTGCGCGCTGTCCCTGGCCACGCCAACGGCGCTGACCGCCGCCACCGGCACCCTGCACAAGCTCGGCCTGCTGGTCACCCGTGGCCATGTGCTGGAAGGCCTGAACCAGATCAACACGGTGATTTTCGACAAGACCGGCACACTGACCGAAGGCCGCCTTACCCTGCGCAGCATCCGCCCACTCGGCAGCCTGCCCGCCGACCGCTGCCTGGCCCTGGCAGCCGCGCTGGAAAACCGCTCCGAACACCCCATCGCCCGCGCCTTTGGCCGCACCGCCACACCCGCGGATGATGTGCAGACCTTACCCGGCCTGGGCCTGGAAGGCCTGGTGGACGGCCAGCGCCTGCGCATTGGCCAGGCCACCTTCGTCTGCGCCCTGAGCGGCGCGGAGATCCCCGGCGTGCCGGAACCGCGCGGCCAGTGGTTGCTGCTGGGTGACCGCCAGGGGCCGCTGGCCTGGTTCGGCCTGGACGACCGTCTGCGCGACGATGCCCCTGCCCTGCTCGCCGCCTGCAAGGCCCGTGGCTGGCGTACGCTGCTGCTGTCGGGCGACAGCTCGCCGATGGTCGCCGAAGTGGCCGCGCAGCTGGGTATCGACCAGGCCATTGGCGGCCTGCGCCCGGACGACAAGCTGGACCGGCTGAAAGCGCTGCAGGCAGCCGGAAGCAAGGTGCTGATGCTGGGTGACGGGGTCAACGACGTGCCAGTGCTGGCCGCCGCCGATATCAGCATCGCCATGGGCAGTGCCACGGACCTTGCCAAGACCAGCGCCGATGCCGTGCTGCTGTCCAACCGCCTTCAGGCACTGGTGCAGGCCTTCGACCTGGCCCGCCGCACCCGCCG
The DNA here is from genome assembly GCF_003202095.1 of Pseudomonas sp. LAIL14HWK12:I1. NCBI lineage: Bacteria > Pseudomonadati > Pseudomonadota > Gammaproteobacteria > Pseudomonadales > Pseudomonadaceae > Pseudomonas > Pseudomonas sp. LAIL14HWK12:I1. The sequence goes on from NZ_QJKG01000001.1 coordinate 592,318, forward strand.
CAATATCCTCGAAAACCTGCTGTGGGCGTCGCTGTATAATGGCCTGATGTTGCCGTTTGCCGCGCTCGGCTGGATTACCCCGGTGTGGGCCGCCATCGGCATGTCGGTCAGCTCGCTGATCGTGGTGCTCAATGCCCTGCGCCTGACCCGCATGCCCCCGGCAGCAGCCTTGCCGAAAACCGAAGCACCCCTGCCCGGGAGGAAGTCGCCATGCCCGCCCTCTATGTCATGATCCCCGCCGCTTTGCTGCTGGTCGGCGTGGCCGTGTACATCTTCTTCTGGGCGGTGGACAGCGGCCAGTACGACGACCTCGAAGGCCCCGCCCATAGCATCCTCTTCGACGACCAGGACCCGCGCCACCAGGCGGCGGTAAAGCCTGAAGACGCGCAGGCCGACACCGACAAGGAACCACCACCCCGTGCCTGACCTGCTTCCCCTGCTAGGCTCGGCACTGGTCCTTGGCCTGCTTGGCGGCGGCCATTGCCTGGGTATGTGCGGCGGCCTGATGGGCGCGCTGACCCTGGCCATCCCGCCCGAACAGCGTGGCCGGCGCTTGCGCCTGCTGCTGGCGTACAACCTCGGGCGCATTACCAGCTATGCCTGTGCCGGCCTGTTGCTGGGCCTGGCCGGCTGGGCCGTGGCCAGCAGCCCGGCAGCACTGGCACTGCGGGTGCTGGCGGCACTGCTGCTGATTGCCATGGGCCTGTACCTGGCCGGCTGGTGGAGCGGGCTGACCCGCATCGAAGCGCTGGGCCGGGGCCTGTGGCGGCACATCCAGCCGGTCGCTTCGCGCTTGCTGCCGGTATCCAGCCTGCCCCGGGCATTACTGCTGGGCGCGCTGTGGGGGTGGCTGCCGTGCGGGTTGGTGTACAGCACCCTGTTGTGGGCGGCAAGCCAAGGCAACGCCGGGTATAGCGCGGCGTTGATGCTGGCGTTCGGGGTGGGGACCTGGCCAGTGCTGCTGGCTACCGGGTTGGCGGCGGAGCGGGTAAACGCTTTGTTGAGACGGCGCAGTGTGCGGGTGGCTGGCGGGGTGTTGGTGATGCTGTTTGGGGTGTGGACCCTGCCCGGGCCGCACCAGCATTGGCTGATGGGGCATTGATGGGCGCTGCTTTGACGCCCCAATGCCCTTGATACAAATCAACACAGTTTCCTACAGACGGCCATAGACTCCGGTGCACTGCTGCTCTTTCCGGGGACCGCCCTCATGCTCGACGACCTACGTTGGGATACCGACCTGATCCGCCGCTACGATCTGGCCGGACCACGCTACACCTCTTACCCGACCGCCGTGCAACTGCACAGCGAGGTGGGCTCGTTCGACCTGCTCCATGCCCTGCGCGAGAGCCGTCGAGCCGTGCGCCCGCTGTCGCTGTACGTGCATGTGCCGTTCTGCGCCAACATCTGCTACTACTGCGCTTGCAACAAGGTCATCACCAAGGACCGCGCCCGCGCTGCGCCCTATTTGCAGCGCCTGGAGCAGGAAATCCAGCTGATCGCCTGCCACCTGGCCCCTAAACAACGTGTTGAACAGCTGCATTTTGGCGGCGGCACGCCGACCTTTCTCAGCCATGTGGAACTGCGCCAGCTGATGGCCACCCTGCGCCAGCACTTCCACCTGCTGGACGACGATTCTGGCGACTACGGCATCGAAATCGACCCCCGCGAAGCCGACTGGTCGACCATGGGCCTGCTGCGCGAGCTGGGTTTCAACCGCGTCAGCCTGGGCGTGCAGGATCTTGATCCGGCCGTGCAGCGTGCGGTCAACCGCCTGCAAAGCCTTGAGCAAACCCGTACCTTGATCGAAGCTGCACGCACGTTGCAGTTCCGCTCGATCAACCTCGACCTGATCTACGGCCTGCCCAAGCAAACCCCGGAAGGCTTTGCCCGCACCGTCGAAGAGGTGATCCGCTTGCAGCCCGACCGGCTGTCGGTGTTCAACTACGCCCACCTGCCCGAGCGCTTCATGCCGCAGCGGCGTATCGACAACAACGACCTGCCCAGCGCGGCGGCCAAGCTGGAGATGCTGCACGCCACCATCGACCAACTGACCGCCGCCGGTTACCGCTACATCGGCATGGACCACTTCGCCCTGCCCGACGACGAGCTGGCCATTGCCCAGGAAGAAGGCACCCTGCAGCGCAACTTCCAGGGCTACACCACCCACGGGCATTGCGACCTTATTGGCCTGGGCGTGTCGGCCATCAGCCAGATCGGCGACCTGTACTGCCAGAACAGCAGCGACCTCAACACCTACCAGGACAGCCTGTCCAACGCACAGCTGGCCACCCAGCGCGGCCTGCTGTGCAACCACGACGACCGCGTGCGGCGTGCGGTGATCCAGCAACTGATTTGCCATTTCGAGCTGGACTTCGAGCCGATCGAGCAAGCCTTCACCCTTGATTTTCGCGGTTACTTCAACGACCTCTGGCCCGAGCTGCTGACCTTGCAGCGCGACGGCCTGATCAGCCTGGACGACAAAGGCATCCGCATCTTGCCGGCGGGCCGCTTGCTGGCACGCTCGGTTTGCATGGTGTTCGACGCCTACCTGGCCATGCAAAACCGCCAGCGCTTCTCGCGGGTGATCTGAAAACCGAGGCGTTCAACCGCATGGACAAGTTTCCTTGCCGGGCACACTATGGGCGCACAAAGACTCCCGGCAGGGCACCTGCCGGGGTTTCGCCAGTGCGCACCAAAAACGCGCACACTGGCCTACACCCTGTGTCGTAGGTTACCCTTACGACTTATGTGTGCTTTCCCACAAGGATCGATTCAAATGTCCGAGCCAGTCAAACTGCGCCCACACAACCAGGCCCACTGCAAGGACTGCAGCCTGGCCCCCCTGTGCCTGCCTCTTTCGCTGAACCTGGAAGACATGGATGCACTGGATGAAATCGTCAAACGCGGCCGTCCGCTGAAAAAAGGCGAGTTCCTGTTCCGCCAGGGTGACAATTTCGGCTCGGTCTACGCGGTACGTTCCGGCGCCCTGAAAACCTTCAGCCTCAGTGACAGCGGCGAAGAGCAGATTACCGGCTTCCACCTGCCCAGCGAGCTGGTCGGGCTGTCGGGCATGGACACCGAGGCCTACCCGGTATCGGCGCAGGCTCAGGAAACCACTTCGGTGTGCGAGATTCCCTTCGAGCGCCTCGACGAGCTGTCGGTACAGCTGCCGCAGCTACGCCGCCAGCTGATGCGGGTCATGAGCCGGGAAATCCGCGACGACCAGCAAATGATGCTGCTGCTGTCGAAAAAAACCGCTGACGAGCGCATTGCCACCTTCCTGGTCAACCTGTCGGCGCGCTTCCGCGCCCGCGGCTATTCGGCCAACCAGTTCCGCCTGAGCATGTCGCGCAACGAAATCGGTAATTATCTGGGCCTGGCGGTGGAAACCGTTTCGCGGGTGTTCACCCGGTTCCAGCAGAATGGCCTGATCCGCGCCGAAGGCAAGGAAGTGCACATTCTCGACCCAATCCAGCTGTGTGCGCTGGCCGGTGGTGCAATCGAGGCCTGAGGCCAGCGTTTAGCGGGTATACTTGGGCATTCGTTTTTCCAGGATACCCGCAACAATGCACAGCGACACCTTCGACCTCAAAGCCCTCATCCGCCCGGTAGTGGACTTCCCCAAGCCAGGCGTGATCTTCCGCGACATTACCCCGCTGTTCCAGTCGCCGCGCGGGCTGCGCTATGTGGCCGACCAGTTCATCGAGCGCTATGTCGAGGCCGAGTTCAGCCATATTGGTGCCATGGATGCGCGGGGCTTTCTGATTGGTTCGATCATCGCACACCAGCTGAACAAGCCGCTGATCCTGTTCCGCAAGCAAGGCAAACTGCCGGCTGACGTACTGAGCGAGGGCTACCAGACCGAGTACGGCGAGGCCTTCCTGGAAGTGCATGCCGACAGCCTGTGCGAAGGGGATTCGGTGTTGATCTTCGATGACTTGATCGCCACGGGCGGTACCTTGCTGGCGGCGGCCAACCTGGTACGCCGTACCGGGGCGCAGGTGTTCGAGGCGGCGGCGATCATTGACCTGCCAGAGCTGGACGGGTCGCGTCGGTTGCAGGCGGCAGGCGTGCCTACCTTCTGCCTGACCGAATTTTCCCTCAGCGAATACTGAGTATCCAAGGGGCGCTTTGCGCCCCAATCGCCGGCAAGCCAGCTCCCACTGGTACAGCGCTGCCTTCAGGCCTGAGGTGATCCTGTGGGAGCTGGCTTGCCGGCGATGGGCCGCAAAGCGGCCCCGGCAATATTAAATCAGAGCGAAATCGGCCGACGTCCCGCAAAAGCGTGGGCCAAGGTACCACCATCTACCATCTCCAGCTCACCACCCAGCGGCACCCCATGGGCAATCCGCGAAGCCACCAACCCCTTCTCAGCCAGTAACTGCGCAATGTAATGCGCTGTCGCCTCCCCCTCCACCGTCGGGTTGGTCGCCAGGATCACCTCGGTAAAGGTGCCCTGCTCCTCGATACGCGCCATCAGTTGCGGAATGCCAATCGCCTCCGGCCCCAGGCCGTCCAGCGGTGACAGGTGGCCCTTGAGCACGAAGTAACGACCACGGTAGCCGGTCTGCTCCACTGCATACACATCGGTCGGCCCCTCGACCACGCACAGCTGGGTGTCATCACGGCGTGTGTCGGCGCATTGCGGGCACAGCTCCTGCTCGGTCAGGGTACGGCACTGACGGCAATGGCCTACACCTTCCATGGCCTGGGTCAACGCTTGGGCCAGGCGCAGCCCGCCACTGCGGTCGCGCTCGAGCAGTTGCAGGGCCATGCGCTGGGCGGTTTTCTGGCCGACACCGGGCAGAATACGCAGGCCGTCGATCAGTTGGCGGATGAGGGGGCTGAAGCTCATGAGAAAGGCCTGACAATTCAATAAGAGGCGGTTTATACCCAGCGAGGGCAGTGGCGTCAAATCAGTAGACCGCGCCGTGGGTGAAATCTTTGCAAAAAAAACCGCCGCTGGATTCAGCGGCGGTTTTCGGTATGGCAATGCCCTTAGAACGGCATCTTGAAGCCCGGCGGCAGTTGCATGCCAGCCGTCATGCCGCCCATCTTTTCCTGGCTGCTCTGCTCAACCTTGCGCACCGCATCGTTCAGCGCGGCGGCGATCAGGTCTTCCAGCACTTCCTTGTCGTCCTCGTCGGTCGACATCAGGCTCTGGTCGATGCTGACACGCTTGACGTCGTGACGACCGGTCATCACCACGCTCACCAGACCACCGCCGGACTGGCCGGTGACTTCAGCGTTGGCCAGCTCTTCCTGCATCTTCTGCATCTTTTCCTGCATCTGCTGGGCCTGCTTCATCAGGCCGGCCATGCCACCTTTCATCATGGGGGTATACCTCGATTGGGTCATGTGATGCGGCCCGGCGCAGGGCCGGCCGCATGGTTATCCGTTACTGGCCCTGATTGGCCAGGGCCTCTACAGGCTCAATAGTATCCTGCCGCACCTTGGCACCGAACAATTTGATCATCTGCTGGATCAACGGATCCTGCTCGATCGAGGTGACCGCGTCCTGCTGGCGCTCGGCGCGCTTGCGCGCGGCGGCCTGGGCCGGGGTTTCCTGCTCGGGCAGGATCAACTCGATGCGCAGGTTCAGCGTGCGCCCCAGGTGCTGGTTGAGCGCTTCGTTCAGGCGTCGCTGCTGAGTGGCGTTGAACAACGCACCTTGGCCAGGGTCCAGGTGCAACAGCCAGTCGTCGCCATCGGCGGCAATCAGCGTACAGTTTGCCGCGATGTTGCCTGTCATCCCGGACACAGGCAACTGCGGGAATAATTCCAGCCATTGCAGGGCAAGGCCGGTGGCCGGTTTGGCCGCAGGCAGCGGTTCGGCCAATGGCTTGGGTGTCTCTTCCTGGATGTGCTCGGCCAGCTCGTCCAGGTAGCTGAAGCCGACCGGGTCGCTTTCGCCACCGTAATAATCTTCGTCCAACGGCGGCTCATCATCGCGGTCCATGCCTACTGAAGCGTAGGCGGACGGATCGAAAGGCGGCTCAAGGTCATGGGCCGGCGCGGCCTGTTGGGGCGCCACCGGGGTAACAGGTGCTGCAGCAGGCTCAGCCACGACCGGCGCGACGGCCGTTGCAGGCGCCTCCCACGGCAGGTCGAGCACCTCCTCTGCCTCAGCTTCGGTTTGAGGCTCAGGTTCGGGCTCGGGCTCTGCGACCGGAACAGGTTCGGCTACCACAACGGGCTCGACCACAGGCTGGGGCGCAGGCTCGACCGTCGCAGGTTCCTGGGCCTGCGGCGCCACAGCCGGCAGAACAGGGTCTGCCGCAACCGTGACAGGCGGCGCCACGGCTACCGCTGGCGCTGCCACCGGCGTTGCAGGATCAGCTGTGGCCTGGCTGATCCCCGCTGGCTTTAGCACCGGTTTCGGCGCGTCGTCGGTATCGGCCGGGCGGAACGCCAGCATGCGCAGCAGCACCATTTCAAAGCCGCCGCGCGGGTCCGGGGCCAACGGCAGGTCTCGGCGGCCAATCAGGCCCATCTGGTAATAGAACTGCACGTCTTCGGCCGGCAGCGCCGAGGCCAGCGCCAGTACCCGCTCGCGATCGCCCTGGCCGTTGTCCACGGCTTCGGGCAGCGCCTGGGCAATGGCCACGCGGTGCAGCACATTGAGCATCTCGGCCAACACGCCAGCCCAGTCCGGCCCTTGCTCGGCCAGGTTGCGCACGGCCTCCAGCAACGCCCGGGCATCGCCTTCCAGCAAGGCCTGCAGCACGCCATAAACCTGACCATGATCCAGGCTGCCAAGCATCGCCCGCACATCAGCGGCCAGCACTTTGCCTTCGCCAAAGGCGATGGCCTGGTCGGTCAGGCTCATGGCGTCACGCATCGAACCATCGGCCGCGCGGCCCAGCAGCCACAGGGCATCCGGTTCGAACGGCACGTTTTCGGCAGCCAGTACGTGGCTGAGGTGCTCCACCACCCGCTCCGGGCTCATGTTTTTCAGCGAGAACTGCAGGCAGCGCGACAGGATGGTGGCCGGCAGTTTCTGCGGGTCGGTGGTGGCGAGGATGAACTTGACGTAGGGCGGCGGCTCTTCCAGCGTCTTGAGCAAGGCGTTGAACGAGTGCGTCGAGAGCATGTGCACTTCGTCGATCAGGTAGACCTTGAAGCGCCCACGGCTCGGGGCGTACTGCACGTTGTCGAGCAGTTCGCGGGTGTCCTCGACCTTGGTACGGCTGGCGGCGTCGATTTCGATCAGGTCGACGAAACGGCCTTCGTCGATCTCCCGGCACACCGAACAGGTGCCGCACGGCGTGGAGGTGATGCCGGTTTCGCAGTTAAGGCACTTGGCGATGATACGGGCGATGGTCGTCTTGCCCACGCCGCGGGTACCGGTGAACAGGTAGGCGTGGTGCAGGCGCTGGTTGTCCAAGGCATTGATCAAGGCCTTGAGCACATGGGCCTGGCCGACCATTTCGCGGAACGAGCGCGGACGCCATTTACGTGCAAGAACCTGATAACTCATCGAAAAACCATCGTAGCCTGATAGAGCGGAAGAGCGCTAATGCTAGCGGAGCGGGGGCAAAATTGCACCCTGCGCGAGTCGTCTAAGCTTTGAGGCAGGCGCGTTGTTCAGGGAGGATACGCCTTTGCGAAGTTTGCTGGCCCTGCTACTGCTCTGGCCCATGCACAGCCTGGCTGAACAGCCCGTGCTGCGCTTCTCCGTTGCAGAGAGCTGGAGCATGCCGCTAGTACGCATAGAAGGCGACCAGCCGGTGGAAGGCCTGGTGTATGACCTGATACAAGCGCTGGCCAAGGAAGTGGGCGTACGCCCCCAGTATCACGTCATGGCCCGCCTTCGCCTGCAGGAGGCCATGAACAACGGCGATATCGATGTGCGCTGCTATGTCAGCACCCAGTGGTTCAATGACCGCCCCGGGGATTTTGTCTGGAGTATCCCGCTGATACACCAGCGTGACGTGTTGGTGGGGCGTGTCGGCGACAGCACCCCAATGCCCCCGGAGCAACTGCCACCCCAGGCTATCGGCACGGTACTGGGCTACACCTACTCGACCCTGCAACCGCTGCTGGATCAGGGCCAGTTGCGTCGTGAAGACAGCCGCAGCCAGTTGCTGGTGCTGCAGAAACTGCATGCGGGGCGGTACCGGCATGCAGTGAGCAATCAACTGTCTTTGCAGTGGTTCAACCAGGGCTTGCCGTCGGAACAGCAACTGCAGGGCTTGGCAGTGCTGGAGGAACAGGACCTGGCGTGCATGGTGCGCAATGACCCGGCGATACCGACCCAGGGAGTGCTGCGGGCGCTGGTGCGACTGAAGCAATCGGGGGAGGTCGAGCGGATAATGCAGCGTTATGGGGGAGCAGGATACCAGGCGCCCATTTCTGTAGTTCGCCCCTGACCACTGCACACCTGACATGCCATTTTGGGAAAACTGTCTTCTTGTGGAAACTAGGCTTGAGGGGGAAATGGACTACACCATCCGTTGGAAGACGGCGATTCCAACCTTGTCCCTGATTGCACCATAGTCAGGCCCCGACCAAGGCACCTTCGCCGCCACTTGAAAAGACAATCCGATGCTTCAAGATGATTGTGCACACCTCGAACTTGAGAAGTTACAAAATGAGGGCCGCAAGTTAAGGGCCGAGACACAGGAATTTGTAGCAGAAGCGCGTAAGCTCAGGCAGGAGGCGTTCTGGTACCCAATCGCAACAGGCTCAGCCGTTATCACCACCATCGTTGGCATCATGGCACTGGCCAGCAAGCTCTGAGTTTTGATTAATCCAGCCACAAGGAGCAGCCAATGCGCCGCGCCACCCAGGATCACACTGGAAACGCACTGAGTGAAGCGGAAGCGTTTGCCGAAGAAATGCGCAACCTCAGAGCGTCTTCGCCCTGGACAGGTGTACTCCTGTTTTACCTCGGCGCAATCTCTACAGGGGTACTGCTGGTAGCAGGCATGCTGATCGTGCGCTCGCTCTGACCGAGCACCTTGTCCTCATACCAACGCCAGCAAACCCGCACTCAAGAACATCCCCACGCCAAACACAAGGTGCGTGGCCAGGCTCTTAAGACAGTTTTGCGCAGGCTTCGGCGTCCTGGACGCAAAGAATCCCGCGCCCATCGCCGGCTGCATGAAGCACAACGGTGCCACGACCGTACCCACGCCAACAACTGCTGCAGGCAACAAAGTAGGCGACAGCAACCAGCCCTCCCCTACGATCACAACCAGCAGCATTGCGAACAGCACACCGATGGCGTAATGAATCACCCATCCCCACGCCAACTCATTTCGCACGGGTTCGGCTTTGGCAATCGCCTGATGCAGTACACGACCGTTAAGCAAATGCCCCGCCCAACGCCCGACCATGGCGAAATCAAGCGTGGCAACACCCAAGCGCCGCAGCAGCAGCCCCCACACGTCCATCACCACCGTGGCACCCATGCCAATCGGCAATGCAGCTGAAAACATCGCAGTAATCGTCATAGAACAAGCCCTCGAAGATTGACGGTCATGACCATGACGCGCAGCATAGAAGTTGAAGTCAACTTCAAGTCAAGGGCCCTAAATGGACATTGCCGACGTCGCCAAACGCACAGGCGTACCCGCCTCGACACTGCGTTACTACGAAAAGAAAGGTTTGCTCAAGTCACTCGCCGGGCACGGCCAACGGCGGCAGTTTTCAGCCGATGTGGCGGACCGGCTGGCGCTGATCGCCCTGGGGCAGGCTGCGGGGTTTTCGCTGGATGAAGTGGGGGCAATGCTGGTGGACTTGCAAGTCGACCGGCAGGTGCTGATGGCCAAGGCGGACGAGCTGGATGCGCGGATCAAGCGGTTACAGGCGATGAGCAAGGGCTTGCGGCACGCAGCGCAATGTCCGGAAGAAGATCATTTGGCATGCCCGAAATTCCAAAGGCTGATGAAGCTCTCTGCGGCAGGGGCACTGGACGACAAGCAGGAAAGTAAGAAGGCGTTCGCCGCAGTTTGAGGTTTTCCGACCCCGGAAATGGAGGCGGCCCCACCAGCCACACCCCGGCACTCGATGTTCCCGCTATGGCTGCTCCCTTCCGGGCCTGACCAGGTCGCATGCAAGCATGCTCGGGAATCAATGCGGACCTTATGGGTCAAGGGTTACAGGCTGATGAGGTGGATCGTCATCTACCCGTGCAAACACCAAGCACGTTCGCTCAGGACTCGGGGTGTGACCAGAATTGTTCCACTCAATTGGTCCACTTTACTGGTCCACTCTGGTGTTCATTCATGGCCTACATCGTCCGCCGCCAGTCCGTTTACTACCTGAACCTTCGACTGCCAAAGCACCTGTTTCCGAACAGGCACACCCTCCGTATATCCCTCCGAGTGCGAGAACGGCAAGCAGCTTTGTATCTCGCGACCTCCTTAGCTCAGCGGGTTAACAGCCACCTGAGCGAGCACCCCCTAACACCTCCGGAAACGCTGCGTATGCTTTGCGTGCAATGGTGCGAGTCATCACCCATGCCAACCCCTCGCGCTGCACCACAGCAAGCTATGGGGCCCACAGCAAAGCCAACAAGTGGCGGCGCTACCCTGGCAACCCTTTCAAAGCTCTACATAGAGGAAGGCAAACGCGGTGGCACATGGCGGCAAGGCAGTATCGACGATGTGGAACGTGCACTAGCCGACCTGTTCGAGCTGATAGGTGACATGCCTGCGGTGGCCTTTGATGCTCAACAAGCCCGCCTACTGAAAGAACGACTCAGCCGCTGCCCCCAATACTTCGCCCTACGCCCGGAGTTCAAGGACAAAACGTTGAAGCAGGTGGTTGAGTCAGGCAGCACGTACAAGACCATCACTGCCGTCACGATCAATAACCGATTACGCAAGCTCACTGCGTTCATGAACTGGTGCAAAGCGAACGGGTACGTTACTGACAATCCTCTGGCTGGCATGAAGGTCATGACCGGGTCGGCAAAAGAAGCGCGCCTGTCATTCGACCGTCACGATCTGGTAGCCCTACTAGATCATGAGGTATTGCGAAAAGAAGCCCGCAAGAATCCCTGGCGCTTTTGGCTTCCATTGCTGGGGAGAGCCACGGGGGCACGACTGGAAGAACTCTGCCAATTGCGCGTCGATGACTTTATCGAACAACAGGGTGTCCAGTGCATCCGCATTGATGACAACGGTGCTGGCCAGAACCTCAAGAACGCAAGCAGCCGTCGCGTGATTCCTTTGCACCCTACACTGCTCAACCTAGGCCTGCTCCAGCATGTTGAATCGGTCAAAGCTACCGGTGCTGATCGGGTGTTTCCTGATCTGCAAGCCGTTCGAGGCAAGCTGGGCCATGCCCCATCAAAGTGGTTTGGTCGTTACAAAACAAAACAGGGCGTCACCGATGGCCGCAAGACGTTCCACAGCTTCCGCCATACCCTCATTGATGACCTACGGGATGCCGGGGTGCAGGATTCTCTGATCAAACGTATCGCCGGGCACGAAGATGCAGCGGTGACATTCAGCGTCTATGGGAGCCGTAACCCCATCAGGGCGATGCTGGACGCGTTGTCGCATATAAGGTTGTAGTCATCCCTCGTGCAAGACAAAGCGGTGGCGGCTCTCTGGCTGCGAATCCGGGTAATGATGAGACACCACTGACCCCGATACCAAGGAGAACGCCGGCCTTTCTGGCTGGCCCAAGCGCCGCTGCCTATCCCTCCCAGGTAGAGCAAAAACTACCCATGGAAACACCAGAAATCTCACCGCATGAAGCAACCAATGCAATTAAACAGCCAGCAAAAGGCGAATGTAAACATTAAAGCCAGACCAAAGCAATAACCTCAGAAGTTCACATTCAGGCCACAATCGCACCATTAAGTTCCTGTTGACGCCCACATTCAACCCAGTATCATCAGGCCACAGCACCGAAGCTCAATCTCCGATCTTATTAATTTACTCACCCATGCCGACTGAGCACAGGCGGTAAACTTTTAACCAAATAACACGAAAATCACATCATAGAGCAACACGAAACCAAAAATTCAAATACATCATGCAAAAAAACAAAACCATTTATACCGCTATCGCAGCACCAGGCTCAGGGAAAACGCAAAAACTTCTCGACAACATCCCCGAACTAACACAGAACGGAAAGCTGCTAGTTCTCGCACTACCAACTATCACCCTAATCAAGGAATTAGTATTTCGAGCATCAGAAGCTAACCTATCGCACCAAGCCATCTACCATGGTTGCGAGAGGCGTGTAGTTGACTGCCTAGAGCAGGCATTACGGGAAAAGACTGATTGCTTTATTATATGCACACAGGAATCATTAAAAAAGGTAAACCCAAAACTACTAGCTTGCTGGACTGTTATCATAGATGAACTCCCAAAGGTCGTTGAGTACCACGACTATCCCTTGGACCCTCTAGAGCTTAAACGCCTATTTGATTACCTTGACGAAAAGGACGGCCAATTATGGATCAAGGAGGGAGAGCAGCATAACGTAGAACAGCAATTATCGACAAACAGGTCAGACGCTAATGGAACGGACTGTTCGACACTTAGCAATTCCGGAGCACAAGTATTTCGCCTATTACTAATGGGCGTTAAAGTTTTCATCGACAAGATGCAACGCAACACAAAACGGCATGTACGCGCAGTAGAAGAGATTAAGTCGTGGTGGAATATTCTATCATCAGCTGGCGAGAGTCACATCCTTGCTGCCAACATAGTAAATACCGAATTTTACGTGCTTGCCAGGGCCAACAAATTTGATTTCGTGGACTCATCCCTCACCCCCGAACGCTTGCTCTACACATGCAACATTAAAATTTATCCTATCATGAGAAATGGACAAATTTTCAGCAAAACCAAAATGCTTCATCACCATAACGACGACACTCTAATAAACGTTGCACTCAAACTAATCATGGAGCACATCAAATCCACTCCGTTACTATCAGCAAATAATTGGGCCAACCTCCAACACGCACCCAATGTCTATTACCTGCCCAAAGATTGCAGAGGCCTCAACCAGTACACACATGCAACGGAAGCAATCATCCTATTTGGAGGCAATCCAAGCCCCTCGGACAAAGCTGGACTGGATTACCTAGAAGACACCTACAACGTTGACTTTAAAGAAGCCTATATCACTACCAGGCTGCTTGAGCCAGCACTACAAGTAGCTACTCGTTCCGCTGTACGCCTTCCAAGCAACACGGATGAGATCACTTTCTACGTTCCTGATTACCGAGTTGCAGAATACTTTAAGTCCACATACTTTCCTAACGCAGTTATTTGTTGGTCACTGGCAGATTCGTTACCTATGCCAAGCGATGGAAGAACACTGCACATAGAAAAAGAAGCAGAAGTCATGAAGCTACTGAATCTGAATGAAAGCGCAGTGACAATTAACAAGCTAACAGGTGTATCAAGGGCAAAAATTGCGAAGCTCAAACAGACAATGATGGCAGCATGACCTGTAACATATCCTAAAAGATTTTTTAGGAAAGGTTACACCCCAAGCCTGAGCTGATAACTTAGTAATATCTCGCGGTGACGCAAGCGTCACAGCTAAATAAATATGTGCCGAAGGCACGATAACAACGTCAAATTGAGCAGGAAGGAGGGGGCTCACCCTCCCCACCTCCAGAGGTAATTAGCTTAACATATCGATCCGTGACGCATACGTCACAGCATACCTACTTAGAATTTATCAACTTGAGATAGTGAGCTATGGTTCCTGCTCCACAGCCTCTAACAAAGCTTTAAGCTAACAACATTAACATCAATCCGCAACGGCACGTTGCAATTCACCCTGGGTGGACTGAGGTATTCTAACTACCCCACTATCCAAACTAAACTTTATACTGCACGCTCTACTAGAACATCCACTCGGACGAGAACCAACCTACACCTGCCCCAACAGCCATAGAGTATCCGACAATTTCAGTAGACTTCTTATTCTTGAACGGGCCAAGGTATCCTTTGCCTACCTTCGAAACGATGACCTTGTAGCCAAGCTCATTCAATTTAGCCAAATCCTGAGGGTCCAAAAAACCATGATAATCTGGTGATGGCACCAGCATGACATACCAGCCCTTCTCCGACTCTGATAAGACCTGTGCCTTGTACAACTCAATGGGTGACTTGGCACACAGGGGACTAACGTAATCATAATTTTTTTCATCCATAACCACCGCCTTCCAATCTTCCCCATCCATTGGAAACGCAATGTACGGAGTAAATCCGATGTAACCACCAGCGTAGTTCTTTACGTTTGCTTCACCGCAAACAACACCCCACGGCTTCACCTGCTCATTTCGATACTGTGCAGACTGGGGATCAGTCATCTGCGCCTCCAATGCAATCCGTGCCTTGGAAGTTGAGTCATCACAACCTGACAGCAGCAGTGCACCAGCTACAAACAAGCTTTGGAACGTCAATTTCATCATCTACTTCCTGTACATGGTCGAACCCTCATGTGCCAACGCTTGTACCTGCCACGCACTGAGGCATGGAATAAACGGTATCGTCGGATTAGGGTATGGAATGTAAGGCCAGCAGGGGCTATGGCAGTGCTGCATTGCGAACACTCCACAACCACCGCTGGGTGCTGTTTATCTGGCTAACCGAAATTGTCGAGGTAAGTCAGGGTGCACCTCTCAAACCCCAAACGAAAACCGGTGGTTAGCGAGGACTTGTTTCAAAGCCTGGAAATCCGAGTCAGTGAATGCCGAATGCACAACGCATTTGAGTACCCCAAGCCGCATTGCGTTTTCATCAACCGACTCCACCCAGCCGTACTCGATGAGGCTTGAGATTGCCCGGTGCACCCGCTCCTCCCGGACTGTAAGAAAATCAGGTAGCAGCGTGGTGTCGATACTCACCGCACGGTTACTGTCCATACGCATCAGGAGAAGAAGCATCACTGCTACCTTATCCTCATTCAGGGCGGTATACGCCGCCAACGCCTCAAAGGCGTACCGTGGAACACGTACCATTTGGTCATTGGCTACATTTTGATCAGTCATCAGTCGTCCTCTGCATAGCAGCTTGTTGAATACGCATGGTTTGGGTCTTGCGGGACTTGCTCAACTCGCTGGACTTGCCGACTAACTGGACTCGCTGACTTACCCGACGACTGCCTTGGACTGGGCATCGACGCCGTACACCGTGGACTGACCTACAGAATCCGTGTGGGGCACCGCTTAGGATGCCTAACTGGCCTGAATGTCACGATTAGTGTGTTCACGATTAAAGCACACTCCCTGACCATCGGGGAATGCCTGCACCTCCCCATTCACCAGCGCTCCAGCAGCAATTCGGCACCCGAGTCAGGGTGCTGCGTATGGCTATGGGCATGAGCCAGGAAGCGTTCGCAGATCGGTGCGGCTTCGCCCGAACCTACATGTCTCGCATCGAAACGGGTGGTGCCAACCCGTCCATCAACGCAATCAAGGTGTTGGCTGACGCCCTCGGCGTGAGCATTTCCGCCTTGTTTGAAGGTCTATGATTCGCTCAAAAACTAATCCCGTAACTACCAGTTAACTACCGTCGGCACTGGCAGCATGCGCCCCTACGACCAGCAATTTTCATCGCACGCCCTGAATTCATTGGCATTGCGGAGGATTGGGTTTAGCCATACGCTCCCAGCTAGCCTTTAACCACATGAAATACATGGTTATGCGGTACTTACTTGCTACTCTGCCCGCTGCTTTCAGAAGTCAGCCTTGGTAAAGGTTTGAGTCAGACCCGTTTCTGAAGAAGTTACATGGAGGGTTTCACCCGCTACCGCAAACGTTAGTGCAGCATCCCACTCACCTTCACGCCAACGCCCCCAACCGGCAGTGTCAGTAAAGAAGGCTGACCAGATGATCCGATCCCCGACTACCTTGCATCTGTAACGAAAACGATCACCATCAGGGCGCTTGTAGCTTATTTCGGGCACCTCACCCAGTCGCATCGTTTTCATGGTGCCTACTGGCCGCCCCATTTCCATGGATATCGCTGCCTTGCAGAGTTGATCAGAGCTGAATCCACCCGCCTGGACATAGCCTGGTAGAGCGATGACCACAGCCAGAAGTGCTTTACGCACATGCATGAGAATCCTTCCTTATTTTTGCCCAGTTGATGTGTTCTAGTACATCCACGACCTACTGTTCACTGTGTGGGTTAGGGTGTGCTTCATGCACCACAAGCGAAGTGGCTAGAAACCCGCTCAAAGTGCCCTTGAAATCGTGTCATTAAATACCTTTACCGACCTTATGTGACACACTAGTATGTGATACACCCAAACTGACACAGAGTCCCCACCATGTTCATCCGGGCCTACCTTCGAGCTTCGACTTCCGAACAAGACGCAACGCGGGCAAAGAAATCGTTGATCGACTTCGTTGTAGAGCGAGGCCATAAGATCGCTGCTTTCTACATCGAGAACGCCAGCGGCGCCAAACTCGACCGCCCCCAGTTGTTCCGTCTGCTGGACGATAGCCACGAAGGTGATGTGCTGTTGATCGAAGGTGTAGATCGACTCTCCAGGCTTAGTCAGGACGATTGGGCGTTGCTGAAAGCGAAGATCGCAGCAAAGAAAGTGACTGTAGTGTCGCTAGACCTGAGCACAAGCCATGCGGCCTTGAAGCCCACTGAGGGATTGGACGATTTCACCAAGGGTATGATCGCGGCAGTGAACGGTATGTTGCTCGACATACTCGCTGTAGTGGCCCGCAAAGATTATGAAGACCGTCGCCGCCGTCAGGCCCAGGGCATCGATAAAGCCAAGGCGGACGGTGCTTACAAAGGCCGTCCGGCTAACCTTGACCTGCACAAGCGGGTTAGTGAACTACTGGCAGATGGAAAGAGTATCAGGAAGGTGGCTGAGCTTTTGAAGTGCAGTACTACGACAGTGCAGAAGGTTAGACAGTTGAACGCATTGGACGCGGCCCATGAGGCTTTCAGTAAGGAATATGCAATCCTCGATGAGAAGATTGAGCAATCCAACATGCCCAATGGTCCTGACCTCACCGAAACGGATTACCAGCCCTGGATGGACAAGAAAGAGGCCCTGGAGAAGGCCGGACAACTACCCCTGGAGTAAGGGGGCCAGAATCAAAAACCGCTGGAGCAAGACGCTCTAAGCCCCTACGCTGCGGTATCAGCCCTAGAGTGAGCACACCATGGAAGACCGGGACGCAGTAATAGCGAACACGTTGGAATTGTTGCTTATGAACCAGACTGCCTTGAGAGCAGCCATCGAAGAAGTCAGCACATGGATTAGGCAGCGAGGCTCTGTGAACGCCCACGAAAACACAATGACGTGTCTACAGGCGCTTGATGCAAATGCTGATGCCATCGCTTCTGCAATAGATCGCCTGCGATCATAGTCACCTTCGGGCGGCTTTTTGCTGCCTGCGATATTTTGAAATTTTGCTGTCCAGCTCGCTATGGGCCAGCCAGAAGCGTTAAGTACTGCGCGCCTGCCCTGCTATGACTCAGACAACAACCCACTGGAACTATAATTTCTCAAACAGGCATCAAGATTCACGTACTCAGCGCCAAGCCCGTCAATGCTACGCACCC
This sequence comes from Pseudomonas sp. LAIL14HWK12:I1, assembly GCF_003202095.1. Classification (NCBI taxonomy): domain Bacteria; kingdom Pseudomonadati; phylum Pseudomonadota; class Gammaproteobacteria; order Pseudomonadales; family Pseudomonadaceae; genus Pseudomonas; species Pseudomonas sp. LAIL14HWK12:I1. Next base: position 609,843 of record NZ_QJKG01000001.1, read on the forward strand.
ATGCACTCGACGTTTCACCGCATGGATGACAAGGCCGCTGATACCCTTTGAAAGGCTGTCATGAACCAGACTGCCTTGAGATTCACCATCGAAGAATTAAGTACATAGATACGTCAGCGGGACTCTGTGAGCTTTCACGATAATGCGATGACAGCGTTTCAGGCTTCCTTTGCAAGTGCTGATGCGCTTACTTTAGCGACAAGCAGCCTACGCTCATGACTACTCAGACGCCAACAATCGTAATATAGCTTGCCGATCTACATTATCAAACAGATCGACAAGCCTTACACCATCTATAACGCTTGACCCAGCATTACTTACCGACTCTTCCTGGGCCTGCCAGATTCATGCTTAATCCAATCTAGCAAGTCAGAAATGAATGCATAATCTTCCGTTCCGGCTGTCATCCGCAGTAATCGCTGAGCAGTGATAACGGATTTACCAAGCTTCGACCTCATAAATGTATCTTTATAGATATCGGGTAAGGCATCAAATTCCTCCCGCATCCGCCGTATAGCTGCCACACTTAGCCCAACATCGCCATTCTGACAACTAAAATCAGACTCCCTATAGTTCAACTGGACACGCGTGTCGTAGTATATTTTTTTCAAACCATCATCTAATAGATCAATCTTACCACTAAGCTCCAACAATAATTCTCGCACCTCAGAGAACTTATGCTGGAACATATATCCACGACTCAAGCTGATCGCAATTTCCGCAGACCCGGAATCCAGCTTTCGAGCAAGCTCAAACTGCTCAACTGCCTCATCCACTGACTCCTCTTCGTGAAGAATGAATTTCCCAAACCAATAATGAAGCTGAGAGGTATTGGGGGCTAGAGCAATAGCTAGCTCATGACTTTCCCTTGCCTCCGGGTAATTTCCGTTTTTCTGATGGAAATATGCCAAAACCCTGGGCACCTCAAAGTAATCTGGAGCCAGTCTTTTTGCCTCTTCAAGTATTTCATAAGCTGGCTCATTTGCCGCCGCCCGCAAGTGCTTCATAGCGTCGTGAAGCATTTTTACAATTACACGATCCGCTTTCGAACGAACTTTTATATTAAGCGGTGAGTACTTATTACCATTTGTCGCACTTCTCATCTCAACTACAGAATTAAGCTTATTGCGATTAGCCTTAACTTTCTGCTGAAATGCATTGGAAGGACGATGATGTTTATTCAAATATGCTCTGGCTAACTCAGCTAGCTGGTAAGTAGTTTTTATACTACCCCCGGTTGGCTTTGAAGATTCCGCCAGCATATTAGTGGTCATTAATTCTTGCAGCGCCTTTTGAATTCTGATTGCCTCGAAACCCGACAGATATGACAACTCCGCGATATCCTTCCAACCTGGAGCACATTGCATGGTGCTGGTTAGATCGCGAGCATCCTGAGAAAGAAACTGATATACGTTACTCATACAGAACTCAAGGAAAAGCGATGAATTCTGCAATACCGTTTCAGCGGCCACACCTGTCTGCACCGCACTAACGAACCACTTTATGTAACCTGGATTCAAATACATACGGTTAGCATATCTACGAAGCGTATTTTCATCTTGCGTAGCAATACTCTTCACACTCCTAAGCTGACCAAGAGTACGAATTAGCTTCGCAGCATATCCTTCTTCAATCCCGCCCAATTTTATGGGGTACTCATAGGCTCCAAGACCTATTCGAGATGTAATTATAATTTTGCTACCATCTGGCAACGAACTGACAAATGAATGTATGGTTTGATCCATAATGGTTTCAAGATTATCGATAAACAAAGCAATCTTGAATGTACCCAAATACTCTACAATTTCAGCAAGCGGATCAACAGTCTCGATGCCACTCAGTTGCGAAGAGATTTCTTGAAGAACGCCGATAGAGCTTGTGATTGCCCCTTTAATGTCACGAATTTCATTAACAGTGATTTGGGTGGTCTTCGAAGTAACCCACACAACCGCATCAAACGGCTTGGATTCTTCCTCCAAAAGCTCATAAGCGACTTTTAACGCCAGAGCACTTTTACCAACGCCACCCTCACCTACAATTGATATAACCGGAAACCCACCAAGACAAAGCTTTTTTACTTGCTTAACAACCGCATCCCGCCCAATCAGACCTGTCTCGTCGAAGTCTGGTAGCGGCAAGTTATGCGGAATTGTATCTACATCAGAATCAACGACAGGAATTTTCAGATCGAGCACGAAGCTCGGATCATCTTGAAGGCGGTCAAAAGTATCCTGTAAATTTTCCCACCTATGGAAATTCTCTTTAATTAATTCCGCACAGAAGTCTGATATTAAAGGCAGGTCATCAAAGTTCAACGGGCGAATATGCATAACCCGGTTACGAACCGGAATTATTTTTTCGAATTGACGAGTCTTAGCCTTTATAGCCTGACTAAACCCAATGTCAAAACTAGCCTGATTTGAATTAATAATTTGAAATGTATCACCCAAATCAAAGTAATCAATCAAATTATCAAGAGTCGGCTCATCGTAAGCACTGCCAACATCTTTTTCGAGGCGTGCTCGACACCTAGAAATCAATTGCTGATCAAATTTTGGGTCGCTATACAACTCACTCCCCAAGCGACTTTTAATCACCCCCCTGAGATCTTCCTCAAGACCACTAAGGAGTGCATATACTGTCATTCTTGATAAGCTATAAGCCATGCGTATATTCCCTGGCGCATTTTTTGCCAATCATAATGGCATATTGCCCAGGAAATTCCAAGCGCACTGTAGTGCCAGCTATGACCTGTCAGTTACGTCAATCTTGAAGACCGGAGCGCTAGCCTGAATCCTTGCATTCAGCGCATATGGCAACTGAAGCACACCGAAGGCCATGCCGTTCTGAGGCGAAAATCTATTTTATGAATTCTAGCCAAGCGCTATCCTGAGCAGGAATCCACCCTTCGGAGAATTTAGCAACGAGGGTTTTGAACTTGGAACTGATGTGGTTTGTTCCATAGAGCCGGTTGCACTGTATCGAGAACGTTACAAACGCGGGTTTGCGGAGCGCCACCCAAAAGGCGTGCAACGCATTAGCTGAGCGCCAGATAGTCATGTTATCGATATTGGTTACGATTGACGGGTGCTCCCAAGGTAGCTGTCCTCTCGCCCGCTTGGTTGCAGAGATCCTTGCTTTACAAGCATCGGACTTGGGAACTCCAGCGTTGGCTGGCATCTTCCCGAGGCGTTTTTCCCGCATCTTCGCCTTGGCAGAGTCCGAGTGCTTTCTGCCAAAGAAAGGGTTCTTATCGCCCACGCCTAACCTTGCTGTATCAGCTTTCAGGCAGCCACAGGACTTATAGGAGCCTTCGCAGTCAGGGCTCACTTCCTTGGTAAGGAGAACGCGCTTTACGCCGCAATCACAAACGCAATTCCATTTCGCCATTTTCTGACCCCTAGCATTGCGACGGTATCCGGCCTCACTGACAACCAGTAGCCTGTGGTTACGGACACCTACCAATTGCTTGGTCATCATGCCTTCCGTTGTTTCAGACTTAACGCGAGCGAACTCTTCACGGATGGCAGCATATAACCTGGAATTGACTTTGCCGCCGTTGCGTGAATCGACATTCGCCATCATGAATGCGGCGTACAACAGAAGGTAATCACTTGGATGCATCTTCCACAGCAACATGTGTGCGATGTAGTGCTCCCGGCCCGTGAACATTACCAAGTTACTCCTCGCATCACTCCCCCCCTTGCATCGAGGCACGATGTGGTGAATCTCGAAGTAACCTGTATGTTCCGCCTTGTTGAGGCCCCGGCCTTTAGCTTTCGTTACGAGGGAGTCGTAAATGCGTGCGTGATCCATTCATCTCTCCATATGCTCAGCCTCCCCAGCCACTAAGCAGCTTGCTTGGAGGGCTCACCGATACTGCAGTGCTGATCTTCACGCCCACCAGAGGTTCAGCGTAAGTACTGATCCAATAGCCAGTAGCCACAAAGAGGCAAACCAGAGGAAGGTTGAAGAAACGATAGGCAGACGATAGCATGCCGCTTGCGATGCACCACTTTGGTGTACCTAAACGCTGTCACACTTCGAGATTTTTGAGAGAGAAATCCTTGAGAATTCAAGGACTTGCGTAATGGAGGCAGCCCCACCAGCCACACCCCGGCACTCGATGTTCCCGCTATGGCTGCTCCCTTCCGGGCCTGACCAGGTTAACGGGTAATCAATGCGGGGGGACCGATGGGGCCACCACTACATGCCTCGCTGAACAGCGAGTGGCGCCATTGTACCGTTCTTGGGGGCAGATACAACCTCTAGCGGGAGAAAAAGTCATCATTTCTCAATGACTTGTCAGGGCTGACGTGGCAGCCCCGGCCTCTTCGCGGGTAAACCCGCCCCCACAAGAAACGCGCGCCGGCCTTTAAACCGTGACCCCCTGCCCGGCCAGGAAGGTGACAAAGGCATCTTCGTCCAGCACCTTCACCCCCAGCTCGGCAGCCTTGGCCAGCTTGGACCCCGCCCCTGGCCCGGCCACCACGCAGTGGGTCTTGCCAGACACCGAACCCGCCACCTTGGCCCCCAGGTTTTCCAGCTTGTCCTTGGCGATGTCGCGACTCATGCGCTCCAGGGTGCCGGTGAGCACCCAGGTCTGGCCTGCCAGCGGCAAACCTTCGGCCACCTTCTTCTCGCTGGTCCAGTGCATGCCGAACGCCAGCAACTGCGCTTCGATGTCCCGCGCCAGCTTCTGGTTCGCTTCATTCTTGAAGAACTCACGCACGGCATCCGCCTGCTTGGCCGCAAGGGCCTGGCGCAGGTCGATGCCGTCGGCGGCGATGATCTTTTCCAGGGTGTCGAGCTTGGCCACCAGCTTCTCGGCCCCGGTCGGGCCGACCGAGGCAATGTCGAGCTTGGCAATCATGCCGGCGAGGGTGGTGCTGGCGGCGAATTCGGCAGCCAGTTCGCCCTCGTCCTGCAGTTGCATGCCGCTATCGAGCAGTTGCTTGATGACCTTGCGGTTGTGCTCGTCTTCAAAGAAGTTGTGGATCTCGTAGGCAACCTCCAGGCCGATGTCCGGCAGGTAGGTGAGCACCTGCGGCAATGCCTGCTGCACGCGCGCCAGGCTGCCCAGCGAGCGGGCCAGCACCTTTGCAGTCTCTTCGCCTACATCCGGAATGCCCAAAGCGTAGATGAACCGCGACAAGGCCGGGCGCTTGCTGGCCTCGATGGCATCCAGCAGCTTCTTGCTGGACACTTCGGCGAAACCTTCCAGGCCAACGATCTGGTCGAACTCCAGCTTGTACAGGTCTGCCGGCGAGCCGATCAGGCCTTCGTCCACCAGTTGCTCGACGCTCTTTTCGCCCAGGCCATCGATATCCATGGCACGGCGCGACACGTAGTGAATGATCGCCTGCTTGAGCTGGGCGCCACAGGCCAGGCGGCCAACGCAGCGGTACACCGCGCCTTCGCTGGTGGTTTCCTTGCCCTTGCTGCGTTTGACCAATTGAGTACGCTCGACCTGCGAGCCACACACCGGGCACGCGCTCGGCACCTCGACCGGGCGGGCATCTTCCGGGCGACGCTCCAGCACCACCTGCATCACCTGCGGGATCACGTCACCGGCACGGCGAATGATTACCGTGTCACCGATGCGCAGGCCCAGGCGGGCGATTTCGTCCATGTTGTGCAAGGTGGCGTTGGACACGGTCACCCCCGCAACCTTGACCGGCTTCAGGCGCGCGACAGGCGTTACCGCCCCCGTGCGGCCAACCTGGAATTCGACGTCCAGCACCTCGGTCAGCTCTTCCATGGCCGGGAACTTGTGGGCAATCGCCCACCGTGGCTCACGCGCACGGAAGCCCAACTCGCGCTGGGCGGCCAGGCTGTTGACCTTGAACACGACACCATCGATTTCATACGGCAGGCTGTTACGTCGCTCGCCGATGTCGCGGTAGTAGGCCAGGCATTCTTCGATGCCTGCCGCATGCTTGAGCTCGCGACTGATCGGCATCCCCCAGGCTTTGAGCTGTTCAAGGATGCCAATATGGCTGTCGCCGATGCTTTCAGACACCTGACCAACGCCATAGCAGCAAAACTCCAGCGGGCGGCTGGCGGTGATTTTCGAATCCAGCTGGCGCAGGCTGCCGGCGGCGGCGTTGCGCGGGTTGGCGAACGTCTTGCCACCGGCTTCTGCCTGGGCTGCATTGAGCCGGTCGAAACCGGCCTTGCTCATGTACACCTCGCCGCGCACCTCCAGCACCGCCGGCCAGCCCTCACCCTGCAGCTTGAGCGGGATGTTGCGCACCGTGCGCACGTTGGCGCTGATGTCTTCGCCGGTGGTGCCATCGCCACGGGTAGCGCCCTGCACCAGCTGGCCATCGCGGTACAGCAGGCTCACGGCCAGGCCGTCGAGCTTGGGTTCGCAGCTGTAGTCGACCGCGCCAGGCTGATCGAGGCCTTCTACAACGCGGCGGCCGAACTCACGCAGGTCGGTTTCTTCGAAAGCGTTACCCAGGCTGAGCATCGGGACTTCATGGCGCACCTGGCTAAAGGCGGCCAGGGCAGCACCGCCGACACGCTGGGTGGGCGAGTCGGGTGTGACAAGGTGCGGGTGCTCGGCTTCAAGCGCCTTCAGCTCGTTGAACAGGCGGTCGTATTCGGCATCCGGCACGCTGGGCTCATCGAGCACGTAGTAGCGGTAGTTGTGCTGGTCGAGCTCGGCACGCAGTTCGTGGATACGGGTTTCGGCGGTCATTTTCAGGTTCTCTTGCATAGCAAAAGAGCAGCCCTTGGCTGCTCTTGCGCTTGAAACAGGGTGGACAGAGGTCTGCCCACTTGGGCACATCAGCGCTTCTGGGTCAGCGCGCGGCGCTCGAACTCGACGATACGCTGGCGGTAGTGCTCGATCGTCTGGGCGGTCAGCACGCTGCGCTGGTCGTCCTTGAGCTCACCGTTCAGTTCGTGGGCCAGCTTGCGTGCCGCAGCCACCATCACGTCGAAGGCTTGCTTCGGATGGCGCGGGCCCGGCAAGCCGAGGAAGAAGCTGACGGCACGGGTGCTGAAGTGGTCGATGTCGTCCAGGTCGAACACGCCAGGCTTGACCGCGTTGGCCATGGAGAACAGCACTTCGCCGTGGCCGGCCATGCTCTCGTGGCGGTGGAAGATGTCCATTTCGCCGAAGCGCAAGCCACTTTCCAGAATGTTCTGCAGCAGTGCCGGGCCCTTGAAGCCGCCCTCGTCGCGGGAGATCACGCTGATAACCAGCACTTCCTCGGCCGGCGGCAGCTCCTTCACGCTGCTGCTGGCAGGGGCCGCACCGCTATTGCGGGTGTTGTCGGCGGCGAAGTCGTCGTCGCTTTCGGCAAACAGGTCCGGCTCACGCGGCTCGGCGCTGAGGTTCAGGTCGCCCTGCTGTACGTCGGCGGCCGCACGCTTGCCGCGCTTGCCGGCCTTGACCGGCTTGGGCTCGCGCTCACGATCACGCGCAGAAGCGCTGAGCGACGGCAGGTCGCTTTCGTCCAGCTCAGGCTCCTTGTGGGTATCCAGCACCCGCGACGGGCCGAGCACTTCGGCACTGCCGCCGTCTTCGTCCGGCAGGTTGGAATAACTGCGATCCAGACGGAATTTCAACTTGCCTTTGCCGCCGCGCATGCGGCGCCAGCCGTCGAAAAGAATCCCGGCAATGACAATGATGCCGATGACGATCAGCCACTCGCGCAGACCGATTTCCATGTAATCCCGTGCCTCTATAAAAATATGCTTGAAAACAAAGGGTTCAAAGCCCTTTAACACGTGGCGCCAACTCTATGTTCTGACAGGCGTTTTACCCACGCAAAAAACGAGTGACATTAAGCTAGCACGACCAAAGACAACTTTACACCGTCTGTCGCACATGGCGGGGGCATTTCGCTACAGAATGTGCCCCCATCGTCGCGCATCACGCATCGACCATGGCCATGGCTGCCTCCACATCAACTGCAACAAGGCGTGAACACCCGGGTTCATGCATGGTTACCCCCATCAATTGATCCGCCATCTCCATGGCAATCTTGTTATGGGTGATGTAGATGAACTGCACGCTTTCACTCATTTCCTTGACCAGACGGGCGTAGCGCCCGACGTTGGCATCGTCCAGCGGCGCGTCGACTTCGTCGAGCATGCAGAACGGTGCGGGGTTCAACTTGAAAATGGCAAACACCAGCGCCAAAGCGGTCAGTGCCTTCTCGCCGCCGGACAGCAGATGGATGGTGCTGTTCTTCTTGCCCGGTGGCCGTGCCATGATCGTCACCCCTGTATCGAGTAGATCTTCGCCCGTCAGTTCCAGATAAGCGCTGCCGCCCCCGAAAACTTTTGGGAAAAGTGCCTGTAATCCGGCATTTATCTGATCAAAGGTATCCTTGAAGCGGTTGCGGGTTTCCTTGTCGATCTTGCGGATGACGTTTTCCAGGGTCTCCAGGGCTTCGACCAGGTCGGCGTCTTGCGCGTCCAGGTAGCGCTTGCGCTCGGACTGCTGCTCGTATTCTTCGATGGCCGCCAGGTTGATCGCACCCAAGCGCTGGATGCGTGCTTCAAGCTGCTCCAGCTCCTGCTCGGTACCCTGCTCGCTGGCGTCAGCCTCAAGGGTGGCGAGCACACCTTGCAGGTCATAGCCATCGGCCAGCAGCTGCTCCTGCAAGGTTTTGCGCCGCACATCCAAACCTTGGCATTCTAGGCGCAACTGTTCCAGTTGGCCGCGCAACACCAGCGCTTGCTGCTCGGCCTGGGTGCGGCGTTTTTCGGCATCGCGCAGTTCGCGGTCGGCTTCGTCCATGTGCAGGCGGGCCTTGCGCATTTCCTCGTCGACGCTCATACGCCGCTCCAGCAGCTCTTCCAGCTTCAGGCGCAGCTCTTCCTGCGGGGCCTCGCCCTCCTCCAGGTTCAGGCTCAGTTGCTCCTGGCGCTCGGTCAGGCGCGCGGCCTGCTGCTCCAGGCGTTCCAGCGCCTGACGAGTGGAATCGTGCTGGGCGCGCAGCGACCCCAGGCGCACGGCCAGCTGGTGGGCGTGGTCCTTGTGCTGACGGGCTTCCTGGCGCACCCGATCGAGGCCTTCACGCAGCGTGTCGCGGCGCGCCATCAACTGTTCACGTTGCTCGGTGTCCTGGGCCATCAGTTCCAGGGCTTCTTGCAGCAGCAGGCGTGATTCGCCCAGCTGCTCATGCTCCAGGGCACGCTGCTCTTCCAGCTCAGCCAATTCTTCCTGCAGGCGCCGGCGGCGCAATTCGACCTGCTCGGCGCGGGCACGGCTGGCCGACAGGCTGGCATTGAGTTCGCCATGCAGGCGGTTTTCTTCCTGGCTGCGGCGGCGCAGCTGTTCGCGCTGCTCTTCCAGGTCCAGCTGCTGCTCGCGCAGGGTTTGCAGTTGCTGTTCCAGTTGCTCCAGCGCCGCCTCCTGCTCCAGCTGCTCCTGACCTAACCGTTCGATTTCCTGACCGCGTGCCAAAACCCCGCCTTCGGCCTCACCACCACGACGAACCCGCAGGAAATGCCGGCCAACCCAATAACCATCACGACTGACCAGGCTTTGCCCTTCAGCAAGGGCTGCGCGCCGGGCCAGCGCCTCGGCCAGGTTTTCTACCGGTTTGACCTGGCCAAGCCACGGCGCCAGGTCGATAGGGCCTTCAACTTTTTCCAGCAGGCTGCCGGGCAAGGATGCGTTGTCGGCGCTGGCCAGAAGCAAGCGCAACTCGCCCTGCTCCAGGCCGGCAAAATCGAGCTTGCCGAAGTCGTCCACCAGTACGGCTTGCAGATCGGCGCCAAGCACCGTTTCCACAGCCAGCTCCCAACCCGGCTCCACCCGCAGGCCTTCTGCAAGGCGCGGCTGCTGCGCCAGGCTTTGGCTTTGCAGCCAGTCAGCAGCACCTGCACCCGGCTCCAGCGCGGCCTGCTGCAAAGCCTCCAGCGAAGCCAACCGGCCGCCCAGGCGCTGCAGGTCACCCTGCGCCTGTTGTTGTGCCTGGGTGGCCTGTTGCAACTGCTCGCGCCCGCCTTCCAGTCGCTCGACCACCTGCTCTTCCGACAGTTGCAGTTCTTCCAGCAGTATTTCGCTGCTGGCCAACTGCTCAGCCAGTTCAAGCATGGCGGCATCCTGCGGGTCGCTACCCAGTTGCTCACGCTCCTCGCCCAGCTTGCGCTGGCGTTCGGCCAGACGCTCCAGGCTGGCTTCGAGCTGCTGCAGGCGCGCCTGCTGCACCTCGGCCTGGCGGCGCGGCTCGGCGGAGCGGCTGTTGAAGCTGTCCCACTGCTCCTGCCAACCGTGCATGCCCAGCTCGGCCTCTTCAAGAGCGGCAGCAGCCTCTTCGGCAGAGGCAAGGGTCATTTCCTGCTCGGGCTCCAGCATGGCCAGCTCTTCGCTCAAGGTGGCCAGCAAAGTGCGGTCATGGCCCAGGTGCGACTCAGTCTCCAGGCGCGTGCGCTCGGCTTCCTTGAAGTCGTCCTGCAACTGGCGCAGGCGCTGCTGACCGTGCTGGATACTCTGTTCAACCCGAGCGATATCACCGGCCACCGAATAGAAGCGGCCCTGCACCTGGTTGAAGCGCTCGGACAGTTCGTGATGACCGTCGCGCAGGCGCTCGATGCTGGCATCGGCGTTGCGCTGCTCGGCCACCAACGCCTCATGGGACACGTCCTGGTCGCCGATCACCGACTCACGCTGACGCACTCGCTCATCCAGGTCGCGCCAGCGCAAGGCCGACAGACGCGCCTTCATCTGGCGCTCCTGGGCCTTGTACTCACGGTACTTCTCAGCTGCCTGGGCCTGGCGGTGCAGGCGTTCCAGCTGGCGTTCCAGCTCTTCGCGCAGGTCGGTCAGCCGGGCCAGGTTTTCCTGGGTGCGGCGGATGCGGTTTTCGGTTTCGCGGCGGCGTTCCTTGTACTTGGAAATGCCGGCGGCTTCCTCGATGAAGTTGCGCAGCTCCTCGGGCTTGGCCTCGATCAGCTTGGAAATCATGCCCTGCTCGATGATCGAGTAGCTGCGCGGCCCCAGGCCAGTACCCAGGAAGATATCGGTAATGTCGCGCCGGCGGCACTTGGTGCCGTTGAGGTAATAGCTGTTCTGCCCGTCGCGGGTGACCTTGCGGCGGATCGAAATCTCGGCGTAGGCGGCGTACTCGCCGACCAGGGTGGTTTCGCTGTTGTCGAACACCAGTTCGATGCTGGCCTGGCTGACTGGTTTGCGGCCACTGGAGCCGTTGAAGATGACGTCGGTCATCGACTCGCCACGCAGGTTCTTCGCCGAACTCTCGCCCATCACCCAGCGCACTGCGTCGATGATGTTGGACTTGCCGCAGCCGTTGGGGCCGACGACAGCCGCCATGTTGCTGGGGAAGTTGACCGTGGTCGGGTCGACGAACGACTTGAACCCGGCCAGGCGAATGCACTTCAGGCGCATCGGTCAGCCTCGGGCCAGCGCCGCCAGCACCAGTTCGCAGCTGCGCTGGCCGTAGGCGGTGAGCACCTCGCGAATACGCGGCAGGTCGCGGGCGACCACGGCTTCGAGCAGGCGGGCGAACAAGTCGAGGTAGTCGATCATGTTGGCCTGGCGCTGGTCCAGCGACAGGTAGTAGGCACGGCTCATGGCTGGCTGGAGGTTTTCCACGGTTTCCTGCAGGAACGGGTTGTCGGCGAACGGATAAGCCGCACGCATGACCGCAAAGCTGTGGGCGACGAAGGCCTTGATGTCGAGCTGGTCATGGGCACGCTGCAGGCGCTGCTGGATCTCCAGAAACGGGCGCAGGTCGGCTTCAGTGCGCCATTTTTGCGCAACCGCGTTGCCCAGCAGGATGTAGAACTCGCCCATCAACGAACACAGGCTGCGCACGCTGCGCTCGTCCAGCTCGGTTACATGGGCACCTCGGCGCGGCAAAATCGCCACCAGGTGGCGGCGCTCGAGGATCAGCAACGCTTCACGCACCGAGCCACGGCTGACGTTGAGCGCCTGGGTAACCTTCTGCTCCTGGATACGCTCGCCTGGCGCCAGCTCGCCGCGGATGATGCGTTCGGCCAGGTAATCGGCAATCTGCTCGGAGAGGCTGTCCGGGGCCTTGAACGTCATGGTTTTCCTTCAAAATCATTGAACTGGGCACAAGGGGCGGATTGTAGCGTACTTGGGCGGTAATCGCGCAGAGGGGCCAGGCGGTTTATTTGACCTGCCAGACAGCCACACGCCCGGCGCGATCTATGCTTGTTCCATAGGCAATGTGTTCGGCCGGGCGTAGACATACGCAATTTCTTGACCTTTGGGTCAGAAAAATATTGACCTGCTAGACAGGTCTTGCTTAGAGTCCGCCCAACAACAATAAAACCATTGCGAGGCCATCCCCGTGATCCAGTTTCTCGTCAACCAGGAGTTGCGCAGCGAGCACGCCCTGGACCCGAACATGACGGTGCTGCAGTACCTGCGCGAGCACTTGGGCAAACCCGGCACCAAGGAGGGCTGCGCCAGTGGTGACTGCGGCGCCTGCACCGTGGTGGTCGGCGAACTGACCCAGGACGACCAGGGCAACGACAGCCTGCGTTATCGCAGCCTCAACTCGTGCCTGACGTTTGTCTCGTCGCTGCACGGCAAGCAATTGATCAGCGTTGAAGGCCTCAAGCAACAGGGCCAGCTGCACAGCGTGCAACAGGCCATGGCCGATTGCCATGGCTCGCAATGCGGCTTCTGCACCCCCGGTTTCGTGATGTCGCTGTTCGCCCTGCAAAAGAACAGCAGTGGCCCCGACCTGCATCAGGCCCAGGAAGCCCTGGCCGGCAACCTGTGCCGCTGCACCGGCTATCGGCCGATTCTAGACGCTGCCGAGCAGAGCTGCCGCCAGCCCTGCCGCGACCAGTTCGATGCCCAGCAGGCGCAAACCATCAGCCGCCTCAAGGCCATTGCACCCACCCAGACCGGCGAACTGAACAGCGGCGACAAACGCTGCCTGGTGCCGCTGACCGTGGCCGACCTGGCCGACCTTTACAGCTCGCACCCCGAAGCCCGCCTGCTGGCCGGCGGTACCGACCTTGCGCTTGAAGTGACCCAGTTCCACAAGACCTTGCCGGTGATGATCTACGTCGGCCACGTGGCCGAGCTCAAGCGCATCGAGAAAACCGCCAGCCACCTGGAAATCGGCGCCGCCACCCCCCTCACCGACTGCTACGGCGCGCTGAACGAGGAGTACCCAGACTTCGGTGCCTTGCTGCACCGGTTTGCCTCGCTGCAGATCCGCAATCAGGGCACCCTCGGAGGCAACATCGGCAACGCCTCGCCGATCGGCGACTCGCCGCCCCTGCTGATCGCCCTGGATGCGCAGGTCGTCCTGCGCCAAGGCGAGCGTCAGCGGGTAATGCCACTGGAAGACTACTTCATCGATTACCGCATTACCGCCCGCCAGGACAGCGAGTTCATCGAGAAAATCATCGTACCGCGCGCCACCCGCGACTGGGCGTTCCGCGCCGACAAGGTGTCCAAACGCCTGGACGATGACATCTCCGCCGTGTGCGGGGCGTTCAACCTGAGCATCGAAGACGGCGTGGTCAGCGGTGTGCGCATCGCCTTCGGCGGCATGGCCGCCATCCCCAAACGCGCCCGTGCCTGCGAAGCGGCGCTGCGTGGCAAACCGTGGGACCAGGCTGCCATCGAGCGCGCCTGCCAGGCCCTGGCCGAGGACTTCACCCCGCTCAGCGACTTCCGCGCCAGCAAGGAATACCGCCTGCTGACCGCGCAGAACCTGCTGCGCAAGTACTTCATCGAACAGCAAACGCCGTACATCGAAACCCGGGTGACCGCTTATGTCTAACCATCACGTAGCCAAAAGCCAGGCCGAGATGGCCGAGCTGTTCAGCCAGGACCTCACCACCGGGGTCGGCCGCAGCGTCAAGCACGACAGTGCCGACAAGCATGTGTCCGGCGAGGCGCTGTACATCGACGACCGCCTGGAATTCCCCAACCAGTTGCACGTCTATGCGCGCACCGCCGACCGTGCCCATGCGCGCATCCTACGCATCGACACCACGCCGTGCTACGCCTTCGAAGGCGTGCGCATCGCGATCACCCACGAAGACATCCCCGGCCTGAAAGACATCGGCCCTGTGGTGGCCGGCGACCCGCTGCTGGCCATCGACAAGGTCGAGTTCTTCGGCCAGCCGGTACTCGCCGTAGCAGCCCGCGATCTGGAAACCGCGCGCCGTGCAGCCATGGCCGCCATTGTCGAATATGAAGACCTGGAGCCGGTGCTGGACGTGGTCGATGCACTGCGCAAGAAGCACTTCGTGCTCGACAGCCACACCCACCAACGCGGCGATTCCGCCGCCGCGCTGGCCAGCGCCCCACACCGCATTCAGGGCACCCTGCACATCGGTGGCCAGGAACACTTCTACCTGGAAACGCAGATTTCCTCGGTGATGCCCACCGAGGATGGCGGCATGATCGTCTACTGCTCCACGCAGAACCCCACCGAAGTGCAGAAGCTGGTGGCCGAAGTGCTCGACGTGCCGATGAACAAGGTGGTGCTGGACATGCGCCGCATGGGTGGCGGTTTTGGCGGCAAGGAAACCCAGGCTGCCAGCCCGGCGTGCCTGTGCGCGGTAGTGGCCCGCCTGACCGGCCAGCCCACCAAGATGCGCCTGCCGCGTGTCGAAGACATGACCATGACCGGCAAGCGCCACCCATTCTATGTCGAATATGACGTGGGCTTTGACGACAACGGTCGCCTGCACGGCATCAACTTCGACCTGGCCGGCAACTGCGGTTACTCGCCCGACCTGTCCGGTTCGATCGTCGACCGCGCCATGTTCCACTCCGACAACGCCTACTACCTGGGCGATGCCACCGTGCATGGTCACCGCTGCAAGACCAACACGGCCTCCAACACCGCCTACCGTGGCTTTGGCGGCCCACAGGGCATGGTTGCCATCGAACAGGTGATGGACCACATCGCCCGCCACCTGGGCCGCGACCCGCTGGCGGTGCGCAAGGCCAACTACTACGGCAAAACCGAGCGCAACGTCACCCACTACTACCAGACCGTCGAGCACAACATGCTCGATGAGATGACTGCCGACCTGGAAGCCAGCAGCGACTACGCCGAGCGCCGTGAGTCGATCCGTCGCTTCAACGCCAACAGCCCGGTACTGAAGAAGGGCCTGGCGCTGACGCCGGTCAAGTTCGGCATCTCGTTCACTGCCACCTTCCTCAACCAGGCCGGGGCGCTGATCCACATCTATACCGACGGCAGCATTCACCTGAACCACGGTGGCACCGAGATGGGCCAGGGCCTGAACACCAAGGTCGCGCAGGTGGTCGCCGAGATCTTCCAGGTAGATTTCAGCCGCATCCAGATCACCGCCACCAACACCGACAAGGTGCCCAACACCTCGCCGACCGCAGCCTCCAGTGGCGCCGACCTGAACGGCAAGGCGGCGCAGAACGCTGCCGAAATACTGAAGAAGCGCCTGACAGAGTTCGCGGCGCGGCATTACAACGTGACCGAGGAGGACGTCGAGTTCCGCAATGGCCATGTGCGTGTACGCGACCAGATCGTCAGCTTCGAGCAACTGGTGCAGCAGGCGTACTTCGCCCAGGTATCGCTGTCCAGCACCGGTTTCTACCGCACGCCGAAGATCTTCTACGACCGCAGCCAGGCGCGCGGCCGGCCGTTCTACTACTTCGCTTTCGGCGCCGCCTGCGTGGAAGTGATCGTCGATACCCTGACCGGCGAATACAAGATGCTGCGCGCCGACATCCTGCACGACGTGGGCGACTCGCTGAACCCGGCCATCGACATCGGCCAGGTGGAAGGCGGCTTCATCCAGGGCATGGGCTGGCTGACCACCGAAGAACTGGTGTGGAACGCCAAGGGCAAGCTGATGACCAATGGCCCGGCCAGCTACAAGATCCCGGCGGTGGCCGACATGCCGCTGGACTTGCGGGTAAAGCTGGTGGAGAACCGCAAGAACCCGGAAGACACCGTGTTCCATTCCAAGGCCGTGGGCGAGCCGCCGTTCATGCTTGGCATCGCCGCCTGGTGTGCGATCAAGGATGCCGTGGCCAGTATTGCCGATTACCGGGTGCAGCCGAACATCGATGCACCGGCGACACCGGAGCGGGTGTTGTGGGGCTGTGAGCAGATGCGCAAGGCGGTGGCGGCGGCGCAGCCTGCCAAACCGGAACTGGAAACCGTCCCCCACTGACAGCGAGGAACCCTGTGGGAGCGGGCACGCCCGCTCCCACAGAGCCTGCGGCGCAACATAGAGAGGTTGCATCATGCACCAATGGATCAACGCCCTCGCCGACCACCAGTCCCGTGGCGAAGCCTGCGTACTGGTGACCATCATCGAAGAACGCGGCTCCACCCCGCGTAACGCCGGCTCGAAAATGGTCGTCAGCGCCAATGGCCTGTTCGACACCATCGGCGGTGGCCACCTGGAATACAAGGCCCTGCACATCGCCCGGCAAATGCTCGAAGAACAGCGCACCACCCCACACCTGGAGCGCTTCAGCCTCGGGGCCAGCCTGGGCCAGTGCTGCGGCGGCGCTACCGTGCTGTTGTTCGAGCCCATGGCTGCGGTGCAAGCGCACATCGCCGTGTTCGGCGCGGGCCATGTCGGCCGTGCTCTGGTACCCTTGCTCGCCGCGCTGCCCTGCCGGGTGCGCTGGATCGACTCGCGCGAACAGGAATTCCCCGAACTCATCCCCAACGGGGTGACCAAGGTCGTCAGTGAAGAACCGGTCGACGAAGTCGCAGACCTGCCGCCAGGTTGCTACTGCATCGTCATGACCCACAACCACCAGCTCGACCTGGAACTGACCGCCGCCATTCTCAAGCGTAATGACTTCACCTGGTTCGGCCTGATCGGCTCGAAGACCAAACGGGTCAAGTTTGAGCATCGCCTGCGCGAGCGCGGTTACGACGATGCCGTGCTGGCGCGCATGCGCTGCCCGATGGGCCTGCCCGAGGTAAAGGGCAAGCTGCCTATCGAGATCGCTGTGTCCATCGCCGGTGAAATCATCGCCACCTACAACGCCTGCTTCGGCCAGCACGACGCTGGCGCCAATGCCGGCCCCATTGCCCAGTTGCTGCCGCCTTCCCGGCGCAGCCAAGCCATTTGACGAGTGTGTTATGACCGTTACCCGCAAAGCCTATCGCGCCGCCATCCTGCACAGCATCGCCGACCCGGCCGAGGTGGGCCTGGAGGCTTCCCATGAGTACTTCGAGGACGGCCTGCTGGTGGTCGACGATGGCCGCATCAGCGCCCTTGGCCACGCCAGCGAGCTGCTGCCGACCCTGGATGCCGGCATCCCGGTTGAACACTACCAGGACGCACTGATTACCCCAGGCTTTATCGATACCCATATCCACTTCCCGCAAACCGGCATGATCGGCTCTTACGGCGAGCAGCTGCTGGACTGGCTGAACACCTACACCTTCCCTTGCGAAAAGCAGTTCGCCGACAAGGACCACGCCGATCAGGTGGCGAAGATTTTCCTCAAGGAACTGCTGCGAAACGGCACCACCACCGCGCTGGTGTTCGGCAGCGTGCACCCGGAATCGGTCAATGCCTTGTTCGAAGAAGCCGAGCGCCTGGACCTGCGACTGATCGCCGGCAAGGTGATGATGGACCGCAACGCCCCGGACTACCTGACCGACACGGCAGAGTCCGGCTACACCGAAAGCAAAGCACTCATCGAGCGTTGGCACGGCAAGGGCCGCCTGCACTATGCGGTCACCCCACGCTTTGCCCCGACCAGTACGCCGGAGCAATTGACCCTGGCTGGGCAACTGCTGAACGAGCACCCAGGCGTGTATATGCACACGCACCTTTCGGAAAACCTCAAGGAAATCGATTGGGTGAAGTCGCTGTTCCCCGAGCAGAAGGGTTACCTGGACGTCTACGACCACTTCGAGCTGTTGGGCGAGCGCTCGGTGTTCGCCCACGGCGTGCACCTGTGCGATGAGGAATGCCAGCGCCTGGCCGAAACCGGCTCGGCCGTGGCCTTCTGCCCCACCTCCAACCTGTTCCTGGGCAGCGGTCTGTTCAACATGCCCCAGGCTGAGCGCTTCAAGGTCAACGTGGGCCTGGGTACCGACGTGGGCGCTGGCACCAGCTTCTCGCTGCTCAACACCCTGAACGAAGCGTACAAGGTGATGCAGCTGCAAGGCGCGCGCCTGCACCCTTACAAGTCACTGTACCTGGCCACCCTTGGCGGCGCCCGTGCGCTGCGCCTGGACGACCGCATCGGCAGCCTGCGCCCGGGCAACGATGCCGACTTCGTGGTGCTGGACTACAAGGCAACGCCGCTGCTGGACTACCGCATTCAACAGTCCAACAGCATTGAAGAGACCTTGTTCGTGCTCACCACCCTGGGCGACGACCGCACTGTGCGCGAAACCTACGCAGCAGGCCGTTGCGTGCACCAGCGCTAAGGTTCTTTCGCCAGGCCCCGGTACAGCGCGCCGCCGATTGCAGCCCCGATCAGCGGCGCTATCCAGAACAGCCACAGCTGCTGCAGGGCCCAGCCACCGACGAACAAGGCCGGCCCTGTACTGCGCGCGGGGTTGACCGAGGTGTTCGTCACGGGAATGGAAATCAGGTGGATCAGGGTGAGGGCCAGGCCGATGGCAATCGGTGCGAACCCTGCCGGTGCCCGGGAGTCGGTCGCCCCCATGATCACCACCAGGAACATCGCGGTCATCACCACTTCACTGATAAAGCCCGCCCCCAATGTGTAGCCACCAGGGGAGTGGTCGGCGTAGCCGTTCGAAGCCAACCCTGAGGCAAGCTCGAAACCCGCTTTGCCGCTGGCAATGAGATAGATCACACCTGCAGCCAGGATGGCGCCGATCACTTGTGCGATGACGTAGGGCAGCAGCTCCTTGGCCGGGAAACGCCCACCCACAACCAGCCCGAACGAGACGGCAGGGTTGAGGTGACAGCCGGAGATATGACCGATGGCGAAGGCCATGGTCAGCACAGTGAGGCCGAAGGCGAAAGCAACACCGAGAACGCCGATACCGACAGGGGAACTGGCTGCGAGTACCGCACTGCCACAGCCGCCGAGAACCAGCCAGAAGGTGCCGACCAGTTCGGCCCCCATCCGTTTACCGAGGGACATGCTCATGAATCCATTCCTCAAGAAGTTGAACGCAACGAATGCGCAAGCCCAACTGCTTGATGAAGGTTTGCTCACAAGAATTTAGCAGACCTTTGGTCAATGGCCAGAAATGACTGGGGCCGCTTCGCGCCCCTCAATCAATCAGGCAAACGATCAACCCTTGGCCGAAACCTTTGGCTTTTTCAGCAGGTGCGAGAACACTGCATGCAGATCGTCCGAGGCACTCTCCTCGTCCAGGTTCAGCTTGCTGTCGATGTGGTCCATGTGATGCATCATCAGGCTCACGGCCTGTTCGGCATCACGCGCCTCGATGGCATCGATCAGCTGCATGTGCTCGTCATACGAGCAATGCGAGCGGTTGCCGCTTTCGTACTGGGCGATGATCAGCGAAGTCTGCGACACCAGGCTGCGCTGGAAGCTTACCAGCGGTGCATTGCCCGCTGCCTCGGCCAGCTTGAGGTGGAACTCGCCGGAAAGACGAATGCCAGCGCCCCGGTCGCCACGCGAGAAGCTGTCGCGCTCTTCACGCACCATCTGCCGCAGCTCGTTGAGCTGGTCGAGGGTGGCGTGCTGCACGGCCAGTTCGGTAATGGCCCGCTCCACCATGCGCCGCGAGAAGAACACCTGGCGCGCTTCTTCCACCGTCGGGCTGGCCACCACCGCACCGCGGTTCGGCCGCAGCAGCACCACGCTTTCGTGGGCCAGGCGCGACAGGGCGCGGCGGATGATGGTGCGGCTGACGCCAAAGATTTCGCCCAGCGCTTCCTCGCTCAACTTGGTGCCCGGCGCCAGGCGCTGCTCGAGGATCGCCTCGAAAATGTGCGCGTAGACGATGTCGTCCTGGGTACCGCTGCGGCCGGCCTTGCCGACACGTGCAGGTTTTTTCAGAGGTTGCAGCTGTTCGTTCATGGGCTCTCGAGGCACGAAGAGAAAGTATGGCGCCATTGTACACAGGCTGAGGCGATTCCGCAGGTGGCGTTTTAGCTATATAGCCGTTGTACGACGCATTGCGCACACAAAACATAAAACATTATTTGCATTCTTTGTACACAAAAGCATAATCCACCGAGCAACTTCTTGACCCATGAGTCAACAAAATGGTCAGACGTCTGCCTTCCCTCGCGGAGCCTCCAAGTGCATTGCTCAGGAAAATGGCTCCATAACAACAAGAAAGACTTGAGGAGTACTCGCTGTGGAAAGCCGCAAATCCGAAGCCCCTACGCTGGATCTCGCCCCACCGCTCGAAACGAGCTGGCTGGAGCGGATTTTCAAACTCAAGCAACACGGCAGCACCGTCAAAACCGAAATGATCGCCGGGGTGACCACCTTCATCACCATGGCCTACATCATCTTCGTCAACCCCAACATCATGGCCGACGCCGGCATCGACCATGGTGCCGCCTTCGTCGCCACCTGCATCGCCGCCGCGCTGGGCTGCCTGCTGATGGGCCTGTACGCCAACTGGCCGGTGGGCCTGGCCCCGGGCATGGGGCTTAACGCCTTCTTTACCTACACCGTGGTCGGCACCATGGGCTACAACTGGGAAACGGCGCTGGGGGCGGTGTTCGTCTCGGGGGTGCTGTTCATGTTCCTGACCTTGTCGAAAGTGCGCGAATGGTTGCTGAACAGCATTCCGGTCAGCCTGCGCCATGCCATGGGGGCCGGCGTCGGATTGTTTCTCGGGCTGATCGGCCTGAAGACGGCAGGCATCATCGTCGACAGCCCCGCTACCCTGATCAAGCTGGGCTCGCTGCATGAGCCAGGGCCACTGCTGGCAGCCGTGTGCTTCCTGCTGATTGCCATCCTCAGCTACAAGCGGGTGTTTGGCGCGATCCTGATCAGCATCATTGGCGTGACCCTGGCGGGCTGGGGCCTGGGGCTGGTCAAGTTTGGCGGGGTGATGTCGATGCCGCCAAGCCTGGCACCGACCTGGATGGCGATGGATGTGGCTGGCGTGTTCAACGTCAGCATGATCAGCGTGGTGCTGGCGTTTCTGTTCGTGCACATGTTCGACACCGCCGGCACGCTGATGGGCGTGGCGCAGCGCGCCAACCTGGTGGCGCCGGACGGGCGGATCGAGAACCTTTCGAAGGCTTTGAAGGCTGACAGTGCATCAAGTGTGTTCGGTGCAGTGGTGGGTGTGCCACCGGTCACCAGTTATGTGGAAAGTGCTGCGGGTGTGGCAGCGGGCGGTCGTACTGGCCTGACTGCAGTGGTGGTAGGCCTGCTGTTCATCGCCGCGATGTTCTTCGCGCCACTGGCCGGGATGATTCCTGCCTATGCCACAGCCGGTGCGCTGATCTACGTGGCGATGCTGATGATGGGTAGCATGGCGCACATTCATTGGGATGAGGCCACCGACAGCATTCCGGCTATCGTCACGGTGATCATGATGCCGCTGACCTTCTCGGTCGCCGATGGTATTGCGCTGGGTTTCATCAGCTACGTCGCGTTGAAGGCGGGCACCGGGAAATACAAGGAAATCTCCGCCAGCCTGTGGGTGCTGTGCGCGATTTTCATTGCCAAGTTTGTGTTCCTTTAACTTCAACCGCTTCAACAAAGGGCGCCTCGGCGCCCTTAGTCATATTCAGTACCGCACATTGAACCGCGCCGCACTGTTATTTTTGCCAGGTGCGGGGTAATCGGAGGCTTGATATAAATTTACGGTCACATTTAGCGCAACCGCTGGAGAGAGTTGAATGCCAGCCTATACCCCATTTGGCCACGGCACGTCTTGTGAAAGCCTACTGGCCTTCAATGGCGATTTTCATGACACGCTCACAGGCCTTTATCCGCTGGGTAACGGCCATCGCATGTACAGCCCGGTGCTGATGAGGTTTCTTCGTTCAGACAACCTAAGCCCTTTTGACCGAGGTGGTTTGAACAGCTATGTCTACTGCGAAGCAGACCCGATCAATCGGATAGACCCGAGCGGCAGAAATGCTTTGCTGTACAAGACCGCTACCAAGTTGCTAGCAGGAGGAGGGATTGTATTCGGGGCCAGAAAACACCGTGACTTCATCGGTGAAGTTTTCACTACCAGCAAGCGTGCACTCACTCGCGGGCCGATACCGCCTGAGAATTTCCCGGAGCACCGATACAACCTCTGGAGAAACGCGAGCAAGGCTGACAAACCTTTCAACAACGCGGTGAACCGGGTCAACGAAAATCTGGGATCACACGGTGATGGCGCGCTTTCAGCAAAACAAGCCGCTTACTACGCAGAAGGAACCTGGTCAGAGAACAGCAACACCACACTGCATCTTCACAGCACCGCCGGCTGGGGGATGCAACTGGCGCAGACCGGAGATCCGGCCGCTGCGACCGGCGCCTTGTTCAATGGTGCCGCCACATTGGTTTCAGGCGCGCTGGATCACATATCCTACAAATCGGGAGCGATTTTCAAGAATCCTGTCAGCGAAGTACGCCAATAAAAAAAGCCCGCCAGTGTGAGAGCGGGCCAAAGGACCTACGAAGATTCTTCTAGCGACCAACTAGCTTCCACGATAGGTCGAATAGCTGTATGGCGAGATCAGCAGCGGCACGTGGTAGTGCTCCTGTTGCTCGTCGATGCCAAAGCGCAGCACAACAACATCCAGAAACGCCTGGGCCGGCAGTTGCACACCACGGGCGCGGTAGTAATCGCCAGCGCTGAATTGAAGTTGGTAAACGCCTGAGCGGTAATCGTCACTTTGCAGCAACGGCGCGTCGACGCGGCCATCGCTGTTGGTCAGGGCGGTGTTCACCAGCTCCAGCTGCTGGCCTTCGACACGGTACAGCTCGACCTTGATCGAGCTGCCCGGGCAGCCATGCGCGGCATCCAGTACGTGTGTGGTCAAACGTCCCATTGCGTGTCGCCTCTTGTTCAATCTGTGGGCAAGAAATACTCAGCCTATGCACCCAAACAGGGCCTGCGGTAGGCGGGAATGACGCCATTAAGACATTCCATCGCAAAATTGTACACAATTTTTTGTACCCATCCGTCGTACCCGGCGTTTCCTGCCTATAAACGACCCATCGGTCGCAAATACAGGCACTGTAACGACCCCAATGTCATTAGCTGACCGATCAGGCAGGTTTCTTGCACTGTATTTCCAGGTCGCTGCGAAGCGACATAAGGGAAGAAATGCGGAAAAACAGGCTTACAAAAGATTTCAGAAGTTGTATACAATCAGCCCATCCGGTGGTGCGACATCCCGACGCGGCCCGCCCACCCCCCGCACAAACGCACAAGAAGGAAGACTGCAGTGAGCGCTGACTACCCTCGCGACCTGATCGGTTACGGCAACAACCCTCCTCACCCGCAATGGCCGGGCAACGCTCGCATCGCGCTGTCTTTCGTCCTCAACTACGAAGAAGGCGGCGAACGCAACATCCTGCACGGTGACAAGGAGTCCGAGGCCTTCCTGTCCGAAATGGTAGCCGCCCAGCCACTGCAGGGCGCGCGTAACATGAGCATGGAATCGCTGTACGAATACGGCAGCCGTGCCGGCGTGTGGCGCCTGCTGAAGCTGTTCAAGGACAGCGGCGTCCCGCTCACCATCTTCGCCGTGGCCATGGCCGCCCAGCGCCACCCCGACGTGATCCGCGCCATGGTCGAGGCTGGCCACGAAATCTGCAGCCACGGCTACCGCTGGATCGACTACCAGAACATGGACGAGGCCCAGGAGCGCGAGCACATGCTCGAAGCCATCCGCATCCTCACCGAACTCACCGGCGAACGCCCGCTGGGCTGGTACACCGGCCGCACCGGCCCGAACACCCGCCGCCTGGTGATGGAAGAAGGTGGCTTCCTGTATGACAGCGACACCTACGACGACGACCTGCCCTACTGGGAGCCGAACACCCCTACCGGCAAGCCGCACCTGGTGATCCC
This sequence comes from Pseudomonas sp. LAIL14HWK12:I1, assembly GCF_003202095.1. Taxonomy (NCBI): domain Bacteria; kingdom Pseudomonadati; phylum Pseudomonadota; class Gammaproteobacteria; order Pseudomonadales; family Pseudomonadaceae; genus Pseudomonas; species Pseudomonas sp. LAIL14HWK12:I1. Next base: position 633,797 of record NZ_QJKG01000001.1, read on the forward strand.
CTACACCCTGGACACCAACGACATGCGCTTCACCCAGGTACAGGGTTTCAACTGCGGCGAGCAGTTCTTCCAGTACCTGAAAGACGCCTTCGATGTGCTGTACGCCGAAGGCGCCGAAGCACCGAAGATGCTGTCCATCGGCCTGCACTGCCGCCTGGTCGGCCGCCCGGCGCGCCTGGCCGCCCTGAAGCGCTTCGTCGATTACGCCAAAAGCCATGACCAGGTCTGGTTCGCCCGTCGCGTGGACATCGCCCGCCACTGGCACACCACCCACCCGTACAAGAAAGAGAACGCCTGATGACCGCCTTCAACACCCTCAAGCCATCCGCCCTGGGCCGTGACGCCTTCGTCAGCGCCTTCGCCGACATCTACGAGCATTCGCCGTGGGTGGCCGAAAAGGCCTATGACCTGGGCCAACTGGGCGAGCTGGACGAAATCGAAGCCCTGCACCAACGCATGAGCGACATCCTGCTCAGCGCCAACCACGCCGACCAGTTGGCACTGATCAACGCTCACCCGGACCTGGCCGGCAAGGCCGCCATCCAGGGCGAACTGACCGAATCGAGCACCAACGAACAGGCCGGCGCCGGCATTCACCAGTGCACCGCTGAAGAGTTCGCCCGCTTCACAGAGCTGAACGACGCCTACAAGGCCAAGTTCCAGTTCCCGTTCATCATGGCGGTGAAGGGCAGCAACCGGCACCAGATCCTCGCCGCCTTCGAGAAGCGCATCCACAACGATGCCGATGCCGAGTTCAAGGAAGCCCTGGCGCAGATCAACCTGATCGCCCTGTTCCGCCTGCTGCAGCTGTAAGCAACAGCCGAACCTTTTTCAGTACAACGAATAGATAAGAGAGACCCGCATGCGCACCCTGATGATCGAGCCCCTGACCAAAGAAGCCTTCGCCCCCTTCGGTGACGTGATCGAAACCGACGGCAGCGACCACTTCATGATCAACAACGGCTCGACCATGCGCTTTCACAAGCTCGCCACGGTCGAAACCGCCGAGCCTGAAGACAAGGCGATCATCAGCATCTTCCGCGCCGACGCGCTGGACATGCCGCTGACCGTACGCATGCTGGAACGCCATCCGCTGGGCAGCCAGGCTTTCATCCCGCTGCTCGGCAACCCCTTTCTGATCGTGGTCGCGCCCGTTGGCGATGCACCTGTATCAGGCTTGGTCCGGGCCTTCCGCAGTAATGGCAGGCAGGGCGTTAATTACCATCGCGGCGTCTGGCACCACCCGGTGCTGACGATCGAAAAGCGGGATGATTTCCTGGTGGTTGATCGCAGCGGTTCTGGCAACAACTGCGATGAGCATTACTTCACCGAGGAACAGATGCTGATCCTCAATCCCCACCAATAAGAAAAGGTCGGTCATCGTTCACGGTGATCGGCAGAGGTACATACTGTGGAAGCACACCTTCACGAATGGCTGAACCTGAGCATTCGCTGGGTTCACATGATCACCGGTGTCGCCTGGATCGGTGCATCGTTCTACTTCGTCTGGCTGGAGAACCACCTGAACCGAAGCAACCCGCGCGATGGGTTGTCGGGTGATCTCTGGGCGATTCACGGCGGTGGTATCTACCACCTGGAGAAATACAAGCTCGCACCCCCGAAAATGCCCGAGAACCTGCACTGGTTCAAATGGGAAGCCTACTTCACCTGGATGTCCGGTATCGCCCTGCTGTGCGTGGTGTTCTACTGGAACCCGACCCTGTACCTGCTGGCCCCTGGCAGCACCCTGAGCGGTGCCGAAGGCGTGGCCATCGGGATCGGCTCACTGATCGCCGGCTGGTTCATCTACGACTTCCTGTGCGACTCGCCCCTGGGCAAGAAGCCAGCGCTGCTCGGTGCTGTACTGTTCGTGCTGATCATCGCCGCGTGCTGGGGCTTCAGCCTGGTGTTCAGCGGCCGTGGTGCGTACCTGCACACCGGCGCGATCATCGGCACCATCATGGTGGGTAACGTGTTCCGCATCATCATGCCGGCCCAGCGCCAGCTGGTGGCGGCGATCGAGAACAACCAGACGCCCGACCCGGTATTGCCGGCCAAGGGCCTGCTGCGTTCGCGTCACAACAACTACTTCACCCTGCCGGTGCTGTTCATCATGATCAGCAACCACTTCCCGAGCACCTACGGTAGCCAGTACAACTGGCTGATCCTGGCCGGCATTGCAGTAGCCGCGGTTCTGATCCGCCACTACTTCAACACCCGCCACGACAGCAACAAGTACGCCTGGACCCTGCCGGTCGGCGCCCTGGCAATGATCTGCCTGGCCTACGTCACCGGCCCTAAGCCGATGGCTGTTTCGCCTGAGCAAGCCGCAGCGAAAGTCGAGTACCAGCCATTGCCGGCTACTGCCGTAGGCGGCAAGACCGCCGCCGAACTGCGTGCCGAGGAAGCGGCCAAGCCTGCCGAAGCACCGGCTGAAGCACCTGCCCAGGCGACTGCCCAGGCTGGCGGCGACAGCTTCGACAAGATCCACAACGTCATCCAGGAACGCTGCACCGTGTGCCACTCGTCCAAGCCGACCAGCCCACTGTTCAGCGCCGCCCCTGCCGGTGTGATGTTCGACACCCCGCAGCAGATCCAGGCACAGGCCGCGCGCATCCAGGCGCAAGCGGTCGCCAGCCAGATCATGCCGCTGGGCAACATCACCCAGATGACCACCGAAGAGCGCAAGCTCGTCGGTGACTGGATCGCCAAAGGTGCCCCGGTCAACTGATCGAAGCCGCAAGCTTCAAGCCTCAAGCTGTAAGTCGTAGGTAACAAGCAAGCATCGAGCGTCAGGCTCCAACGCGGATCAACAAGCTTCTACGTGAAGCTTGCCGCCTGGAGCCTGCCGCTTGGATCCGAGAATAAAAACAAAACTCGAGGTGCTGCATGTCCGAGTCACGCAAGGCGTACATCCCCATTGCGCCGCCGCGCGAGCCCTTGCCCCTGTTCCAACTGATCCTGGTTGGCCTGCAACACGTTCTGCTGATGTACGGTGGCGCCATCGCCGTGCCGCTGATCATCGGCCAGGCCGCCGGGTTGTCCCGTGAAGAAGTCGCTTTCCTGATCAACGCCGACCTGCTGGTCGCTGGCGTCGCCACCATCATCCAGTCGTTCGGTATCGGCCCGGTGGGCATCCGCATGCCGGTGATGATGGGGGCCAGCTTCGCTGCCGTCGGCAGCATGGTGGCCATGGCCGGCATGCCCGGCGTGGGCCTGCAGGGGATCTTCGGCGCGACCATCGCTGCCGGGTTCTTCGGCATGCTGATCGCGCCGTTCATGTCCAAGGTCGTGCGCTTCTTCCCGCCGCTGGTCACCGGTACGGTGATAACCTCGATTGGCCTGTCGCTGTTCCCGGTGGCGGTCAACTGGGCCGGTGGCGGCCATGAAGCAGAAACCTTCGGCTCGCCGATCTACCTGCTGGTAGCTGGCCTGGTGCTGGCGGTCATCCTGCTGATCAACCGCTTCATGCGTGGGTTCTGGGTCAACGTGTCGGTACTGGTGGGCATGGGCCTTGGCTACATCCTGGCCGGTTCCATCGGCATGGTCGACTTGTCGGGCCTGAAAGACGCACCGTGGTTGCAGGTGGTCACCCCACTGCACTTCGGCATGCCGACCTTCAGCCTGGCGCCGATCCTGTCCATGTGCCTGGTGGTGGTGATCATCTTCGTCGAGTCCACGGGCATGTTCCTGGCCCTGGGCAAGGTGACCGATCGCGAAGTCACCCCAGGGATGCTGCGGCGCGGCCTGCTGTGCGATGCCGGTGCATCGTTCATCGCCGGCTTCTTCAACACCTTCACCCACTCATCGTTCGCCCAGAACATCGGCCTGGTGCAAATGACCGGGGTGCGCTGCCGCTTTGTCACCATCGTGGCCGGTGCACTGCTGATTGTGCTCAGCCTGCTGCCGAAGGCGGCCTTCCTGATTGCCTCGATCCCGCCTGCGGTGCTGGGCGGCGCCTCCATTGCCATGTTCGGCATGGTGACCGCCACCGGGATCAAGATTCTTCAGGAAGCGGACATCGGCGACCGCCGCAACCAGCTGCTGGTGGCGGTGAGCGTCGGCTTCGGGCTGATCCCCGTGGTGCGTCCGGAGTTCTTCGCCCAGATGCCACAGTGGATGGAACCCATCACCCACAGTGGTATCGCCATGGCCACGGTCAGTGCCCTGGTGTTGAACGTACTGTTCAACATCCTCGGTGGCGCCGAACGCGCGGTGCACAACGACGCTTGTCACCAGCATTGAGCCAGACGGGGCGGCGCATGGCCGCCCCGCATTCATATAAGCAGTAAACGCAACACCGTCGGCCCGCCGGAATGGGCCGCCCGGGGCGCCTGCGCGCCAAAAAAACCGCCAACAAAAACAATAAGTCCGGGAATCACAACATGAAGCGCATCACCACGTCCCTGCTGCTGGGCAGCAGCCTGCTGGCCACCGTCCCCTCGCATGCAGGCGAATGGCTGCAATGGCATGGCGAAAGCCTGACCTACCTGTACGGCAAGGACTTCAAGGTCAACCCTGATATCCAGCAGACCATCACCTTCGAGCACGCCAACAAATGGAAGTACGGCGACACCTTCATGTTCGTCGACAAAATCTTCTACAACGGCAAAGCCGACGCCAGTAAAGGCGTGACCACCTACTACGGCGAGTTCAGCCCACGCCTGTCATTCGGCAAGATCTTTGACAAGAAGCTGGCTTTCGGCCCGATCAAGGACGTTCTGCTGGCCATGACCTACGAGCGCGGCGAAGGCGACAACGAGGCCTACCTGATCGGCCCTGGTTTCGACCTGAACATCCCCGGCTTCAACTATTTCACCCTGAATTTCTACGTGCGCAACACCGAGGGCAGCCGCCCGGGTGACAACGTCTGGCAGATCACCCCCGGCTGGTCGTACACCCTCCCCGTGGGCAGGTCCGACATTCTGATCGACGGCTACATGGACTGGGTCACCGACAACGACCAGACCCGCCGTGGCACCTACCACGCCAACCTGCACTTCAACCCGCAGGTGAAGTACGACCTGGGCAAAGCGCTGAACCTGGGCGCCAAGCAGCTGTACGTGGGCTTTGAGTACAGCTACTGGAAGGACAAGTACGGCATCGACAGCCGCGGCAACCTGGACAGCAACCAGAGTGTCGCCAGTGCGCTGATCAAAGTGCACTTCTAGAAAACTGACCAAACGCACAAGTTTGTACCACCCCGCTCCAGGACGGAGCACTTGAGACGCGGCGCGCAAGCCAGTAATCTGCGCGCCCCCTCGATCAGGGCAGAACGGATTCTGCCTGCGTTTACTGACCGCTCAGTCAATGAATACGGGCGGTTGGCCAACGTGTTGCCAGCCTGAAAGACCCTTTTCATCCGTTCAGAACGAAGTCGAGCAGGAAGGTTTTGCCAACCCAGGAAAGTTGGCCCAACCCTTGCCAAACAGCTGTGGCCTATCGAAAAAAGCTGACTCAAAAGACAAAAAGCGCCAATAACGAGCGCTGACAACAGATCAATCAAGGGAGCGACACTTTCAATGCGTACCATCAACAGCCTGATCCTCGCCGGCGGCCTGCTGGCCTGTGGCACCACCTTCGGCGGCGACCTGCTGCAATGGCAGAACAACAGCCTGACCTACCTGTGGGGCAAGAACTTCAAGGTCAACCCGGCGATCCAGCAAACCGTCACCTTCGAGCATGCCGATGGTTGGAAGTACGGCGACAACTTCATCTTCGTTGACAAGATTTTCTACCAGGGCCAGAAGGACGCCGGCAACGGCCCGAATACCTATTACGGTGAGATCAGCCCACGCCTGTCGTTCAACAAGATTTTTGACCAGAAGCTGGAGTTCGGCCCGGTCAAGGACGTGCTGCTGGCCATGACCTACGAGTTTGGCGAGGGTGACACCGAGTCGTACCTGATCGGCCCGGGCTTCGACCTGGCCATCCCGGGCTTCGACTACTTCCAGCTGAACTTCTACAACCGCACCACCGACGGCAGCCGCGCCGGCGACAATGTGTGGCAGATCACCCCGGTGTGGTCGTACACCATCCCGGTCGGCGATTCCGACGTGCTGATCGACGGCTTCATGGACTGGGTGGTGGACAACGACGAGAACCGTCGCGGCACCTACCAGGCCAACCTGCACTTCAACCCGCAGATCAAGTACGACCTGGGCAAGGCATTGCACCTGGGTGAGAAGCAGTTGTACGTGGGTGTGGAGTACGACTACTGGAAGAACAAGTACGGCATCAAGGACAGCGATGCGTTCACCACTGACCAGAACACCATGAGTTTCCTGGTCAAGGTTCACTTCTGATTTGAGTCAGGGGCCGCTCTGCGGCCCAATGCAATGTTATGTGGCAGGCCGAACCGCCCGCCACAATTTGCCGACAACCGCTACCACCGCCAGCACCACGGCACCGGCCACCACCCCGGCCACACCGTTGAGCAGCGCCCCGGTCAGCGACCCACCGCGCCCCTCGCTGAACGCCTCGATGGTGTGATGCAGGGGCGCGATGCCATGCACCAGAATGCCACCGCCCACCAGAAACATCGCCGCCGTGCCAATCACCGACAGGCTCTTCATCATGTACGGCGCCGCCCGCAGAATGCCGTTACCCACCACCTGCACAAGCCGCGAGGTCTTCCGGGTCATCCACAGCCCCAGGTCATCCAGCTTGACGATACCGCCTACCAGCCCGTAAACGCCGATGGTCATGACAATGGCAATGCCCGACAGCACGATGATCTGCTGGGTCAGCGGCGCATCGGCCACGGTGCCCAGGGTGATGGCGATGATCTCCGCCGAGAGAATTTTTTAACCACCACCTTTTTGCACAATGCGGTGAACCACTTGGCCTATACGCGCTAAGTAGGCTTGTGCATCACCTGTTTCTGCACAACACAAGCTCGCTCTATCGTGAACGAACCACCCGAGAGGCTGAAGGAAAGCCCCCACCAGCGCCACCGCTACCGCTACCGCTACCGGTAGATTTCCAATAAATTGACGGAGGTGCTATCCAACGGCCTGAGGCATCAATTCTTCTTGGTTACATTCACAACCCGCGAAATTGTCCCCATCGCAGTTGCGGTGATCATCCCAGCTAAAGCTCCAACGACACCATAGGCTCCCATCTTAGCAACAGCCACCCAGCCTCCAAGCGAGATCACAGTAGTTTCAATAAGCTGCTCAATTGGATGAATGCCCTCAGCCACAAAGGTGCCACCAACCAGGAACATTGCGACGGTTCCAATCCACGACAACGCCTTCATAAGAACTGGAGCTGACGCTACCAACACGCCGCCAATTTTTCTCAGAAACGTTCCAAGGCCGCCTTCAGACTTAGATTTGAGCAAAGCGAGGCCGGCATCATCTAGCCTGACAATCCCTGCAACCAGACCATAAACACCAACAGTCATAGCTACTGAAATAACAATTAACGTTACGACCTGCTGAAACAACGGAGCAGACGATACAACATTCAAAGTTATAATCGTAATTTCCGCACTCAATATGAAATCCGTCCGAACAGCCCCCTTAATTTTGCGTTTTTCGTAGGCGGACAATTCCTCCTTAGTTTTAGGCGCAGACTTGGCATCACCCGTACTAGACACATGACTGCCTCGAAACAGCTTCTCCTTGATGGCCTCGAATCCCTCATAGCACAGGTAGATACCTCCCGCCATTAGAAGCCACTTTACTGACCAAGGTAGAAACGCACTAAGCAACAGAGCACAGGGTACTAAAATCGCCTTATTAACAAGCGAGCCTTTAAACACTGCCCAGATCACCGGGAGTTCGCGATCTGCTTTCATACCAGTAACTTGCTCAGCATTTACCGCCAAGTCATCACTCAGTACGCTGGCAGACTTTTTAGCCGCCACCTTACTCATCAAAGAGATGTCATCAAGCAGTGCCGCGATATCATCCAACAAAGCGAAAAAGCTGCTGCCAGCCATATTATTTAATCCTTAATAAATTACGACGCTCTCATTATCCTAAGGCACCTTAGTCCCAAGCATTACTACAGACCATGCACCATTGGTGACAAGATCTCATAGAGACCCGCAGTTAGCAAAACAGTTCTGACCATCTCCTTGGGCTCATGACTTCTATCGCTGCGTGTCGCACCTTCAGCTATGCGTCCGAAACCCTAGCGGGGCGGATGATCAGGTGATAGCCTGCGTGCAGCATGCCTATGACGGACGCATCCATGTTTTTGAAATTAATAGCTGACTGGCTTTTCCCTGACAAGAGACCCCAACGAGAGAAGGATCAGGAGCGAGACTTCATTGAAGCAGTCAATAGCCTCAAGACCTTGTCGGTGAACGAACATGGCGGAATGTCCATCGACCCTGAAGAAGTTCGCGATGTCGTCATCGCCTCTCGCGAAAATTATAGGCACCTACTCAACACTCCGTACCGAGAGAACAGCACTCCCCCAGAGGTTGAAAAAGATAACATTAGTGCTCTGCAGCAAAGCCATACCCATGACCACTCAGATAGCTATGACTTCATCCAACAGTTAGCTTGGCGCCGCCTACCAAGCGGCTCATCAGTGCAGTATGTATACCTACAATCACTCACTACCGGAAAATATGCCGTGGCATGTGCCCACCTTTTCAGCGGTGATTTTGAGAATCTGCCGCCCTGGCTGAGTGTCGACATAGGTAAGCAAGTCTCCAGCGTGCTGGAGGACTTAAACCTGACGTGGCATGGAAACATTAAGGATGCGATGGACGCCTGGGATAGAGACCTATGACGTAGTTCTGTGGGCATCTAATAACCGCATTTCGGCATCCCACTCGTATAGAAACTTGTTCCAACCCTCTGCGTAGAACCCTTCTACAAAACGTGTAGACCCAATGCTTGCTTGTATAAAACGTTCTCGCCAAGGCTCTGGAATTTCACGCTCTCGAACGATTTCTTTTCCAGAAGAGTGATGGCTGATGGGAACGCGGCAGCGCACCTCTTCCAGGGTCAACGGAGTGTCCTGATTGTAGTCGCCACTCTCCTCGATAGAAATGTTGTCGAGGATCGCCAGTAATGTAACTGCCTCAGGACTGCCAAGCTCAAGGGAGGCTAGTCTCCAAAGCGCCTTGCGCCTTGATATTTCTCGATAGCGTAGTTTTTCTTGATCCATTTTACTGACCTCCGGACTCCTGGCAAAACGCTAGTTCGGGTCATTGCGTGCCGCTTACGCGGACGGCTGTCATAAACCAAGCCCCGCGTTGCGGGTCTCGGCCCTGCGGGTATCCATCCTCACACCTGGCGCGCTCCGCTTGCAAGAAAATTTGTGGCGACCATTACTCAAAGCTCGGCGCTAGAAAACACCTTGCTAACTGAGAGGCCCACCACTGAGTAGCGCAATGACTCAGAGCCTAACCAAACTTAAAGGGATGCCATTCGCATACCCTTTATATGTGCTGGACAACCTCCGCTTTCATCATGCTAGGATTATCCCATCGGTCAGCCTGGATCGAGCGGTCGGCACGCATAGGTAATTCACAGGTCAATCACCTGCATTGTGCAGCTCATCTGACATAAGTCATTGCGGACAGCCGACACCGTTTCGAACCATGGAGGATGACCATGCAAATTTCCCTGTTTGCTGCTGATTTTGAGTCTGGCAAAGGTATTTTACGCTTAGCCAGATGCCTGCAACGCGACTGGCCAGGCCAGAAAAAACTCAAGCTCTCCGCTGCCCAAAACCTGATGAGCCAGTGCCTTGGCTACGTAGACCTTCATGACGCCCGCAAGAGCATCGATAAAGATGAACTTCAATTTGCATCACTAGAGGAAGTCAAAGCGCAAAGCCTTCGCGTCATTAACGCTATACTCAACAACACTTGCCCCGGTCAAAATATCGACTATGCGGCGCTGAATGGTCAGATCGAAAAATGGCATTTCAAGAATCTTGAAATTTACCAGCTATTTGGCGCACCACCTTCCGCCGAAGTAAGCAAGAAACTTATGCTGAACAAGGCCCTTGAGCTCATTGGCTCTCACAAGAATGACTATCACAGTGTTTTATCTCGAGTCCAGAAAGCATTTGGACATAACCCTGTTGAAACATCACAGCATTACATGAAGCACGCTATTGGGTATCGTCGGAAAAACTTTAGCCCTGATCGAGTCGAAATCCCTATCGAATTTGGTGAATGTCTGACCTGTGGAAATAGCACCATAAGCTCACCTCAGAAATCGTAGTAGCTCGGGTAAACAACAGGTGTTTTGGCGGAGCGTCTAGCGTATGTGCTGAGCTTACGGATAGGGAGGTAGGAGGTCTTGGCGAATGGTGGTGGCTGATCACCAATTCCAGTCTTTGCCGTGGCCGAGGGGAACGGCTATCGTAAACCGAGCCACTTCAGGTCTCGGCCCGATGGCCTTCCATCCTCCCACCTTCGCCATCCTAGCTCCGTGCTCCGCCTTCCGGTTGCGGGCATTTCGAGATGTTGATGCCTATCACTACTCTTCCAGCCGCCAAGTAACGAGCGCTTGGGATAATCACTCGAGCTCCAGTCGTATGACCGCCTAGAAACGGTAGTTGTAACGTACTTTTTGGAATGTAACAGCGACGACGTTACATTCCAAAAAACGCGTTACATACGCTAGGTTCACGAGAGGGATGATCATGACCTTGCGTTGTTTCCGGAGGCTCACCTACCAAGCTGTGAGCTGGTGTACTCTCAAAAAAACGGCAGATCGTCGCTACTCATAATGATCCCATTTGGGGACATTAACCCATCAACCCGCTATTAATGTTCCATTTTGGGAACATTACGCGAGACGTTGCGTCTTTGCTCAAACGCGGCAGAGCTTTGCAGAAAGCTTGCCGGCAAGCAGACTAGAAATTTGGTGGTCGACTGTATCTATGGGGGGTTGAATGGAGCTGGTCATGAGCAAGAGCCAAGCTCGGCGCCGGTGGCGTAGGATCATGAAGCTCGTCCAGCAAGGCGAGACCTTTGTGATTACCAGGCTAGGCAAGCCATTATGCAAAGTTTGTCCACCTGATTAAGCATCGGAGTACATTTGTACTCCCTTGGAGAACGGGTCGCCCAAGCCTTTTCAGTAGCGACGACCTAGTCAAGGTTGGTACGAAGTCGTTTTACCGATAGGGTTGCTGTGTATGTGTCTGGCACCAACGCCTCAACCCTGAGGAAAAGAACTCTTTACTGGCACGCCGAAAGCCCGCCCGGAAGAGCCAGAGACCCCGAGCAGTACCCTGAACCGCCTAAATGGCGGTTTTTCTACCTGCCGCTAGCTGCTTTCATCTGGTACCGCAGCGGGAAGCTTCCATGTTGGTCGAGCGTGCCCCATAGGCTGACCGATTCCAGATGCATTTACAGAACACTGCTACCGAAGCAATGCCGCCCCCCCCCCCCCGCAGTTCCTCCACCCGCTTCCACTTCATGGTCATTCCACTCAAGTTGGGAGAGGCAGAGAGGTGTCAATGACGATCACCCTGTGCTTTTCAGTACCAGGATCTTCAGGTTCCCCAGGAAACCAGCTCAGCGACTCGTAGCCCATAATCCGCCCTTCACGCACGACGTCTTGGTAACACGCCACAGCGTCTTCCAGTGCGGAGCAATCAGATCGCGGTACCAAAACGGGTAGGTCAGGGTCGTACTTGCACAGTTCTTCGATCAACTCGCCCACGTTCACCTATTTGTCCTCGAATAGCGGCCTATTGAAGGCCCATGCCGGCGTTCATCATGTATACGCTTGAGAGTGCTCGCTTTCCAGCCGTGGTAGGCTTGGTTAGTACATAGCCTCCTATCGAACAACCGCCAGGAAATGGACGATGCTCATTGGTTGCCAACCTGCTGAGAATGCAGCATGACGCTCAAAACCTCGTTCGCTAGCGTTCTCCGCGCCCTGCGTAGCAAACGCAATATCACTCAACGAGATTTTGCCGACACCACCAGCCGCACATACCTTTCAAAGCTTGAGCTGGGTAAGTCGAGCATTACCCTGGACAAGCTCGAGCAAGTGAGTGAGCGGTTGGGGCTCAGTCCTCTGACGCTGCTGACGCTCACGTTGAGTGAAGACTCCGGACAGCCCGCAAAGGACTTGATCTCGAAGCTGAGCACAGAGCTTGCAGATCTGCAGCGAGATGGCGGTCTAGCAGGTCTGAAAATTTCGGTGAATGTCGCAGAGGACGCTCGTGCTCCAGCGGCTCAACGAACATCCCGAGCCGCCAGGAGAGCTGTAGTGCCGACCTCGTTGCAAGCCGAGTTGGCTTTCGTAGACTGAGCAGCGGCTTCGTCAGCTTCTACAGGGTGCTGCTCAGTACCTTCTCCAGCCTCGCGCCCTGCTGTTCTCAAAATCGCCGGCCTTACAGACCACTCGTACCTTGGTAAGCGTTTCGAAGCACTCTGACACCCGCATCGTGCGGTCAGCTCTGTGCTCAGCAGATCAATTCCACCTGGCTGAATCTAGCTGACGATATCGCTAGCACGCAGCAACTGTTTAATGCCCTACACGGGTTGAGTTTGCTGTCCGGGGAGCGGCGCTCTGCCAAACTACAAGAGCTGCAGGAACGGTACGCTGGCACACCTACGGGCGAACTGCTCATTCGGCTCTTCGACTCTGCTTCGTAATGAACGGGGCCTTCAGCTTTGAAGTCGGCGCTGCTAAACCCGATGCTCGTATCTACAAGGCCCTACTGGAGATGATTGACGCCAAGCCGAGGCGATCTGTCGGAGTAACTGCGCCTGAGGTTTGGATGGTAGGTGACTCAGCCCGATGTGATCAAGACGGTGCGCGAGCAGTTGGCATTGAGGGGCATTACTTAGATCGCACGGGCGCCTCGGCCATCCAGAGCCTGGGGCAGTTCGCAGGGCTCGTGCTGGATTAATCACGACGTAGCAACGAGTCTAAAGCCCAACCTGATTCTCTAAGCGGGCAACGCACATGGGCCGCGTGAGCTGGATGACAGCAATCCTTTGAAGCCCCTTGTCTACCGATGCGTGACTCGTGTTGGAAAGCACTGGGGCTTGAGCAGCACCTACTAGCTACGAGAAGGTGCTACCTGAGACTCACCCATCCAGATTTTTCTAAGGAGCAGTGTTTGTATCGTCCTCCACGGACGTTTCCGCAGGTATGGCGGCTCGTGGACGCTTCCCTCCAAGAACGAACTTTTCCGTCGGGAAGATGGACGAAATTTTCCGGATCGCGTTCTCTAGGTAGACATCAGGCGTGCTGTAGTCACGACTGTATCGACCGGATTCCGAGTTCACGTACCAAGTGTGCTTTGTGCCATCAAACTCACACCACATCTCACCCGCAATCCGTGCTGGCTGGAGGCCAGTCATGCTTGGATGGCCGAGCACCACTGGATGCGTGATGTCCTCAGCCACGTAGAAAATTCCGTCTTTGCCGATTGCCCAGATGAGGTTCCGGTACCTGTCCTTCGATATCGCACTGAAGAGTGTCCGAAGCCGTTTTTCGGATGGGTCGTAGAAGCTCTTCGTCGTCCGGTTCTTACCTTCGCCAGTGTCTGAGACCTCGTCATCCTTCAGGTAGTTCGGTGCCCGGAGCCCCCCGTACTTCTTCTGCAGATTGCCAGCGTAGTCATCTGCACGCCGCTTCAGGCTTTTCAGGAATGCATTGTAGAAATGTGGCTGCTCCGGTGGATCCAGCTTGGCCATGATTTCGTTGAAGGCACCCAGTGTGAGCCGGCCATAGATCAGGTCAAAGATGAAAACGCCAGAGATCGCATTGCCTGATGGAATGTCAGTAGCATCAAGCAGTATCCGGAAGGTCTTATGATCCCCCCACAGGAAATCGATCTGCCACTGCCACCGAGCGATGTGGCTGGTCAGAAACTTAATTTTGTCCTGCTCCCACCTTTCCACGGTTTTCTCGTTCACTTCGAGCTTGTAGTCACCCTTCACCAGCGAGTTGCCTAGCTGGCTCGTGGCATCGAACGCTATAACCCCTTGGCGGGCTTCCGATACAGTGACCAAGCGGATGGTGTGGCCAGTAGGTTGGTTTTCGATACCCAGCACCCGGCTGAGAGTGCTCATCCACCTATCGACTTCGACGTTGATCCGTTGAGCGGTTTTGTAGGCATAGGTGTATGCCAAGCGAGCCTTCTTGGGGGCCAGCGCAATGGAGACCTCTGGCAACAGAAACTCATGAGCCTTTTTCTCCCAAACGCCGTTGTCGCTGCGCCTGGAAATCGCAATCACCCATTTGTCAGCCATCCCGGGTGGCGTGTCCCTGCCGAGAAGCTTTTTAAGGGTGATGATCTGCGCACGGGCATACGGGCCCAGACGGTCATCGTGCATATAGATTGACCGAACCCCATCCCGGAAGTCATACCCCAGCAGCGTAATCGCATGACCGCCACGGGCCTCGATATCCCACTTTTTGTCAGGGGTACGATTAATGCCGTAAACCATACCTGTGAGGATGACAGGTAAGTTGCTGTCGACATGCGCAGCGACGTAGTCAGCGAACCAATCCGAAGACCGATCTCTTAGCTGAGTTGCGTGGTACCGAAGCCCTTCATCATCGAGTGCACGCTGGATCTGTTCATTGCTTAGCTCATGGTTGGGGAAGCCGTTGCCAGAGCTATCCTCAAGGTCAAGTGCAGTCATGGTGATCTGGCTGCAGGAAGTGACGCTTCTGACATCTCGCCCAGGGAAACCGTGTAGCGCCGTCCACACGGCGGTGGTCGCGCAAGCCGCAACGACCTTGTCTTGCTCTTGGAAAGCAATCGAGTCGACATAGAGGTCAATGCCGAACAGGCTTACGTCATAGCGACGAGCGATTTTTTTCCGTACTCCCGCACCCAGGTTGGGTTCGCCGACGACACGAAGGCACGTCTTGCCCACGAAGGTCTTGGTCAACGGCTTGATCACCATGAAGCCCAGGTAGTTTTCCTGAAGAAACTCGGCAGTCAACGTTGCGCCGGGCCGACCCAAGAGGAGATCGTCCATGTCCTTGTGGCTGATGCGGCACTTAAAGAAATGGAGGCGCGAGCAGATGTAGCCGTCGTTGCCAAAGCGCTTGACGTAGTAGTTCGAGAAGTCCTCCAAGAACTCACGGTCAATGTACTCGGGCTCCAGGAGAACACCTTCAGCCCCCAGCTCCTTTAGATATTTCAGCAGGTACGAAACCTGAGGCTTGGAGTAGATGTCCGCGAAATCGGCATCGAAGCTCTCACGGATCAAGGCACTCAACGTTGCCTTTTCGAATTTGGAAACGAGGTATGGAGTCATTGTTATCGCGCAAAAAAAAGCAGCCTAGAAGGCTGCTTTCTTGAAAAGGTTAGACTTAGAGGCTGCAGGTACGGCCCAGCAGTTCGCGGTTCATCTGCTGAGCAGCGAAATCTTCAGCTGCACGGCGGTTGAATTCTTCCGAACGGACGCGGGCAGCCTTAAGTCGCTCTTCGCGATTGGCTCCCATACGCTTACGCGTTTCCTCGAACAGACGCTCCAGGCCCATACTTTCCTTCCCCAAGTCGGTATTTTTCACTGTATCTACAGCCTCTCTCCAATGCGCGACCACTGGACTGCGACGTGGTGCTCGGCGCTTGCGGCGGCGGCGCGGATTATCGAATCCGCTCAGCTAGCTCACAAGCACTACCTTTTGACAGCCGACCAGCGGCATTTTCGACTGTAGAACAGACCGAGCAGAAGCTCCAAGGTTCACGAAAAAACAGTCTCAAAATCTGTCGAACGGTAGCTTGGCCACCACGCATGCATCACATGGAAGCCTGGCCTGCGCTCGCCTGCTGGGGGAGTTGCAGCTCTAAAACCTCCGCGCACGAAGGTGCCTCAGCAGCGCGTTTTTCATTGGATGAGCCGAGTATGGCACATGGCAATCATACACTTAAAGTGTAAATTCCACTTTTTTAAGCACCAGAATGGTGCGCCATTTGGAGAGATCTGAGGCACGCTGCAGCGGATTTTAAGCTCCCGCGCTCACTCAGGCAGCAAGGACTGGAGGGGATGATGGGCCCAAAATCTCCTTTGCGGGCCCTCTTCCTTTATAGGTAAGCCGGTGGTCGACGGGGTCAGAACCCGAGCCACTTCTTCAGCTTGCTGATCAGCGACGGCGCCTCGACTGGCTGCTGAGATGGCACAGACCGAGGAGCCAGATCGTCTACTGGACTGGAGGACTGGCGCCGTGCTTTCGCTTCGGCATCACGCTTGCGCCCGGCATTGATCGCTTCCTGGGACATGTCACCGGCCCACTCGATGCGGCCCGACCGTACCCAGTAATGCGAGCGACACTTGAACGTCCAGTTGCCAATGGAAGGCTTGAGCGACACCGTTTCGCCATCGAATGACATCTGCCAGTCGGTTGGCGAGAACGGCGTGATCACCTTGTTGCCGCAACCACAGGCACACAGGTGCGCTGCAGTTGCGAATTCCATTGCCAGGTATAGCTCACCGGGCTCCAGCTTCTGCGGGAAGCTCTCAACAAACTGAGGTGTGAGGCTCTTGATGGTCATGGGCGCTCCTCGCTGTTGCCCATCTCGTTAATGTTGGTCGAGTAGGTGAAGTGATCGGCCTGGACTTGGTCAACGTAAAACCCACAGAGCCGCTTCCAGGTGCCAATAGCCAGTACCGCATTGAGTGCATTCAGGTCAGCGATCTGAATGTTGGAGCGATAGGCATCCTCTGCGGAGTTCTCAGTGAGCGGCATGGTGCGCTCGGCGTGATCATAATGTTCTGGCGTGAGGGTCGTGACACGGCACATCCCCCAGACCTGTTGTGTATCGCCGACGAGGTGAACCCCCATACCGACATCAAGCAGCGAGGTTTTCGTACCACGTAGCGCCTTCACCACCAGATCGCGCACCGTCGCGTTATCGACACTGAGGAACACGTAGTCGAAGGCGGCCAGCTCAGCGACATTCTCGGCAGTGATCATGCACGCGTGGGCGGTGATGTTGCGGTGCATCTCCTCGTACTTCTCTTTGAGGTAGTTGACCTTCTTCATCCCCCGCTGCAGGTCGGTAAAGGAAACAGCCCCAGGGTAACGAAACGCGTTGTGCTGCTGAAGTACGTCGCCATCGAACAGATGGATCTCCGCAACAGGCGTTTTAGCAACCTGATCCAGGATGTAGGCGCCGGTACCGCCGAGCCCCACCACCGCTACTTTCAATCCCTTGAACCTCTCGGTAGGCGCTCCGATGCCAGCGCGAGCTGATGCCGTATCGGTGTAGGCGAAAACCGTTTCCTCTGCATCTGAGCGGAACGGTGCAAAGGTCTTGGCAGTGACATCCTTATCAATGGCCTGAGCCTGGCCACTCAGAATCGAAACGTAGATCGAGACCTTTTCGTAGTAATCGGCATAGTTGCCAGACTTGGGTTTGGCCGAAAAGTAGTGGTTCACGAGCAAGTCAGACAGCAGCTGATTCGGATTGCTGTTGTTGATGATTTGCTCGAGGGGACGCCCTTGCGAATCGCAAGGGAGGTCACCGATGAAGTGTGCCGTATGGTCGCTCGGACTGACCGCCACATCAGCGGTCAGATTGAGCGCCATGACCAGCACGCCTTTGCACACCTGGCGCTGGGCATTTACGTAGGGCACATCCCGAACCAAGAGGTAACCGTCCTTGGTGTCGAGGTTGTACCCTTCGTTGCGCAAGCGCAGGAGGTGAGGACTACGACTTATCAGTTGGTGTGACATTGAAGTGCATCCCCTTCTTGATACGGACGTGTTGGCCATCGACCAAGTTGGTCGCGGAGTTGCCTTCGTGGCCCTTCGCAAAGGTAACGGTGAAGTGGGCGTTCGGGTCTGGCAAAGCTTCTGGGTAGGCCAGCCGTACTACTTCCCAGTAGGTGAGGTTGCGCGAGTGGACGAACACCGGCTGCGTGTTTACAAAGACCTTGATGTTGATCTCCACCGCAGCGAACTTCTCGACACCTGGGCGAGCCAGGTCGAACAGGTCGCGGTCTTCGATCAGCTCATCGTCATCCCCCGGGATGACCAGGAAAATGTCGTACTTCTGAGCATCTACGCCGGCCAGTTTCTTCAGGGTGCGACCAGAGATGCGTTGAGCCCCCCAGTCCTGCGCCTGACCATCGATGAAGAAACGGAAGGTGCGGTCGCTTTTGAATGCCAGGAACTTCTCAATGCCAGCCTGGCGCAGGTCGGTCGTCTCACTGGGGCTGAGCAGCTCCAGGTGCCCATTGGTGAGAAGCTGGAACAGCAGGTATTCGTCAACCGGGCGGAGCTCAGCAGCCTCCAGTACCTGCTGCCCAGTTGGAACAGGGTCAGCGATCACCAATGGCCGGTACTCCAGCGCATCGTTGCCGAGCTGGATTTTGTACGGACCGTGATCACGCACATCGCGGCCCGCCAAGACGGCGGCAGCCACGTCCTCAACCTCAAAATCGTTCAACTGACTCATGGGAGAATCCTCTTATGTGAACCAAATGAGCTGTTGCCTACGCAGACAACACCACCGTCCTTAAAAAACGACCCAAGGGTCGTTGTCCGGCCAGACAACAGTGGACTTCAAAAAAAAGCCGCTTATCATGGATCATGAATCGCGAGCTGTTGTCTGGCTAGGCAACAGACTACTCCCGCCCGTTTGGGCAATGCAAGAGGTTGGAGAAAAAAATGGATTTGGCTGGGTTCATCGCAACCATGCGTGAACGAAAAGAGCTGAGTTTCCGTGACTTGGAGAAACGTGCTGGCGATCTGGATCACGCGTACATCTGGAGATTGGAGAAAGGAGATCGAGCAGCTCCATCAGAGGACGTTGTCATACGGCTGAGCCATGCGCTTGAGCTGGATGACCGCGAAGGTGAGGTTTTCAAGCTGCTGGCCAAGTCGGTCGCAGTTGAGGATTCCCTGTACCACCTGATGGTCTCTCGGCTCGACATCCCATGGGAAGATTTTGAAGACGTAGCGACGATGAGCTTCAGAGGTGAACGTCCGAACACCGAAGAGGCTTGGCTTAAGCGGATCCAACTCATCCAGCAAATGTAACGACGAGGGGTTTCATGGACGAAAACGTTGTCATCTCACGAGCTAGAAAACTACTGAAAGACGCTGGCATCAACACGGCACCCGTTGATGTCGAGGCGCTTGCGCTTCACTTGGGCTTCAAGGTCTCACGTGTGGAGCTTGAGGAGGGTGAAGCAGGTAACACCTTCGAAAGGCGTGGACAGAAGCACATCTGCGTCAACGAAAAGGACAGCCCGGTTCGACAGCGTTTCACGATCCTTCATGAGATCGCACACCATGTCCTTGAGCTCCCGTCCAAACACGGCGAGAAAGTGCCTGGTGATGAGCTAGAGCGCTTCACAGGGCGTCATCCGGAAGAGGTTTCGTGTGACCTCTTCGCTTCCGAGTGCTTGGTTCCCTGGGCAATGATCCAGCCATTAACCGAGGAGCGAGACTTTTCCTTGGACAGCCTTGCCGATCTGGCTGATCACTTCCAGGCCTCCCGCTCCTGCATCGCATCCAAGTTCGCACAGGCCTCTGAAGGCCATCTGGCTTTCGTTGTAGCTGAAGATGGCGTGGTCAAATATTCGATTGGCTCGAAGGCCCTGCGAGATGCCAGGGTGTGGATCACTAAGGGGATTCCGCTCCCCCAGAACTCTGCAGCAGCCAAAGCGCACAAGGCAGGCATCAGCGGCGTTCATGAGGCAGATATCGAGGGGATTGATTGGAGCACCAGTGATGATGCCCGGCGCTTCGCCTGCTACGAACAAGCTACCTACCACGCTCCTACCAGGCAGACTCAGTCAATCCTAACCTTCGAAGAGATGGATCCTCGCCCTGTGTCGAACAGCTATCGTGCGAGAAATGATGACGATGATCTTCTGGAAGAACTAGATGGGCGGCCAGGTTGGTCTAAGTATTGATATCGGAGTGGCTATAACCTAAACAGTGTTCCTTCGGGCTGGCTAGGATACTGCTTTAATTTTCAGCACCCAACGTTTAATAGAGGATCTGATATCATCTGGTAGCCAGGTACCTGCTCTACACCCTGCCTATGGTTTAGCCGCATGACGCTTAAGTCATCGCTCGCAAATGTACTGAAGGCTGTCCGCGCCATACGTGATGCAGACCTCAAAGGACTTCATATTCACAACGAGCCGCACTTACCTACCGAGGCTTGAACTGGGAAAATCAAGCACCGCCCCGGGCAATCTCGACCAGATTAATTGGCACCTCAATCTAAGCCCCTCCCCTGCCCCCTCTTATGCTGACGCTGAGCTAGGAAATAGCTGCACCTGCATCTAAATCGCTTTCAAAGTTAGTGGCAGAGATTGCAGATTTGCAGCGAGATGATGTCCCACAAAATCTCTGCCCCCTGCATCATCCAGTAAAAAGCAAGGACTGCCACGAAAAGCAGGAAGAGGTAACAAAACTAACTGTACCTTTCTCGACTGACGTTGCACCTGATCGGCCTAATAAACCTGAATGCACGGTATTCTGTGCCGTGAACCCCTTAACATTTGTCTTCACGAAACCATTCTGCCATCATTCAATCCCTTGAAGCGGGCTTACCACTCTAGCCCAGACGGTTTCTAATCCAGATTTATCACGAGGCATAAAAATTGGCATTCTCTCGTCCCCATTCGGAAGAATCATTAGGTGCAGCAGACGCAATACGCCGCCGGATATCCGGAACATATAGTGAATATTACGGCCCCGACCTTCTTGACTTTGAACAGGCCATAGCCGTTGACGAGGACTTCTTCAAGATCGCCTTCAAGCCAGCCAAATGGACGCTTCTTCACCGTTTCACCTCACACTACTTGTGGGAGGAGTGGAACTACCTCCGCAAAAAAGCGGGCGAAGAATACATAACAGCAGCGCACAAGCTACTTGACCACTACAAAATAAATGCTATTTATCTACATGACTACAACACCCCCGGACACAGAGACTATATCTTAGCTCAACTAAGCCCCGCTCTCGACATTATATCCCACGAAGTTTTCTGCATTTTATTCAACGACAAAGAGCTTATGCGAATATTTGGGGAAAGGACTGCTAGTGCATTTGCGAACGTCACTGCCTCCCAGCACCCGAACTACTTGCACAGCACCGGAAGAATGAAACGCTCAAACTACTGGCCCGCTTGGTTAAAGGAAGCTCTATTTTATCGCGAGAATGGGCGATGCGCGAAGTGCTCAACCAACCTCACTGGTGTATTCGATCCTTCGCAAAAATTTCAAATAGACCACATTATACCTATAAGCAACGGCGGAACAACCGACCCCACAAACCTCCAAATACTTTGCGAGAAGTGCAACAAGGAAAAAAGCAATTTAAGCAATGCAGCCGGCGAATACATTTACGTGCCCTGGGAGTTTCACCCTCCTCACCTGCTATAAATCGACGCACTGCCGCCCAACTTTATCAGATGAGCTGCTCCAAAAAATCCAACACCGCATCGCTTAAAAAATTTTCAAAACGTATCGCAGAATTTATATTTCATCTAGCCTTACGCACACATTAACTGTTAATACTGAGAGAGAGATGAATTACCCCCTTAGTTTAATTACTTCTAGCGAATGAACTGCGGGGGTCGACTGGTGCCTATGAGAAAGCTCTGAAATCCCAAGCACACGTGTCAGTCTCTCTGGATCATCACTGGGACTTCAGCACACCGGACGAGACGGTTCCATGGCAGGCAACCGCTTCTGAGCTAAGTTGCTCGAAAGCTCAGCCGGATCATCTAGTAGTCTGCTCTGTCTTAGTAGGCAACGTTTGCATGAATTCTATAGACCATCGTCCTGAGCGTTCAGGTGTGCCGCCAGCACATCTCCATGGCATGCAGCAGGCTTGCAGTGGCATGCGATAACCTTGCCCCTGATGATGCCTAGGTTATGCTCGAGGTTTTCAGATGCCTTTAGAAAGCCGCGACCGAAGTCATAGGCAAATTTGCGAATGACCTCGTCGCGATCACCATCCTGGCCCATCTGGTAGGGGTTGCCCCAGATAGTGCCTCGACCGATGTAGACGTCGTAGATGTCTCCTCGATCCTTGTTCACCACCAGGGTGAGCTGAAGCGGGACTACACGAGTCGGAATCGTGGCCTGGCCCAAAGCACCTCTCAACTCAGCAAAGCACTCGCGATCCTCAAAGAGAATCGCGTGCGTAGCTTTTTCGACGGCGCCGGCCTGGTCATCTACTAGCTCGAAAGGGAGGCCCTGCTCTTCCGCATAGGCGCTCACATATCCGTTGGGATCAGCCATGGCGATCAGCTGAATCTCAGGGGATTGGCTGGTGTAGAACTGCACCTTCCTCTGCAGCTTCGAGTAGCAGAGGAATTCCTTCGGGTAGGCGATGAGGATGGTCTTGTTATCACTCATACGAGATGCTTGACGTCGATGGACTCGTCGCTCCAATGCTCTTTCAGGTACTCGGTAACAAGCCGACGATGGCACTTATGAGGTTGATGCTCACTGCAGAGCAGGCAGCCACCTTCCATGAGATCCCGGCGCACATGCTTCTCGATGTTGCGCTTCACCCCCTCGCTACTGAGCGCGATGAAGCTCAACATCCCAAGGAGATGTACGACCTAAACAAAATACCTGAATGCGTGAAAACGAAGTCTCCATCTGCTACTAAAGCATACATCCAGTTGCAATTAAAGGCATTGTGCCACCATTCCCATCAAGCTACGCTCGCAAGGCCAGACAAGAATTCGGCCCAACACCAAACATGAGCATGAGTGAGATAGGGAAATGTCGATTCCAAAAATAACGAAACTTTTGATTAAAAACTTTGGCTGCATTGGGCCTGAGGGAATTGAGGTTGATATCGACAAAATTGTTGTTCTTGTCGGGGCAAACAACTCTGGAAAAAGTACAATCCTTAGAGCATTTGAAGTAGTCACTGAAGGCCAAAGACTTACCCAAGATGATTTCCACAATCGGCAGATAGTTCCGGATTCATTGCCGGAGATTGAATTACATTCGGTAGTTATTGAGGAAAACAAACCTGGTGTGGAGTGGTGTGCTGTCGCACCAAACGACACCTGGGTCGTAAAGGAGCGGTGGTCATGGGCAGGGGCCAACGTCGACCCGGTTCGTATCGGGTACAACGTCGAACTAGGGCGATGGGCTGAAGCCGAAGACAGAGAAAAAATGCCCTGGGGCATGAGATCTTTATCGAACTCCAGACGCCCGAAACCCCATCGCGTCAATACATTCGATAGCCCGGAGGCCCAGAGCAAGGCTATTACTTCGTTGCTTAAAAGCTTGCTCGAAGATGATATTAAAAAAATCAAAGCCAACGAAGAAGACGAAAATTCTCGATACGATAATATTATTGCCAGCCTGAGAACCCTTCGCCAAGACTCAAAAGATATTCAAGCTGCTGGGATTGCATCCATGCAGACCCAGGCAAATTTGATTCTGGAGCAGATCTTTCCTGGCTACCAAATGAAGGTAATATCCCCTGAAAGCGTGGCTCCGATCAATATCGATTTACTCGGGGAAGAGTTCTCACTCGAGATGGGCGCAACAAATGGGGCATCCTTCCCGCTAGAAAAGCAAGGCAGTGGTACGCAGAGAACTGCCCTGTGGGCCATCCTCAAGCTACTCGCCGACAAAGGTATCAAGGCCCGGACTGTAGGAAGCAAAGCGAAACTCTACCACGAGCCCCTGGGTGCAAACATCTCTCATATTTTGCTGATTGATGAGCCAGAAGTAGGCCTACACCCACGTGCCACTCAGGCCGCACGGGATGTTCTTTACTCCCTACCTGACAGTGAAAACTGGCAGGTGATGCTCACCACCCACTCGCCAAGCTTCATCGATCTTGCAAAAGATCACACAACCATCATTCGTGCGGAGAAAGACCACGATCATAAGGTTTCCGCTACAACGTTGTATCGCCCGGATCGAGTGCAGCTGGACGAGGACGATAAAGAAAACCTCAAACTGATGAACCTCTTTGACTCGCACATCTCTGAAGCCTTCTTCGGCGGCAAAGTATTAATTGTCGAAGGCGACACAGAGTATACAGCCTTCAACTACATCCGTGACCGAGAGGTCAATAACGGTAGCCTGCGATACAAAGACATCAACATCATCAGGGCTAGAGGCAAGGTCACAGTGGCATCGATGATGAAGGTATTAAACCACTTCAAGACCAAATACTATGTCCTTCATGACACTGATCAGCAAAAGACAAAATCCCGCTCACTCGATAAGAAAGCTAGCGTAGACGGAAAGAAAGTCTACAACGAGACTGAAATCACGAATCCTGCTTGGACAAACAACACGAAAATTCTTGCCCAAATGAGCGACTACTCCCGTGTTGTGGCCTCTATCGGTAATTTTGAAGCAGCCTATTTCTCAGAAGTAATTGAGAGTGACAAGCCTGAGAACTCTATGAACAACATCAAAACCAATGCCGAGCACTACAATGTAGTCAAGCAATTGCTTGATGGGATTCTTGGCTTCGACGATACAGCCTTACCTTCCGGCTCTATCGCTTGGTCAAGCATGGATGAAATCGATCAAGCAGTGAATGCCTGGAGGGACAGCGTCACAATTGTAAGTTAATGCCCAAGTGAAGGCCCCACTAGCCTGGGGCCTTTCGAGTAAACAGTGATTTCGCGCATGCTCTCTGAAAGCTCCGATACTTCTAAGTCCAGCACCCAAGCAATGAGCTAGCCAACAATTTGGCGCCAACTTTTCAGCACCCATCAGCCTTTGACACGGATAGCCAAGAGCCACTACAAAGGAAATTGTGGACTTAATCCGCTATCCAACGATCATCACGAAAGGAACTCGCAATGGCTGACGTAGTAGTGACATGCATTACCAAACCTAACGTGAACAGTTCCCATGAGCACATAACCCACCTGGGCAACCCAAGTGCGGGCTGGAAATGGACAAGGGAACAGGTCATTCAAAGTATCGATGCCAAATCCAATACCTTTTATGTACAAGACCCAGCGAGCGGGAAGAAGGCTTATATCGGCGTAGTTAGGGAGAACGGCAAGGCCGCTTATCTGCGAACTTATGCCGATGGGCAATGGAACAACAACCTGCTCTCCTTGAATCAATGCCCACTAGGCTAATTCTTAACAAATTAGCTACCAGGCTGGGCTCTACATAGATTAAATAACTAATTCATTATTGCGGAGCCCGACTAGCTGCATTGCTACCAGCAGCGAGTCAATGCGAGACCATGCTGGAACTCAGAGATCTGCAAGCGGAGCGCGCAGACGGGAGGATGAAAGCCCGACAGGGCCAAAACCCGCCTTGGGCGGGATTTGGTTCACGCCAGCCGTCCGCGAAGCGGCCCGCAATATCTTATCGATGAAGCTTACTGAAGCGTTCCACTAACTTTGCAGGAACAATCGACTGCCACGTTTCAAGCACGGTGGTTTTATAGAATAGATTAATCCCCATCCCTACAAAAAATACCGCAGTTAAGCAGGCAAGAGTAAATGCACAACGCGTTACATCACCAGCATATTCTGCGAACCCATTCACAGAGCTATAATGATAACCATCGACAATCGAGCCCAAGCCAAAGAAAAACGCGATCCAAGCCAGAACAAACACCACTGCGGAAATTACCACCCCGTTGGCCCAGATGCCAAGTTGTAACTATACCGCAGGCTCGACACCATTAGGATGTCACCGTCAGCAGGGTTAACAGTATGCTCAAAGCCCTTATTTTTAACTTTACTCTCTTGATTTTTATTACCCCCTAAAATTTTTAATTCTAGCCTTTTCCGAACTCCTCAGAAAAATTGTTAGGGCATTCTAAAGTTTCAAATTAGCACTTCATCCAAAAAGAGTTCAACATGCAGGTGATCAGCGTAACGCAGGCAAGAAGGGGCTTCAGGCGGCTCGTGAGGCTCCTCCAGGAAGGCCATTCATTCGTGATCACTAGGAATGGAAAGCCGGTCTGTAACCTAGTGCCGCCTGATACGCCTTGACCTGCGCGCAGTGTTCGGAAAATCCGCAAAGAAATCCGAAAATTAGGAGTCTTCCGGGCTGTAAGCCAGGCGTGCCGAGGATTCCAGGGATTCCTTGAATCCGCAAAATTGCTAGCTCGGCCCTGCGGGCACAGCTGTCGTGAACCAAACCCCTACTGCGCCGGGATTTGGCCCTGCGGGCGTCCATCTTCTCGCCTCTGGCCCTCCGGGCCGGCGCGCTCCGCTTGCAGCCATGGCCATGTCCAATCAGCTCTCGAAGTGAGCCTGTACCTGAGTAATGACTGAAGCCCGTGTCATGCTTGGAGTGCATCTGGGCAACCTGAAAATGAGCATGATAGATTGCCGAGCAGACAGGACATCGTTCACTTACCTCTACGTTGGACTACGTGGCCAAGGACGGGGACGAGATCAAGCCGACACTTCATTAAACGAGTCCGTCGCGTCTAGAGATCACTGCAATCAGTGAACTGACTGCCCAAGCGTGCCGGCCTTGTGCAGCTGGTAGTCGATGACGGTTTGATACAGGTGATCAGCCTCGATGCGAAGCCGCTCCACCACATCGGCTGGTTGCCCCTCGTCCACAGCCCTCTGATGGTCACGGATCGCTTGGAGAGCCTGCTGCAATAGCGGCTCGCCGGCTTCTGCCATACCCAGGATCGTTCTTTTCACTGCGACCTCGTACTGGATCTGTGGGCCCGATGGGCGTTCAGGTGCTCAAGCTCCTGTTGCCACCCGGCCACAAACTTCTCGAAGTCGCGCAGATAGGGCCCCTCTGCCAGCCGGGTAGACCCAACACTTGCCGCTTGGAAGCGCTGCAGCCATGGCTCGGGGATGCTGTCCTCGACGACCAGCTGAACATCGTTGTGGAGCTTCGAGGTGACGACATCGACGAGCTCCTGGGCGAAGAGTTGATCACCGCTCACGACGCCCTGCAGAGCCTGTTCAACCTCGTCGAGTTCAGCCAGCACCTTTTCAGCACGAGCGTCCCCAGGCTGTAGATCGGCAAGTGCCCACAGCGCTCTGCGCCTCGCGATCTCCAGGCTCCGCAGTCGATGATCAATCGTCACATCACTTCTCCCTGCCGCAAGTGGACGTCACAGGCCAAGTTCGACTTCTAACTGCGATCCCCGCAAGGTACGGGTGAGCTCGCCTCTCGGCAGTCTTGCCAGGATCCCATCGGCGAGGTCATTGGCGTGCCGGGCGTACAACGTGACAACACCTGGTACAGGCACGCGATCCGGAACGAGGGCCCCGACTCGCACCTGGGCAATTTTCAGTATATTCACGACATCTGCGGGTAGCGTGTCGGTCGACAGGTGCTCGACGGTCGGCCTTGAGGGAGGGCTCGCACCGCCCCACAGATCTACAATCGTTTCCAACAGCTTTTCGGGGCCGAAATACGCCAAGGCGATTTCCCACAGACAGCCTTCCTGGGACAACTCAAGGCGGGCCCTAGTCATTGCAGAGGTTCCAACAGATGAGGCTCTTTCTCGATTGTGAGTTCACTCAGCTCACCGCGCAGGCAAAGCTGATCTCCCTGGCTCTGGTTGGCCAGGATCGCCGGGAATTCTACGTGGAAGTGATGGACGCGTGGCGAGAAAAAGACTGCAGTGAGTTCGTGCAGGAGATCGTACTGCCGCAGCTCTGGGGAGGCGAGTACGCCATGCCGATTATCGAGGCCAGAGCGGCGCTCCTAGGGTTCCTGGCAACCTATGACGAAGAGCTCGAGATTGTCACTGACGCACCTGCCTACGACTGGGAGCTGTTCTGCGAGCTCGCCTATGACGATGGGAAATGGCCCAAGAACGTCAGAAACTTCCCTACTGATGCCACGACCCTGACCGCGACGAATGATGGGGAAGAACTGCCTCATCACGCCCTGCTCGACGCCAGGATCATCGCAAGCATGTTCACAGCTACAGCGTAACCATCTCACGCTCAATGGATTGTCTGAGGTGCTCAGGCATGTTGTTGGCGACGTGGAAGTCGACCGGGACGCCCACCATGGCCTGAAGTTCATCCTCGAGTTCGGCGATGTCGAATAAGGAAATCTTGCCAGGCCATTGCTGGAGGGATGGTGGCGAGCAGATCGAGGTCACTCCCTTCGTGGTCATCGCCTCGAGCGATAGAGCCGAAGAGTTTGGGCTCAGTGAAGTCATAGGTCTCGATCAGGCGTCGGATGTCCCCTTGCTTGCCTCGTATCGCGTCAATGGGCTTCATACATTTCTCCATGAACCACTGCCTCTCTGGTTGAATGTACAGACGGATTCACCTTGGCAGGCGCTTGTCGATAATCGCTGTTGCTAGCTCCAAAAAGGCATCTACGCTCGCTTTTCTAGCCAGCGACCGAGGTCAAAACGATGCCCACACTTCCTCCGATTGAGGACAGTGACGAAGAATGGCACGCCTTTGCCGAAGAACGCTGTGAGGAACTCAAGCCTCATGTGGCGGAGTTCATCCTGGAAAGGTTCACGTACAAGCCCAGATACGTCCAGCAGCGGGTGTGCCGAACCTTCGCGACCGTGTCCGCCCTGAGCCCGCAGTTCGACATCTACATCCGGATGTTTGTGAAACCAAATGACTAATGGCCAAGGGAGTGCCTTGTCCTGGCTCGGATCGGCTTCACAAAGGAACGTGTTGGACATGGTCAAGCGCTGGTGCAGCGCCTCGTGGAGTTGGCTCCCCAATTCGACTATCGGTACTTAGCCATCGAGTCTGCCAATGCCAACGCATCAGCGTTCGCCGAAAGGCTGGGATTCAGCCCGCGCGACAATGGCCGTCACAGGATCGGTGCGGTCGACGACGTGCAGAAAGCCTTGAATAGCTGATAGGTAAGACCTGGTCTGCCAGAGACTCAATGGCCTTTCTCTGCCGGCCTGCCAAGGGCTCGAAGCTGATAATCAGTGACGTCTTGAAAGAGATGCTCAGCCATCAGTCTGAGGCGCTCCAACTCCATACCCACGACCCCATCAACTTCGGCCTGATGATAGGCCTTCAGCGCTTCCATAGCCTCGGTGTACAGCGGATGGTCGGGCAAGAGTACCTTGCTCAGATCTTTTTTCACGATCTCTCCCTTTCGCCATGGCTAGCCCACTCGCTGTCATGCCAGCATGGCGCAAACCAAGCAACGTGAGCCAAGGAAGGATAGCTGCCCCACAATTGCGGTGCCGTATTTCACCTGCGATTTGTGATAACACTCAGCGTGGTTGCGATGAACAAGAACGCGCTACTGGCAATGAAGGTAGCCTGATAACCCATCCCGTCGTACAGCACCCCGCCTGCAGTTGCACCAGCAGTGATCGCCAACTGAATAACCGCGACCATCAAGCCACCACCGGCTTCTGCATTGTGTGGCAGCGCTTTGGCCAACCAAGTGAACCACCCAACAGGCGCACAGGTCGCAACCAGCCCCCACAACCCCAACAATGCGGCGACCGGAACCACCCAGCTACCAACCGCGATCACGGCAAATACGGTGGCAGTCATGATCAACGGTATGCCTATCAAAATTCTATTCAGGTTTCGGCCAACGAAGGAGCCGACCAACATAGTGCCCACCAATCCTGCCACACCGATGATCAAGAGCAGGAGCGAGAGCGTGGGCACATCGACATGCGTGACCGTTTCCAGGAAGGGTCGCAGATATGTGAATAGTGTGAACTGACCCATGAAGAGAAACGCTACTGCAGCCATGCCGAGAGCGACTTTGCTGTCTCCCAGCAAACGCAAGGAGCCGGTGGCCGATACTTGAGTCCGCTCACTCGGCATGGCCGGCAGTGTGAATGCTTGCCAGATCAACGCCAATGCGGCCAATGGCACGACGCAAAAGAATGCCCCTCTCCAGCCAATCATGCCGCCTAGGTAGCTTCCAACTGGCGCTGCGATTGCCGTGGCCAACGCTGTACCGCCCTGCATAACGGCAATGGCCTTCGGAACGAGCGCTTCAGGTGCGATGCGCATCATTACTGCAGTGGACATCGACCAATAACCACCAATGGCAATCCCAAGCACGGCGCGCCCTACCATCAAGGTGAGATAGTTCGGAGCAAAGGCCACCATCCCACCTGAAACCAGCATGAGCACAGTTGTGGCAAGCAGGACAGGCTTGCGGTCGATCCCCTGGGTTAAGCTGGAGAGCAACAAGCTTGTGATGACAGCAAGGAAGCCGGAGATGGAAATAGCCTGGCCGGCCTGCCCCTCAGTCAATGACAAATCGGATGCAATCGGCGTGAGCAGGCTCACCGGCAAGAATTCAGATGCCACCAATGCGAAGGCACAGAGTGACATCGCCAGGACAGCGCTCCAGACCTGACGACTTGAGTGTTGAAGGGAGATTGCTGGGCTGCTCATGGCGGTTCTCGTTGTAGCGATTTCAAAAGACACATGCGCCCAGGCCCAGCTTTCAGGAGCTGGGTCTGGGAATAGCAGTAGTTACTTGAGGTTTTCTCGGAAGAAGGTGGTCAGCTTGCTGAAGGGGATCAGTTCGACGCGGTCATAGAGATCGACATGGCCTGCGCCTGGCACGATTACCAACTCCTTGGGTTCGCCGGCAAGGCGATACGCCTCCTCGCTAAACTCACGGGAATGAGCTTCCTCTCCTGCGATGAACAACATTGGACGAGGCGAGATCGTCTCGATGTCATTGAACGGATAGAAGTTCATGAACCTGACGTTACTGGTCAGAGTCGGGTGGGTCGTCAGAAGCGGCGACAACCCTTTGGGTGTGAACTCACCACGAGGTGTGCGGTAAAAGTCGTAAAACTCCCGCTCAATGGCATTAGAGCTCTCTGTTAGCTGATCCACTGTGCCACTGGTGTACTTGGTTTCGCCTCCGGCAAACTCGACATCACGCTGGGCTACTGCTTCGGCGATAGCCTTTTTGCGCTGTTCGACCGAGACGCCATGCTTGAGTCCATTGCGGTTGGCGGCACCCATGTCGTACATGCTGACCGTGGCAATCGCTTTCATGCGTGGATCAATTTTCGCAGCACTGATGGCGAAGCTGCCGCTTCCACAGATACCCAGCACGCCAATACGGTTCCGATCAACGAAACCTTGAGCACCGAGATAGTCGACCGCCGCACTGAAGTCTTCGGCATAGATGTCCGGCGACACCAGATTGCGCGGACGACCGTCACTTTCACCCCAGAACGACAGATCGATGGCCAGGGTCACGAAGCCCTGCTCTGCCAGCTTTTGGGCATAAAGGTTCGAGCTTTGCTCCTTTACCGCCCCCATCGGGTGTCCAACGATGATTGCGGGATGCTTAGCATTCACGCTCTGTTTTTTTGGCAGATACAGATTCCCGACAGTGGTCATCTGGAACTGGTTCTTGAAGGTGACGCGCTCGAGTGAAACCTGCTCACTCTGATAGAAATTGTTGGCCCCATGGGACATATTGGCGGCTCCCGCAGTGAGTGAACTGGCCATCAAGGCAAACGTAACGAACAAAGACTTCATGCACATCTTCCTGTCTGCTCGAAATGGAAGGGATGTGAGAGGACATCGCTCACGGACGCTAGGGTCTTCTCACCTGCCACCCATGTTCCCCGCGTGCACCAGCACACCAGTAGAGCAAACCGGTAGTTTTCTTGCCTAATTGTCCAGAGCTAGCTGACTGGGCATGGACACTTAAAGCGACGCGCGAGTAGTGTTTCGCTATACGCTGATCGGAACGCTCACCATGCCCGCAACCGCACTGCCGCCTTCATGCACGAACCCAAGGGCCACACTGTGTAGGATCATCGGTGCCCACGCGCCCACCGCTGGAGATTTCGCGACAAGCATTGCAGGCCTAAGCGTCTATCGACGCAACGCACCAGCCCCACCGATTACGTGCATTGTCGAACCAAGCATCGTTTTGGTTGCGCAAGGGGCAAAGGAAATGGTTATCGGCGGTGACGTATTCCCATACGACACGACTCGTTTTCTGGTCACATCGCTAAACATTCCCGCCAACTCTGCGGTGACTGTGGCCAGCGAGGAAGCCCCCTGTCTTGGCTTGGTGTTCAAGCTCGATTTGCGCACACTGGCCGAATTGATCGCGCAAGATGGTCGCCCTCCTGCGAGCGGTCAGTCCTTTTACACCAGCGCTGGAGTTGGTGGACTGGGCCAGAAGCTATTGGAGAGCTTCACCCGCCTGATTGAGCTGTTGGAGGAGCCCGATGCGATCCCGGTGCTCTGGCCCTTGATTCAGCGAGAGATACATTATCGGTTGCTGCTAAGTGACCAAGCCCCTCTCCTGCGCTATATCGCCTCCGTTGGCAGCAAGGGTCATCGAATCGCAAAGGCCATCGACTGGATGAAGCTCAACTACGCCGAGCCTCTGCGGGTGGACGAGCTCGCCTCTAAGGTACAGATGGGCCTCTCCACATTCCATCAGCACTTCCGGCAGCTCACCGCAATGAGTCCACTGCAGTACCAGAAATGGTTGAGGTTGAACGAGGCAAAACGCTTGATGCTCAACGAACACCTCGATGCAGCGACTGCCGCATTCAAGGTTGGCTACGAAAGTCCATCGCAGTTCAGCCGCGAGTACGGGCGCCAGTTCGGCATGCCTCCAAAACGCGATATTGCGGAACTGCGTTTAGGTGCGGAAAGGTCAGCTTCCTCCCTCCCCATCGTACCCTGATCCTCAGCCTATAAGACGTCGCCCAACCCAGGATACAAGGAGATGCAATGAGAAGGCACACACCCCACAGGGCTTTATGTCCTATAACCGAAAAGGCCGCTGTCTATCGATGGCCTGTTCTGCAGCACCTTGGTAGGGTAAGTGGACTACTGACACTTGTTTTAGCTCACACATTTCCGGCTAGTGCATCTGATTTCCAAACGGCGAAATCTGGCGAAGCGAAAGCTCAACAGGAGATACCCTACATGCAGATGTCAGTAGGCGAGCGGCATTACAGAATCAGGTTGGCTGACACTGAGGCAGCTCGTGCCTTCTCCGCGTTGATACCCCTGACGCTTGAAATGGCCGATCTCAACAGTAACGAAAAGTATGTCGATCTCGCGGTATCACTCCCCAAGGATGCGAGCGTTCCAGGAACGATCAAGGCAGGGGACGTCATGCTGTATGGATCAAAAACCCTGGTGGTCTTCTACAAGACATTCAAAACGTCCTACTCTTACACCCGTATCGGAAACATTGAAAACCCCGACGGCCTGATGCAGATGCTTGGCAGTGACGATATCCGAGTCGAATTTTCCCAGCACTGAAAGCCGGCTGGACATATGACATCACGCAACCTCTTACTCGCTTCGGAGTGCTTCAAGAACAACCCTGAAAGCAGCGGTTTGCTGCCGGCGCGTGGGGTAGTAAAGGTGATAACCAGGGAAGAGCTCCGACCACTCAGCCAATACCTCTTCGAGGGCACCGCTGCCGATATGCTCCTGAGCGTGTACATCGGTCACCTGGGCCAAACCCACCCCTGCCAGACAGGCATCCAGTATTTGCAACGAACTGTTCATGATCAGGGGCCCTTGCACCCGGACGCGAAACTCGCTGCCATCGTGGGTGAACTCCCAAGGATAAAGGCCGCCGTGCGTAGGCAACCGCAGGTTGATGCACCTGTGGGCCATCAACTCCTCGGGGCGGCGGGGTACTCCATACCGCTTCAAGTAGGCGGGTGAGGCTACGGTAACCATCCGCATGGGCGGCCCAATGGGCACAGCCACCATATCTGCATCGATGATGCCGCCCAAACGTACACCCGCATCGAATCGCTCGGCAACGATGTCGGTCAGGCCGTAATCGGTCATCAATTCAATCGTGACATCCGGGTAGGACTCGATCACCGGCTGTAGTTTCGGCCATAGAACATGGCGGGCGGCGAACTCATCGGCTGTGATCCGCACCGTCCCTGAGGGGTGTTGCCCGAACTCGGTCAGGCCACCCAGGTGAGCATCGATCTGATCCAATAGCGGCGCGATATCTTGAAGCAGTTTCTCCCCTGCCTCCGTTCGCGTGACACTCCTGGTGGTACGGGTGAGGAGGCGAACACCGAGGCGTTCCTCAAGACCCCTTACTGTCTGGCTAACGGCTGAAGGTGACACACCCAATCGTGCCGCTGCCCGAGTGAAATTACTCTCCCTGGCTACGGCCACAAAGACCACCAGATCGCTCAGATTGTCTGCTTTCATTGTTAAGCTCAGCTTCAAACCGATTTCTTGATTTTGCTAATACTCGAATTAAAGCGCGGTCGCTACAGTTGTCTCAATTACATTTTTGAGAGGTTAAAACAACATGGCGGCCAACAACCTTTCCAGCGTGGCCACGCAAATCCACCGTGCAGGCTCGGCCAATGCGATCCAAGGGCCTGCCGAATGGTTCACGGGGCGAGTACGCATCGACCGCGTCTTCACAGCGCCTGCCCCCGCTCGAGTTGGCGTTGCAGTGGTCAACTTCGAGCCAGGTGCTCGTACCCACTGGCACACTCATCCTTTGGGACAAGCCTTGCTAGTTACCGATGGGGTGGGCTGGACGCAGTGTGAAGATGGCCCGAAGACCGAGATCCGCGCAGGCGATCTGATCTGGTGCAACTGCGGACTCCGACATTGGCATGGCGCGACGGATACTACGGCTATGCAGCATGTCGCGATCAATGAATATATGGATGGGAGGGCCGTAGATTGGCTGGAGCCAGTGACTGACGATGTCTTCCTGAGTGGCCCGGTGGAAAAAGGCTGAGCTGAGATCACGTGCTACCCAAGATCTCTGACCATGAGGGTTTCCAACATGAATGCTCACCCCATCACAGCTGCGATATGCCTCTCTGCGTTGCAACTCGCATCGAGCGAAGCAGCTGAAAATTCCTCATCCCGCCAACAGGAAATAACCAGAGCGGGTAAACAGGCCTCTATGGTTGGCCCCTCTCAATTCTTCACCGGTGCCGTGAGGATTGATCCGGTGTGGCCTGCGGACTCGGGTATTAGCGCCTCGGGAAGCTTCGTGACATTCGAGCCGGGGGCACGTTCTGCATGGCATACCCATCCTGCTGGCCAGCGGCTGGTGGTCACTTCGGGGGTAGGCCTGACTCAACAATGGGGCGGCTTTATCCAGGAGGTTCGTCCTGGGGATGTCGTGTGGTGCCCTCCAGGCATTAAGCATTGGCATGGAGCTGCCCCCACAACGAGCATGACGCACCTTGCTGTTACAGCGACAGCTGAAGGTAAAAATGTCCACTGGATGGAGAAAGTGACCGATGAACAATACAGCGGGCCGCATGCTCAGTAAGTGGATCAATGCCGGGATAGCAACCACATTCATGATTGGACTAGGTGCTACGGAGATGGCCTCGTCTGATCCAATCGGAACGCGCAATGTCATGAGCCACCCCATTTCATCCCAATCAAATTCCAAGTTGCTGAGCGAGGAACAACAAGCGGTTGTCGTCGCAGCCGCGCTTGCTGCCATTGGTGACTTGCCCCGCTTGAATACTGCTCTGGATCAGGCCTTGGATTTGAAACTAACGGTCAGCGAACTGCGTGAGGTACTTGTACAACTCTACGCCTATGCCGGCTTCCCCCGATCTCTCAACGCGCTGACGGAGCTGATGCAGGTGCTGGAATCACGCAAACAGCGCGGCATCGTTGACGATCCAGGTCGCGAACCTAGCCGTCCAATACCTCAGGGTGACGCTCTGCTGGCCGCAGGTACCGCTAACCAGACGAAGTTGTCGGGTTCACCGGTTGAGGGGCCCCTGTTCGATTTTGCCCCGATAGCTAACCAATACCTCCGCACTCACCTGTTTGGTGACATATTCGAACGAGACACCTTGGATTGGAAGACGCGTGAGCTGGCCACAGTGGGAATGCTTTCCGCGCTTGCGGGAGTCGAGCCACAGCTTCAGGCACACATGCGAATCAGCACAAATACAGGAGTCACGATTCCGCAGCTACGCCATCTCTGTCAAACTTTGAGTGACCGTGTGGACACTCAGTCCGGTGATCGAGCCGCAAATGCTCTAGAAAAACACGTGGCAAGCACTGCCAAGGGATGATTAACCATCTCACGCTTGATGGATTGCCTGAGGTGCTCGGGCATGTTGTTGTGGACGTGGAGGTCGACCGGTACGCCCACCAATTCGGCTATCGCTACCTGGCCATCGAGCCTGCCAATGCCAACGCATCAGCGTTCGCCGAAAGGTTGGGCTTCAGTCCACGCGACAATGGCCGTCACTGGATCGGTACGGTCGACGACGTGCAGAAAGCCTTGAATAGCTGATAGGTAGGACGTGATCAGCCAACGGCTCGATGGCCTTTCTCTGCCGGCCCACCCAGGGCTCGAAGCTGATAATCAGTGACGGCTTGAAAGCGATGCTCGGCCATCAACCGCAGACGCTCCAGCTCCATCCCTTCGACTCCATCAGCTTCGGCCTGATGGTAGGACTTCAGCGCTTCCACAGCCTCGGTGTACAAGGGGTGGTCAGGCATGAGCACCTTGCTCAGATCTCTTTTCACGATCTCTCCCATTCGCCATGGCTAGCCCACTCGCTGTCATGCCAGCATTGCGCAATCCAAGCAACGTGAGCCAGGAAAGGATAGTTGATGAAGAGCGTCAGGCTGATACGCCATGGTGAGAGCGCCGCCAACGCTGGCGAGCCTACCAGGGATCACGCAAGCATTCCTTTGACGGCAAAAGGCTTGGAGCAAGCCCAAATAGTCGCTCATTTCCATGCGAGCGCTCCTGGCCTAATCGTCGCCTCGCCGTTTCTGCGCGCCCAAGCGACCGCGCTGGCCACCACGGCCATCTATCCAAATGCAGCTTTCGAGACGTGGCCGGTTTACGAATTTACCTACCTGGCGCCGGCACGCTGTGTGGATACGACGCTCGCACAGCGGCGGGGCTGGGTCGATGCCTATTGGCAGAGATCAGATCCTGCTTTTTCTGACGGTGAGGGAGCGGAGTCCTTCCGTGATCTCGTGGCCAGGGCTCTGCATTTTCTTGACCGAATCACAGAACACTCGGCCAATGAGATCGTGGTGTTTTCGCATGACCAGTACCTCAACACCGTGCGATGGCTCCTCGAGAAAAAGCCGCAGGAGATCGACGGTGATGCAATGCTGGACTGGCGTAAGTACGAGATAGCGAACCATATCCCGAATTGTCAGGGGTTCTCGCTCAGTGGGCATACGGACGGAAGGGGCTGGGGTCTGGGTCGTTGAAACCTCAACTACGAACGTCAGCATTTTGCTGACCTTATCTTCACGCGCTTTTCACATGCGATGCCCGAGACTCCAGCTATCCCTACGTGTGATAGACCTTGCCCGCCTAGCAGCGGGCTTTCTTTTGCTCGCAATTCTTAATCGACGCGGCCCGTTCGTCCGCTAGGCTGTCCGCTTCATCGGCCATGGTTGTCCTCTAAAGACACCAACCAGAGCCTTTCTCATGCGACAGCTATTCCAAACGATAACCCTTCCCCTCGCCTGCACTCTGCTGTGGGCCTGTTCCGCTCCCGAAACGAAGTCGCCTGTGGAAACACCAGGCAGGCCCGAGTCTGCTAAAACCCAGCTGCTGGAAGCCGGCGCCGCGACGCTACAATCCAAGCCTCCCATTGACGCTATCAACGCCTACCTGGATGGCTTTCACTTCTACAACGGCCATCCGGACGTGCAGATGGAAGCTCACCATTACTGCTCGATCCTGAATGAGGAGGTCATTCAGTGTGTGATCTTCGACGGCAACACCAAGGGCGCGAAAATCATGGGCGTCGAGTACATCATCGACGAGAAGCTGTTTGCCGGGTTGCCACCCAAGGAGAAGGCGATGTGGCACAGCCACGGGTATGAGGTCTCCTCTGGGCAGTTGATCGCGCCAGGCATTCCTGCACCTGCTGAACATGCCCTGATGGAGCGCCTGGCGAATACCTATGGTAAGACATGGCACACCTGGCACACCGATCAGGACAAAGCGCTACCGGTAGGCGTTCCGCAGTTGATGATGGGCTTTACCGCAGATGGGCAGGCTGACCCGCAGATGGTCGAACAGCGCAATCGGCGCCTGGGGGTGGATGCAGCAAAGACAAAAGCTCAGCGGGCCGATATTCGAATACCTGCAGCTGATCCCCATGCTGATGGCTGGCAGCACGGTAACGTCATTCAAATCACCGATCCAACCGGCGCGCATCTGCACCGCCCCGCTAAATCGACCCCGGTAAATGCCAACAGCCGTTCCAGCCAATAGCACTTGGGGCAAAGGCATGTATCTATTCTCTGGGCGTGCCCCGCTGGGGACGGCTGTCGTAAACCGCACCCTGACATAGCCAGGTTACGGCCCTATCGGGCTTCCATCCTCACGCCTCTGGCCCATCCGTGGGCCGGCGCGCTCCGCTTGCAACGGCGCAGGCCGCTGCATCACGGGAGCAGAATATGGATCAGCTAGTTGAATTGCTGCTGCCATGCCTGAGGCGTCACTCCTTCGACTGTCATAAACGTTCGACAGAAGTGGGGCTGATCGTAGAAACCGCACTCCAGAGCGATTTCTACCAGCATCATCGTCGAGGCCTGCAGCAGCTCTTTGCTCTTCCTAAGCCGCTGCTCTCGCAACCATTGTTGCGGTGTCGCTCGCGTGCTTGCCTTGAACATCCGCGTGAAATGACTGCGCGACAATCCGCAGGCTTTGGCCAGCTCGGTGACCGAGATGCCAGTCTCCAGATGACTCAACATCATTTGCTTGGCCGTTATGACCTGCGAGGGTTTGAGCCGCCCCTTAGCCTGAAACTTGACTGTAGCCAAGACGATGCCATTAGCTCCGCTCATGGGATCAATCCATCCTGAAAATTCGAAGAGCATGTAAACCGGGCATCTCGGATATCTAAAGCCGCTTCAGAATGTTTCCATCTCGATTCGCTGGCCCGGATCAGTTTGGGCCAGCCCCCGCTTCTAGATCAAAGCAAGCCTGGGGCTGACAAGACGTCAGACCGATGCGGCCACGGGCGCCAAGGTGGGGCCGTGCTGAACGCGTTCTGGCGATTTGTGCACCATGGTGTAGGCATAGTCGACACCCATGCCGTAGGCGCCGGAATGCTCTTTGACCAGCTCCATGACAGCATCGTAGGTGTCGCGGTTCTTCCAGTCGCGCTGCCACTCCAGCAGCACCTGTTGCCAGGTCACCGGCACCACACCTGCCTGGATCATGCGCTGCATGGCGTAGTCGTGAGCCTCCTTGGTCGTGCCGCCGGAAGCGTCGGCAACCATGTAGATCTCATAGCCTGCATCGTGCATGGCGGAGAGTGCGAAGGTGGTATTGCAGACCTCAGTCCACAACCCCGAAACGATGATCTTGTTCCGAGCGTTTTTCTTGAGCGCGTCACGTACCTTCTGATCGTCCCAAGAGTTCATGGATGTGCGCTCAAGCAACGGAGCGTCAGGAAAGACCGCGAGCAATTCGGGGTAGGTATGTCCGGAGAAACTCTCGGTCTCGACCGTGGTGAAGGTAGTGGGCACATTAAAGATCTTGGCTGCTTTGGCCAGGCCTACGGTGTTGTTCTTCAACGTCTGCCGGTCAATGCTCTGAACGCCAAAAGCCATTTGCGGCTGTTGATCGATAAAGATCAGCTGGCTGTTGAGGGGGGTCAAGACTTCAGTGTGTGGATTGCTCATTGTTCTTCCCTTTTGCTGAACGGTGTCGAGAGTTTTTCGGCGGGTCGTCGCCGAGTGCCAGCACAAGGTAGCGAAATACTCAGCGTAACGTTGGCGCACTTTTGCGTCTTTGATGGCGCATTTATGCACCGCCGAAGGTGTGCAATCCGATGCTAGGATCTTCGCCAGTCGGATCACATCGATCCATTTTCGCCAAGGAGATTCCAATGGCCGCTTCACGACCTTTCAACGATGACACCGCCTATTGGGGCGTTCCATGGGAAGACGGCTACGGCTATCCGCAAGCGCGGCGAGTTGGGAGCGAGATCTTTATCTCGGGACAGTTCAACCATGACGAAGAGGGCAACCTGGTAGCGCCGGCCCCACTGGATGCTGACGGTCGTCCGAGCGATTTCTCGGCTATGGGCGAACAAATGCGGGTGTCCTACGACAACATTGCCAAGTTGTTGGCTCTGTATGGTGCCACCATGCAGGATGTTGTAGAGGAGACGCTATATGTGTTGGACATGGACGCAGCCTTTGCCGTAGTCGGCAAGGTGCGCAAGGCGGCCTATGGCACAGAACGCCCACAGGCGGCCAGCAATATCATCGGTGTATCGCGGCTCGCCCAGCGTCCTCAACTGATCGAGATTGTGTGCCGTGCTGTGATCGGTGCACAGGCTAAGTGACCTGCGCTCCCGGTTTCAACTATGAAGCCGGGATGGCCTGCTGACCTTCGACCAGAGGTTTGAGGTCGGCTACGGCAGCCGCGCAGTACGTCATGAACGCCTTCACTCGCCAGGACTTCCTGATGTCCTGGTGGGTAAGCAGCCACAACTCATCTTGAAGTTCCTGCACGACTGGGCCGGCCCGAACCAATCCGGGGGTGATGTCGCCCAGCATGCAGGGGAGAAAGCCAAAGCCCAGGCCCGCCGCAATCGCAGCGCTTGCTGCCGCCACGGAGTCGGTGCGGTAAGAAATGTACTCAGAGGGCACGCGACATTCGACGTAGTTCGTTGCCTTCAAACCGCACAGGCCTCCCGAGTAGGAAATCCACGACTGCCCCTCAGCGAAGGGGTCGGCAATTGCCGACTGTTTAAGGCTGCCATATGGGGCCCAGGCTATATTGGCGAGCTTGCGGCCTACGAGAGTATCTGCTGGTTTTCTT
Source organism: Pseudomonas sp. LAIL14HWK12:I1 (assembly GCF_003202095.1). Classification (NCBI taxonomy): domain Bacteria; kingdom Pseudomonadati; phylum Pseudomonadota; class Gammaproteobacteria; order Pseudomonadales; family Pseudomonadaceae; genus Pseudomonas; species Pseudomonas sp. LAIL14HWK12:I1. The sequence goes on from NZ_QJKG01000001.1 coordinate 674,433, forward strand.
GTCGCACGCACCGCAATGTCCGACTCGTCTCTCGCCAAGCTCAACGTCTGATTACCTACCAGCACTTCAATGCTGATCCCCTCATTGAGGGCTTTGAAGTCCGCGATGATCGGCGTGAGAAAGTACAGCAGCAGCGAGTCGCTGGTAGTGATTCGCAGTTTCCCCAGGGGGCCTTGCCCGGCACGGGATACCCTTCGGGTGACACTGACAATGTCCAGCTCAACGCGCTCGGCCAGGGCACGCAGCTCGGCACCTTCGGCAGTCAGCAGATACCCCGCCTTGCGATGATCGAAAAGCGCGACCCCAAGCGTCTTCTCAACTTGCGCGACCCGGCGCGAGACGGTGGACACATTGATGCCGAGCTTCTTGGCCGTGGCGACGCGATTGCCACAGTCGCTCAGTGTTTTGAGGATCCGCAAGTCGTCCCAAGACAGCTGGCTTACAGCTTCTCCGGCATCCCATTTCGGGCCATTGGTGTTTGTAGAGACTGGGACACTTCCAGCGGACGACTTCACGAAAATGCTCCAGATTGGGGGCGTCGATGATACGAGAAAGGGCAGCATCAACCAAGCTGCTAGGGCGAACGACTTTATATTGCCCGTGAAGATGCCGGTAAGCGGCAACACCGTGTCTCACGCCTAGGGAGCTTGCTAGATAACTAGGCCGAACTGAAACAATTAGGTCGGCATTCAGATAATCTCGACCTTTATCACGCAATAGATCGCGCGTTACGACCTTTCGCGCACCCGATGGTTCAGGTGAGGCGTTGAAATCACGCATCCGGTTGTACTTTTCCAGGCCAGGGACGCTCGGGTCTTCCTTTTGAATGTCGCCTCTACCGATAAGCGCTTGAATCAGCCCATCGAGGGAAACGCCTCGCTTGTTGGCTTCCGCCGTGAGGGCCTGGACTACCAGGGTGTCACGCAGCGCCGACAGCGGCTCTCCGGCTTCCAGCGCTTCCGCTTCACTCAAGACTTGAACTTGGGCAAGAGCGTCCGGGTGACGCCGCAAAGATCATGAATGCCAAGGCCGTGTCGTCCATTCCCCGAACCCCCTCTGAGACCGTGTCCAAATTTGAGGGGGCGAGAAGGACTTCAGTTCAGCGCAAGAGCCGAATGGGCAGGGCCTAGAGCAGTTCTACTAGGATGCTAAGAGTTAGCTCGCCACAGTTCGTGAACCAGCTTTCTTAGCGCAATCCGTCGGGCAAAAGCGAAATTCAAGTGAGCGAACTACCCGCTTTCAACCCTCCGAGTTGAACACAGACTTTCCTGTGTGCCACATGAGGTGAAAGGTCATGGCTAACAATCAAGGTAATCGCGGTCATCAAGGCGGCACTGCTGAGAACAACCCAGGCAACTTCGCTAATGACCGCGAAAAAGCGTCTGAAGCAGGTCGCAAAGGTGGCCGAGCGTCGGGCGGGAACTTCGCCAACGACCGTGAGCGTGCTTCCGAAGCTGGACGCAAAGGCGGGCATAACAGCCAAGGTGGTGGCCGCAATAGCTAAAACCGCTAAGCGGGTGTGAGCTATGCCAGGGTGCTCATCACCCTGGCAACTCCGAAGACCCGAATAATTACGTAAGGATACGAGAAGGATTGATGCCCGTACACGGACAGACTAAGAGGATGCCGGGGGCTTCGCGAGATTTAAATACTCGCGTCTGCAGCTCCCCGAGGGTTCAGCTTTACCTGGAATTTAACTAAAACTACCCTACAGTCGCTTGACCACAAAGTGCATTCACAGATTTGAAGCCTTCACAAACATCCCGTGCTTCATAACTTCAAACTGCGCCCACCAAAAGCAATACACTGGGTGTCGCTCCGCTTTACTAATCCCTGTCACGAGCTCGCAGCACCCGCTCATTCGAAGCGAGAGCGTCTTTCAAATGGGTAGGGCTCCGGCCCAGCAATTTCTCTAGGGTATCGGTCACCTCCTCATACCGCCCACCTGCAATCAACCGCGTGAGGTTTTTCAAGTGCGCTGCTGTATGTGCACTACGTTCTGCAAGCACTACATCCAGCACCTGGTCGCTAGATTCCAGAGGCTGGGCTACATACTGCACATCGTAGCCAAGAACACTCGACAGTGTTTGAGCAAATTCATTACCGCCCACCAACTCAGGCCCAGTGAGAGCGTAGTCCTTTCCAATGTGCTCTTTAGGCTGCATGAGAATATTCGTGCAGACTTCTGCAACATCAGTAGCCGCAATTGGAGAGAGTTTTGCATTTGCAAAAGGCAAATTCAGCTCCCCTTTCTCCATGACATTCTTGATTGGAAACCAAGTAAGCAACGGATTCTCAACAAAAATAGTGGCGCGCAGGTTAACCGCTGGAAGACCTGACCAATTCAGCGCCTGCTCAGATAACCAGTGCGCCCGCTGCTGGGGTGACCAGTCGTCAACAAGCCCGCCCAACCACTTGAGCCGATCTGAAGTTGGCGCTGACATACGTTCAAATGTCATATAAGACTGCTCAACATTCGAGATATTGACAAACATCTCGATATTACCTTGCTGCAAAGCCGCCGCTATCATTACTAAATTGGCATCGAGATAGTAAGATGAAACACTCATAGTAAAGAAAATTCGTCGACACCCCTTCAGCGCTTGCACTACGTCCGCGAGTTTGAGCAAGTCCCCCACAAACACTTCCGCGCCTAAATCACGCAGTGCTTGCGCCCTAGCGTCATCAGTCCTGACGAAGGCCCTTACGGGATAGCCCTGTTTAATTAAACGGCGGGCGATATCTCCGCTTATAGAGCCTACTTCACCGGCTGCTCCGGTGATTAAGATGGGATGCTGTACAGTCATGATATTTGCCCTCTTAAATAAAGTTAGAATTTAACTACTTATAGCGCATAAACAAGAAAGAGATTTAATAAATTAATCATTGCATGGTGGTCATTGAGGTTGGAGTCCATCCCCCTCCCAATGCTAGGTATGTTGCGATGGCCGCACGTGCTGCTTCAGTTTCCGCTACCGCCCTTGTGTCTGAAGCCTTCAGAAGTTGCTGATCAGCATTCAAGACATCGATGAGGCTTGCCGCCCCCTTTTGATAACTAGCGAAAGATGAACGACGCGCCTGGGCCAGAGATATTTCGCCCTGGCTCAATGACTGTGCCTGCGTCTGCCGGTTGATCAAGGCAGATAAAGCGGTTTCTACATCCTGAGAGGCGCTCAGCACCGACTGTCGATAAGCAGCCAAAGCTTCCGCCTCGCGGCCCTTGGCTAGGCTGATTTCAGAGTTGATACGACCGAAATCGAAAAGCCTCCATCTCAAACCGAAAAATGCTGACGATTGGTTAGCTCCACCTGAAAAAAGTTTTCCATCAGAGGTTGAAGCGCTACCGATAAGAGCTCCGAGAGAAAACTTTGGGTAATACTCACTGATTGCACTGCCAATCTGAGCATTAGCTGAACTGAGCCTACGTTCTGCAGCGATCAGATCTGGCCGACGGCGGAGAAGCTCTGCCGGCTCGCCCATGTTCAACAACTGAGGCGGCTTCGGGATGTGTGAAGCTACCGACATTTCAGATCGGTGAGTACCTGGAGCACTGCCAAGAATAACGTCCAGAGCATTGAGCGAAGCTTCCAGACTTGCACGGAGTACAGGAATAGTCGCTTCTACCTGTGAAAGCTCCCCTTCGGTCTGCCGGACTTCATAGTCTGCAGCTAGGCCTTTTCGATTTAGCAGTTCGACTTTGCTCAAGAGCGCCCGCTGATTTTTCACCTGATCCTCTGCAATAGCCAGGCGAGCCTGAAAACCTCGCACAGTGGTGTAGATGTCAGCTGTCTGGGCGGCAATCGCGAGACGAGTTGCGATTGCCCCAGCTTCGGAGGCCTGATATTGAGCCAAGGCAGCTTCACGGTCGCGGCGCAGCCCCCCGAACAGATCGACCTCCCAACTTGCCTGAAGATTGAGTTCGTAGCTGCTGCCATAGCGGTCATAGCCCGGTGTTGAGTTCAAGACTTTACCCAATGGTGTCTCAATCGACTGATGCGAGCGAGCCGCCTCGCCATCCACACTCGCCGAAGGTATGAGAGCTGCCGTAGCCGAACCAAGAGTGGCCCGAGCTTGCGCAACGCGAGCCTGAGCCTGTGCAAGCTCAAGATTCTGTCCCAATGCCTTGGTCACAAGCGTGGTCAGCACCGGATCCCCGAAGCCTTCCCACCATTTATCGAGGCTATAAGTGGTTGCGCTCGACGAGATCTGCGATCCGCCACGGCTGATGTAATGTGGCGCCAGTGGTGCGTCTGGCTGTTTATAATCCGGGCCAACCATGCACCCCGCAGTGAGGCTGGAACTCAGCAGCAGCGCAATTGTTCGGTAGGGAAGCATGACGATTCTCGTAGACCAGTGCAGAAGGTGACCATATCATGAATTGGTCACAGCCTGTCAATCAGCTCCAGGATGCTTCAATGACCAACTCCCCCTCTTTGCCGGCAACACGCGGCCCCGCAGACCATGACGTCAGAGACCAAATCATTCACGCCGCAATGGAGCATTTCGCTCACTACGGGTATGAGAAGACCACCGTGTCTGACCTCGCGAAGGCCGTGGGTTTTTCAAAAGCGTATGTCTACAAGTTTTTCGAGTCCAAGCAGGCTATCGGCGAGGTGATCTGTGCCAACCGCCTGGCTATGATCATGCAGATCATCAACTCCAGTATTGACGCAGCGCCAAGCGCTACGGAGAAGCTCAGGCGCCTATTTCGTGCGGCTGCAGAGGCGGGGTCTAACCTTTTCTTTCACGACAGAAAGCTTTACGACATAGCAGCAGTGGCGTCCCGCGACCAATGGTCTACCGCAAGAGCCTATGAGGAAAATGTGCGCCTGATCATCCAACAAATCCTGGCCGAAGGCCGGGCCTCGGGTGAGTTCGAGCGTAAAACTCCAATGGATGAAGCAACGCTAGGAATTTTTCTAGTGCTCAGACCCTATGTGAATGCGTCTCTCCTCCAACACAATCTGGATACGATACCCGATGCTGTGTTGCAGCTGCCCGCGCTGATCCTGCGAAGCCTGGCGCCTTAATAAAGTTGTGACCGTTGACAATATTGGTCACTGGTATAAAAATGGGATTCTTCAAGCCTCTTGAGAAAGGGATCCCATGCGCCTTCGTCCCGCCGCATTAGTCGGCTGCTTATTACCCTTCGTCCTAGTAGCGTGTGGAGAACCTTCTCCCGACAAAGACGCCAGGGACAAACCCCCATTGGTCAAATCAGCAATGGTGAAGGACGCGGCCCTGCCCTTGCGCTCCTTCACAGGTGTCGTTGTGGCACGAACCCAAAGTGATCTTGGCTTCCGCGTATCGGGAAAAATCCTGCAGCGATTAGTAGACACCGGGGAAACGGTCAAGCGAGGTCAGCCTTTGATGCGCCTTGATCCCGTTGACCTGAAATTGCAGGCGCAGGCTCAACAGGAGGCCGTGGCCTCTGCCAAGGCGCGTGCGAAACAAACGTCAGACGACGAGGCACGTTATCGCGACCTGGTAGCCGAGGGCGCTGTCTCAGCGTCGACATATGATCAGATCAAGGCGGCGGCTGATTCCGCGAAGGCACAACTCAGTGCGGCAAAGGCGCAGGCCGATGTGGCCACCAATGCCACCAGCTACGCGACGCTTCTAGCGGATGCCGACGGAGTAGTGATGGAGACCCTGGCCGAGCCAGGTCAGGTTGTAAGCGCCGGACAGGCTGTGGTGCGTGTGGCAAGGGCCGGGAGCCGGGAGGCCATTGTCCATCTGCCAGAAACGCTGCGCCCGGCTCCCGGTTCAGTGGCCAAGGCCACCCTCTATGGGAGCGCAAATCAAGCCGTTCCCGCCAAGCTGCGATTACTGTCGGATGCGGCTGACAACCTGACCCGTACTTTTGAAGCTAGGTATGTACTTACCGACCCACTGGCTAACGCGCCACTGGGGGCAACCATCACTCTTGAAATCGAACAGACAACATCGGTGACCGATCTGCGAGCAGTGCCAATCGGAGCGCTGGTTGATCAAGGCAAGGGAACCAGCGTATGGGTCATCGCTGGAGAGCCAAAGAAGGTTAACTTGAAGCCTGTCCAAGTACACAGCATCACTGACGATGCGGCCTTGGTTGTCGGCGACCTACGTCCAGGTGATCAGATCGTGGCCTTGGGTGCCCACCTGCTACGCGAAGGTGAAGAAGTCATGCTTGACTCCTCCTCTTCCTTAGCCAGTGCCGGGAGTCAGCCATGAGCGATTCTCGCTTCAATCTTTCGGCTCTGGCAGTGCGTGAGCGATCCATAACCCTGTTTCTTATTCTAGTGATCGCAGTCGCTGGCACCATCGCGTTCTTCAAACTAGGGCGAGCGGAAGATCCTCCATTCACCGTAAAACAGCTAACCATCATCACTGCGTGGCCGGGCGCCACGGCCCAGGAGATGCAAGATCTCGTCGCCGAGCCGCTTGAAAAGCGCATGCAGGAGCTGCGTTGGTATGATCGGAGCGAGACTTACACGCGGTCAGGTCTAGCCTTCACCGTTGTCTTCTTGATGGATAAAACGCCACCTTCGGCTGTTCAAGAAGAGTTTTACCAGGCCCGCAAGAAGCTAGGTGACGAAGCGAAGACCCTTCCAGCAGGTGTGGTCGGGCCAATGATCAATGACGAGTTCTCCGACGTAACGTTTGCAGTTTATGCCTTGAAAGCGAAGGGTGAGCCGCAGCGTCTGTTGGTCAGGGATGCCGAATCACAGCGTCAACGCTTGCTGCATGTGCCAGGGGTCAAAAAGGTCAACATCATAGGCGAGCAATCTGAGCGGATTTTCGTTTCGTTTTCCCATGACCGCCTAGCGACGCTAGGGATTACGCCTCAGGATATTTTCACGGCTCTGAATTCCCAGAATGCTCTGACCCCCGCCGGTTCAGTAGAAACACGTGGGCCTCAGGTTGTGGTACGCGTAGATGGTGCCTTTGATCAACTGGAGAAGATTCGTGAAACGCCTGTAAATGCCCAGGGCCGCACCCTCAAGTTGTCCGACGTTGCTGAAGTAGAACGCGGTTATGAGGATCCAGCCACTTTCTTGGTACGCAATGGTGGTGAACCCGCCTTGCTCCTGGGCATCGTCATGCGCGAAGGCTGGAATGGGCTCGACTTAGGCAAGGCGCTGGAAAGCGAGACAGCGAAGATCAACGACAGCATGCCCTTGGGTATGTCGCTAACCAAAGTGACGGATCAGGCGGTGAACATCACGTCCTCCGTTGACGAGTTCATGATCAAGTTCTTCGTTGCGCTGCTGGTCGTCATGCTGGTTTGCTTCATCAGCATGGGGTGGCGGGTCGGCGTAGTCGTAGCGGCAGCAGTGCCGCTCACACTGGCAATCGTGTTTGTGGTAATGGCCGCCACAGGCAAGAGCTTTGACCGAATCACGCTGGGTTCCCTGATCCTGGCGCTGGGTCTGCTGGTTGATGACGCCATCATCGCTATCGAAATGATGGTGGTGAAGATGGAGGAAGGCTACGACCGCATCAAGGCATCCGCATACGCCTGGAGTCACACAGCAGCCCCAATGCTCTCAGGGACTCTGATCACAGCGATTGGCTTCATGCCAAACGGTTTCGCCCAGTCCACCGCTGGGGAATACACAAGCAACATGTTTTGGATTGTCGGCATTGCCTTGATTGCCTCTTGGATCGTGGCAGTTGCCTTCACGCCTTATCTGGGCGTCAAGCTGCTACCGGAGATCAAGACCGTCGCAGGGGGGCATGCAGCCATCTATGACACCCCGCATTACAACCGCTTCCGCTCGCTTTTAAGCCATGTAGTTGCTCATAAATGGCTTGTGGCGGGCGCGGTCTTGGCTGCCTTCACCGCCGCTGTCCTCGGCATGGGTTTGGTGAAAAAACAGTTCTTCCCTACGTCCGACCGTCCAGAGGTGCTGGTTGAGTTGCAGATGCCATACGGCACGTCTATCGCGCAAACCAGTGCCTCTGCGGCCAAGGTTGAATCGTGGCTCCGCGAGCAGAAGGAGGCGAAAATTGTCACCAGCTACATTGGCCAGGGCTCTCCTCGATTCTTTTTAGCAATGGCGCCTGAACTACCAGATCCGTCGTTCGCAAAAATTGTCGTCCTGACTGAAAACCAGGAAGCCCGCGAAGCTTTGAAGCACCGACTTAGGGAAGCTGCATCTGAAGGACTGGCTCCGGAAGCTCAAGTGAGAGTGACACAGCTGGTCTTCGGCCCCTATTCCCCCTATCCCGTCGCATACCGGGTGATGGGGCCAGACTCGTCGCAACTTCGTCAGATCGCCGACCGAGTGAAGGGCGTGCTGTATGCGAGCCCTATGATGAAGACAGTTAATACAGACTGGGGCTCGCTTGTACCGACACTCCACTTTTCGCTAGACCAAGATCGCTTGCAGGCGGTGGGCCTGACATCTGAAGCCGTATCGCAGCAGTTGCAGTTCTTGCTTAGCGGAGCGCCAATCACCTCGGTACGTGAGAACATTCGTACAGTCCAGGTTGTGGGCCGTGCAGCGGGAGAAGCCCGTCTTGATCCGGCAAAAATTGAAGCTTTCACTTTGGTTGGCTCTGGTGGCCAACGTATTCCGTTGTCACAAGTCGGTGATGTCAGCATTCGAGGAGAAGACCCAATACTGCGTCGGCGTGATCGCACGCCTACCATCACCGTGCGTGGTGACATAGCAGAAGGTTTGCAGCCGCCTGACGTTTCCATGGCGATGTGGAAAGAGCTCCAACCCATCATCGAGTCACTGCCAACGGGTTACAAGATCGAGATGGCCGGCGCTATCGAAGAATCTGGCAAAGCCAGCCAAGCAATTGTGCCGCTGCTACCGATCATGGTGGCTCTTACTCTATTGATCATCATCCTCCAAGTGCGCTCAATCTCGGCCATGGTCATGGTCTTCCTGACCTCTCCGCTGGGGTTGATCGGCGTAGTGCCGATGTTGCTGCTCTTCGGCCAGCCATTTGGCATAAATGCGCTAGTCGGCTTGATCGCGCTCTCGGGCATCCTGATGCGCAATACGCTGATTCTCATCGGACAGATTCATAACAACCAAGTCGATGGACTCACGCCATTCGACGCTGTGGTCGAGGCCACCGTACAGCGAGCACGCCCCGTCCTATTGACCGCATTGGCAGCAATCCTGGCATTCATCCCGCTAACCCACTCCGTGTTCTGGGGCACGCTGGCCTACACCCTCATCGGCGGCACCTTCGTAGGCACGATTATGACGCTTGTGTTCCTGCCAGCGATGTATTCCATCTGGTTCAAGATTGGCCCGCAAAGACGCAAGGATGCGAGCGGCGCGCCAGGCCAAGCCTGATCGAACAATCGGCGCCTGGTTCGAGCTTACTTGGGGCAGGCGCTTGACCTTACGAGAGATAGATATGAAGCAAGACATGACTCATAAGCGCATCGTGGTAACGGGCGCCGGTATAGTTAGTCCATTGGGCTGCGGTATTGAAGAGGTATGGCGTAGATTACTCTCTGGCCAATCCGGGATAGTCAAGCTGCCCGACGACATCGTCGAAGGTACTGGTGTCACCGTTGGTGGACGGGTGCCGTCGATTGAAAAGGATGCAGTAGCAGGGTTTCACCCAGACCTACTGATAGCAGCCAAAGAGCGCAAGAAAATGGATCGGTTCATCGAGTTCGCTCTGGTAGCTGCCGATGAAGCTCTCCAGCAAGCTGACTGGAAACCGGTCACACAGGAGCAGCGCTCACGCACTGCTACAGTCATCGCCTCTGGGGTGGGCGGTTTCGGTGCTATTGCCGATGCGGTACGCACTACCGATACCCGTGGCCCACGCAGGTTGTCGCCATTCACCGCCCCATCCTTCCTGGCCAACATGGCAGCAGGTCATGTTTCGATACGCTTCGGCTTTCAGGGGCCACTCGGCGCTCCTGTCACAGCATGTGCCGCAGGCGTTCAGGCCATCGGCGACGCCGCTCGAATCATCAGAAGCGGTGAAGCGGATATCGCCATTTGCGGGGGCACCGAAGCGGCTATTGATCGCGTCACACTGGGCTGCTTCGCAGCGGCACGGGCGCTTTCTACAAGAGACCTGAATAATCCACACGAAGCATCACGCCCTTTCGACGATCTTCGTGATGGATTTGTCATGGCTGAGGGCGCGGGTCTGCTGGTGATTGAATCTCTTGAACATGCGCTGGCTCGTGGTGCTCATCCCCTGGCCGAGCTAGTCGGTTACGGAACGAGCGCAGATGCCTATCATCTCACCGCTGGCTCGGAGGACGGCAGTGGCGCCAGTCGCGCTATGCAGCAGGCCCTTCAACAAGCTGGCGTAGCTCCCCAGGCCGTGGATCATATCAATGCACATGCCACCGCCACGCAAGTTGGTGACAAAGGTGAGTTAGCGGCGATTCGTGCGGTATTCGGCACCGACAGCGGTGTAGCGATAACGTCAACGAAATCGGCCACCGGCCACCTTCTGGGTGCTGCAGGAGGTGTTGAAGCTATCTTCACGGTACTTGCATTACGCGATCAGATGATACCACCCACTCTGAACCTAACGCAGATCGATGAGGCGGCAGAAGGTCTTGATCTCGTCGCACTGTGCGCCCGCAAAAAAACAATGACGTATGCGCTATCTAACGGCTTTGGTTTCGGCGGAGTGAATGCCAGCGCACTGTTTCGCCGTTGGGAGGCCAGTGTATGAATAGCCAGCTCGAAGCTCGGACGGAGGAGCGTGAAGTCCGACATCGATTCGCTGATACTCTCTCGACAAAGGTGATTGTCCTACTCGCAAGCCTTGCGGCTATAAGCAACTTGTCCACGAATATCATCCTTCCCGCATTCCCTGATATTGCAGGCCAACTCAACGTTAAACCCCAGGAGCTTGGACTCACCCTTTCAAGTTTCTTCATCACATACGCGTTGGCACAGTTGGTGGTCGGGCCACTGGCAGACCGCTATGGGCGCATGAAGCTAGTGGTCGGGGGGCTGATAATTTTTGTTGCAGGGACTTTTTGGGCAAGTACCGCAAGCACGCTCGGCATGCTTATTATCGGGCGCATTATTCAAGCACTTGGAGTATGTGCAGCGGGCGTATTGTCACGGGCGATAGCGCGGGATCTATACAGTGGCGAAACGTTGGCGAAGGCTTTGTCGCTGACCATGATTGCTACAGCGACAGCGCCTGGGTTTTCGCCTTTGATAGGAAGCGTCCTCAACACAACTCTAGGATGGCGCGCCCTTTTTGTCGCAGTAGGTATTAGTGCTGGTTTGATCGCAATATTTTATGTAAGAGGTGTAGGAGAAACTCTGCCCATCAGCCGTCGCGCTATTCAGTCCAAGCGAGCTATTATCAAAGCTTATGGCAAGCTTCTTGGTGACAGGAAATTTATTCTACCTGCGCTGGCAACGAGTCTTTTGATGAGCGGACTTTTCGCCTCTTTCGGTGCGACACCTGCCATATTGATGACGGGTATTGGTCTCACGTCATTACAAATGGGTCTCTATTTTGCAGCAACGGTGTTCATAGTCTTTGCAGCAGGCATGGCAGCGCCCCGCTTGGCTCATCGATTTGGGGGGCAAGCCGTAGCACTAGCCGGTCTATACACCGCTTTCATAGCCGGGGTGTTATTGATGATAGGGCCGAAAGAACCAGGTTTGGGATGGTACTCTCTGTCAATGGTACTCTTCCTTTGGGGGATGGGGCTTGCGAACCCTCTCGGAACGGCTATTACAATGGGGCCATTCGGCAAGGAAGCGGGTTTAGCTTCAGCTTTACTCGGCTTCCTCACTATGGGTCTAGGCGCAGCTTCCACTTGGATCGTATCAACTCCAAATGTTCCTACTAGCATTGCCCTAGGAGCGACTCAAAGCGTTGTTTGCCTATTAGGATTACTTTTCTTCACCATATACATTTACATAAAAAGGTAAATTTTATGCGCAAGCTTTAGAGCGAATAAAATTTTGGAAACATGGCAGAACATTGCCAAGGTCTGGTTCTGGTGCATAAAAAATCTATGGTCACCCCATTTTTAGACGGCGAAACTCTACGAGACGAGACATGGGGGTGTGTTCCTTGGGGGCTATGATCGGGTCAGCTTACAGAAATCGCCGAGGAAAGTCTTAGTCATCTCAGGTCGAGCTTGCCCGAAAGTCTGTAGCTCAGTGAAGCTGACTCGCCTTCCAGAAACTAGCGATGTAACTCATTTCCTGGAATGTAACAGCGCCAACGTTACATTCCAAAAACCACGTTACAAGCCCCATGGACATTGGGTTTGCGACCAAACCACAAGCGGAGCGCGCCGGCCAGGGATGGCCGAAAGGCGGGAGGATCAAAGCCCGGAGGGCCAAGACCCGCAGTAGCGGGGCTTGGTTCACGAGAGCCGTCCGCGACAGCGGCCCGCCCTGGGATCAGCGGTGCAGTTTGCTGAAACGCTCTACAAGCAATGAGGGTGCAATTGACTTCCACGTGTCAAGGACTGAAGTTTTGTGAAAGAGATAAATACCGCAACCTACAAAGAATCCCCCAGTCAAAAGTCCTGTGACTGAGGCTGCCGAATTTATAAAGCCCCAAGTCGAGCGACCGTCGATGAAAAAATCCACTCCAAAGACCAGGGCAATCCAACTCAATACAAATGCCACAGCAGCCCATATCGCAGCAATCACCCAGAAGTGCAGCTGCACTTTATAGCGCATGCTCGGCACGCGCAGGAGCCTTCCGCTCGCGGTCTTGGCTGCAAGGACAATTGCCGTGTTCTTCACTTTGTTTTTTGAGTTCTGCACGAGAGCATAGAACTCAACATGAGACCCTTTTTCCAGATCTTCATAGATCTGAATCGGAACTTTGACATTGGGGATTAACACCCCGTCAACTTTCATGATGACTTGCACGAAACCCGAGAGATGCTCGAAAACTCGAATATCCTCTAGGCAGCCAGAAAATTTTAGGTATTCAAACTTTATAAACACTTACAGCTCCTTGCTCGGGCCCAAATTTTAGGCAGGGGGAGGCCTTGGGCACACCTTGGCGTGCCCAGGCTCGATCTAAATCAGTGCAGTTGAGTATTGGGGAAGTGGTCTCCAACCAAGCGGCAGAAATCCCTCAGGCTCCGGCGCCCACCATCACGGCGAAAAGTAGCCACGACGTACTTGGAGTTCATGGTCGTGATCACCCAGAACCTACCTTCTTTCTTAATAGCCACGATGTCGGATGTCTGGATCAGATGCCCATCAGCAAACCGACCATGAGGCCCTTGCCGAACGTGCCCAAAAACCACGCCAACGGCACTCAGTCGATGAATGTGGACATTCACCAGAAACGCGGTGATCTCGCCCTCATACCGCTGGCCTACAGCCCGAGCGATCCGCAGCAGATCGAAATCGCTGTAGCGCTTAACGTGGAAGTCGACCGCTACCGTGTTGTCCTCTGTCATGCCTACGCCCTCCGGGGCTCTGATGCAGCACTGGCCTGAGCCATACCCCGTCGATACAGCTCTTTGACGTCGTTCAGGGAGTCGGCACCGAAACCAGCCTCATGCGTATCGACGTACACAGCACCACCTTCTACTTCCAGAACACAGACGACCACACCAGCTTGGTTGTGTCCCATGGAGAGCGACATGAGCTTCTCCATCTTCCAACCGGCATCCTTGTTCATCCAGCTCGGGGTAACGGCTTGGACTTCATGCACAACGAGATCTTCATCCTGAGCAACCAGCAGCTCGACGAGGCGCATCTCATCGTTGAGCATCTCCTCATAATTCCTGAATTGGCCTTCATGAAAACGCTGAACGCTCACGTGGTACCAGTGGGTAGCGAGCGCTCGGGAAACGCCGTGCCAATGCATGAGTCCATCGCCAAACATGCCTGGGATGCCGGCCATGTCAGCTTGGTGGGAACGGAACATATCTTGATCTCTGAAACAGTCGAGTCGTCACAAGCGGGGGCCGCGACACCTAGAAGATTGAGAAGATGCCTTGCAGCGAAGACGACTTGCGTTGTCCTGGCCCTTTGAGCACGTAGACGGTGTTTCTAGTCTCGAAGAGGTAGCCTTCATTGAAGGTTCTAGCGATTGTCGACCGCACCCAATCGCCAGGCTCGAAACGGCGCTGTTCGTCATGCACGACCTTGTGGGCAAACAAGAACATGGGCTGACATCCTGCCGCAGATACCTTGGCCTGCTCATCTTCCGTGAGGATGGCATCCAAGATCACCCACTCCTCGACAACGCAAAGAGGCATCCACTTGAAGTGTTCTCGAGCTGCGAGGAGCAAGTCATCGAGTGGCAGTTCAGAGCCCACCAGATCAATGCCTCCCTCCCCCATCAGACCGTCGCTGAACGGGTCATCCATCAAGCACATCCCCGGTTCTATTTCCCATAAATTGCTGGCTAAGCCGCGCGACCGCCAAAACAACAACTATAGACGTTTGTTTGGCGGCAGGCAAACGGGGCATACCTCTTGGTTTTTGGGGATTCGTAATGTCGCTCCGTCAGTCCTTCGCGGCAGCGCTACAGGTACTGCGCCTGCGCAAAGGGATATCTCAGCCCGCGATGGCCAAGCACGTGGATCAGCGGACTGTTAGTAACCTGGAGTTGGCCAAGAGCTCTGTGACCTTGGATACGGGCTATAAGCTCGCCGCAGGACTAGAGATTGAGGCAGTGACCTTGGTCGCTCTCACCATTGCTTCGCACCACCAACGGACGGCTCGAGAAATACTTCTCGCTTCCCTCGCTGAGATAGAGGCGCTGGATCTCGCTGATGCCGCTGTCCCTGCCGAGCCGGAACGGCTGACCCCTCTGAACATTTCAGGAGCAAGGGAAAAGCTGGAAGCAGTCCAAGAGCTGAAGGCAAAAGGACTCACCCAAGCTGAGGCTGCAAGGCAACTGGGCATGCCTGAGTCGACGTTGCGTCGGTTGTGGCACCAAGCATCAAAGGGCTGATGTTCAGAGCAGCATAGGAGAAGCCACCGCTCTTAGTGCCTACCCTAGATACAGAGATGCAAGTGTAATACAACTGCGAGGTGAGGAAGCCGGGATGGGAACTGCGAATGGCCGTCTTAGTGGGTTGCTTATTTTCAAGCCAAGCGACCGCCATTTGTGAAGGGTGGTGGCAGGCCCATAGGTGCTTTACTCCCGCTAGTCTAGACCTGTTCATTACCACCTTGAACAGTCGACACGCTCCTGCCGGGGCATTACTTATTTACAACAGCCTCACTTTACCACTTTGAGCTGCCTGAGCCGATTATTTTCTTCTGTCAAAATTTTTATGCGGGTTTCATTCCGCTGCCTCATGACATCAAGATTTTCGAGATCTCGCTTCATATCAATTACACGATGAAACCAATGCCCAGCCTTCCGACGAGCAATCTCCAACTGACTTTCTAGATGTGCAATACGATCCTTATCAGACTTTTCAAGATTAGCACTAACAACCGCACCGACCGCCCTTTCCCGCTTGATCCTTTCGAGCTCTGAAAGCGGCCACCCTAGCCCCCCCTCAATCAGACTGTTATCCTTAGATCGGTTTCGTATGGTATTTCGGTGAACCTTCGCTTGCTTAGCTAGACTGGATTGCGTAGCAGGAAGTTTGGCATCCTTCTCGATCTGCGCTAAAGCAGCTGTGATTGCCAAAGTCACCAATTCGAAGTCTTCAGAGTTCTTTGAATCAAATGCTGACATGAAGTTAACCCACAGTAAGCGACGCGATTACACCGTTGGCTTCTGCAACAGCTGCTTCAAACTGTTCTTTACCATAGAAAAACCGAGGATCATTCAGCATTTCCATATTGTGATCTCTCACAGCCTTCCATCCAGGAATATGCTCATCAGTAATCACCGCATTTTTGCATTGGTTTGGATTACACCGCAACTGACCTATACATGGCGCACCTTCTGATCCGCCTGGATCATCTTTCCGGCCTGAACAATAGCCAAGTGCAGTATTCGCAAAAACCGCGTCAGTCAGCCTGCCCAGTTCACCCATAATCTCAGGCTTTGTAAAACCAGCCCCCATCATTCCTTCGAAATAATCCTGCCTCCTCTGGGCGAATTCACGAGCGCCGCCTCCTGAGACAACCGATTTAGGGGAGAAGATTTTCTCAACCTTCTGCTTCTTAAATTCCGACAGGAAGAAACCTGCCATTTGAGACTGAAGTAACGCAGCACTGTTACCATAAACCATAGTAGCCTCTGATGGCAGACTTAGCGCTTGATCATACACATGTTTCAACTGATAACTAATATACGGCATACCTAGGTTTGCTTTGATCATTTGCCGCGTAAGTGAATGCTTAAATTGATGGGAGTTAAAAACCCAACCCGCGAACGTCTCACCACGATCAATTTTAGTGAAATACTTCTTCATGGCAACATGAAAACCTGAATATGAGTAACCTTTCTTCCCTTCTGCCCCATTGTCCATATCAGCCCCTGTCATCAGATTATTTTGTGAAAACAGGTAGCTACTACCTTTAATAGGCGCGAGCGCCTCTAATGCCTCAACCGCATCAATAACTGCATCAATAGCCACCCAGCTTTCATCACTCAAATCTGCAGCAGACTTAGTCTTAAATACTTTTCCAGTGACCACATTATAACCATCAGCTTTGCTCCGACACCCCATTCTCAAACTCGTGAGCTCTGAAAAGCGACCACCAGTATATAAACCGACAACACATTGCGAGGCCATATTAACCTCTTGCAAATAACCGGCAATCTCACCGATTGAAGTACCATGACGCCTCAATCTCTTTTCAATATAGCTTTTTCGACCACCACCGGCATAAGCAGCACGATATTCCACATACTGTCCGAACAGGTACTTCATGTCGTGATTTGCGATTGCATCACTAGGTGCGTATTCGTATACGTCCTCATTCAGTAGCGGCAACCCCATTCGAAGTAAAAAATCTTTCACTCGCGCCAATGACGAATAACTAGCCTCAGCAAATTGCTCGTCAGTCAACCATCGTACTTCCCTCCCATCACCCGTATCCTCAGGGACTACGTCTTGCTTGGGTTTAGATAGAATCTCCTTGATACGAAGATTCGTTTTGGCGTCAAATTTCATGACCCCACCAATTATTTGACCAGCGGCAGCACTAAAGACCAGGTTCAAAACTGGCTTGAGCTCACTCCGATTCCCACCATAACCAATAAGAGCAGACTCGACATCCGCCTCTGTGATATCAGCCAGAGAAACATCCAAAGAAAGTATATCATTTGCAACCAAAAACTTTTCCAGCAGCCTAAGGATTACTTTTGCCCGAGGAACTACTGTTTGTGCCTTCAAGTTCCTTTTCCCACGAAACCATGATGGGATTTTGAGGTAATATAAAAATATTGCCTGCAACTCGACAATAATCCTAGGGCTGACTTGACGCTCACCCCAATTTATCCTCAACCGTGTTGCATCAATAGAACGCGCTCGTTCTTTGGTATCCGCTACAAAATCCCAGACAAGATCTCCGACTAACGAAACCGCCGAAATCCTGATACTTGCGACGAGCTCGCAACAACCTCCCTTTTTGGCCTCATCAAGTAGAAATTTTACTTCAGCCTCTTTCATGTTTGCCCCTCACCAAGAAAGGATCCGTGTAAACTTCGATATTTTTAGACTGCTGATTTGCCATGCAAAGAACCTCCTCAGAAAAGTCGCTGTTCTCCCCTAGAATTCCATCCAGAACACTAAGATTCTGGATGAGTACAGCGCGATGCGTTGTAGCACCTGCACCATTTTCTAATGCAAACTTATAACCCCGCTGCATTGCAAATAGTCTAGGCAAGTGCTCTTCCAAAATGACAACCTTCGAACATCTCAAGCACATATTGAAATTTGTGCATGCCTGCCCTTCTACCCACCCTGTTGCCTTCTTAATTCGGGCTGGCGGGTTATACACATCGAGACAAAGCGCTGTTGCAGTAGAAAAAATAATTGCCGGATCATTAGTTTTCTTCATTGCAATTTCTTTGGGGTGCCTAATTTGCTCCTCCCTATTCTTTCGAATATTAGAAAGGCACTTGTGGAGCTCTCGCCTAGCTTTCGGAGCAAAATTATGCGCAGCAATGTATCTCATTGTAGTAACAACATCGCTATGTCCAAGAATCGCTTGAGTTACGGAAATGTCTACTCCCGCCCCCAAAAGCCTGGACACTAATGATGGCCGCAACCGGGAGATGTTAATTTCAAGAGCCTCACCATGATCATCTCGCAAGTCATATTTATCAACCATATATCGGCACCATTCAAACATATACCTATTAGGCTGGAGCAAGTTTCTTACCTGCCCCGATGCAGGCCCATGTGTAGGCATATAAATGAACAGGTAGTCTTCTTCACCATCAACAACCTCAGGTCGAATAGACCCTGTGATATCAAGAACTCGATTCCAGATTTCTTCAATTTTACTAGACTGCTTAACCTCAAGAGGCATGACATCTTGCTTTTCAGCACTGACTTTATCTAAATTACCGGTCAAGAGACCCTCATGCAGATCTGTATCACCCTGCCCCCTACCTTTCCAGTAATAGATACAAGGCTTACCGGTTAGAGGATGAGATTTGATGTAGTCAGTTGTCTTAAGAGATTGCGCAGGGGTTGCATTTAAGCCTGTCCAAGTTACAAGCTTGAATAAAAAAGGCATAATCACATAAGCATCAAGCCCCATAATCACACCCCATCGAAGGAAGAGAACTCTTGTTCCGCCATGTTTCTTTGCAGCCATGTAGAATTTCTTTTGAGAATGACTCATGGTTTTAGAGTAAACAAAAGGCTCACAGTCAAGCTTATTCTCAAACCACCATTTCAAGTTGTTTTCATCATCGCTCCATCCTGGAGCAAAACGAGTACCGATAAAATCCGGGGGCCGCCCACATCCAGTAGGGATGTAGCCCGACATAAGCTTGCTTTCGACGAAGGTGATTTCTTCATCGAGCGCCCTATCGAAACTCTGAAACTCGCTCTCTGAGAACGAATTCCGCGTCGAAGTTTCCCGGAAGGTAGGATCAAGGACTACATCCAAAAAGCTCCGGTAATCATAAAATGAATTCACGACTGCATATGAGAGAACTCCGCGCACAGCGGATAAAACTGTCGCCCGGTATGACGAAGAGTAGGGCTGAAAATCCATGTGGTTTTTGAGATGAACCAAAAAGTATTGGTCTATCTCCTGCCCTACGCGTATCACTTTGCCTGCAAATCTCACATCGGAAGCTAGAAAGTTTATGACTAGACTTTTCGCCCCCTTGTACGTTGATTTAGTAGCTGGAACAGTGTACCTAGCTATACTTGCATCGAAGATTGCGTGAACTTCAGCCAAAGGATTATCTTGAGTTGCAATAGGCAGGCTATGTTCAAATACAGAGTAGGTCACGGCTCATTTTTTCTCTTTGCTACGCGACAGATAGGTCGCTTGATAAATTTTGCTGGCCTCAATATATCTCGGCTTTACGTACTTAACGCCTAGCTCATCAACAAACAGCATAGGAGAGACGCCTGCATAAATATTGGTCGTGGACAAAAACTCATGACCTAACTGCTCCTTAATTAATATCAACTTTTGAACGTGATCATCACCAAGCTCTCCAGTTAGGAAAGTGAGAGCCGTACCATGCCTCAATCGGTGAGGACTCACTGTTCTTGGTTTAAATCCAACTCTTTTGGCAGTGTCGGCTATGAGCTTCTGAATTCCCTTGACGGTGATCGGTTTTCCAAAAGAATTCAAAAACGCAGGCTTAGCATCCTTACAATACGCAAACCGATAACGGGAAGAACTATGGTACTTCTTGATTCTAGAATACATCGCACGAGTAATTATTACAGTTCGTTCCTTTGGGACTCCCGCGCGCCCTTTACTTCCTCGCACCGTAAGAGGAAGGTAAGCCAATTCAGCTGGCAACCCTTCTAACTCATCTATGTCATCCTTAGTAATTCTTATTAATTCTGATACACGCAGACCCAGATCATATAATGTGTGGACGGCGCATCGGTGCGATTCCCAATACATCCCTTCAAGTAACTTACAGACTTGCTCTTGAGTGACATACCTTGGCCTTTTCCTTTTCGGTTTCGGCGTGTCTAGCCCTGTATTTTCGAAGCCACTACTTTTCCTAACTCGACCACCTTCGCTCGACGCGAGCCAGACAAACAGCCCCTTTATAATTGTTTCCCGCAGCCTAATATAGGCAGCTTCGAGCCCTTGACCTTTAAGCAAGACCAAATATGCACTTATTACAGTGCGAGAAATACCGCACAAAATATCATCAACAGTATACCCCTGATAAACACCTAAACCCTCAAGATGCTCACAAAAGCCCTTGATATGATCGGCATATAAAAGGATTACCGGAAGTGGATGCTTATTAGTTTCAGCCTTAGCCTTTAAATAAGAACTTGGTAGCTCTGCAATACTTCCATCTTTGGAAAACAGCACTGGACATAACTTTAACTTACCTTGCGTTCTGATATTAACAATCTTCATGGCGCAAACGATAAAGATTAGCCTACGCCATCGCAAGAAATAATTCGCCTAACTTTAGAACATTTTCTTACTGACACAACAATAAATATAACCAGCAATTTTAATTTAATTATTGATTAATTATCCATATATTGCCCAAGACAAATAAAAGACAAGTAATCAGCGCAACGAGGGGTCGCTTCCAAGCAGTTGGTAGATGGATAACAGCCATCAAGCATGGTGCTCTCGCAAAATCGCACCAAGCGCAGGATAGGAAGGGATTTGGAGTGTGTTGCTTCGAGCTGCCTCTTAACACGCCAGCAGATTTGAGCATCGAGCCTTGCCCTAGCTATAGCAGCGGAGCATTGGAAAGGCGGTGAGGGATGGCCTCCGTGTGGAACGGGGGAGCTGCTTAAAAGGTAGGGAAGGAAGCCGTATTGTGCACTTTAGGATGGTAGACAAAAAGAATGAAGTCGGTGCGCACCGCGCCCTTGATCTTGGTTTTCTCGAACGCCACCAGGTCGACATTGGCATCGGCCACCGCCTCCTTACGGGCTTCGTGCTCAGCCTCATCCTCCTCTTCGCTGTGCAAGAACTTGTGTGCCAGCTTCTCGAAACCCTCGAAGCACAGGTAAGCACCACCCACCATCAGCAGCGGCGTCACCGCCCAAGGGATGAACGCGCTGATCAACAGCGCCGCCGGCACCAGGATGGCCTTGTTCACCATCGACCCTTTGGCCACCGCCCACACCACCGGGATTTCGCGTTCGGCGCGCACACCGGTGACCTGCTGGGCATTCAGCGCCAGGTCGTCGCCCAGCACGCCTGCGGTTTTTTTCGCTGCCACTTTGGTCATCACCGAGACGTCATCGAGCACCGTGGCGATATCGTCGATCAGTACCAGTAGACTGCTTCCTGCCATGTTTGCGTGTATCCAGATGTGTATGTGCCATCGATTCTAGCCCAAAGCCGCTGCCTTGAGCCCCCGTCGAGCCCGGTGCTACCATGCCCGATCCCTCTTAGAGGTGGCCAGACACGAGGAAGATCCCTGACCATGAGCACCATTCGCGAGCGCAACAAGGAACTGATCCTGCGCGCGGCCAGCGAGGAATTCGCCGACAAGGGCTTCGCCGCCACCAAGACCAGCGATATCGCGGCCAAGGCCGGCCTGCCCAAGCCGAACGTGTATTACTACTTCAAATCCAAGGACAACCTCTACCGCGAGGTCCTGGAAAGCATCATCGCGCCAATCATGCAGGCGTCGACGCCGTTCAATGCCGACGGCGACCCGAAGGAAGTGCTGAGTTCATACATTCGATCGAAGATCCGCATTTCGCGTGACCTGCCGCACGCCTCCAAGGTGTTCGCCAGCGAGATCATGCACGGCGCCCCGCACCTGTCGCCGAACCAGGTGGAGCAATTGAACGAGCAGGCCCGGCACAACATCGAGTGCATCCAGCGCTGGATCGACCGCGGGCAGATCGCCCATGTGGATGCGCACCACCTGATGTTCAGCATCTGGGCGGCGACACAGACCTATGCGGATTTCGACTGGCAGATTTCTGCGGTGACCGGCAAGGCCAAGCTGGCCGACAGCGACTATGACGCGGCGGCCGAGACCATCATTCGCATGGTGTTGAAAGGCTGTGAGCCTGAGGCAGCCTGACAGGGCCAGTGGGTGCTTTGCAGCCCAATCGCCGGCAAGGCAGCTCCCACAGGTACACCACAGTTCTTGAACACTGTGCCGTACCTGTGGGAGCTGCCTTGCCGGCGATCAGGCCAGAACAGGCGATAGAGATTTAGGCTGCTACCCCCGCATCCGCCTTCAACCCCACCTCCTCGATCGCACTGATCGCGCACTGCTCGTCGATATCCGACGTATCCCCGCTGATCCCGACAGCACCCAGCACCTTGCCAGCCTGATCACGAATCAGCACACCACCCGGTGCCGGTACCACCGGCCGCTCCCCCATCCCGTTCAACGCGGCAAAAAACGCCGGGCGCTGCTGCGCATCCAGCGCCAGCAAACGCGACCCCTTGCCCAGCGCAATCGCACCCCAGGCCTTGCCCGTGGCCACCTCAGGCCGGATCAGGCTGGCGCCATCCTCGCGCTGCAGCGCCAGCAAGTGCCCGCCGGCATCCAGTACCGCCACGGTCAGTGGCGCGGCGTTGATCTTGCGGCCCGCCGCCAGTGCGGCATTCACCAGGCTGACAGCAACGTTCAGGTTCAAAGCGTTCATGGAAAGGTCCTCTTCTTGTTGTGAGAAGCCCTGAGGGCAGTTGAAAACCGATAGAACAAATAGAACACAACGAGATGTATTTTTGTATACAACATTTTGAAACGATCGTATGCGATGACGCAAATCGCCGTTTTCACGGGCGCTCTGGCGAAAGCCAGCTTAGCCGATGAAAACCCATTGACCTGAGGCGCCAGCCGTGAATACACTCTGTCGCAACGCAAGTTGTATACAATTACAAAATCGATGAGGCACAAACCATGAGCAAAATGAGAGCAATCGATGCAGCCGTTCTGGTCATGCGCCGTGAAGGTGTAGATACCGCGTTCGGCATCCCGGGGGCTGCCATCAACCCGTTGTACTCGGCCCTGAAGAAAGTCGGTGGCATCGATCACGTCCTCGCTCGTCACGTCGAAGGTGCCTCGCACATGGCCGAGGGCTACACCCGTGCCAACCCGGGCAACATCGGCGTGTGCATCGGCACTTCCGGCCCGGCCGGCACCGACATGGTCACCGGCCTGTACAGTGCCTCGGCCGACTCCATCCCGATTCTCTGCATCACCGGCCAGGCCCCGCGTGCCCGCCTGCACAAGGAAGACTTCCAGGCGGTAGACATCACCAACATCGTCAAGCCGGTGACCAAGTGGGCGACCACCGTTCTGGAACCAGGCCAGGTGCCTTATGCCTTCCAGAAGGCCTTCTATGAAATGCGCACCGGCCGCCCAGGCCCGGTACTGATCGACCTGCCGTTCGACGTGCAAATGGCCGAAATCGAATTCGACATCGACGCCTACGAGCCGCTGGCCATCAACAAGCCGTCCGCCACCCGCGTGCAGGCCGAAAAAGCCCTGGCCCTGCTCAATGACGCCGAGCGCCCACTGCTGGTGGCCGGTGGCGGCATCATCAACGCCGACGCCAGCGACAAACTGGTCGAATTCGCCGAGCTGACCGGCGTGCCGGTCATCCCGACCCTGATGGGCTGGGGCACCATCCCGGACGACCACGCACAAATGGTCGGCATGGTCGGCCTGCAGACTTCGCACCGCTACGGCAACGCCACCCTGCTCAAATCCGACCTGGTGTTCGGTATCGGTAACCGCTGGGCCAACCGCCACACCGGTTCGGTCGACGTTTACACCGAAGGCCGCAAGTTCGTGCACGTCGACATCGAACCCACCCAGATCGGCCGCGTGTTCACCCCGGACCTGGGTATCGTTTCAGACGCTGGCAAAGCGCTGGACGTGTTCCTGGAAGTGGCCCGCGAGTGGAAAGCCGCCGGCAAGCTGAAGTGCCGCAAGGCCTGGCTGGAAGACTGCCAGCAGCGCAAAGCCAGCCTGCAGCGCAAGACTCACTTCGACAACGTGCCGGTCAAGCCGCAGCGCGTATATGAAGAAATGAACCAGGTGTTCGGCAAGGACACCTGCTACGTCAGCACCATCGGCCTGTCGCAGATTGCCGGCGCGCAGTTCCTGCATGTGTACAAGCCACGCCACTGGATCAACTGCGGCCAGGCCGGTCCGCTGGGCTGGACCATCCCTGCCGCGCTGGGCGTGGTCAAAGCCGACCCCAAGCGCAAGGTTGTCGCGCTGTCGGGTGACTACGACTTCCAGTTCATGATCGAAGAGCTGGCAGTGGGCGCGCAGTTCAACCTGCCGTACGTGCACGTGCTGGTGAACAACGCCTACCTGGGCCTGATCCGTCAGGCGCAGCGTGGCTTCGACATGGATTACTGTGTACAACTGGCGTTCGAGAACATCAACTCCACCGACGCTGCCACCTACGGTGTCGACCACGTCGCCGTGGTCGAAGGCCTGGGCTGCAAGGCCATTCGTGTGTTCGAGCCGGCAGAAATCGCCCCGGCCCTGATCAAGGCACAGAAAATGGCCGAAGAGTTCCGCGTGCCGGTAGTGGTCGAAGTGATTCTCGAGCGTGTAACCAACATTTCCATGGGCACCGAGATCAACGCGGTCAACGAGTTCGAAGACCTGGCCCTGGTCGGCAACGACGCGCCAACCGCCATCTCGCTGCTGGACTGATCGCCTGACGCCCCCAGGCTTACCTGGGGGCCTTCAACGCAAGGAGACAACCCATGCCTCGCTTCGCTGCCAACCTGTCCATGCTGTTCACCGAACAGGACTTCCTGGCCCGCTTCAAGGCTGCCGCCGACGCTGGTTTCAGCGGTGTCGAATACCTGTTCCCGTACGACTTCAGTGCTGCCGAAATCAAGCAGCAGCTGGAGGCCAACGGCCTGACCCAGGTGCTGTTCAACCTGCCTGCTGGTGACTGGGCCAAAGGTGAGCGTGGCATCACCTGCCACCCTGATCGCATTGAAGAATTCCGTGCCGGTGTCGACAAGGCCATCGAGTACGCCAAGGTGCTGGGCAATACCCAGGTCAACGCCCTGGCCGGCATCCGCCCGCAAGGCCCGGACTGCGCCACCGTGCGCAAGACCTTCGTGGAAAACCTGCGCTACGCCGCCGACAAGCTCAAAGCCGCCGGCATTCGCCTGGTCATGGAAATGATCAACACCCGCGATATCCCGGGTTTCTACCTGAACACCACTCAACAGGCGCTGGAAATCCAGGCCGAGGTGGGCAGCGATAACCTGTTTCTGCAGTACGACATCTATCACATGCAGATCATGGAAGGTGACCTGGCGCGCACCCTGGAAGCCAACCTGCCACTGATCAACCACGTCCAGTTGGCCGACAACCCCGGCCGTCACGAGCCAGGTACCGGCGAGATCAACTATCGCTTCCTGTTCGAGCACCTGGACCGCATTGGCTACCAGGGCTGGGTGGGCGCGGAATACAAGCCCAAGACCACCACCGAAGCAGGCCTGGGCTGGCTGAAAACGCACAACGCAATCTGAACGAGCCGGGCGCGCAGCGCCTGATGTGAACAAATACAAAGAGGCACATTGTCATGGCTAAAATCGGTTTCATCGGCACCGGCATCATGGGCAAGCCCATGGCCCAGAACCTGCAGAAAGCAGGTCACAGCCTGTTCGTTTCCACCCATCACGACGCCGCGCCAGCCGAGCTGATCACCGCCGGTGCAGTGGCCCTGGCCAATCCGAAGGAAGTGGCACAGGAAGCCGAATTCATCATCGTCATGGTCCCGGACACCCCGCAGGTCGAAAGCGTCCTGTTCGGTGAAAACGGCGTGGCCGAAGGTGTGGGCCCGAACAAGGTGGTGATCGACATGAGCTCGATCTCCCCTACCGCCACCAAAGCCTTCGCCGAAAAAATCAAGGCTACCGGCGCCGCCTACCTGGACGCTCCGGTATCCGGCGGTGAAGTCGGTGCCAAAGCCGCGACCCTGAGCATCATGGTCGGTGGCTGCCCGAAAGCCTTCGAGCGTGCTCTGCCGCTGTTCGAAGCCATGGGCAAGAACATCACCCGCGTAGGTGGCAACGGCGACGGCCAGACTGCCAAGGTGGCCAACCAGATCATCGTTGCCCTGAACATCCAGGCTGTTGCCGAAGCCCTGCTGTTCGCTGCCAAGAACGGCGCCGACCCGGCCAAGGTGCGTGAAGCCCTGATGGGCGGCTTCGCTTCATCGAAAATTCTTGAAGTGCATGCCGAGCGCATGATCAAAGGCACCTTCGACCCGGGCTTCCGCATCAACCTGCACCAGAAAGACCTGAACCTGGCCCTGCAAGGTGCCAAGGAGCTGGGCATCAACCTGCCCAACACCTCCAATGCCCAGCAAGTGTTCAACACCTGCCAGGCGCTGGGCGGCGGCAACTGGGACCACTCGGCGCTGATCAAAGGCCTGGAGCACATGGCCAACTTCTCGATCCGCGACGACCAATAAAACCTACCGGCCTCATCGCGAGCTGCGCTCGCTCCTACAGGATCAGCGTAAGGCCCGTAGGAGCGAGCAAAGCGCGCGATTGAAGCACACGCTGACTGACCTGCGACCACGGGTCAGCCAGTGACACCGAGCAACACCCGCCCCTGGTTCGGCCTGCACGGAGGCAGTTCCAGGGGCGTTTTTGATTCTGCAGAACAACAATAATCTGGGAGCCTGCCATGTCGGTCGATCCGCAAAAAATTCTCCGCGAGCTGTTCGACACAGCCATCGCTGCCGCCCACCCCCGTCAAGTCCTCGAACCCTACCTGCCCGCCGACCGTAGCGGCCGGGTGATTGTCATTGGCGCCGGCAAGGCCGCAGCCGCCATGGCCGAAGTGGTCGAGAAAAGCTGGCAGGGCGAAGTCTCTGGCCTGGTCGTTACCCGCTACGGCCACGGCGCCAATTGCCAAAAAATCGAAGTGGTCGAAGCCGCACACCCGGTCCCCGACGCCGCCGGCCTGGCCGTGGCCAAGCGCGTGCTGGACCTGGTCAGCAACCTCAACGAAGACGACCGCGTCATCTTCCTGCTGTCTGGCGGGGGCTCCGCCCTGCTGGCGCTGCCGGCCGAGGGCCTGACCCTGGCCGACAAGCAGCAGATCAACAAGGCACTGCTCAAATCCGGCGCCACCATCGGCGAGATGAATTGCGTGCGCAAGCACCTCTCGGCGATCAAAGGCGGCCGCCTGGCCAAGGCCTGCTGGCCTGCCACCGTTTACACCTATGCGATTTCCGATGTACCGGGCGACCTGGCAACCGTCATCGCCTCCGGCCCCACCGTGGCCGACCCGAGCACCTCGGCCGATGCCCTGGCCATCCTCAAGCGCTACAACATCGAAGCGCCGCAAGCGGTCATCGACTGGCTGAACAACCCAGCCTCGGAAACCGTCAAAGCCGACGACCCGGCCCTGGCCCGCAGCCACTTCCAGTTGATCGCCAAGCCCCAGCAGTCGCTTGAAGCCGCCGCGGTCAAAGCCCGCCAGGCCGGGTTCAGCCCGCTGATTCTCGGCGACCTGGAAGGCGAGTCGCGCGAAGTGGCCAAGGTCCATGCCGGCATCGCCCGGCAAATCGTCCTGCACGGCCAGCCGCTCAAGGCGCCCTGCGTGATCCTGTCCGGCGGTGAAACCACCGTGACCGTGCGCGGCAATGGCCGTGGCGGGCGCAACGCCGAGTTCCTGCTCAGCCTTACCGAAAGCCTGAAAGGCCTGCCGGGTGTGTACGCCCTGGCCGGTGATACCGACGGCATCGATGGCTCGGAAGAAAACGCCGGTGCCTTCATGACCCCAGGCAGTTACGCCCGCGCCGAGGCCCTGGGCCTGTCGGCCAGCGATGAACTGGACAACAACAACGGCTACGGCTATTTCGCCGCCCTGGATGCGCTGATCGTCACCGAACCAACCCGTACCAACGTCAACGATTTCCGCGCCATCCTGATCCTTGAGACTGCCCAATCATGACGCCTGATAAAAAAGTAAAGATCCTCGCCACCCTCGGCCCTGCGATCAAAGGCAAAGACGACATCCGCCAGCTGGTCGAGGCCGGTGTGAACATCTTCCGCCTCAACTTCAGCCACGGCGAACACGCTGATCACGCCTTGCGCTACCAGTGGATCCGCGAAGTCGAGCAGCAGCTCAACTACCCGCTGGGCATCCTCATGGACCTGCAAGGGCCCAAGCTGCGTGTTGGCCGCCTGGCCGAAGGCAAGGTGCAACTGCAGCGTGGTCAGTCATTGCGCCTGGACCTGGACACGACGCCAGGCAACAGCGAGCGGGTCAACCTGCCCCATCCGGAAATCATCGCCGCGCTGGAGCCGGGCATGGACCTACTGGTGGACGACGGCCGCCTGCGCCTGCGGGTGACCGCCAAGCACGCCGACGCCATCGACACGACCGTGCTGAACGGCGGCGAGCTGTCTGACCGCAAGGGCGTGAACGTGCCGCAAGCGGTACTCGACCTCTCCCCGCTTACCGAAAAAGACCGCCGCGACCTGGCCTTCGGCCTGGAACTGGGCGTGGACTGGGTGGCCCTGTCGTTCGTGCAGCGCCCGGAAGACATCGTCGAAGCCCGCCAGCTGATTGGCGACCGCGCCTACCTGATGGCCAAGATCGAAAAACCATCGGCCGTCGAACAGCTGCAAGCCATCGCCGAACTGGCAGACGCCATCATGGTGGCCCGTGGTGACCTGGGTGTGGAAGTGCCCGCCGAAAGCGTGCCGCAGATCCAGAAACGCATCATCGGCACCTGCCGCCAGCTGGGCAAACCAGTGGTGGTGGCCACGCAGATGCTCGAATCCATGCGCTTCTCGCCGGCCCCGACCCGCGCCGAAGTCACCGACGTGGCCAATGCCGTGGCCGAAGGTGCCGATGCGGTGATGCTGTCGGCCGAGACCGCCTCAGGCGACTACCCGCTGGAAGCCGTGCAGATGATGAGCAAGATCATCCGCCAAGTGGAAAACGGCCCGGACTACCAGGCCCAGCTCGACGTTGGCCGGCCAAAAGCCGAAGCCACCGTATCGGACGCCATCAGCTGCGCCATCCGCCGTATCAGCGGCATCCTGCCGGTTGCAGTGCTGGTCAACTACAGCGAGTCGGGCACCTCCACCCTGCGTGCTGCACGCGAGCGGCCACGGGCACCGATCCTCAACCTGACACCGAACCTGAACACCGCTCGCCGCCTGAGCGTGGCGTGGGGCGTGCATTCGGTGGTCAACGACCGCCTGCGCCAGGTGGACGAGGTTGTGTCGACTGCGCTGGAGATTGCCCAGGCGCAAGGCATGGCCAGCCGTGGCGACACGTTGTTGATCACGGCCGGTGTGCCTTTTGGCAAGCCGGGCTCGACTAACACGCTGCGGATCGAGACCTTGATCTAAGCCACTGCACATCTCCTGTGGGAGCGGGCGTGCCCGCGAAGAGGCCAGCAGGGGCAACAATGTTGCCTGTACTGACGCATTCGCGGGCACGCCCGCTCCAACAGGGTCGGTGGTGCTTTACAGAACAGCGGAAAACCCGAGGCCCAAAGAGGCCCACCGCTTCCCTTCAACCTCACTGACTGCCCCATGTACACCAAAAATTTCGTCAACCCGTGCCCCGACTGGGCCACGGCGTTACTCAACGGCTTCAGCCAGGTGCTGCTGCTGCGCAACCCCCTGTGCGGCCTGTGCTGCCTGCTGGCCATCCTGCTGACCGCCCCCGACCTGGTCGGCGGTGCCCTGCTCGGTGCCCTGGCCGGCCTGCTCACCGCCCAGGCCCGTGGTTACGACCGCGCCGACCGCCAGGCCGGGCTGTACTGCTACAACGGTGTGCTGATTGGCCTGCTGATCAGCGCCGTGCTGCCGTGGTCGGTCATGCTGCCACCGCTGATCATTGCTGCAGGCGGCCTGTCCAGCATCATCACCCACCAGTGGCGCAAACGCGGCGGCAAGCTGCTGATCGCCTACACGGCTCCGTTCGTGTTGCTGGGCTGGGGCACGCTGCTGTTCGCCAGCCCTTCGCCCAGCGGCTTCGTCGAGGCCGATCCGCTGTATGCCCTGGCGCGAGGTGTGGGCCAGATTTTCCTGCTCGACCAACCTTTGGCCGGATTGCTGATCATGGTCGGCATGTTCATCGCCAACCCTTATGCCGCGATGTGGGCCGTGATCGGCTCGGCCATCGGCGGCGGCGTGGCACTGCTCGCTGACCAGGTGCAAGCCACCTGGCTGGGCCTGTATGGCTTCAATGCCGCGCTGGCAGCATTGGCCTTTAGCCGACAAGGCGAAAAGCCCTGGGTGACCCTGCTGGCCATTGCCTTGGCACTGTTGCTACAACCGCTGTTCAACTTGATGCCCATTGCCGGGCTTACAGCGCCGTTCGTACTGGCCTGCTGGCTGATGCATTCGGGCAACCACTTCTTGCAGCTTTTACTGCGTCGGGATATTTGGCGTCTACATAACTGAAGGCGGAGAACATCGGGTGTGCAGGACTTTGTCAGCCCCTTGTGCCAATTACCAATGACCAAAGGATGCCAGCACCTGAACATCTATTTCCTGGCGTGCTTCCTGCTCCCTGATAAACGCCCTGGACTGCTCGATATCGGCAATCTGAGAGCCGTGGGCCCGCTGATGATTGGGAATCATGTGGTCCAGACTCATCGGCTGTGCGCCAGGCCTGTGTTCCCAGCGCCAATGGTTCTGCCAAGACTCTCCAAGCTCATCAATAGTTGGCCCTCGTGGCTGTACGCCTGTTACCACCCCTACGGGACGTACCTTCACAGGCGCACCACTGAAGCCTTCGGTAAAGCCAGAACCGCTGTATTCAACGACTTCACGCGAAACAGCGCTCGCAAGCTGATACTTGCCGGGACCTTTTTTGAACTCCGGGGAAATTCGATCTTCAATCGCTTTTACAGGCCTGACCACCGCCACTTGCCTTGCCCGCCCCGGCGAGCGTTTCAAAATGCCTGTTCCACCAGTCGGGTCTAAGCGATTGACCGGATCACCTTGGCAATAGGAATAAGTGTTGACCCCTCCCTTACCGAACGGGCTCAACACATCCGGGCTGAAAAA
Source organism: Pseudomonas sp. LAIL14HWK12:I1 (assembly GCF_003202095.1). Lineage (NCBI taxonomy): Bacteria > Pseudomonadati > Pseudomonadota > Gammaproteobacteria > Pseudomonadales > Pseudomonadaceae > Pseudomonas > Pseudomonas sp. LAIL14HWK12:I1. The sequence goes on from NZ_QJKG01000001.1 coordinate 705,476, forward strand.
ACGCATAAGTGCAGGGCAATAGAACCGATGCCCATTGCCCAGTGCATAGGCTTGCAGCAGCTCGTCCTTCCGCTCACCATTGAACCCCAACGCAGCGCCCGGCTCCTTTTGCAAATAGCCATAAGCGGTATAAGCCAGCGTCCGCCATGCCAGGCCCCGTAGTTCAGTTACCCTTTTCATTACCATCTCACACACTCGCCCAAGCCTGACGCCAGGCTGCGGCCAACACTCACGTACCTGAAACTGGCATTTTTGCCAGTTCAGCCTGTTGCAGCCTCGGATACTGACCTTTTAGGCTTGTTGCTTACGTATCCGGATCACAAGCCATGCAAACCCCGCAATCAATTCGCGAGCGGCTCTATGTAATCGTCTTCCAGACCGACACCGTAGCCGGCCGCCGCTTCGACAAGATCCTCCTGCTGATCATCCTCGCCAGCCTGGTCACGGTGATCCTCGACAGCATCGACGAAATACACCAAGGCTACGCCGGCCTGCTCGCTGCCATCGAATGGGGCTTTACCGCGATCTTCCTGGCCGAGTACCTCACCCGCCTGTACTGCTCACCCAAGCCCCTGCGCTATGCCTTCAGTTTCTATGGTCTTGTCGACTTGCTGGCAATCGTGCCGGGGATCATCGCGCTGTACTACAGCGACGCCCAGTACCTGCTGATCATCCGGGTGATCCGGATGCTGCGGATCTTCCGCGTGCTCAAGCTCAGCCCGTACCTCAAGCAGGCCCATTACCTGATGGAGGCACTGCGCGGCAGCAAGCAGAAGATCATCGTGTTTCTGGTCACGGTCTCGACCTTGGTAACCGTGTTCGGCACCTTGATGTATGTGATCGAAGGGCCGGAGCATGGCTTTACCAGCATCCCCAAGGGTATCTACTGGGCCATCGTCACGCTCACTACCGTGGGGTTTGGCGATATCGTGCCGAAGACGCCCCTGGGCCAGGTGCTGTCGTCGCTGGTGATGATTACTGGTTACTCGATTATTGCCGTGCCGACCGGGATCTTTACCGCCGAGCTGGCCAATGCCATGCGCGGGGAGCAGTTGCAGCATGATTGCCCGACTTGCCGCAAGAAGACCCATGAGCATGGCGCGGCATTCTGTTCCCGGTGTGGGAATGTGCTGTTCCCGAAAACCGAATAAGCAAAGAGCCATTTCGTCTTTAAAGCCCCAGGAACCAAACGCTATAGTCGCGGGCTTACTGCCAAACATCTGAACCATAACAAGGAAGCAACGTGAAAAAACTCTTCACCGCCTCGCTGCTCGCCGCAGGCCTGGCCCTGGGCAACCTCGCCCAGGCCGCCCCTACCCTGCTGAACGTTTCCTACGACGTGATGCGCGACTTCTACAAGGACTACAACCCAGCCTTCCAGAAACACTGGGAAGCCGAGCACAAAGAGAAGGTCAACGTGCAGATGTCCTTCGGTGGCTCCAGCAAGCAGGCGCGTGCAGTGATCGATGGCCTGCCGGCCGACGTCATCACCATGAACATGGCCACCGACATCAACGCCCTGGCCGACAACGGCAAGCTGGTACCGGACAACTGGGTAACCCGCCTGCCGAACAACAGCGCGCCGTTCACCTCGGCCACCGTGTTCATCGTGCGCAAGGGCAACCCGAAAGCCCTGAAAGACTGGCCCGACCTGCTCAAGGACGGTGTGCAGGTGATCGTGCCCAACCCGAAAACCTCGGGTAACGGCCGCTACACCTACCTGTCCGCCTGGGGCTATGTGCTCAAGCAAGGCGGTGACGAGGCCAAGGCCCGTGACTTCGTTGGCAAGCTGTTCAAGCAAGCGCCGGTGCTGGATACCGGTGGCCGTGCTGCCACCACCACGTTCATGACCAACCAGATCGGCGACGTGCTGGTCACCTTTGAGAACGAAGCCGAAATGATCGCGCGCGAGTTCGGTCGCGACCAGTTCGAAGTGGTTTACCCAAGCGTGTCGGCCGAGGCCGAGCCCCCTGTGAGCGTGGTGGATAAGGTGGTGGCCAAGAAGGGTACCCAGGCCGTGGCCGAGGAATACCTGAAGTACCTGTGGTCGCCAGCAGCCCAGGAGATCGCCGCCAATAACTACCTGCGCCCACGTGATGCGACGGTACTGGCCAAGTACACCGACCGCTTCCCGAAAGTGGACTTCCTGTCGGTGGAGAAAACCTTTGGTGACTGGCGCACCGTGCAGAAGACCCACTTCAATGACGGTGGCGTGTTCGACCAGATCTATAGCGGTCAATAACCCGGGTAAGCCTTACCGGCCTCATCGCGATCCCTGTGGGAGCAGCTTTAGCCGCGAAGAGGCCGGCAAGAGCAACATCAAACCTGGCGGAACACCAAAGCCTTCAAGCCCCCCGCCGGGTCCACATCGGGAAACTCCGGCGGGTTCTCCAACCGCTCGACAAACGCCAACGTCGGCGCCTGCTCCGCCATCCCCTCGATCAGAAACTCCGGCCCGATCCCCGGGTCGTTCACACACGCCAGCACTGTGCCCCCCGCATTCAGCAACTCCGGCAACCGCCGCAGGATCTTCGCGTAATCCTGGGTCAGCACAAAGCTGCCGCGCTGGAAGGTGGGCGGGTCGATGATGATCAGGTCATAAGGCCCGTACTTGCGCACCTTGCCCCACGATTTGAACAGCTCATGCCCCAGGTAGGCCACCCGCGATGGATCGTGGCCATTCAGGCGGTGGTTATCACGGCCACGGGACAACGCCGACTTGGCCATGTCCAGGTTCACCACCTGCTCGGCGCCACCGGCAATCGCCGCTACCGAAAAACCGCAGGTGTAGGCGAACAGGTTCAACACTCGCTTGCCCGCTGCCTGCTCGCGTACCCAGCGCCGGCCGTAGCGCATGTCGAGGAAAAGGCCATTGTTCTGCCGCACGCCCAGGTCCAGCAGGTAGCTCAGGCCATCCTCGACCACTTCACGCTGCTGGCACGGCTCGCCCAGCAGCCACTGGCCCGGGCTGTCGGGCAGGTAGCGGTGCTGAATGAGGATCGCCTGGCCAGACCACTGCGGGCGTTCGGCAAAGGCACGCAACATGGCCTCCAGTTCAGCCAGCTGGCCTTCGGGTGGCTCGCGGAACAAGGCCACCGACAGCACACCCTGCAACCAGTCGACCGTCACTTGCTCCAGGCCCAGCCAGCAGCGGCCACGGCCGTGAAACAATCGGCGGGTTTCCTGCGGGGCAGGGTCGAACGCGGCGAGCAGGTGTTGCTCAAGGGTGTGGATCGGCGAAGTCATGGTGGGTCGCAAACAAATGAAAAGGCCGCCATTCTACCCCTTGACCGCCACTTGTGCAGAACGGAACCACCAGCCCTGCTGCATCCCCGCCGCCGCCACCAGGATCAAACCCACGCCCAGCCACTGCAGCGGCGCCAGCCGATGCCCGAACGCCACCCAGTCCACCAGAATCGCCGCAATCGGGTAGATGAACGACAGCGCCCCGGTCAACGCCGTGGGCAGACGCTGGATGGCACTGTAAAGCAACACATACATCAGGCCGGTGTGCACCATGCCCAGTGCCAGCAGGCTGGCCAACGCCGGCACTTCTCCGGGCAACCCGCCAGGCCTGACCCAGGGTGCCAGCATCAGCACACCGGTGGTTACCTGGATCAATGCAATCAGGTGAGGCGGCGTGCCACTCAGGCGCTTGATGATCAGTGCAGCGATTGCGTACAAGAACGCCGCCCCCAGCGCCAGGGCAATCCCCAGCAGATAATCCTCACCGCCACCCTGCCCCGCGCCATGGGCACTGACGATGGCCAACATGCCGAGGAAGGCGACGCTCAGCCAGGTCACCTTGGCCAAGGTAATCTTCTCGCCCAGGAACAGCGCCGCCAGCCCCACCAGCAGAAACGGCTGCACGTTGTACACCGCCGTGCCAATGGCAATCGACGCCCGTGAGTACGAGGCAAACAACAGTAACCAGTTACCGACAATCGCCACACCGCTGGCCATCGCCAACAAGAACGCCGTACGGCTGATCACTCCCGGCCGCAGAAAGCCAAAAACGGCGCAGATCACCAGCAAGGTCACGGCGCCGAACACGCAGCGCCAGAACACCACCTCCAGCACGGGCTGGCCGGACACCAGCACGAACCAGCCGATGGTCCCGGAAATCAGCATGGCAGCGACCATTTCCAGCGAGCCACGGCGCAATGAACTGTCCATCTCAAACCTCCCGTTGACGATGGCAACAGTATGCAAAGGATACCGGTGTGCCATCCAGCGGATAACGAAGGCAGATTGGCATACATGCCTTTACTATCAAGGCAAATAACGCGAATTCCCTATTGAGGTGAGCATGACTGACGCTATCGACCAACTCTTGATCAATGCACTGATGGAGGATTCGCGCCGCTCGCTGAAGGCCCTGGCGCAGGTGAGCGGGCTGTCCGCACCCAGCGTCAGTGAGCGCCTGCGCCGGCTGGAAGAACGTGGCGTGCTGCGCGGCTACACCGTGGAGGTCGACCCACGCGCGTTTGGCTACCAGTTGCAGGCCATCGTGCGCATTCGCCCGCTGCCGGGGCAGTTGCAGGAGGTGGAGCGGCAGATCATTGCCATCCCCGAGTTCACCGAGTGCGACAAGGTCACCGGCGAGGACTGCTTTATTGCCCGCCTGCATGTACGCTCCATGGAACAGTTGGACACCTTGCTCGACCGCATCAATGTGCTGGCTGACACCAACACCGCGATCATCAAGAAAAGCCCGGTGAAGCGGCGGTTGCCGCCGATGGATTGAGAAACGCCACAGGAAAACCTGACTATTTTTTGTACACAAGAATGTCACCTTAAGTGCCATTTTTGTGTGCACTTTCCCCGGTAACGCCCCAATACGTTACACACCACCTTGCAACTAATTTTGACCATTTGATCAACTAATTATCAGGCCAAAAATTTAAACCTGTTTATGTGGTCAACTTATAATGCCTGAATTTCATGAAGTTATCTTTCGAAGCCCTAGATTAGAAATGATAGCCCTTTAGCGCTTGCTCTTTCCTTGGCATGGAACTCGCTTTTGTGTCCTCGTGTTTTGTATACAAACCAAACAAAACATAAATACACAAGAACCCGCGACGCCGGACCAAAACCGGCCGCCGCGCCCAGAACCCTGTGATGCCAAGCTGCACTGACGAGATGGCGAGCCCGTGCGCATGCCCGCTCATCGCAGTCCATGTGCATCAGGAGCCCGCCGGAATGAGTACCAGCCTCGACCTTGCCCCTGAACTATCCGTCGCCAGCACCCACCCTGCTTCCACACTTGACGGCAGCCAGTCCGCGCTGGCCCTGAGCCCGCGTCTGCATAACCGCGACCTTGCGCCTACCCGTATCGAAGGCCGCCGCTGGGGTGGATACAGCATCTTCGCGTTGTGGACAAACGATGTGCACAATATCGCCAACTACTCGTTTGCCATGGGCTTGTTCGCCCTCGGTCTGGGCGGCTGGCAGATTCTGCTGTCGCTGGCCATTGGCGCAGCGCTGGTGTACGTCTTCATGAACCTGTCCGGCTACATGGGGCAGAAAACCGGCGTTCCCTTCCCCGTCATCAGCCGCATTGCCTTCGGCATCCACGGTGCACAGATCCCGGCGCTGATTCGCGCAGTCATCGCCATCGCCTGGTTCGGCATCCAGACCTACCTCGCCTCCGTGGTGCTGCGCGTGCTACTGACAGCGGTGTGGCCGCACATGGCAGCTTACGACCATGACAGCATCCTCGGCCTTTCAAGCCTGGGCTGGGTGTGCTTCGTGTCGATCTGGCTGGTGCAGCTGGTGATCCTGGCCTACGGCATGGAGATGGTGCGCCGCTACGAGAGTTTCGCCGGCCCGGTGATCCTGCTGACCGTCTCGGCCCTGGCGGTGTTCATGTACTTCCAGGCCGACACGCGCATCGCCTGGTCGGTGGCTACACCGCTGACTGGCTACGAGATGTGGCGCAACATCTTTGCCGGCGGTGCGCTGTGGTTGGCGATTTACGGCACCCTGGTGCTGAACTTCTGTGACTTCGCCCGCTCCTCGCCGTGCCGCAAGACCATTCGCGTGGGCAACTTCTGGGGCCTGCCGGTGAACATCCTGGTATTCGCCATCATCACCGTGGTGCTGAGCGGCGCGCAGTTCCAGATCAACGGCCAGATCATCGACAGCCCGACGCAGATCGTCGCTGCCATCCCGAGCACGCCCTTCCTGGTACTCGGCTGCCTGGCCTTCCTGATCGTCACGGTGGCGGTGAACATCATGGCCAACTTCGTCGCCCCGGCCTTCGTGCTCAGCAACCTCGCGCCGCGTCACCTCAACTTCCGCCGCGCCGGGTTGATCAGTGCCACCGTGGCGGTGCTGATCCTGCCGTGGAACCTGTACAACAGCCCATTGGTGATCGTGTACTTCCTGTCGGGCCTGGGCGCCCTGCTCGGCCCGCTGTACGGGGTGATCATGTCCGACTACTGGTTGCTGCGCAAAGGCTGCATCAACGTGCCGCAGCTCTACAGCGAAGACCCGGCCGGTGCCTACCACTACACCAAGGGCATCAACCTGCGCGCCGTGGCAGCCTTCGTGCCGGCCGCACTGCTGGCCATCGTCCTGGCGCTGGTCCCCCACTTCCAGCATGTGGCGCCGTTCTCCTGGCTGATCGGTGCCGGCATCGCCGCCGCCCTGTACCTGCTGATCGCACCTCGCAACCGTCACTACCACGACGTCAGCGGCGAGTGTATCGCCGTCGACCACAGCAGCCATTGATCAAGGAAGACAGCCCATGCGTATTCTGATTGCCAACGTCAACACCACCGAAGCCATCACCGAGGCCATTGCCGAACAAGCGCGCAGTGTCGCCAGCCCCGGCACCGAGATCATTGGCCTCACCCCCTGGTTTGGCGCCGAGTCGGTGGAAGGCAATTTCGAGAGTTACCTGGCTGCCATCGCAGTGATGGACCGGGTGCTGGCCTATGAAGGCCCCTACGACGCCGTGATCCAGGCCGGCTATGGTGAACACGGCCGTGAAGGCTTGCAGGAGCTGCTGAACGTACCGGTAGTGGACATTACCGATGCAGCCGCCAGCACGGCGATGTACCTGGGCCATGCTTACTCGGTGGTGACCACCCTGGACCGCACCGTGCCGCTGATCGAGGACCGTTTGAAGCTCTCCGGGCTGTACGACCGGTGTGCCTCGGTAAGGGCCAGCGGCCTGGCCGTGCTGGAACTGGAAGAAGACCCGCAGCGTGCGGTGGAAGCCATCGTGGAGCAGGCCGAGCGAGCCGTGCGTGATGACAAGGCCGAGGTGATCTGCCTGGGTTGCGGCGGCATGGCCGGGCTCGACGAGCAGATTCGCCAACGCACCGGCGTGCCGGTGGTGGATGGGGTTAGCGCGGCGGTGACCATTGCCGAGTCGCTGGTGCGCATGGGCTTGAGCACCTCCAAGGTACGCACCTATGCCACCCCACGGGCGAAGAAGGTGGTGGGTTGGCCGATGCGTTTCGGGCGCTGAATCTTTAGCTGCCTGTACCGGCCTGTTCGCGGGTAAACCCGCGAACAGGCCGGTACAGGCCAACTCATCATTCGGGCCAACGCTGCACTACAACCTCATGTCGGGCAGCTCTGCGCACCGTCATTCAAACCCTGGCGCACATTGCGGCTAAGCAGGCTGGCCTTGCCGTCGTGCCAGGTCAGGGTCAGTACATAGAGGGTATCGAAGTCATCGCCGTTCCAGTCATCGGTAATCACCCGCTCTTCCCCCAGCGCCTTGCCGGCCACGGTATTGATCAACTCCGGGAGGTAACCATGCGACCAGGCGGTGTAGATGGTTGCATTGCGGTACTTGTCGCTCAGCAGCTCGTCAGCCAGTTCGGCGGTGTCGTTGGCGCCATAGTCGATGTTCACCGGCAGGCCCAGACGGATGGCGCTGGGGGTGATGGTCATCAACGGGCGGATGTAGCTGTAGCTTTCGTCCTTGCTGCCTTCTTCGACATGCCGCGAAGGGTTGGCAGCAAACACGTAATCGGCCTTGCCAAAGCGCTCGGGCAACACCGTGGCCAGGTCCAGCGCACGGTTCAGGCCTTGGCAGTTCAACTGGCCCAGCCCCTCGCCCGGCTTCTCGGCATGGCGCAGGAACACCAGGGTCTGGGTGCCATCCACCGGTTGCGCACGGCTTTCGACAGCCTCCAGCGCCAGCGGTACGGCAACAGCCGTAAGCACCAGGCTCAGCAGCAAGTGACGGCGACGGCGGAAGAATGTTGGCAACTTCATCAAGGCAGGCTCGTGTGGCAAAGAAAATCGCGTCAACCCGCCACATCGCCCCATCAGCTGCAGGGCGCCCTTGTAGTGAATGCCATCCTTGGCAACGAGTGAGGGTCAGAGTGCCCTGAACCCGTTTGGTTCCTCCCTGGAGGTAGATGCCGTTCCCTAGGCAAGGCCTAGGTTAGGGGATGGGTGTTGCGCAATTGTGTAAGCTGCAAGAACCTGGGGTTGCAATGCAGCAGCTCAATCATCCCGCGTCAGCACTTCCAGCAATTCGATCTCGAAGGTCAAATCCGAATTCGGCGGAATCGCCCCCACGCTGCGCTCGCCATAGCCCAGGTGTGCTGGAACCTGCAGCTTGCGCTTGCCACCCACACGCATGCCCATCAGGCCTTGATCCCAGCCTTTGATCACCCGGCCGGTGCCGATCACGCACTGGAACGGCTTGCCGCGTGACCAGGACGAATCGAACTCGCTGCCGTCGGCCAGCCAGCCGGTGTACTGGGTGGTGATCAGGGCGCCTTTGACGGCGGCTTTGCCATCACCCTCCACTAGGTCGATGATCTGCAATTCTTGGCTCACGGGCACGCTCCAACGCGGGAAAACAAAGCCGCCCTTTTCTCAGGAATGCACCGGTTTTGCAAGTTTGCACGGTGTTTCATGCCGCCGATTCGAACCGGTACCCGATGAGCAATCAGCTGTTCTGCTCGAACACCTCTTGGCCAGTCAATTCCTTGGTCTGGTTGGCGAAGCAGTACCAGGCGGGTTTTTCTTCCACGAAAATCTGCAGGTTGAAATCCCACGCCTGGTCACAGTCGAGCAGGCCGACCGGCACGGCATGGAAGTCGTTGGCCTTGAGCCGGTAATACAGGTGCGTGCCGCACTGGCCGCAAAACGCGCGCTGAGCCCAGTCAGACGACTCATACACCGAGGGCGCACGCCCTTCGATCACCGGGGGCCGGCTGCATTCCACAACCAGCAGCGGGCCGCCAGTCCATTTGCGGCACATGCTGCAATGGCAGGCACTGACATGGGTGTTGTCTACAGTAACCTTGAGCGTGGTGGCGCCACACAGGCAAGTGCCTTGTTTTTCCAGGGCCATGGCTGGCTCCTTGAACAGGGAAAGAGCCAGCCAGTATAGATGCCTGAACGGGCCTCAGAAGTAGACGGTACCGCGCAGGTACAACGCTGCCCGCCCGCTGATGATTACCCGGCCATTGCCCGGCACTTCGCACTGCAGCTGCCCTTTGCGCGCCCCGCCCTGCTCGCAGCTGAGTACCCGCTTGCCCAGGCGCTCCGCCCACACCGGTGCCAGCGAGGTGTGGGCCGAACCGGTTACCGGGTCTTCATTCACGCCAACCCGCGGGCCGAACCAGCGGGTGACAAAATCAAAACCACGCCCTGCCGCCGTCACGGCAATACCACGCACGTCGAACGTGTTCAACGCAACGAAGTCCGGCTTCAGGGTGTCGAGGATCAACGCATCATCGATCACCACCACATAGTCGTCGCTTTGGTACAACGCCTGAGCCTGGTTCAAACCCAACGCTTGCAGCAACCCTGCCGGGATATCCACTGCAACCGGCCGCTTGGCCGGGAAATCCATCGCCAGCAGCCCGTCAGCGCCACGGCTGACGCGCAACTCGCCGCTGCGGGTGTTGAAACGCAGCACCTGGGCCTGCTCGCCCAGTTGCTCGAACAGCACATAGGCCGAGGCAAGCGTGGCATGGCCGCACAGATCAACTTCTACAGTCGGGGTGAACCAGCGCAGGTCGTAGGTTTCACCATTGCGCACGAAATAGGCGGTTTCCGACAGGTTGTTCTCTTCGGCGATGCGCTGCAGCACATCGTCCGGCAGCCAGCTTTGCAGCGGAATCACGGCGGCCGGGTTGCCACCGAACGGTTTGGCGGAAAAGGCATCGACCTGGAAGATGTCGAGTTGCATGCACACACTCCTTGTTGCCCGGGTGTTGCCAGGCAGATGGCTGATATAGGTTTACGGGCGAACCGGGGTCAAGACGGGCTCACCTGCAAAGAACGCCTGCAGGTTACGCAGTACCAGGGTTACCGTGTCGCGTGCGGCCTCCGGCGACTGGCCGGCCACGTGGGGCGTGAGCACGGTGTTGCCAAGCGTCTTGAGGGCGTCGGGCACGGCCGGTTCGTCATCGAACACGTCCAGCGCGGCACCTGCCAGCTGGCCTTGCTGCAATGCAGTTACCAGTGCATCGGTGTCAACTACACTGGCGCGGGCAATGTTCACCAGATAGCCCTCGACCCCTAGCGCTTCCAACACGTTGGCATCGACCAGATGCCGGGTGTTGGCGCCACCGGGGGTGGCCACGACCAGAATGTCGACGGCAGCGGCCAGGTGCAGCGGGCTGTCGTGCCAGGTGTAAGGCACTTCTTCACGCGGCGTGCGGCTGTGGTAGCTGACGGGCATGTCGAAGCCCAGGTTGGCACGCTTGGCAATCGCCTGCCCGACTGCGCCGAGGCCAAGAATGCCCAGGCGCTTGCCACTCACCGAGGGGCTGATGACGCGGTTCCATTCGCCGCGACGGGTGCTGGCATCGGCGCGAGGAATGTCGCGCAGCAGTGCCAGCACCAGAGCCAGAGTGTGGTCGGCGACTGCGTTGGCATTGGCACCGGCACCATTGGTGACGGTGATCCCTCTGGCAGCCGCGGCGGCCAGGTCGACTTGCTCGTAGCCGGCGCCGATCACACAGATGATCTGCAGGTTGGGCAAGGCATCGATTTCGGCGGCAGTCAGGCCCAGCGGACCGCGAGTGAGTACGGCATCGATTTCACTGGCGTGTTGCTGAATGGCATGGGAGCGCAGTTGCGGCGAGGGGGCGCGAATCAGGCAGTAACCGGCCTGCTCTAGTAAGGACAGGTAATTGTCGACGGTTTCCACCAGTACCAGGACTGTTTTGCGCATGCCACCTCCGGTCAATTCGATAGGTCATTATGCGGAGTTAGCAACCAGTACAGTCAATAGAAATATCAAGTCAAAACTGCACTGTACCGCCCACACCGTTCCCGCTCTTGATCTTGATCTTGATCTTGATCTTCGCGACTTCAGGAGGCCGAACGCAGGCCTTGCGGAGGGAGGTGACGGGCATGGATGCCCGTCAAGCGCTGGGCCCCAGGATGGGGCCTGCAGCGCGGTCCTCCCGGGAGCAAGGCCGGAGTGAGGGAACCCCGGAGCGCAGCGTAGGGGCCGGATGATGGGAGCGCAGCGTTTTTTGGTTACTTTTTGTCGCGTTTGACAAAAAGTGACTCGCCGTAAGGGCGAAAAGGTGAATCAGCGTCGCCATCGCAAATGGACTGTTCACTGATTCAAAACAGACGAATCTTGCTTCTTGCTTCTTGCTTCTTGGATGTGGGCATTCACATCGAGTAGACATTCATTCCCGAGGGTGGCGCACACTCACCTTTCCGCCCTTACGGCGGGTCACTTTTTTTCAAACGCGACAAAAAGTAACCAAAAAACGCTGGCTCCTATCATACGGCCCCTACGCTGCGCTCCGGGGTTCCCTCGCTACGGGCTTGCTCCCGGGAGCACGCGCTGCAGGCCCCATCCATGGGGCCTCAGCGCTTGACGGGCATCCATGCCCGTCATCTCCCTCCGCAATCCCTACGCTCGGCCTCCTGAAGTCGCAATCGGCGGCGCCTGATCTATCGCGCGCTTAGAAGCAAAAGCCACGGCAACGGCAACGGCAACGGCAACGGCAACTTCGAGGTTGGTGTTACTGGGCGAATGCGCGACCTAACCCGCCTGGAACACCACTGCTATCCGTTTCTTGCCAAGGACCATTCGGGCTCAGCGACCAGCTCCAGCCGTTGTTGAACCGGTAATAAGTACGCTGCCGGTAGAAGGTATTGGGCTGTTTCTCCAATACATAAACACCCAGCTTCGGGTCCCAATGGCTGGCCCCGCCAGGCGGTGGCGCAAAGCTGGCCGAGGTACGCGGCATCGGTTTGGGAATCGCCGCCGGCTTGCTCGGTTGGGTCGATGGCTGCCCGCCCGGCAACGGCTTGACCACCGGTCCCTGTGGCGGCACGCGTTCAATCGGGGGTTCAGGCTGCTCATACGGCTGATGCACCGTACACGCAGACAAACCCAGGGCCAGGGTAATCAGGGTCAGGCGGACGGTGCTGTGCATGGCATTGCTCTCTTACTGGTCGGGGCTGTCGATGGTCAGGCGCTGGGTAGCCTGGGTGGCGCTGGGCAGTGGGGCACCCTGGCCAATCCATTCGCCGTGAGTAGGCTGGCCAGCGCGCGATACACGTGCAACCAGTTGGACTTCGGCAAATTGCGACAGTTTCATCTGCGGCATCATCGCGTCAGCATCAGACAACTCCACCTCGATCGGCAACTGCGCCACCGTCACCCGCTTGGCCGCCAGCGGCATGGGCGGGCCATTGCTGGCGCGGGCAAAGATGAACACGGTGTCGTCCGGCTTGACCTTGTCCTTCAGCGCCGCCGCCAGCTCCACCCGCACTTTCAGGCGAGCCGCCGCAGGTGCGGGTGAAGCTTCTGCCACAGCCCCCCCCAGGCGCTCGACAGCGCGGTCGATACCGCCCTGCAGGGCGTCACGCGATGCGTCACCTTCCGGCAGCTGCGCCAGCAGGCGCTTCCAGTAGTCGATGGCTTCCTGGTAACGCTCACCTTCGAAGGCAGCAATGCCGCGCAGGCCCAGGCTGGTCACTTCGTTGGGGTCGGCTTTCAAGGCTTCGTCAGTCAGCGCCTGCAACTGCGGGCTCCACTGTTTGTCAGCAGCAAAATACAGGGCCTGAGCCCATTGTCCCAGCAGCTCGGGCTGGCGGCCGGCCAGGGCCACGGCCCGCTCGAAGGTGCGCGCCGCATCAGCCGGGCGTTGCTCGGCCATGTAGGCGCGGCCCAGGAAGTACATGGCCTCGGCCGAATCCGGCTGGGCCTGCACCACGCGCTCCAGACGCGTGGTCATTTCTTCCATCGACTTGGGCGCCTCGGCGAATTCCTGGGTCAGGGCCACCTTGTCGGCCGCACCAAAATGCAGGTACAGCCCAAGCGCCATCAGCGGTACCAGCACAGCCGCCAGCAGCGGCAGGGCCTTGCCCAAGTGGCCCTGGCGCGGTGCCTCGGCGCCTTCGGTATCGGCCAGCAATTCGCGCGCAGCCTCGTCACGGCCCTTGGTCATCTGCACCTCATCAAGCACGCCAGCCGCCTGCTGGGCGGCCAGTTCGGCAACACGCTCCTGGTACAGGGCCACGTTCAGGGCGGTGCGGTCTTCTTCCTGCTGACGACGACGGCCACGCAGGATAGGGATCAGCAAAAAGCTGAGGGCAGCGAGCAGCAGCAGGCCCGCGCTAAGCCAGAATTCAATCATGGGTCTGTTCTTTTTCCAGCAGTTTGGCGAGACGCTCGCGTTCTTCGGCAGTCAATTCATTGCCGCCCTGCACAACCGTACCGCGACGCCGGCGCACGATCACCGCCAACACCACGAAACCGCCGGCCAGCAGAATCCCCGGGCCGAACCACAACAGCCAGGTACGCCCGCTGAGCGCCGGCTTGTAGCGCACGAAGTCGCCATAGCGGTCGACCATGAAGTCGACGATCTGCTGGTTGCTCTTACCCTCGCCGAGCATGCGGAAGATTTCCCGGCGCAGGTCGGCGGCAATCGGTGCATTGGAATCGGCGATGTCCTGGTTCTGGCACTTGGGGCAGCGCAGCTCCTTGGTCAGTTGCTGGTAGCGCTCGCGCTCGGCCTCGTCGCGGAACTGATAGGTGTCGATGGCCGCCTTGGCCACGCCGGCCAGGCTCATGCCCAGCACGACAGCCGCCAGCCAACGCCTCATGGCTTGGCCTCATCGACCAGGCCCTGGTAAAGCGGGGCCAGCTGTTCGCGCCACACCGTGGCATCGACAATGCCCACGTGTTTGTAGCGAATGATGCCTTTGGCGTCGATCAGGAAGGTTTCCGGCGCGCCGTACACGCCCAGGTCCAGACCCAGGCTGCCCTGCTCGTCGCGGATATCCAGCTGATAAGGGTTGTGGAACTCGGCCAGCCATTTTTGCGCGGCGGCATTGTCGTCCTTGTAGTTGACCCCGTGAATCACCACGCCTTGCTGTGCCAGCTGGTTAAGGTACGGGTGCTCGACCTTGCACGACGGGCACCAAGTGGCCCATACGTTGACCAGCGCCGGGCGGCCCTGCAAGTCGGCCTGGGTCAGGGTGCGGTCGCCCTGAGTCGAGGCCAGCGAAAACGCCGGGAACGGTTTGCCGATCATTGCCGAAGGCAGCTCGTCGGGCTTGAGGAACAGCCCCTTGTAGAGGAACACCGCCACCAGCAGGAACACTGCCAGGGGGACTACCATGATCCAACGCTTCATGCAGCTGCTCCAGACACGCCCAGGGCATCACGCACCCGGGTCTTGACCTTGACGCGGTAACGCCGGTCGAGGGCCGCCAGCAACCCACCCAGGCCAGTCAGCAGACCGCCCAGCCAGATCCAGCGAACGTAAGGTTTGATATGTACGCGCACGGCCCACGCGCCGTTTTCCAGCGGCTCGCCCAGGGCGACGTACAGGTCGCGGGTAAAGCCTGCATCGATGCCGGCTTCGGTCATCATCGATTGCTGCACGGTGTACAGGCGCTTCTCCGGGTGCAGGGTGGTGATTTCACGGCCATCACGGCTGACCACCACGGTGCCCTTGTCAGAGATGAAGTTCGGCCCTTCGAAGTGCTTGGCGCCCTGGAACAGGAAGTGGTAACCGCCCAGCTCGACGCTTTCGCCCGGGGCCATGCGCAGGTCGCGTTCGGCGCTGTTGTTGCTCGACAGCACCACACCCAACGCACACACCGCCAGGCCCAGGTGGGCCAGCTGCATGCCCCAGTAGCTGCGGCCCAGGCCGGGCAGGCCCTTGAGCAGGCCTTTGTGGCGGGTCTTGTCGAGAATGTCGCGCAGCCCGCCGAGCACTACCCAGGCGGCCAGGGCAAAGGCGGTCAGGGTCGGCCAGTCGAAGTCGTCGACGATAAAGCCGGCCACCGGGGCCAGGATGGCGCTGCCGATCAGCACCGGGGTCATCATGCTGGCCAGCCATTTGCCGGGGGTGTCCTTCCAGCGCACCACCACACCCACGCTCAGCACCACCATCAATAGCGCCATCAGCGGCAGGAACAAGGCATCAAAGTACGGCGGGCCGACCGACAGCTTGGCCCCGGTCAGGGCATCGAGCACCAGCGGGTACAAGGTGCCCAGCAGAATCATCGACGCGGCCACCACCAGCACCAGGTTGTTGGCCAGCAGCAGCGTCTCGCGCGACCACAGGGCGAAGCCGACCTGGCTCTTGACCACCGGGGCACGCAGGGCGAACAGGGTGAGCGAACCACCGACCACGAACAGCAGGAAGATCAGGATGAAAATGCCCCGCGACGGGTCGGCGGCAAAGGCGTGCACCGAAGTCAGCACACCGGAACGCACCAGGAAGGTCCCCAACAGGCTCAGCGAGAACGCGGCAATGGCCAGCAGCACGGTCCAGCTCTTGAATACACCGCGTTTTTCGGTCACTGCCAGCGAGTGGATCAGCGCGGTGCCTACCAGCCAGGGCATGAACGAGGCGTTTTCCACCGGGTCCCAGAACCACCAGCCACCCCAGCCCAGCTCATAGTAGGCCCACCACGAGCCCAGGGTGATGCCCACGCCAAGGAAGGCCCAGGCAACGATGGTCCAAGGCCGTGACCAGCGCGCCCAGGCAGCGTCCAGGCGGCCGCCGAGCAAGGCAGCGATGGCGAAGGCGAAAGCCACCGAGAAGCCCACGTAACCCATGTACAGCATCGGCGGGTGAACGATCAGGCCAAAGTCCTGCAGCAGCGGGTTGAGGTCACGGCCATCGGTGGGCACTTGCGGCAGCAGGCGCTGGAACGGGTTGGAGGTGATGATAAGGAAGCTCAGGAAGCCCACGCTGATCATGCCCATCACCGCCAGCACGCGGGCCAGCATTACCTGCGGCAACTGGCGCGAGAACACCGACACGGCAAAGGTCCAGCCGCCGAGAATCAGCGCCCACAGCAACAACGAACCTTCGTGGGCGCCCCATACAGCGCTGAACTTGTAGTACCAGGGCAAGGCGCTGTTGGAGTTGCTGGCTACGTAGGCAACCGAGAAATTGTCGGTCATGAAGGCATGGGTCAAACACGCGAAGGCAAACGCCAGGAAGGCGAACTGCCCCCACGCCGCCGGCCGCGCCAGGCTCATCCACAGGCTGTCGCCACGCCAGGCGCCGAGCAGCGGCACACTGGCCTGTACGGCGGCAAAGCAGATGGCCAGGATCATCGCCAGCTGGCCCAGTTCGGGGATTATCAGCGCCGCGTTCATGGCTTGGCCTCCCCGCCCGTGGCGGCCTGGCCGCTTTCCTTGAGGGCCTTGGTGACCTCGGGCGGCATGTACTTCTCATCGTGCTTGGCCAGCACTTCGTCGGCCACCACCACACCGTCGGCGTTGACCTTGCCCAAGGCGACAATGCCCTGCCCTTCGCGGAACAGGTCGGGCAGGATGCCACGGTAGGTGATCGGTACCGACTTGTTGAAGTCGGTGACCACGAAGCGCACATCCAGCGAGTCGGACGAACGCTGCACCGAGCCTTTCTCGACCATGCCGCCTGCGCGGATGCGGGTGTCCAGCGGTGCTTCGCCATTGGCGATCTGGGTGGGTGTGTAGAACAGGTTGATGTTCTGCTGCAGTGCGCTCAAGGCAAAGCCGACGGCAACCCCGACGCCGACCAGCAGGCCGACGATGAGCAACAGGCGTTTCTTGCGCTGCGGATTCACTGGTTGTTCTCCCGGCGCAAACGGCGCGCCTCTTCTTGCAGGTAGCGACGGCGGGCCAACAGCGGCGCAGCAACGTTCAGCGCCAGCACGGCCAGGCAGATGCCATAGGCCGACCACACGTACAGGCCATGGTGACCCATGGCGAGAAAGTCACCAAAGGTGGCAAAGCTCATTGTGCGGCCCTCCGCCCCAGGCTGTTCAACACTTCGTCCTTGACCCAACTGGCGCGCGCCTCGCGCTTGAGCACTTCAAGGCGCATGCGCAACAGCAGCACGGCACCGAAGAAGCAGTAGAAACCCAGCGCCGTGCACAGCAACGGCAGCCACATTTCGGCGGGCATCGCCGGTTTTTCGGTCAGGGTAAAGGTGGCGCCCTGGTGCAGGGTGTTCCACCACTCCACCGAATACTTGATGATCGGGATGTTAACCACGCCGACAATCGCCAGCACCGCGCAGGCCTTGGCCGCACTGTCACGATTACTGATCGCCTGGCCCAACGCAATAATGCCGAAGTACAGGAACAGCAGGATAAGCATGGACGTAAGGCGGGCATCCCACACCCACCAGCTGCCCCAGGTCGGCTTGCCCCAGATGGCGCCAGTGACCAGCGCCACGGCAGTCATCCAGGCGCCGATCGGCGCGGCGCATTGCAAGGCGACATCGGCGATTTTCATTTTCCACACCAGCCCCACCACCCCGGCCACCGCCAGCAGCACGTAGCAGGACTGGGCCAGCATTGCCGCCGGCACATGAATGTAGATGATGCGGAAGCTGTTGCCCTGCTGGTAGTCCTGTGGGGCGAAGGCCAGGCCCCAGGTGATGCCGAGCAGCAGCAGGAGCACGGCAGCGCCGGCCAGCCATGGCAGCATGCGGCCGCTGATGGCATAGAACCATTTGGGGGAGCCCAGCTTGTGGAACCACGTCCAGCTTATTTTCATCAGGTACATCCAGGGTATTGGCCGGGCTTGAAAGCCCGGGACTCGTTATTCGCCAACGCTGATCTTCAGGCCGGCCGCTATCGCAAAGGGTGCCAGGGTCACGGCCAGGGCCGTGAGGCTGGCAAGCCAGAGCAGGTGGCCGGTTGCCGGCATATTTTGCAACGCCGCTTGCAACGCACCACTGCCCAGGATCAATACAGGGATATACAACGGCAGAATCAGCAACGCCAGTAACAAACCACCGCGCTTGAGGCCAACCGTCAGCGCCGCGCCCACCGCACCCAGCAGGCTCAGTACCGGCGTACCCAGCAGCAGCGAGCCAAGCAGCACCGGCAGGCAATGGCTCGGCAGCCCCAGCATCAGCGCCAGCAGCGGCGCCAACAATACCAGCGCCAGCCCGGAAAAGATCCAGTGCGCCAGCACCTTGGCCAGCACCAGCAGCGCCAGTGGGTGCGGCGACAACACCCATTGCTCCAGCGAGCCGTCCTCGAAATCACTGCGGAACAGGCCGTCCAGCGACAACAGCACCGCCAGCAATGCCGCCACCCAGACCAGCCCAGGCGACAAGGTTTGCAACAATTGGCTTTCCGGGCCGACCGCCAACGGGAACAACGCCACGACGATGGCGAAGAACACCAGCGGGTTGGCCAGCTCGGCCGGACGGCGGAACAGCAGGCGCGCTTCGCGGCGCAACAACAAGACGAATACGCTCATGCCGCCCATTGCCCCAGGTTCAGCTCACGGTAACCGGAGGGTTTGCGTTCCAGCGTGTGGTGGGTGGTCAGCACCACCGTACCGCCCTGTTCGCAATGGGCCGCCAGGTGTGCTTCCAGCTGTGCCACGCCTTGCTTGTCCAGGGCCGTGAACGGCTCGTCAAGAATCCATAACGGCGGGCAGGCCAGGTGCAACCGGGCCAAGGCCACGCGCCGCTGCTGGCCGGCTGACAGGGTATGGCAGGGTACGTCTTCGAAACCCCGCAGGCCGACGGCCTCCAACGCTGCCCAGATCGCCTCGCGGCTGGCCGGCTGGTGCAAGGCGCACAGCCAGGTGAGGTTCTCTTCAGCGGTGAGCAGGTCCTTGATGCCGGCAGCGTGGCCGATCCACAACAGGATGCTGGCCAAGGCATGGCGCTGCTCGGCCAATGGCTTACCGCCCAGCAGGATCTGCCCGGCCGTCGGCTGCATCAGCCCGGCCAGCAGACGCAGCAAGCTGGTCTTGCCGCTACCGTTGGGGCCGCTGATCTGCAGCATGTCGCCGGCACCCAGCTCGAAATCGAGCTGCTCGAACAGCAGGCGCCAGTCGCGCTCGCAGGCCAGGCCTGCGGCTTGGAGGTGAAGGGTCACGGTTTCGCCTTATCTTTGTAGGGCTTCAGTGCGGCGTCGCCTGAAGCCCTGTGTCTCAAGTCGCCCCCAGCGCTGCCGTTATAATGGCAACCACGGGCGCTCGGCATTATTACATGCGCCGCCGCGCTGCCAAGAGGCCGGGTTCGACAGGTTGTATACAATCATGACTGAAATCAATAGTCTCGCTGCACAAACCGCAGTCAATACCCAAGCCATGAAGGCGGGCATGACCGGCGAACTGCTGCGCCTGACGCAACCGCAGCCTGGCTTGATGGCCCCTGGCGAGACCGCACAGGCAGAAGTGGTTGCGATGCGGCAGGTGGGCAGCGACTTTCAGCTGGTGCTTCGGCTGATGCAGGCCAACGGCCTTCAGACCCAACTGCAAGCCAGCACCAGCCAGCCCCTGCCCCAAGGCAGCCAGGTCACCGTCAGCCAGACCGAAAGCAATCATCTGGCGATCATGCTGCAGCAGGCCAGCGCCAGCCAGCTCGCCACCCTCACCCGCCTGGACACCAGCAAGGTCCCCGTCGGCACCCTGCTGCAAGGCAAGGTCATGACCAACCAGCTACTGCCCCAGGCCGCTGGCCAGCCTGCGGCCTACCGGGCACTGATCAGCCTGCTCAACAGCGCCCAGGCCGGCGCCACGCTGACCGTGGACAGCCCCCGCCCACTGGCTATCGGCAGCCTGCTCAGTGCGCTGGTGCAGGGTGACCAGTCACTGCGTTTCGTGCCACTTAGCGGCAGGCAGGACCAACTCAACATCGCCCAGCAGTTGCTAACCCAGCAGAACCGCCAAGCGTCGTTGCCTGGCCTGCTCAACGCCCTGCAACAGATGACCCGGGACCCTGGCATCGATGGCGACCTGCGCGCCAGCGCCGAACGCCTGTTGGTCAGCCTGCCAGATGCCCGCCAGCTGGGCGATGCGAAAGCGGTTGCCCAGGCCTTGAACAACAGTGGCGCTTTCCTTGAAGCGAAACTGCTGGGTGGCTTTCCTGCCAGCGTCGCCACCGATCTGAAGGCGCATTTGCTGCGGCTGGTCGCCCAGGCCTCGATCTCACCGGCCGGCGCTGCCAACCTTGCGCCGGCCAGCCTGGCCGTGACCATGCCGGCGCTGGCCCGCAGTGCACTGGGCATGCTCGAACGGGTCAGCCCCAGGCCGCAGCCGGGCGCGTTCCCGCTGCCTTCGCGCCTGCTCAAGGCCCTGGAAGACGAAGGCGACGTGCAACAACTGCTGCGCCTTGCCGCTGCGGCAATTTCCCGCCTGCAAAGCCATGCAATGAGCAGCCTGCAACAGACCGGAACGCTGGAAAACGGCAACCTGCAGACCACCTGGCAAACCGAAGTGCCGATCCGCCACGGCCAGGAATTTATCCCGTTGCAGGTCAAACTGCAGCGCGAAGAAACCCCGCAGCAGCAAGCCGACCGCCAGCATGAAGCACAAGACCCGCTGCAAGCCCTGTGGCGCATCGAGCTGGCCTTCGACCTGTCTCCACTCGGCCCACTACAGGTACAGGCGCAACTGAGCCAAGGCCGCCTGAGCGGGCAGCTGTGGGCAGAGCGTGAGCAAACCGCCAGGCTGATCGACACCCAGCTCGGCGCCCTGCGCGAGCGCCTGCTGGCACGTGGCCTGGACGTCGGCGACCTGGAGTGCCACCCTGGCACACCGCCACAAGGCCCGCGCACGCGGGTAGAACAACGTTGGGTGGATGAAAACGCATGAGCCAGAAGCACACACGCCAGGCCATTGCCCTGAGCTACGACGGCCAGCAGGCCCCCACCCTCAGTGCCAAGGGCGACGATGCGCTGGCCGAAGCCATCCTGGCCCTGGCCCGTGAACACGAGGTGCCAATCTACGAGAATGCCGAGCTGGTGCGCCTGCTGGCGCGCCTGGAGCTGGGCGAGCAGATCCCGGAGGCTTTGTACCTGACCATCGCCGAAATCATCGCGTTCGCCTGGCAACTTCGCGGTAAAGTCCCGTACGGCTTCGATGATTCACCGACAGACGAACGTGACGTGACAGAGGTGCTTGCGCGCCTGACTGGCCCGCCAGGCTGAGCCTCAGGGCCAGCACTATTTACCACTCCCCTGCCGAGCAGTCGGTCAATGCTGTGGTTTTCCCACCCCACGGAGACCCACATGCCCACCACGCACATCAATGCTGCTGGCGTGCAATTCGTACGCAACCACCTCGCCACCCTTCCCCGACCCGACCGCGAGGCCAAGCGGGCAATTGCTGCCTGGCTTGCCACCCAAGGGGTACACCAGGACCCAGACCTGATCGATGTCGTCACGCTGCATGTTCACCCTGAAGGCATCGCCAGTTACCAGGCCAAAGTCGTACAGCGCGTCAGCCTCACCCAAGCAGTGCTGATGAACTGGCAAGGCCAATCCAGCAACGACTTCTTCGGCGGGCTGTTCAGGCAACCCTGGGCCGGCACGTTGCCGGGCGATGGCCCGATCACGCTGGTCGACCACTTTCCCCCACAGCCCATTTACGACAACGGCGCCTGGTACGAGGTGTTCAATGGCCTGTTCAGGCGTACCACACCCGCCCGCTACGATCACTCCACGCTGCTCGACATCCGAGCCGAAACCTTGCAACACCATATCGAGGCAATAGACTTCCACACAGAATACAGGGCTTCACTCGACACCTACTGGCACGAACACCTGTCAACCTATCAACAGTGCTGCAAGCTCAACTTCATCGCGGCCTGCAACAAACAGGTCGCGCAAGGCAGGCTGAGCGACGCCGCACGCAAGCTGGCCTGGCGGGCAGCCGAGCTGATCCCGCGCGGCGAAGGTTTACGCCTGAGCACGCTGAGCATCTACGGCTATACCGCCACCGACCTGCTGTACATCAACGATACCAAGACCGACCTGACCCTGCTCTACGCGCCGGGCAACAGTTCGCCACTGCTGGAGTTCGCCAGCGAAAACCTGCTGAAAGACTGGGTTGGCAAAACGTGCAAGGACGCCGCCGGGCGCCAGGCACTCAAGCAACACTTCCGCTTGGCCGACGGCCCACAGGGAATAGACTTCAGTGGCCTGGATACAGCACTGGAAGGCTTGGGCGTTTACCCGCGCAGCCATCGCCTGCCACCGGAGCATGGCTTTTTCAACGACGACGGTACATGGCCGCCACGCAAGTACGTCAACTATCGCCCAGGCAAGTACAACCCACGTATTACCGGCGATCTGTTCCAGGCCATGGCCGAGCGTCAGCGCCAACGCTGTTACGACGATGCCGATTTCCTCATTACCAGCAATGCGCAAATAACAAAATCCAGATGGGCCAGCTACCTGAACAGCACCCTCACCCTTGTGGCGCCGCTAACATTCGTGGTGCCGGGCCTGGCCCCGCTGCTTGCGCTGGGCGGTATAGCGCAGCTTGCGCTTGGCCTTGACCAGGCCATCAACGGGAAAACCCTGAGCGAAAAACAGCAAGGGCTGGGCGATATCGCTTATGGCCTTTTGAATGCAACCCCCTTGGCCGCTGAGGCCATGATCAAAAGCACTGCGCTGTTTCGCTATCAGGAAGACGGCTTCGTTCTCCCGCGCAAAATCAATGATCAATGGGGATACCCCCTGAGCCCCCTAAGTCCGCCCCATTTGCCGGAGGTGGAAGTAGCCCCCTATTTTCACCGCCCGGCGCGCATAGCGCCCCTGGCGGACGCTGATGCCGTCGTGGCCAACTCGGTAAGGCGCTTTCCTCGGTACAACGGCGATGTGGACCAACTGATCGGCTACTACGAAGCAGTGCCCGACTATGCAGAAGTGCTCGACCTGGTCTACGACATGGAAGCCGATCTGTTCATCACCGAGGAAGGTGCCAATGAGGTAGAACCGGTTTACTACGAAGCCGAGCCCGGAACCGGTAACTTGCGCATCGTCAACCCTGAAGGGCGCCACGTAACAGACCAGATGCGCATGTCGTCCCTGCGAGCGCTGGGTATCGATGTGCAGCTTCCCGTACATTTACCAGTGTCCGTCCCGCCAGGTGCTCACCCGATCCCCAAGCTGATTTCATCGCTTTGGGTCGGCAATAAAACGCTCAGCGACGAGCTGCTTGGCACACTGGCTGCCAACGCACTAAAACTACGCGACAGTGCGTATCGATATCGGCTATTCCTGTCAAAAGCAAACCCCGAGGTCTTTGCGCAAAACCTGCGCATGCTAGAGGCAAGAGTGCCCGGTATGCAGGTATTAACACTGGAAGACCAGCCTTTCTTCACCGCTTTCGAACAAAGCCAGTACTTTGCCCAGTACCAAGCAGCAATCGATGGCAATGGCGGTGTAGCCACCAACTTCTCCTCAGCATCGGATGTATTGCGCTACCCGATGCTGCATGCTGAAGGCGGGTTGTACATGGATGTCGATGACCAACTGCTGGGTGCGGCTGCGAGTGCCGCTCATCACACTGCGGCTATCGATACCGTAGAATTGGTCGCCACCGATGACGGGCTGCTGTTACACCCACCCATGCAAAACGAGAAGCTGGGCATGAACACGCAGTTCAACACCAGCATGATCGGCAGCCACGCCGGCAACCCGACACTGCTGGCCATTTCCGAAGAAATGCATGCCCGCTATCTGGCCAATGCGGATTTCTACCAGGTACGTCCCACGCTGGCAGATGACCCTGCTGGCTTCTATCGCTACGCCAACCGGCTCAGCGAGCTGACCGGCCCGGGAATGTTCAATGCCGTGGTAGACCGGGTGCTGCCAGACCTCTACTGCCTGCGGCAGGTTCACAACCTGTACATGATGCCGCGCATCAACAGCTTCCTCTACGTTGACCTGGACGCTTTCAAGACGCTACAGCACCAGCGCCTGCCACTGTCCCGCGTGGCCAGAGTGGGTGGTATGCATTCCTGGGCAACTACCTGAAGCAGCACCTGAAAGAAAGGCGACATCATGGTCGCCTTTGTGCTTTCACCCGCTGCGGTGCAGTTTGCTCATCAGCTCCGCCTCGGCCTGGGTCAGGCCGCAGCTCTCGGTCAACTCCGCCACGCTTGCCCCCATGCCCACCAGCTTGGCGGCCTGAGAGAAGGTGACGTTGTTGGGGTCACGCTGTTCCAGCTGCTGAATCTTGTCGGGCAGTGGCGCCATCGCCACGCTCAGCTCGTGCAACGCCTCGCCCATGCGCACGGTACCGTTCTGGTAGTCGTCCAGGCGTTTGGCCAGGTCCTTGATGCGCTGGTCACGCAGCGCATCGCCTTCGGCCTGCTGCGAAGCCAGCTCGCGCTGGCGCTTGCTGTAGTTAAGGAAGAACCACAGGCTCAGCGCCCACAACAGCGCCAGGAAGATGACAGCACCCTGTAGGATCAACTCAGATATTCTCCAGCTCGGACCACTCTTCCTCGGTCATCATCTTGTCCAGCTCGACCAGAATCAGCAATTCGCCATTCTTGTTGCAGACGCCCTGAATGAACTTGGCCGACTCTTCGTTACCCACGTTTGGCGCGGTCTCGATTTCGGACTGGCGCAGGTACACCACCTCCGCCACGCTGTCGACCAGAATGCCGACCACTTGCTTGTCGGCCTCGATGATGACGATGCGGGTATTGTCAGTGACTTCGGTCGGCATCAGGCCAAAACGCTGGCGGGTGTCGATCACCGTCACCACGTTGCCGCGCAGGTTGATGATGCCCAGCACGTAGCTTGGCGCACCCGGCACCGGGGCGATCTCGGTGTAGCGCAACACTTCCTGTACCTGCATCACGTTGATGCCGTAGGACTCGTTGTCCAGACGGAAGGTAACCCACTGCAGGATCGGATCTTCGGAACCTTGTGCAGACGACTTTTTCATTCCCCTAGCCCTCAAAATCCGCCATTGGCGGTGTGTTCGGTCATTTTTGTTTAGCGTGCATCTGCTTGACCGCGCCGCTGGCGATCAGCTCGGCCAACGCGGCGACATCAAGCAGTGCACACATGTGTTCGATTACGGTGCCGGCCAGCCACGGGCGCTGGCCGCGCTGGCTGCGCCATTTGATTTCGGACGGGTCCAAACGCAACGAGCGGCTAACCTGGTGCACGGCCAACCCCCATTCGTAGCCCTGCACGGAAATCACGTAATTCAGGCCTTGGCGAAAATCATCGCGATAACGGTCGGGCATCACCCAACGCGCAGTGTCCAGCACCTTCAGGTTACCCGCCTGGCAGGTCAGGATGCCGAGAAACCAGTCGGGCTGGCCGAACAGCGGCGTCAACTCCTGGCCGGCCAGGTTGTAGATCGAGCCCAGGCACACCAACGGCACCGCCAGGGTCAGGCCAGCCACGTCGAACAGCAGGCATTCGAACGGCTCGGCGGCCCACACCGGACGGCCGTCGACGCTGGCTGGCGGCACCGGCAGGTCCGGTGCCGGCAAGTGCACATCCACCAGCGGAACCGCCAGCTCCACGGTCTGCTCTTCAACCAGTACCGGAATACTGGCCTCGGCGACTACCGCTTGTTCGACCACCGTCACCACAGGCGCTTCCACCGGCATGACGGCAGGCAGCACCGCCAGCTTTGGCTCGGCAAAAGGCCGCGGCGGGAAGCTTGCGGCAGTTTCGGCCGGCGCCGGCACGGTCGGTTGCCGGGCATCACGCGCCTGTTCCTCACGCACCGCTTCGGCGAAATCGTCCGTTACAACCGGCGGCTCGAACAGGCCTTCGGCCTCGGTAGCCTCCTGCAGCAGGCCATCGAGGTACGACTGCAAGGCCAACTGCGGGCGGGTGCCGGTTTTCTGTATCTGGGTCATCAGGCCACCTGCGCCGCAGTCTTGTAGGTCAACAGGTGTTTGAGCAGCGCCCGGTAGGCAACCAGCCCACGGCTCTTGCTGTCGAACTGCGAGGGCGTGACACCCTTGCGGCTGGCGTCACGCAGGCGCGTATCCACCGGGATGTAGCCTTGCCACACCTGCTGGCCGTAACTGTCACGCAACTGCTTGAGCGTGCCCAGCGAGGCCTGGGTACGGCGGTCGAACAGGGTTGGCACGATCTGATACGGCAGCGCCTGCTTGCGCGAGCGGTTGACCATGGCCAAGGTGCCAACCATGCGTTCCAGGCCCTTGACCGCGAGAAACTCGGTTTGCACCGGGATCACCAGCTGCTGGCTGGCGGCCAGGGCATTGACCATCAGCACGCCGAGCAAGGGTGGGCTGTCGATCAGGGCAAAGTCGAAATCCTGCCATAGCTGCGCCAGACTCTTGGCGATTACCAGACCCAGGCCGTTCTGCCCCGGCGACTGGCGCTCCAGCACGGCCAGCGCGGTGCTCGACGGCAACAGCGAGATGCGCTCGTCACTGGTGGGCAGCAGCAATTGCCCAGGCAAGCCCTCGGGTACCGCACCCTTGTGCAGGAACAGGTCGTAGCAGCTGTGCTCCAGAGCATCGGGGTTGTGCCCGAAATAGCTGGTCATCGAACCGTGCGGGTCGAGGTCGACGACGACCACGCGCTTGCCGGCCTCTGCCAGCAGGCCGGCCAGGGCGATGGTCGTGGTGGTCTTGCCGACGCCACCTTTTTGATTGGCTACTGCCCAGACTCTCATCGTGCGTTGCTTCCTCCCGGTATGGCCGCCTGCCCTGCCGGGAACGGTGTGAAATTCAGTGACGGAGAATTGACGAGTTACTGCCCCGCCACCGTTGCTGGCGTTGCAGGTGCACTTTGTGTGCCAGCGCGCCGTAGTGCAGCATCCGGCGTGGCATTGGCACTGCCCGAGCCAGTCAGGCTACGGCGCACTTCAAGGTTGCGCGATATCACCAGCACCACACGGCGGTTGCGCGCGCGGCCGTCGGCGGTGTCGTTGCTGGCCACCGGCTGGTACTCGCCATAGCCCACCGACGCCATGCGCGCCGGATTCACCCCTTCCATCGCCAGCAGGCGCACGATGCTCGCCGCCCGTGCCGACGACAGCTCCCAGTTGGTCGGGTACTGCGCGGTGCGGATTGGCAGGTTGTCGGTAAAGCCCTCGACGTGCACCGGGTTGGCGAACGGCTTGAGAATGTTGGCCACCTTTTCGATGATGGCAAACGCCTTGTCACTGGGCATGGCATCGCCGCTGCCGAACAGCAGCGACGAGTTCAGCTCGATCTCGATCCACAGCTCGTTGCCGCGCACGGTCATCTGATTGCTGTTGATCAGGTCGCCAAAGGCATCCCGTACATCCTCGCTGATGGTTTTCAGCGGGTCGACGTTGGTTGCCGCCAGGCCCGCCTCGGTCTGCTCGCTGTCCTTCACCAGCGGCTCTGCCGGGCGCACGCTCAACGGCTGCTCATCGCCGATGGGGATCGGCTTCATGCTGCGCTCAGGGTCATTGAAGACCCCGAGCAAAGCCTGGGAAATGACCTTGTACTTGCCCTCGTTGATCGAGGAAATCGAGTACATCACCACGAAAAAGGCGAACAGCAAGGTGATGAAGTCGGCATACGACACCAGCCAGCGTTCGTGGTTTTCGTGTTCCTCGGTATGACGGCGGCGACGCATGAGTTACTCCATGAAGCCTTGCAGCTTCAGCTCGATCGAGCGCGGGTTCTCACCCTCGGCAATCGACAGCAGGCCTTCGAGCAGCATTTCGCGGTAGCGCGACTGGCGCATGACAATGGCCTTGAGCTTGTTGGCGACCGGCAGCAGGATCAGGTTGGCACTGGCCACACCGTAGATCGTGGCGACAAAGGCCACGGCAATACCATTGCCCAACTGCGACGGGTCGGCCAGGTTGCCCATGACGTGGATCAGGCCCATTACCGCACCAATGATGCCGATGGTCGGCGCATAGCCGCCCATGCTTTCGAACACCTTGGCGGCCTGGATATCACGGCTTTCCTGGGTCAAAAAGTCGACTTCAAGGATGCTGCGAATGGCTTCCGGCTCGGCGCCGTCCACCAGCAGTTGCAGGCCCTTGCGCGCATACGGGTCGGGCTCGCTGTCGGCCACCCCTTCCAGGCCCAGCAGGCCTTCCTTGCGTGCGGTCAGGCTCCAGTTCACCACGCGGTCGATGCCCCCCGCCAGGTCGACCCGTGGCGGGAACAGGATCCAGCGCAAAATCTGCAAGGCACGCTTGAACGATGAAAGCGGTGACTGCAACAAAGCGGCCGCCAGGGTACCACCCAGCACAATCAGCCCCGCCGGGCCATTGATCAGGGCACCGACATGGCCGCCTTCGAGGAAGTTGCCACCGACGATGGCGACAAAGGCGAGGATCAGGCCGATCAGGCTGAGGACGTCCATCAGACGCAGGCCTCCACCAAGTGTTTGCCGATTTCGTCCAGGCTGTACACCGCGTCGGCCAGGTTGGCCTTGACGATGGCCATGGGCATGCCATAGATCACGCAGCTGGCTTCATCCTGGGCCCACACCGTGCTGCCGCCCTGCTTGAGCAGGCGTGCACCTTCACGGCCATCGGCGCCCATACCGGTGAGCACCACCGACAGCACTTTGTCGCCATACGACTTGGCCGCCGAACCGAAGGTGATGTCCACGCATGGCTTGTAGTTCAAGCGCTCGTCACCAGGCAGGATCTTCACCGTACCACGGCCATCGATCATCATCTGCTTGCCACCCGGGGCCAGCAGGGCCAGGCCCGGACGCAGCATGTCGCCGTCCTCGGCCTCCTTGACGCTGATGCGGCACAGTTTGTCGAGGCGTTCGGCAAAGGCCTTGGTGAACGCCGCCGGCATGTGCTGGATCAGCACGATCGGCGCCGGGAAATTGGCCGGCAACTGGGTCAGCACCCGCTGCAGGGCCACCGGGCCACCCGTGGAGGTGCCGATGGCGACCAGTTTGTATGGCTTGCGCTTGGGGGCAGGCGAATGCGGTGCCGCCGGGCCAGGGGCCGGGGCCGCCGCTCGGGCAGGCGCCGCAGCGCGGGCTGGCGTCGGGCTGGCAAAGCTGCTTGTCGGCACAGGGCTGCTGGCCGGCGTAGGCACAGCGACCGGCGCGGTGCGGGCATAGCTGCCCAGGCGACGGTTGCTGCGCGAGATGGTGTGCACCTTCTCGCACAGCATCTGCTTGACCTTTTCGGGGTTACGCGAGATGTCTTCGAAGTTTTTCGGCAGGTAATCCACCGCCCCGGCATCCAGGGCATCGAGGGTGACGCGGGCGCCTTCGTGGGTCAGCGAGGAGAACATCAACACTGGCGTCGGGCAGCGCTGCATGATGTGCCGCACTGCGGTAATGCCATCCATCATGGGCATTTCGTAGTCCATGGTGATGACATCGGGCTTGAGCGCCAGCGCCTGGTCGATTGCTTCCTTGCCGTTGGTCGCGGTACCCACTACCTGGATCGTCGGATCCGCCGAGAGGATTTCCGAGACGCGGCGGCGGAAGAAACCGGAATCATCCACCACCAGGACCTTGACTGCCATAAACACTCCATTAGGCGGCGCAGCCCGCCAGGGTGCGCCACCGAAATCAAATACGCCGCGCGGCGTAACGCTTGAGCATGCTCGGGACGTCGAGAATCAACGCAATGCGCCCGTCACCGGTGATGGTGGCCCCGGACATGCCCGGGGTGCCCTGCAGCATCTTGCCCAGCGGCTTGATGACCACTTCTTCCTGGCCAACCAGTTGATCGACGACAAACCCGATGCGCTGGGTGCCGACCGACAGGATCACCACATGGCCCTCGTGCTGCTCTTCGTGCACCTGGCCCTGGACCAGCCAGCGCTTGAGGTAGAACAGCGGCAGCGCCTTGTCACGCACAATCACCACTTCCTGGCCGTCGACCACATTGGTGCGTGACAGGTCGAGGTGGAAGATCTCGTTGACGTTGACCAGCGGGAAGGCGAACGCCTGGTTGCCCAGCATCACCATCAGGGTGGGCATGATCGCCAGGGTCAGTGGTACCTTGATGACGATCTTCGAGCCCTGGCCCTTGGCCGAGTAGATGTTGATCGAACCGTTGAGCTGGGAGATCTTGGTCTTCACCACGTCCATGCCCACGCCACGCCCGGACACGTCGGAAATCTCGGTCTTGGTCGAGAACCCTGGCGCGAAGATCAGGTTGTAGCAGTCCGACTCGCTCAAGCGCTCGGCGGCATCCTTGTCCATCAGGCCCTTTTCCACGGCCTTGGCACGCAGGATGTTAGGGTCCATGCCCTTGCCGTCGTCAGAAATCGACAGCAGGATGTGGTCGCCTTCCTGCTCGGCAGACAGCACCACGCGGCCCGTACGCGCCTTGCCAGACGCTTCACGCTCATCAGGCATCTCGACACCATGGTCGACAGCGTTGCGCACCAGGTGCACCAACGGGTCGGCCAGGGCCTCGACCAGGTTCTTGTCCAGGTCGGTCTCTTCGCCGACCAGCTCCAGGTTGATCTCTTTTTTCAGCTGGCGGGCCAGGTCGCGCACCAGCCGCGGGAAGCGGCCGAACACTTTCTTGATCGGCTGCATGCGGGTTTTCATCACCGCCGTCTGCAGGTCGGCAGTGACCACATCGAGGTTGGACACGGCCTTTGACATGGCCTCGTCGCCGCTGTTCAGGCCCAGGCGCACCAGGCGGTTACGCACCAGCACCAGTTCGCCGACCATGTTCATGATCTCGTCCAGGCGCGCAGTGTCCACACGCACGGTGGTTTCCGCTTCGCTGACAGCATGCTTGTCGGCGGCCGGGGCCGGCGCACGGGGTGCCGCTGCTGGCTTGCTGGCCGGCGCTGCAGCGGCAGGCTTGGCAACCGGCTGGCTGTCGGCCTTGGCTGCGGCAGGTGCTTGCACCTTGGCTGCAGCAGGCGCTTCGACTGCGGCAACGTCACCGCCAAACTTGCCCTTGCCATGCAGCTGGTCCAGCAACGCCTCGAACTCATGTTCGCTGATTTCGTCGCTGGTCGCTGCGGGGTTGCCCTCCACGGCGGGCGCCTTGGCGGCTGGCAATGCATCAGCCTGGAAGGTGCCCTTGCCATGCAACTGGTCGAGCAGCGATTCAAACTCGGCGTCGGTGATTTCATCACTGAGCGGTTCGGCAGACGCGGCTACCGGCGCGGCTGCCACCTCGGTGCTGAACTGGCCTTTGCCGTGCAACTGATCAAGCAGCGACTCGAACTCGGCATCGGTGATTTCGTCACCCTCGCCGCTGATGGTCTCGCCCTGCATCTGCTCGTCGGCCGCCGCTTGCGCCTTGACCGCATCGAGCGAGTCGAGCAACTGTTCAAACTCGCTGTCGGTGATGTCCTGGTCCTCGACCGGGGCTGCGGCGGGCGCCTCGGCAACCGGCTCGGGCACAGCAGCAGACGGCGCAGCCACTTCGGCGCCACCGGGCTCGGCCAGGCGTGACAACGCCGCCAGCAGCTCGGGGGTGGCCGGGGTCACTTCGGCGCGCTCGCGCACCTGGCCAAACATGCTGTTGACCGTATCCAGTGCCTCGAGCACCACGTCCATCAGTTCCGCATCGACCCGGCGCTCACCCTTGCGCAGGACGTCGAACACGTTCTCGGCAATATGGCAGCACTCCACCAGCTCGTTCAGCTGAAGGAAGCCGGCGCCCCCTTTAACAGTGTGGAAACCGCGAAAGATCGCATTGAGCAGGTCGGCATCGTCGGGCCGGCTTTCCAGCTCGACCAGTTGCTCGGACAGTTGCTCAAGAATTTCGCCGGCTTCTACCAGGAAATCCTGGAGGATTTCTTCATCGGCGCCGAAGCTCATCAAACGTGCTCCTTAAAAACCCAGGCTGGACAGCAGATCATCGACATCGTCCTGACCGGACACGACGTCTTCACGCTTATCGGCATGAATCTGCGGACCTTCACCCCGAGTCGGATGTTTTTCTGCATCTTTTTCTGCGCGCAGTTGATCGTGGTCATGTTTTATGCCGGCAAACCGGTCGACCTGGCTGGCCATCAACACCAGCTTGAGCAAGTTGCTTTCGACTTCGGTCACCAATGTGGTGACGCGTTTGATCACCTGACCGGTCAGGTCCTGATAGTCCTGAGCCAGCAGAATGTCATTGAGGTGGCCGGCGACCTTGCGGTTACCTTCGGCGCTGTGCGTCAGGAAACTGTCGACGCGCTTGACCAGATCACGGAATTCCGGCGCAGCCACTTCGCGGCGCATGAAGCGCTGCCAGTCGGTGCTCAGGGCCTTGGCCTCGCTGGCCAGGTCGTTGAGCACCGGGGTGCTTTCCTCGACCAGGTCCATGGTGCGGTTGGCCGCGCCCTCGGTCAGCTTGACCACGTACGACAGGCGCTCGGTGGCGTCGGTAATCTGCGACACCTCCTCGGCTTGCGGCATGGTCGGGTCGATCTGGAAGCTGACGATGGCGCTGTGCAGCTCGCGGGTCAGCTTGCCGACTTCCTGGTACAGGCCACGATCGCGGGTCTGGTTCAGCTCGTGAATCAGCTGCACCGCCTCGCCGAAGCGGCCGCGCTCCAGGCTTTCGACCAACTCCTGGGCATGTTTCTTCAGGGTCGATTCGAACTCGCCCAAAGAGGTTTGTGATGAATCCATGGCGCGCCCCCTGACGTGACTCAGCCGTTGACGCGTTCGAAGATCTTCTCGATCTTTTCTTTGAGCACCTGGGCGGTGAACGGCTTGACCACGTAACCATTGACGCCGGCCTGAGCCGCTTCGATGATCTGGTCGCGCTTGGCTTCAGCGGTCACCATCAGTACCGGCATGCTTTTCAGCTTGTCGCTGGCGCGCACTTTACGCAGCAGGTCGATGCCGGACATACCCGGCATGTTCCAGTCGGTCACCAGGAAGTCATAGTGGCCGTTTTCCAGCATCGGCAGCGCCGTGGTGCCGTCATCGGCTTCGTCGGTGTTGGTGAAGCCCAGGTCACGCAACAGGTTCTTGATGATCCGCCGCATCGTCGAAAAGTCGTCAACGATGAGGATTTTCATGTCTTTGTTCAAGTAGACCTCCAAGCAGTCTCAAACGCGCTCGGCCCCGAGCGCGCATTCAATCAATTCGGTGCAACATGGAAAACGCATGTGGAAAACGGCTGCAACGACAGCGGGCTCAACGTGCCCGCCATTCCCCCAGGCGGCTGCGCAGACGTGCGGCACACTGGCTGTGCAACTGGCTGACCCGCGATTCGCTGACACCCAGCACCTCACCGATTTCCTTGAGGTTCAGCTCTTCGTCGTAGTACAGCGCCAGCACCAGGCGCTCGCGCTCCGGCAGGTTGGCAATGGCTTCGGTCAGGGCAGCCTGGAAGCGCTCGTCCTCCAGGCCACGCGCAGGTTCGATATGGCCACTGGCACCATCCTCGTGAAGCCCTTCGTGCTCGCCGTCCTGCAACAGGTCGTCAAAGCTGAACAGTCGGCTGCCCAGGGTGTCGTTCAAGATCCCGTAGTAATCATCGAGACTCATCTGGAGTTCGGCAGCAACTTCATGATCTTTAGCGTCCCGGCCCGTTCTGGCCTCTACGGCACGCATCGCGTCACTGACCATACGGGTGTTGCGGTGCACCGAACGCGGTGCCCAGTCGCCTTTGCGAACCTCATCCAGCATGGCCCCGCGAATGCGGATGCCGGCGTAGGTTTCAAAGCTGGCACCCTTGCTGGCGTCATACTTGCTGGCCACTTCCAGCAGGCCGATCATGCCGGCCTGGATCAGATCCTCGACCTGCACATTGGCTGGCAACCGCGCCAGCAAGTGGTAGGCAATGCGCTTGACCAGCGGCGCATAACGCTCGATCAGCTCGCACTGGGCGTCTTTGGCCGCCCGGCTGTACATCTTGAAGCCGCTGGCGTTCATAGCACAGGTCCCGCGCTGGTGGGCTGCACCAGGCGCTCGACGAAAAACTCCAGATGGCCGCGCGGGTTGGCCGGCAGCGGCCAGCTGTCGACCTTCTGGGCAATCGCCTTGAAGGCCAGCGCGCACTTGGAGCGAGGGAAGGCTTCGTAGACGGCACGCTGCTTTTGCACCGCCTTGCGCACGCACTCGTCGTACGGCACGGCGCCTACATACTGCAGGGCAACGTCAAGGAAGCGGTCGGTGACCTTGGTCAGCTTGGCGAACAGGTTGCGCCCTTCCTGCGGGCTCTGTGCCATGTTGGCCAGCACGCGGAAACGGTTCATGCCGTAATCGCGGTTCAGCAGTTTGATCAGGGCGTAAGCGTCGGTGATCGAGGTGGGTTCGTCGCACACCACCAGCAGCACTTCCTGGGCAGCGCGAACGAAGCTGACCACCGAGTCACCGATACCCGCAGCCGTGTCGATCACCAGCACGTCGAGATTGTCGCCGATTTCGCTGAACGCCTGGATCAGGCCCGCATGCTGGGCCGGGGCCAGGTGCACCATGCTCTGGGTGCCCGAGGCCGCCGGCACGATGCGCACACCGCCAGGGCCTTGCAGCATCACGTCACGCAGCTCGCAGCGCCCTTCGATGACATCGGCCAGGGTACGTTTGGGGGTAAGGCCCAGCAACACGTCGACGTTGGCCAGGCCCAGGTCGGCGTCAAGCAGCATGACCCTGCGGCCAAGCTCGGCCAGCGCCAGGGACAAGTTCACTGAAACGTTAGTCTTGCCGACGCCACCTTTGCCACCGGTCACGGCGATCACCTGTACGGGATGCATGCTACCCATGTCTGTTCTTTACCTTGTCTCGCTGGGACTCAGGCCACACGTGGGGCAATTCTGCGTACCCCTTGGCATAGCTACTTTGCACACGCTTCATGGTCAACCCGCTCGCCGTGGGTTGTGGTAGAGATCAGCGAACATGTCGGCCATGGCCTCTTCGCTGGGCTCGTCCTGCTGCTGCACATTGACTGCGCGGGAGACCAGTTGGTGACCACGCGGCAGGTGCAGGTCGTCAGGAATGCGCGGGCCATCGGTGAGGTAGGCCACGGGCAGTTCATGACTGATGGCAAGGCTCAACACGTCGCCAAGGCTTGCCGTTTCATCGAGCTTGGTCAGGATGCAGCCGGCCAGGCCACAGCGCTTGTAGCTGTGGTAGGCGGCGGTCAGCACCTGCTTCTGGCTGGTGGTGGCCAGCACCAGGTAGTTCTTCGCAGCAATGCCACGCCCGGCCAGGGTTTCCAGCTGCATGCGCAGTGCCGGGTCGCTGGCCTGCAGGCCGGCGGTATCGATCAGCACCACGCGCTTGCGCAGCAGTGGCTCCAGCGCCGCAGCCAGCGACTGGCCCGGGTCGACGTAGGTCACTGGCACGTTGAGGATGCGGCCCAGGGTCTTGAGCTGCTCCTGGGCGCCGATGCGGAAGCTGTCCATGCTCACCA
Organism: Pseudomonas sp. LAIL14HWK12:I1; assembly: GCF_003202095.1. Taxonomy (NCBI): domain Bacteria; kingdom Pseudomonadati; phylum Pseudomonadota; class Gammaproteobacteria; order Pseudomonadales; family Pseudomonadaceae; genus Pseudomonas; species Pseudomonas sp. LAIL14HWK12:I1. The sequence continues at coordinate 740,949 of NZ_QJKG01000001.1, forward strand.
GCGCCAGGTTCTGCGCGCCGTACTTGAGCACGTAGCGGGCGGCAAGCTTGGCCAGGGTGGTGGTCTTGCCCATGCCGGCCGGGCCAACCATGGCGATCACCCCGCCCTCTTCGATCGGCTCGATTTCCGGGATTTCGATCATGCGCGCCAGGTGCGCCAACAGCATGCGCCAGGCCTGGCGTGGCTCTTCGATCTCGGTGGTGAGGTCCAGCAGTTCGCGGGCAATCGGGCCGGACAGGCCGATGCGCTGCAGGCGCCGCCACAGGTTGGCCTGCTGCGGCTTGCTGCCCTGCAACTGGGTCCAGGCCAGCGACCCGAGCTGCACTTCCAGCAACTCGCGCAGGCCCGACAGCTCGGAGCGCATGGCATCGAACAGGCGCGGGTCTACTGGCGCAGCGGCCGGGGCAGCAGTCGCCGCCTCGGGGGCATCGACGTGCGGCTCGATCAACGGCTCGGCGGCGGTCAGCGACTGCCCGGCGAACAATTGGCGGTTGTTGTCACTGCTGTCCTGGCGGTGGTCCAGCTCGGCCTGAGCGGTGGCGATGCGCGTGTGCGTCTTGCGCAGCTCTTCTTCCAGCTCGGCGTTGGGCACGCGTGGGGCCAGGGCGGACAGCTTGTAGTCCAGCGCGGCCGTCAGTTCGACACCACCGGCAATACGGCGGTTGCCAATGATCGCGGCATCGGCGCCCAGCTCATCACGGACCAGTTTCATGGCCTGACGCATATCGGCGGCGAAAAATCGCTTAACTTGCATTATCCACTACCTCAGCCGTTAGGGCCCACGGTGGCAACGATGGTGACTTGCTTGTTGTCAGGTATTTCCTGATACGCCAGAACATGCAAATTCGGTACAGCCAGGCGACCGAAACGCGACAGCATGGCGCGGATCGGGCCGGCGACCAGAAGAATGGCCGGCTGGCCCTGCATTTCCTGGCGCTGGGCCGCTTCGATCAGCGAACGTTGCAGCTTCTCGGCCATGCTAGGCTCCAGAAGAACACCCTCTTCCTGACCCTGCCCGGCCCTTTGCAGACTATTGAGCAAAATCTGTTCCAACCTTGGCTCCAGGGTAATCACTGGCAGCTCCGACTCAACGCCTACAATGCTTTGCACGATGGCGCGACACAATCCGACGCGCACTGCCGCTACCAGCGCGGCGGTATCTTGACTCTTGCCAGCGTTGTTCGCGATGGCTTCGGCAATACTGCGAATATCGCGCACCGGCACCTGTTCCGACAACAGCGCTTGCAGCACCTTCAGCAGGCCCGACAAGGAAATGACACCCGGCACCAGCTCTTCTGCAAGTTTAGGCGATGCCTTGGACAGCACCTGCAGCAGTTGCTGAACCTCTTCGTGGCCAATCAGCTCGTGGCAGTGCTTCTGCAGGATCTGGTTGAGGTGGGTGGCAACCACGGTACTTGCGTCAACCACGGTGTAGCCCAGCGACTGTGCCTGGGAACGCTGGCCGACGTCGATCCACACCGCCTCCAGACCAAACGCCGGGTCGCGCGCGGCAATGCCGTTCAGGGTGCCGAACACTTGCCCGGGGTTGATCGCCAGCTCCCGGTCCGGATAGATCTCCGCTTCGGCCAGGATCACCCCCATCAGGGTCAGGCGATAGGCGCTGGGCTGCAGGTCGAGGTTGTCACGAATGTGCACGGTGGGCATGAGGAAACCCAGGTCCTGCGACAGCTTCTTGCGTACACCCTTGATCCGTGCCAGCAACTGGCCGCCCTGGTTGCGGTCGACCAGCGGAATCAGCCGGTAGCCGACTTCCAGGCCGATCATGTCGATCGGCGTGACGTCATCCCAGCCCAGCTCCTTGGTCTCCAGCGCACGCTGAGGCGAGGGCAGCAGGTCCTGCTGGCGTTGCGCTTCCTGCTGCGCCTGCAACTTGGTCTTCTGTTGTTTCTTCCACACCAGGTAGGCGCCACCACCGGCCAACAAGCCGAGGCTGAGGAATGCCACGTGGGGCATGCCCGGCACCAGGCCCATGACGATCATCAGCGCGCCAGACACGGCCAGCGCCCTGGGCGAATCGAACATCTGCCGGTTGATCAGCTTGCCCATGTCCTCGGAGCCCGAGGCACGGGTGACCATGATCGCGGCGGCGGTGGACAGCAGCAGTGATGGCAATTGCGCCACCAAACCGTCACCGATCGTCAACAGGGCGTACACCTTGCCGGCGTCACCGAAGCTCATGCCGTGCTGCAGCATGCCGATGAGCATGCCGCCGATCAGGTTGATGAACAGGATCAGCAAGCCGGCGATGGCGTCCCCACGGACGAATTTGCTGGCACCGTCCATCGAGCCGTAGAACTCGGCCTCTTGCGCCACCTCGGCACGGCGGTGTTTGGCCTGGGCCTGGTCGATCAGGCCGGCGTTGAGGTCGGCATCGATGGCCATCTGCTTGCCGGGCATGGCGTCGAGGGTGAAACGCGCACTCACTTCAGAGATACGCCCGGCACCCTTGGTCACCACCACGAAGTTGATGATCATGAGGATGGCGAACACCACGGCACCGACCACGTAGTTGCCGCCGATTACCACCTCACCGAAAGCCTGAATCACTTTACCGGCGGCGCCGTGACCCTCCTGGCCGTGCAACATGACCACACGCGTGGAGGCCACGTTCAGGGCCAGGCGCAACAGCGTGGCCACCAGCAGGATGGTCGGGAATGCGGCGAAGTCGAGCGGGCGCAGGGCGTACACGCACACCAGCAGCACGACGATCGACAACGCGATGTTGAAGGTGAAGAACACGTCTAGCAGGAACGGCGGAATCGGCAACATCATCATTGCCAACATCACCAGCAGCAACAGCGGCACACCCAGGTTGCCCCGGCCGAGCCCGGCCAGGTTGTTACGGGCGTTGCTGATTAACTGAGTGCGATCCACCGCGAGTCCTCTTGATGCAAAACTTTGACGCACAGGGGGCGCCTGGGCGTGGCTTTGCAAGAAGCCTTCCAACTTTGTATGCCTTGAGGGATTTAGCGCCTGTCAGACCGAGCGCCGCGCGGGCGGCGCTCGGTCTCATAGGCGCAGAAAGTGTCGAGGCGAACAGATCAACTATCACGCCGCAGGTCTGGCGGGATCGGCAGGTCGTCTTTCAGCGGCTCTGGCCGTTTGCCCTTGCCCGCACGGTACTGGCGGATCTGGAACACATAGGCCAGCACCTGCGCTACCGCCAGGTAAAGGCCTGCGGGGATTTCCTGCTCAATTTCGGTCGAGTAATAGATCGCCCGCGCCAGTGCTGGCGACTCGAGGATCTGTACCTTGTGCTCCACGCCGATCTCGCGGATTTTCAAGGCAATGAAATCGGTACCCTTGGCCAGCAACAGGGGCGCCACTCCGCCCTTCTCCGGGTCGTATTGCAGGGCCACCGCGTAGTGCGTCGGGTTGGTGATGATCACGTCCGCATCCGGCACCGCCGCCATCATGCGCCGTTGCGAAGCCTCGCGCTGCAACTGGCGAATACGCTGTTTGACCTCGGGCTTGCCTTCGGTGTCCTTGTACTCGTCGCGCACCTCCTGCTTGGTCATCTTCAGCTTGTTGTGCGCCTGCCATAACTGGAACGGCACATCCGCCGCCGCAATCAGCAACAACCCGGCCGCCATCCACAGCGCGCTCCAGCCGACCACCTGAACACTGTGAATGATCGCTTGCTCCAAAGGCTCGTTGGCAATGGAGAGCAACGCCTGGCGGTCGTTGACCAACACCACTATCGCCACCACCAGAATCACGAAAAACTTTGCAAGCGCCTTCAACAGTTCGGTCAGGGCATTCACCGAGAACATGCGCTTGATCCCCGACAACGGGTTCATGCGGCTGAACTTCGGTTGCAACAGGCTGCCGGAAAACAGAAAACCACCCAAGGCGATGGGTGCGACAAAGGCGATCACGAACAACAGGATCAGTATCGGCTGTACCGCCCAGATGGCCATCTTGCCCGAGGCCAGAAGAAAGGCGCCCATGGCGCGCTCGTCGACGATGATGTCGCGGGTCAGGCTGAAGTTCATGTGCATCATGGCCAGCAAGGTCTCGGCCAGATGCCCACCAAACGCCAGCAAGCCACCTGCGCCAGCCAAGGTCACCGCCACGGTGTTCAACTCTTTGGAGCGCGCGATCTCGCCCTTCTCGCGGGCTGTGCGCTTGCGCTTTTCAGTGGGTTCTTCTGTCTTGTCCTGACCGCTCTCGCTTTCCGCCATGCTCAGCGCGCCCTCGCCAATTCACGCAGCCATTGCAGCGCTTCGCTGGCCAATGCCTGGTAGTGGGAGAGGATATCGGCCAGGCCGACCCAGAAAATGGCCATGCCCATGACCAAGGTCAACGGAAAGCCGATCGAGAAGATATTCAACTGCGGCGCCGCGCGGGTCATCACGCCAAAGGCGATGTTCACCACCAGCAGCGCAGCGATCACCGGCAGGATCAACAACAGACCGGCACCGAACACCCAGCCCATGCGCCCGGCCAGCTCCCAGAAGTGGTTGACCACCAGCGCACTCCCCACCGGCAAGGTGGTAAAGCTCTCGGTCAGCACCTCGAACACCACCAGGTGCCCGTTCATCAACAGGAACAGCACGCTCACCAGCATGGTCATGAACTGGCTGATTACCGTGACGTTGACGCCGTTGGCAGGGTCGACCATCGAGGCGAAGGCCATACCCATCTGCACCGCAACAATCTGCCCGGCAATCACGAAGGCCTGGAACAGCAGTTGCAAGGCCATGCCAAACAGCGCACCAACGATGATCTGCTCGAAGCACAGCAGCAAACCACGCAGGCTAAGCGGGTCGAATTCGGGCAGCGGCGGCAATGCCGGCACGATCACCACGGTAATCGCCACCGCCACGTACAGGCGCACCCGCGCCGGCAACATGCGGGTGCCGAAAATCGGCATGGTCATCAGCACCGCAGTTACCCTGAATAGCGGCAGGATGAAGGTGGCGACCCAGGTGCCGATCTGCGTATCGGTCAGTTCCAGCATCGCTGCGTCAACCAATCAGCTGCGGGATGCTGGTGTAGAGACTGGTGATGTACTCCATGAACTTCTGCACCAGCCACGGCCCGGCAATGATCAGCGTGATCAGCATTACCAGCAGGCGTGGCAGAAAGCTCAGGGTCTGCTCGTTGATCTGCGTGGCGGCCTGGAACATCGCCACCATCAGGCCCACCAACAGGCTCGGCACAACCAGCACCGCGACCAGTAAAGTGGTCAGCCACAGAGCATCACGGAACAGGTCGACAGCAACTTCAGGTGTCATCGGCGTCTCTCCTTGACGGCGTCAGACGCCGCCGAAACTGCTGGCCAGGGTGCCCATGATCAGCGCCCAGCCATCCACCAGCACGAACAGCATGATCTTGAACGGCAGCGAGATGATCAGCGGCGACAGCATCATCATACCCATGGCCATCAGCACACTGGCCACCACCATGTCGATGATCAGGAACGGGATGAAGATCATGAAGCCGATCTGAAACGCGGTCTTCAACTCGGAGGTGACGAACGCCGGCACCAGAATGGTCAGTGGCACCTGATCGGGGCCGGCGATGTCGGTGCGCTTGGACAGGCGCATGAACAGGTCGAGGTCGCTTTGCCGGGTTTGCGCCAACATGAAGTCCTTGAGCGGCCCCTGGGCTTTTTCGATGGCCTGCTGGGCGGTCATCTGCTCCTTCAGGTACGGCTGCAGGGCATCCGTGTTCACCCGGTCGAACACCGGCGCCATGATGAACAGGGTCAGGAACAGCGCCATGCCGTTGAGCAACTGGTTCGAGGGCGTCTGCTGCAGGCCCAGGGCCTGGCGCAGGATCGAGAACACGATGATGATGCGGGTGAAGCTGGTCATCAGGATGACGAACGCCGGGATGAAGCTCAGCGCAGTCATGATCAGCAGGATTTGCAGGCTGACCGAATACTCCTGCTGCCCGTCCGGCGTATTGGACAGGGTAATGGCCGGGATCGACAGCGGGTCGGCAGCCAGGGCCAGCGGCGCAGCCAGCAGCAGCGCCAGAGTCAACAACGTACGCAGCGCGCCGCTCATCACTTGTTGTCCTTAGGGTTTTTGCCCATCAGCTCCATCAGCCGCTGAGCAAACTCCGGCGTCGCCTGACGAGCGCCATCCGGCACATCCACGGGTTCGGCCATAACATGCAGGGCCTCGATGCTGCCCGGGGTATGGCCGATCAGGATCTGCTCCTTCCCCACCTGCACCAGCAACAGGCGGTCACGCGGGCCAATGGCCCGGCTGCCGACAATCTCGATCACCTGCCCGCCCTTCACTGCCGTGCTCTGCAGGCGCCGCAGCATCCAGGCCAGGAAGAAGATCAGGCCCACCACCAGCAACAGGCCGAAAACCATCTGCGCCAGCTGCCCGCCGAGGCTGCCAGGCGGTGTCGCCGGGGTAGCTGCCGGCGTGGCCGCGGCCAGGCACGCGCTACTGGCCAGCAGCACCGCCAACGCCGCAAGGGCGCGCATTGTGCCCTTCACTCAGCGCAGCTTCTTGATACGTTCGCTGGGGCTGATCACGTCGGTCAGGCGGATGCCGAACTTCTCGTTGACCACCACCACTTCGCCATGGGCGATCAGCGTACCGTTCACCAGCACGTCGAGCGGCTCGCCGGCCAGGCGATCGAGTTCGATCACCGAACCCTGGTTCAACTGCAACAGGTTACGGATATTGATCTCGGTACTGCCCACTTCCATGGAAATGTTAACCGGGATGTCCAGGATCACGTCCAGGTTCGGGCCTTCGAGGCTGACGTTTTCGTTCGGCTTCGGCGAGCTGGCGAACTCTTCCATCGGCAGGCGGCCCGGGCCGCTGGTGCTGCCAGTGTCACCGCCCAGCAGTGCATCGATATCGGCCTGGCCGGCCGCGCCGGTTTCTTCCAGGGCCGCAGCCCACTCGTCGGCCAGCGCCTGGTCCTCTGGGGAGGTGATCTCGTTTTCGTTAGCCATGGTTTCCTCGACAGGCATTCAATTCGTTATGAGCGACCGGCACGCCGTCAGCGGCGCTCGATCGGGTCGATGATCTGCAGGGCCAGGTTGCCCTTGTGCGAACCCAGCCGCGCCTTGAACGCCGGCACGCCATTGGCGCGCAACACCAGGTGCTCGGGCAGCTCCACCGGGATCACGTCGCCAGGCTGCATGTGCAGGATGTCGCGCAGCTTCAACTGGCGCCGGGCGACCGTGGCAGTCATGGGCACCGCCACGTCCAGCACGTCTTCGCGCAGGGCCTTGACCCAGCGCTCGTCCTGGTCGTCCAGGTCGGACTGGAAACCGGCGTCGAGCATTTCGCGCACCGGCTCGATCATCGAGTACGGCATGGTTACGTGCAGGTCGCCGCCGCCGCCGTCCAGCTCGATGTGGAAAGTGGACACCACCACCGCCTCGCTGGGGCCGACAATGTTGGCCATGGCCGGGTTGACCTCGGAGTTCATGTACTCGAAGGTGACCGGCATGATGGCCTGCCAGGCTTCCTTGAGGTCGACGAAGCACTGGTCCAGCACCATGCGCACCACGCGCAGCTCGGTCGGCGTGAATTCACGGCCTTCGATCTTGGCGTGGCGGCCATCGCCGCCGAAGAAGTTGTCCACCAGCTTGAACACCAGCTTGGCGTCGAGGATGAACAGCGAGGTGCCGCGCAGCGGCTTGATCTTGACCAGGTTGAGGCTGGTGGGTACGTACAGCGAGTGCACGTATTCGCCGAACTTCATCACCTGCACACCGCCCACGGCCACGTCGGCAGAACGGCGCAGCAGGTTGAACATGCTGATACGGGTGTAACGGGCGAAGCGCTCGTTGATCATTTCAAGGGTCGGCATGCGACCCCGTACGATACGGTCCTGACTGGTCAGGTCGTAGCTTTTGATACTGCCAGGCTCGGATGCACTCTCGGTCTGCACCAGCCCGTCGTCGACGCCGTGCAACAGGGCATCGATTTCATCCTGGGACAGCAGGTCCTGTACGGCCATTGCGGACTCCTACTGCAATACGAAATTGGTGAACAGCAGCTGGTCAATGACCGGCTTGCCGACTTCCTTCTGGGCCACTTCCTGCACCACCGCAGTGGCCTTCTGACGCAGCATCTCCTGCCCGACCGGGCTGCTGGCCAGGGTGTCGAAGCCTTGTCCGGAGAACATCATCACCAGGTTGTTGCGAATCACCGGCATGTGCACCTTCAGCGCATCCAGGTCGGCCTGGTTGCGCGCCTGCAGGGTGATGCTCAACTGCATGTAGCGCTGGCGGCCGTTCTGGTTGAAATTGACCACGAAGGCCGGGGTCAGCGCCTCGTAGATGGCCGCAGGCTTGACGTTGCTGGCCGCAGGCTCGGCGGCCGGGGCCGACTCGCTCTTGTGCATGATGAACCAGGTAGCGCCCACCGAAAGGCCGATCGCCAGCAACAGGCCGACGACAGCCAGCAGGATCAGCTTGAGTTTGCCTTTAGTGGCGGGGTCTTTGACTGCTTCGCTCTTCGCCATGCCAATAATCCGTCGTCCATCGGGGGTTCAAGGGAGGATGGCTTGGCTTGAGCAAGTGTTATGCCAGATTTTGCAAAGGATGGGTTTCAACAGGATTTGCGGTGTTGGCGTCTTCGCGGGCAAGCCCGCTCCCACAGGTACTGCAGAGGATCCGGAATCTATGGAGATCTTGTGGGAGCGGGCTGACCCGCGAAGAGGCCAGTGCAGCCAATCGAGATCTACGCGTAGTAATCGACCGCACTGTCACCAATAACGACCTGTTGCTCCACAGGACGGGCGCTGTCTACAACCTCACCCCCACCCTGCTCCGCCCGCCGCGCGGCCACGCCGGACAGGTTACTGCCCTGCGCCTGCCCCTGCTGCTGTTGCTGCCCGCGCGACTGGTCGGCGACGTTGACATCCGGCTGGGCCAGCCCCTGCTGGGCAAACAGCTCGCGCAGGCGGTGTACCTGGCTGTCGAGGGCGTCACGCACACCGGCGTGGCCACTGATGAAGGTGACCTGGGTCGACTGGTCCGCCGCAACATTGACGCGAATGTCCAAGCGGCCCAGCTCTGCGGGCTCCAGCTGGATGTCTGCAGATTTCAGGTTCTGGCTGGACAGGTACATGACCCGGTTGACCAAACCTTCCGCCCACGCACCCTGGTTCATTGGCAACGGCTGGTGCAACGGGCTGGCGCTGGCCGGCACGGCGCTGGCGGTCTTGGCCGTGGCAGCCTGGGTCAGGCTGGCCAGGCGGTTGGCGAAGTCATCGACACGGGTGTCGCTGCTGGCGCTCTTGGTGTCCTTCAGGCCATCCTCCAGCAAGGCACCAAAGGCCTTGTCGCCAGACTCTCCCGCCTCACCCTCGGCACTCTCGATCAGATTCGCCAAGGTATTGACGGCTACCCGGCCCTCCTCCCCCTGCGCCTGGGAAGGGTCAAGGGCATGCGCCGATGTAGCCCCCTTGGCTTGAGCACTCTGCTCCAGCGCCAGGCGCAAGGTTGGCAGGTTGGCCAGAGGGTCTGCATCCGGGTCGAAAGCCTCTTCGGCGGAAGGCTCCTCGGGCAGCGCGCCAACCTGCGCCGTGGCGGCCTGCAGCACCGGCGCTACCGCCTCGGCCTGGGCCTGGATCAGTTGCGCACCGGGCTGGGCGTCAGTGACCTGGCCGGCCACCAGGTTGGCATCACGCACCCCGGTATCGGCCTGGGACGCATCGTCTGCTGGCAATTTGTTGCCGTCATCGGCAACAGCCGTTTTGTCAGCCGGGTCTTTCTTGCCGTGCGCTGGCGCCTCAGGTTTGTCCTTGGGCTTTGCCTGGGCGACTTTGTCGTCCTGCGAGGCTGCCTTGTCACGCCCCTGCCGTGCCATCACCTGGCCAAAGCCGTCGCCCTTGTCGCCCAGCGCCTGCAGCGGTTTGTCCGCCTGTGCGGTGGCAGAGCGCGAGGCACTGGCAATGGCGTTGGCTTGCAACAAAGGGTTGGGTGCGACAGGCATCGAGCGGTCTCCGCGCCAGAAACAAAAGAATAATCCGCCCAGAAACAGGCAAGACTCGCGCCAAGTTGTGTATCAGCCTGCTGAAATACGTTGCTGCTCACCACGGTAGAAGCGCTGCACCTCGACGAACTCCTGGTCGATACGGCTGATCAAGTCTTCGATACCGTACAGCGGGGGGCGCCGTGCACGCTCTTCCAGCTGCTGACACAGGCCGGCCAGGGCAATAGCCCCCATGTTGCTGCTGCTACCCTTGAAGCTGTGGGCGGCCGCACCCAGCTCTTCGGCGCTTTTGGCCGCGTGTAACTGGCCCAGCCGCCGCTCGGAATCGTCGAGAAACGTCTGCACCAACTGCAGGTAGCCATCCTCCATGACCTCACGCAGGTCACTGAGTACCTTGTGGTCAATATGCATGTCAGTCACTTGCTCACTCCTTGATCAAGCCAGATTATGCCCGAGCCAGCCACTGGCTCACCATACGAACGCCACATGCGCGCAACGCCCGCCTTCACTCCAGCGCGCATCGCTGGCCAACCGCCGCACCAGGTTCAGGCCACGCCCGCTCAGCCCCTGGTCCAGCGAAGGCCGCGACAGTACCCGCTGCACATCGAAACCCGCACCGCTGTCGCGGACCTCGATACTCAGACGCCCGCCATCGGCAAGCGGTTCAACCTTGAAATCGATGCGCACAAAGCCGTCTGTCAGCACGCCCAGGCGCCGGGCGCGCTCCTGATAATAGTCGGCAAAACCCTGCACATCGCGCTTGAGCTGCGAGTCCAGCCCTAGCACACCATGCTCCAGAGCATTGGAATACAACTCGCTGAGGACGCTGTGCAAGCTGCCGGTACGCGCACGAAGCCCATGAATCTCCTGCAACAACTGCACCAGGTAAGGAATCGGGTTAAAGCACTTCAGGCTCTCGCCCCGCACTTCGAAGCCCAGCGACCAGTCCTGCGGGCTGAAGCGACCGCTATCAGCGTAGATCATCGGTGCCGGCACCCGCTCTTCGGCGCCGAACATGCGGATGTCACACAAACTGATGTCGTCGCGCGGGTGCCCGCCAAAGCGCGCCAGGGCCTGCATCACTTCGTCGAACAACCGCACCGGGTCGCGGTTGTCGGCCAGCACCGCCAGCAGGCGCTGCACACCGAACAGGCGCTCCTGATCGTCCGCCGTGTCGAGCACGCCGTCCGACAGCAGCAACAGGCGCTCACCCGGCGCCAAGGGAAGCACCTCGGTGCTGTCATCAAAACGCTCGGCAGCCAGAATACCCAGCGGCAGATGCCGCGAGCTCAGCGCTGACAGCACCTGGCCATCCACCGACAGCCGATAGCCATCGGGCATACCGCCATTCCACACCTCCACCGAGCCGCGCTGCACATTGAGGTTGAGCAGCATCGCGCAACAGAACATGTCCACCGGCAGGATGCGTTTGAGCTTGGCGTTCATCTCGCGCAGGATCGGCGCCATGCCGTAACCCTTGGCGGTCATGCCGTAGAACACCTCGGCCAGCGGCATGGCGCCAACCGCCGCTGGCAGGCCATGGCCGGTAAAGTCGCCCAGCAGCACGCGCATGTCACCGCCCGGGGTGAACGCAGCCAGCATCAGGTCACCGTTGAACAGCGCATACGGCGACTGCAGGTAGCGGATGTTGGGCGCAGAAAGGCAACCGGAGTGGGCCACCTTGTCGAAAACAGCCTTGGCCACCCGCTGCTCGTTGAGCAGGTGATGATGGTGCCGGGTGATCTGGTCACGCTGCTCAAGCACAGTGGCTTGCAACCGGCGCAACCGGTCCATGGCGCGGATCTTGGCAGCGAGGATCACCGCGCTGTAGGGCTTGGCCATGAAGTCATCGCCACCCGCCTCCAGGCAGCGCACCAAGCCTTCCTCTTCGTTCAGCGACGTCAGGAAAATGATCGGCACCAGCGCCTCGCCGGCCAGGGCCTTGATCTGCCGCGCCGCCTCGAAGCCGTCCATTACCGGCATCAGCGCGTCCAGCAACACCAGCTGTGGGCTGCGCTCCTGAAACAGCGCCACTGCCTGCTCGCCGTTTTCCGCGGTGAATACCTGGTGGCCCTGGCGACGGACAATCTGCGCCAGCAGCAGGCGGTCGGCGGCACCGTCCTCGGCGACCAGCACGGTCAACGGCTGTTCGGCCGGCATGTCGGCGCTCAACTGATATCGAAGAGTTTTTCGAAATTGGAGATGGCGAGTATCTTGCGCACGTCGGAGCTGGCATGCACCACCCGCACATCCGACTCATCGCCACCCGCATGGTCGCGCAGCAACAGCAGCATGCCGAGCGCGGAGCTGTCGAGGTAGGTGGTGTCTTTCAGGTCGACGATCACCGAATCGGGGCGATCGGGCTGGCGTTCGTAGGCGTCTCGAAATTCCTGATGCTTGCCGAAATCGAAGCGCCCCTTGATCTTGATCGTCAGCTTTTTCCCATCCTGCGAAAAATCAGTCTCGACTGCCATGCTAGCGATTCCTTCGATGATGGCGGATGCAACTCCATTAAGGTTTAGCAGGCGATGCCAGGGGTGGCAAGAATGCTGTTTCCACAAGGCCGCTCCTACAGGGGGCAGCGCAAGGCTTTGGCTAAAGGTTTTGTCGGGGCAAACGCTGCGACAGCTCATCCAGCAACCGCTGCTCACGCTTGTCTTCGGCTCGCCGGGCCTCATCCCTGTAGCGCTGCACCAGCTTGCGCAATCCCTCCACCCGGGCATAGGCCTGCTGCCAGGTACCACGGGCGTTGTTGAGGTTGTTCTGGTGCCACACCAGGCTCTGACGCTGCTGGGTCATGGCCGTTTCCAGCTGCCCCAGAAAACGCTGGTAGTTGACCAGCCAGCTGCCATTCACGCCTTGCCCGCCACGGTTGATCCACTGCAGCTGGTAGTCCTCGCGAAAACGCTCCAGCTCGGCCAACTTGGCCTGAGCCGTGGCCACCTGCTGCTGAAAGTGCCCAACGCGCTGAGCGGCCTTGCGCTCGGCCTCCTCGGCCATGTCCACCACTGGCGCCAAGCGCGCTGCGCGTCCGGGCAGCGCCATGGCCTATCAGCCTGCCGGGGGCGTGAAAATCGCCCCCAGCTGTTCGCGGCTCTGTGCCATGCCCACGTTTTCACTCAGCCCTTGGCGCAAGAATTCCACCAGCTTTGATTGCAAGGCAATGGCCAGGTCGGTTTCCGGATCGCCGCCGGCCACATAGGCACCCACGCTAATCAGGTCGCGGCTTTGCGACAGGCGCGACCACAGCTGCTTGAACTTCTGCGCCTGGCGCAAGTGGTCGGCATCGACAACCTGGGGCATCACCCGGCTGATGGACGCTTCGATGTCGATGGCCGGGTAATGGCCTTCCTCGGCCAACCGGCGCGACAGCACAAAGTGACCGTCGAGCACGCCCCGGGCCGAGTCGGCGATCGGGTCCTGCTGGTCGTCGCCCTCTGACAGCACGGTATAGAACGCCGTGATCGATCCACCGCCCGGCTCGCCATTGCCCGCCCGCTCCACCAGCTTGGGCAGCTTGGCGAACACCGATGGCGGGTAACCGCGAGTGGCCGGCGGTTCGCCGATGGCCAGGGCGATTTCCCGCTGGGCCTGGGCGAAACGGGTCAAGGAGTCCATCAACAACAGCACATTCTTGCCCTTGTCGCGGAAGTACTCGGCGATGCGCGTGCAGTACATGGCCGCGCGCAGACGCATCAGCGGCGCATCGTCTGCCGGCGACGCCACCACCACCGAGCGCTTGAGGCCCTCTTCACCGAGGATATGCTCGATGAACTCCTTCACTTCGCGGCCCCGCTCACCGATCAGCCCGACCACGATGATTTCGGCTTCGGTGAAGCGGGTCATCATGCCCAGCAACACCGATTTACCCACGCCGGTACCGGCAAACAGGCCCAGCCGCTGGCCACGGCCAACGGTAAGCAGACCATTGATACTGCGAATACCCACGTCCAGCGGCTTGCTGATCGGGTCGCGGTTGAGCGGGTTGATCACCGGGCCGTCCATCGGCACCCAGTCCTCGGCCTTCATCCCGCCCTTGCCATCCAGCGCGCGACCGGCACCGTCGAGCACGCGGCCGAGCATGCTCATGCCCATGGGCAGACGTCCGCCGTCGTCCAGCGGCACCACCCGCGCCCCCGGCGCAATACCGACGATGCTGCCCACCGGCATAAGGAACACCTTGGGCCCGGCAAAGCCCATGACTTCGGCCTCGACCTGCACCGGGTGGTAACTGTCGTCGTTGATCACCAGGCAGCGGCTGCCCACCGCGGCACGCAGGCCTTCGGCCTCCAGGGTGAGCCCGACCATGCGCAGCAGGCGGCCTTCGACGACGGGCTGGGCCGGCAGCGCGATGGCCTCGGCATAACTGCCCAGGCGCTTGCCGAAGCTGGTGCGTTCAAGGCGCATCAGGGGTATCCACCGGGCTGGCCAGATCTACCGCCATATCTGGCGCTGCCGGGTGCAGTGCATGGTCGTGCAACTGGTCGAACAGTTGTGCCACGGCTTTTTCGATGCGTGTTTCCATGGTTGCATCGATACGGCTGTGAAGCGTCTCGATACGGCAACCACCTGGCAGCAGTGCACTGTCTTCCAGCAGCCGCCAGCTTTCCTCATGGCGTTCGCGCAAGGCCTTGGCCAGCTCGAAATCCTGCGGGTTGAGGTGGATGCGGATATTGTCCGCCCCCATGGGCAGCAGCTTGAGCGCTTCGCGCAACACTTGGGTGATCTGACTGGAATCGCTGCGCAGCTCGCGGCCGATCACCTGGCGAGTCATGTGGGCCACCAGATGCACCAGTGTTTTCTCGATCTGCGTGTCCTGCTCGGCGATCGGCTCCATCAGGTTGGCCATCAGCCGCTCAAGGCTGTCCAGCTTGGTCTTCAAGGCCTCTTCGGCCTCCTGGCGGACTTTGAGCTGGGTGCTGTGAAAACCTTCACGCTCACCGGTGGCAAAACCCTCGTTGTAGGCCTCTTGCCGGATCGCTTCGAGTTCTTCCAGGGTCAGCGGCTGGACTTCTTCCAGCGGCACTTCCTCGACTTCCTCGATGACCTCGGGTTCAGGCTCAGGCTCCGGTTCGGGCTCCGGTTCCGGGTCGAAGCTGGGCAGCGCCCACACGTCCACGCCCTCAAGGTCGCGGGCGCGGATCAGGTCGCTGGGGTGATGTTCTTTGGTGGACATGTTTTCAGGTACTCAAAACCCTATTCAATAGGGAGACGGGTTTGACCCCTGTGGGAGCGGGCTTGTCCCGCGAAGCAGGCGCCGCGGTGTATGGCACCGGCGTTGCCGGTGTTCGCGGGGCAAGCCCGCTCCCACAAGGCCCCTCAAGGCCCGCAAGCGACTTAGATCATTTCCTCGGCGCCTTTGCCGCCGAGCACGATCTCGCCAGCCTCGGCCATACGCCGGGCAATAGTAAGGATTTCCTTCTGTGCCGTTTCCACGTCGCTGACCCGTACCGGCCCCTTGGCCTCCAGGTCGTCGCGCAGCAGCTCCGAAGCACGTTTGGACATGTTCTTGAAGATCTTGTCCTTGACCCGCTCGTCGGCGCCCTTGAGCGACACCACCAGCACGTCGGACGACACTTCACGCAACAGCGCCTGGATACCGCGATCGTCGACGTCGGCCAGGTTGTTGAAGACGAACATCAAGTCCTCGATCTGCTCCGACAGGTCGCTGTCGATTTCGCGGATCGCGTCCATCAGTGCACCTTCCACGGAGCTATCGAGGAAGTTCATGATGTCGGCAGCACGCTTGATGCCGCCCAGGGTGGTGCGTGCTGCGTTGGAGTTGCCCGAGAACTGCTTCTCGAGGATCTGGTTCAGCTCCTTCAACGCCGCAGGCTGCACGGTGTTCAGCGACGACACGCGCAGGACGATGTCCAGGCGCACCTTGTGGTCGAAGTTGCTCAGCACTTCACCGGCCTGGTCCGGATCGAGGTAGGCCACCACGATGGCCTGGATCTGCGGGTGCTCGTAGCGGATCACGTCCGCGACAGCACGCGGCTCCATCCACTTCAGGCTGTCCAGGCCGCTGGTGTTGCCACCGAGCAGGATGCGGTCGACCAGGCCATTGGCCTTGTCCTCGCCCAATGCCTGGTTGAGCATCTTGCGGATGTAGGCATCGGAACCCACGCCCAGACTGGTCTGGTCGCCGACGATGTCGACGAACTCGCTCATCACCTGCTCCACCTGGTCACGGTGCACATTGCCCATCTGCGCCATGGCCACACCCACCCGCTGCACCTCCTTGGGCCCCATGTGCCGCAGCACCTGGGCCGCATCGGTCTCGCCCAGCGAGAGCAGAAGGATCGCCGCCTTGTCGACGCGGCTCAGCTTGGCGGTAACGGCTCGGTTATCACTCATCGGCGTTGATCCACTCTTTCACGACCTGGGCAACGCGGCCCGGGTCTTCGGCCACCAGGCCTTTGATTGCGTTGAGCTGTGCCTCGTAACCCTCGCTCGGGCTAGGCAGCAGAATGCTTGTCGGGCCACCCAGACTGACGCGGTCGTTGGCCAGTTCGCCATCCAGACCCATCATGCCGCCCAGCTCCATGTCGCTGTCCGGGGCAGCCTGCTTGCCGCCCCCTGTAATGTTGTTCAACACAGGCCGCAGCACACCGAACACCAGCACCAGGATGAACACTACGCCCAACACCTGCTTGACGATGTCCCAGAACCACGGCTGCTGATAGAAGGCGATATCGGCAATTTCTTCGCCACGGTCGGCGGCGAACGGTACGTTGATCACCGTCACGCTGTCGCCACGGCTGGCATCGAAGCCGACCGCATCCTGCACCAGGCGGGTAAAGCGCGCCAGGTCCTCGGCACCCCACGGCGCGCGCGTGCTGTCGCCAGTGGCCGGGTCGATCTTGACCTGATCGTCTACCACCACGGCCACCGACAGGCGGGTCATGCGCCCCTGCTGCTGGCGGGTGTGGCTGATGGAACGGTCCAGTTCGAAGTTCTTGGTGCTTTGCTGGCGTTTGTCCGACGGGTACGGCGCGAGCATCGGCTGACCGGTGGCCGGGTCCATGATCTGCTGGCCGTTGGCATCCACCAGCGGCTGGCCAGGCTGGATGGCCGCAGCCGGGGTGGCAGCGCCACCGGTGGTTTGCGGGGCCGAGGCCGCGCCAGGTGGCTGGTTGCTCAGTGCACCGGGCACACCTTGCGGGCCTTGGCTGCTGGCGCGCTGCTCGTCGACGGATTGCTCGCTGCGCAGCGCTGGCTGGTCTGGGTTGAACTGCTCGGAGGTGGACTCCACCGCACTGAAGTCCAGGTCCGCCGACACTTCGGCCTTGTAGCGGTCGTTGCCCAGCACTGGCTGCAGGATGTTGTGCACACGCTGGGTGAGCATGCTTTCCACCCGGCGGCTGTAGTCGAACTGCTTGCCGGCCTGGGTGAGCGCGGAGTCCTGGATCTGTTCGGACAGCAGGTTGCCCTTCTGGTCGACCACGGTGACCTGCGACTTGTCCAGCTCTGGCACGCTGGTGGCGACCAGGTTGACGATGGCCATCACCTGCCCGGCTTCCAGGGCACGGCCCGGGTACAGCTCGACCAGTACCGAGGCACTGGGCTTGCGCTCGTCACGCACGAACACCGAACTTTTCGGGATAGCCAGGTGCACGCGCGCACCCTTGACATTGTTCAGGCTGGAAACGGTACGCGCCAGCTCACCTTCCAGGCTGCGGCGGTAGCGGGTGGCCTCCATGAACTGGCTGGTACCCAGGCCCTGCTCCTTGTCGAGCAGCTCGAAACCCACGTTGCCGTCGCTCGGCGCCACCCCGGCGGCGGCCAGCTTCAGGCGCGCACGGGAGAGATCGTCGGCTTTGACCAGCAGAGCACCCGAGTTGGGCTCCACGTTGTAAGGGATGTCAGCAGCGGCCAGGGTGTCCATGACCTGCTTGGTGTCCATGCCCGACAGGCTGCCGTACAACGGACGATAATCGGGTTGTTGCGACCACAGCACCACGGCAAAGCCGATCGCCACGCTGGCCGCCAGGCCGACCATGAGGCCGATCTGCCGCAGCATGGGCATCTGTGCGATGTTTTCCAGGAACGACATACCGGGCAGCGGACGCTTGGCCGCTGGTGCGCCAGTCTTGGCAGGGGGGTTGTCGACGACTGCTTCAGCCATGGTTTACATCCGTCCTCAAACCGGCATCTGCATGATGTCCTGGTACGCCTGGACCAACTTGTTGCGCACCTGGGTCAGGGCCTGCATCGAAACGCTGGCCTTTTGCGACGCGATCATCACGTCCGTCAGGTCGACGCCGCTCTTGCCGATTTCGAAGGCATTGGCCAGCTGGGTCGAGGCCTGCTGCGTCTCATGCACCTTGCCGATGGCCTGGCCGAGCATGTCGGCAAAGGTACTTTGCCCCGGCGCCAGCTCCGGGGCAGCAGTGACCTTCGGCAACGACATGGCATCGGCCTGCATGGCCCGCATGTCCAGCATCAGACGATTGAATTCAACACCTTGGCTCATGACCCTTCTCTCTCCTGCGGCCGCATTTTTTTGACGCTCATGCGGCGAATAGCCTACGTAAAGCAACAAAGGTGCCAGCCTTGGCAACCCAGCCCTTCTGGTTTTTGACAGGGTCGCCGTGGAGGCGGCCCGTCACCCGAACAGGCTGGCCTCTACATCGAACCCGGCATCACGCATCTGTGCCAGCTTGTAGCGCAGGGTGCGGGGGCTGATCCCAAGGCGTTCGGCCGCCTCTTTGCGCCGGCCGCGCTCGGCGCGCAAGGTGTCGATGATCATCTGGTACTCGTGGCGGCGCATGTCATCACCCAGCCCGCCGGCCTCAACAACCACTTCAGGCGAGGGCACGGTGCCGGCCGACAATGGAATGGCGCCTTCCAGACAAAAATCCGCCGCCTCGATCACCCCACCCTGCTGCAGGATCAGCGCCCGCTGCAGGGCGTTGTCCAATTCGCGCACGTTACCTGGCCAGGCGTGCGCCTGCAGGCAAGCCCGGGCCGCAGGCGAGAGGCGTACCGGAGCATGCTTCATCTTGGCCACATGCCGCGCCAACAGGCGCTCGGCCAGCTGCAGGATGTCGCCCGGGCGTTCACGCAGCGGGCGCCAGGCCAGCGGGAACACCGACAAGCGGTAATACAGGTCTTCGCGGAAGCGCCCGGCCGCCACCTCGCCTGCCAGGTCACGGTTGGTGGTGGCCAGCACACGAATGTCGAGGCTGATCGGCTTGCGCCCGCCTACCCGCTCCACCTCGCGCTCCTGCAGCACACGCAGCAGCTTGGCCTGTAAAGCCATGGGCATTTCCGAGATTTCGTCGAGCAACAAGGTGCCGCCTTCGGCCTGTTCGAACTTGCCTGCCTGGGCAGCGATAGCGCCGGTGAAGGCGCCCTTCTCGTGACCAAACAGAGTAGCCTCGAGCATATTGTCGGGAATCGCCGCGCAGTTGATCGCGACGAAGGGCTGCGCGGCACGGGGCGACTGCTGGTGAATGTAGCGCGCCAGCACTTCCTTGCCAGTACCGGACTCGCCGGAAATCAGCACGGTCGAGTCACTGCGCGCCACCCGGGCGGCCAACTCCAGCAACTGGCGGCTGGCCGGCTCGCAGGCGACCGGGCCTTCTTCGCCGCTCACGCGCCCGGCGGCATGCCGCTCGACCAGGCTGAGCAACGCCTTGGGCTCGAAGGGCTTGACCAGGTAGTCGGCAGCGCCCTGGCGCATCGCCTCGACCGCACGCTCGACGGCGGCGTGTGCAGTCATCAGCAACACCGGCAACTGCGGTTGCTGGCGGCGCAGCTGGCTGAGCAACTGGTGCCCGTCCATGCCGGGCATGTTCACGTCACTGACCACCAGGCTGAAAGCGTCTTCCAGCACAGCCTCCAGCGCTTCTTCGGCACTGCCCACCGCCTGGTAAGCGAAACCGCCGATTTCCAGGGTATCGCCCAGCGCCTGGCGCAATACGCGATCGTCCTCGACCAGCAGCACCTTGATTGCCATCACACCCCCTCCGCCAACTGCCCGTCGATCAAGGGCAGCTCTACCCGCACGCAAGTACCACGGCCCACTTTCGAGCGCAGGCTGATCCTGCCCTGGTGTGCGCGCACCACGGCCTTGACCACGGCCAGGCCCAAACCGGTACCGGTGGCCTTGGTGGTCAGGAACGGCTCACCCAGGCGGCCGAGCAAATCGGCCTCGATACCGCTGCCAGCATCGCTGACGCACAGGTGCAAGGTACGTTCACGGCGGTACAGGTGCACCTTCAGCCGTGCCTGCCCGTCGCCGGCCTGCAGGGCATTCTCGACCAAGTTGAGCATGGCCCCCACCAGGGTGTCGCGGTTGCACAGCAGCTCACCCAGGTGGCTGTCACACTGCCAGCGCACGGCATGCCCCTGCACATGCACCTGGGCCGCCTGCTGCAGTGCCTGGAACAAGGCTTTCGGGGTTACCCGATCAAGCAGCGGCAGCTCGCCACGGGCAAACACCAGCATGTCGCGCACCTGGTGCTCCAGTTCGTGCAAGCGTTCCTTCAGGGTGCCGGCAAAGCGCTGGCGGGTTTCTGCGCTCAGCTGTTGCTCGCTATCGGCCAGATGACTGGCGTACAGCATGGCTGCCGACAGCGGCGTACGGATTTGATGCGCCAGCGAAGCAACCATGCGCCCCAACGACGACAACCGCTCATGGCGCGCCAACTGGTCTTGCAGGCGACGGGTTTCAGTCAGGTCATTGAGCAGCACCAGTTGGCCGGGCTCGGCGTCCAGCGAACGGGTCGCGATCGACAGGCGACGGCCGTCGCGCAACGAGACTTCGTGGCCATCGTCCTTGCGCGGTGCAAAGCTGCGGGCAATCACCTGGCGCCACAGCTGGCCGATCAACGGCTCACCAAGCAACTCGCAGGCAGCCGGGTTGGCTTCACGCACCAGGCCCTGGCCGTCGATCACGATCACCCCGCCGGGCAGCAGGTCCAGCAGGTTTTGCAGGCGGTTGGCCAGACGTTCCTTTTCGCTGAGTTCTTCGATGCGCTGGGCACTGACCACCGCCAGCTCGCCCTTGAGCTCACTGACCCGGGCTTCGAGCAGGCTGTAGGACTGGCTCAGCTGGCTGGACACCTGATTGAACAAGGCGAAGGCTTGCTCGACACCCTGGCGGCTTTCCTGCTCCACCGGGGTTTGCCCCTTCTGGTCGGGGGCTAGGGATACGTGGGCGGCCTGGGGCATCGTGCTCTCTCGCGTGGCTGACCGTCATAAAAACGGTATGGTGCCAGCGTTGTAGCAATAGCCGTGCCGGGGATGGGGAATTAGGTTGACTGTGGAGGCCTCTTCGCTGGTTTACCCGCGAAGAGGCCGGACCAGGCGACGTCAGTCCTCTGCCTGATCCTCGCCGCCCTGGCGGCTCATGCCGTACTTGCGCATCTTCTCGACCAGGGTGGTCCGGCGAATGCGCAAACGCTCAGCCGCGCGCGCAACGATACCGTTGGCATCGTCCAGCGCCTGTTGGATCAGGCCCTGCTCCAGGCTACCGAGGTAGTCTTTCAGGTCGAGCCCTTCGGGCGGCAGCATGGCATGGTTGCTGAAGTTCGGCGTATGGCCATTGATCGCCACGCGCTCTTCCAGGTCGCTGCGCAGGCTGTCGACCATCTGCTCGTCTTCATCGTCGACGTAGCGGAACTTCTTCGGCAACTCGGACACGCCAATCACCCCGTACGGGTGCATGATCGCCATGCGCTCGACCAGGTTGGCCAGCTCACGCACGTTACCCGGCCAGCCGTGACGGCACAGCGACATGATCGAGGCAGAGTTGAAGCGGATGGAACCGCGCTTCTCGTGCTCCATGCGCGAGATCAGCTCGTTCATCAGCAGCGGGATATCTTCCACCCGCTCACGCAGCGGCGCCATTTCGATGGGGAACACGTTCAGGCGGTAATACAGGTCTTCACGGAAGGTGCCGTCCTCGATCATGGTCTCGAGGTTCTTGTGCGTCGCGGCGATGATGCGCACATCGATGCTCTGGGTCTTGTTGCTACCTACACGCTCGAACGTACGCTCCTGCAGCACACGTAGCAGCTTGACCTGCATCGGCAGCGGCATGTCGCCGATTTCGTCAAGGAACAGGGTACCGCCGTTGGCCAGCTCGAAACGCCCGGCACGGCTGGTGATCGCACCGGTAAAGGCCCCCTTCTCGTGGCCGAACAGCTCGCTTTCCAGCAACTCGGCCGGGATCGCGCCACAGTTGACCGGCACGAACGGCGCTTCGCGGCGCTTGGAGTGGTAGTGCAGGTTGCGCGCCACCACCTCCTTGCCCGTGCCCGACTCACCCAGGATCAACACACTGGCATCGGTGTCAGCCACTTGCTGCATCATCTGCCGCACATGCTGGATGGCACGACTGGTGCCGACCAGGCTGCGGAACAGGTTGGGTTCGCGCTGGCGGCCACGCTCACGCGCCTGGTCGTACATTTCACGGTAGACCTGGGCACGGTGCAGCGAATCCAGCAGCTGGCTGTAGCTTGGCGGCATTTCCAGGTTGGAAAGCACGCGACGGCGAAGGTCTTCTGGCAGCTCGGCAGAAGAAATTTCACCTAAAAGCAGAACCGGAAGGAACTCATCCCAGGCAGCCACTGTCTTAAGTAGCCCAAGGAGATTGCCCGAGGCGTTCACGGTGCCGACAAGCACACACAACACTTCGCGACTTGAAGACAACGGCTCGACGACTTGCTGCCAGTCCAGGCTTGAGCAAGCGAGGTTTTCTTCGCCGAGAAAATTGAGCACCACCGCCAGGTCACGGCGGCGTGCGCTGTCGTCGTCGATCAGCAGAATCTTGGTTTCACGCCACATGCAATAGCAACTTCCCTAGTCATATCGGCGCCCTGCGGGCGTGCTCGACATCATTCCGACTGAATGGTCAGTGTTCGGACGTCTGAAATTCGAAAACAGCCACTAGTAAAGTCAAAAAACACCGATCAGTCAAATTAATGGCGCTCGGCTTTTTGCAACATCGGTGGTCAGGTGAACAAATGGTATACCTTTGCCGCGTTCTTCGCCTGACGGATTTTCGTCATTTCATCGACCAAGGATTGACGCTCGCCACTTGCAACCTCGATTAGTTGGCGGTACACGGCCAGCAATTGCTCGAGGCTGGCACTGACATCCGCCTCGTTGCCTTTGGCTTCGGACACCATGTCACCAATGCGCAGGCGGCATTCCAGGTCCAACTCCCCCACCGCTTCCCAGTTGCGTTCGGCCAGCGCCGCCAGCAGCATGTCCCGGGTTTGTTCGATGCGGGCGATTACTTCGCTCATGTCATGCTCCTTTATCAGGAAGCCGACGACTGATCGCCGATTGCGTCCCAACCTTCCTTCACAGTGATCAGCAGGCGCGCGACCTCGTCGATGATGGCCGGGTCACCCTTGAGATTGGCTTCGGTCAGGCGGCGGCTCATGTAGACATACAGGCTATCCAGCTCAGCCAGGTTGTCAGCATGGTTTTCCAGGTCCAGCCCTTCACGCAGCCCACCGATGATGTCGATGGCCTTGCCGAGCAGAATACCGCGCTGCGCGATGTCATTACGCGCGATGGCACCTTTGGCCTGGGCCATACGATCAAGACCGCCCTGCATGAGCATCTGTACCAGCCGGTGCGGACTGGCTTCGGACGTCTGCGCCACGCCGTTGACTTTCTGGTATTGACGAAGGGCCAACATCGGGTTCATGGATCTACCTCGTTGCAGCGAAAAGGTTGCTTGTACCTCTGTATCGCCTGAGCGTCAAAAAACTTTAGTGTCAACGCAAAAAGCCCGGAGCGACACGAGGCGCTGCCGGGCTTGTGCGTGGCAAAACGCGAGAACGATCAGGAGTTCTTGGCCTGCGCGTTGATAGCGTCGAAAACCGATTTGATCTGGTCGGCCTGGGCATTGAGCTTGGCCACAGCGGTGTCCATTGCCACCCACTTCTTGGTCAGCGACTCGGTCAAAGCCTCGGTCCGGCGATCCAGCGCGGTCTGCTGGTCTGCCAGGTTCTTCGCCACCTTATCCAGGTTGCTTTTGCGCGTGGCCAGGCTGCCGTCCGTGGAGTTGTACGGATCGATGGCCTTGTTCATGCGCTCGATCAACCCATTGGAGCCAGTGAACAACTCCTGAACTTCGGAGCCCAGCTTCTTGTCGTTCATCGCCGCGGTGAACTTGGTCGAGTTGAATTCGAGGGTACCATCTTTCGTGGTGTTGATACCCAGCTGGCTCAGGGTCGTCAACTGGTCGCCCGCCCCCACCTCGGACAGCACCTTGCGAATATCGTTGACCAGCGAACGGGTGGTCGGGTCGTTGCTCAACGGGCCGAGCGACAGGTTGTCATCTTCGTCACGCGTGGAGGTTGTCAGCGCAGTAATGGTTTTCTGCAACGTGTTGTAGGCATCGACGAACGACTGAATCGACTTCTTCAGGCCATCATTGTCCTGCGACACCGAGACGTTGGTTGGCACGCCGTCGGTGCCCGACCTGGCGCTGACGCCCGTCAGCTCCAGCGTGATGCCACTGATGGCATCGGTGATGGTGTTCTTCTTGCTGGTGACCACCAGGCCGTCGATGGTCAGCTCGGCATCCTGCGCCTTGGCGGTAATGAACCCGGCGCCGGTATCCGACATCTGCTGAGTACCGTCGATCTCAAGCTCAGGGACACCACTGACCATCAGGTCGGTATTGGCACCGGTGGTGGTGGAGCTGAACACCAGCCGCGCACCGTCCTTGCCGTTCACGATGTTGGCAGAGATACCCTGGACACCCAGCTCTTTGTTGATCTGGTCGCGCACGGACTGCAACGACGCGCCATCTTCAACTTCAAGCTCATAGATGTTGCCATTCTGCTCAATGGTCAGCGTACCGCCCGTCACCGTTGCAGCCGCACCGCCGGCAATCGGGGCACTGGCCACTTTCGAGCCGGTCGCCAGCTTGTTGACCACAATGTCGTAGCTGCCTGCCACCGCCGTGTTGCCAGCGGTCACCTTGACCACTGACTCATTGGCCGACTTGGCGGCGTATGCATTGAACGCAGGGCTGGTGGAGCTGTTCAACTTCGCCATGGCGTCCTGAAACGCCGTCAGGGCACTGCGAAGCGAGCCCACACCGGAAATCATCGCGGTATTGTTGCTGGTCTGCCGAGTGATCTGCGCCTTCTTGGCTGCAGTGTCGGCATTGACCAACGCCGCGACCATTTCGGTGATATTCAGCCCCGTACCTTGACCGATACTGGAAACCAGGGTGCCCGCCATACAGTTATCCCTCTTTGTTGACCGTCAGCACCTGCTCCTGCAAGCCCGACGTGATTCCTGCCTTAGCACATTCTCCGCCGATCAGACCTTGGCGTCGAACAAAATACTGTTTACATCGCTCAGGTTATGCGCAATCCGCAAAGCCTCTTCAGAAGGCAATTGGCGGATCAGCTCGCCGGTTTCACTGGCGATGACCTTGACGACGATCTTTCCGGATTCTTCGTCCGTGGAGAATTCCAGGTTGCGTCGGGTGGAGCTGAGAAACTTTTCGATTTCCGAAACAGCGTTTTTCACTTTTTCGGCATCATTGCTGTGCTCGGCAGCACTGATGGCATTGGGTACCAGCGTGTCACTGCCGCTACGCGACGCTTGCTCGGTGCGCTCAACCGGTTTTTCGCCAGCCTGTTCAGCGGGGCGGGATGCCGGATAGGACAGATTCAGCTTGACGCTCATGTCCATGTCTACCACCTCATAACGAAAAGGCGGGGAAGCGCCTTAAACTGCGCTCCCCCGCCGATCACCATCAGCGATTACTGAAGCAGCTTCAGTACGGCGGATGGCAGTTGGTTGGCCTGGGCCAGAATCGAAGTGGAAGCTTGCTGCAGGGTCTGCTGCTTGGTCAGCTGGGCAGTTTCAGCGGCGAAGTCGGTGTCCTGTACACGGCCACGGGCGGCTTCGGCGTTTTCGTTGATGTTCTGCAGGTTGTTGATGGTGCTGGTCAGACGGTTCTGAACGGCACCCAGGTCGGCACGGGTGCTGTTGATCGCGTTCAGTGCGTCGTCGATGGCGCTCAGGGCGGCGGTGAAGGTGGCTTCGGCAGCGGCGCTGTCGGCACCGGTGATGCTCATGCCACTCAGGCCGCTCAGCGCGCCAGTGGTGTTCATGGCATCGCTCAGGCTGATGGTGATCTGGTTGTCGCTACCGGTGTTGGAGCCAACCTGGAAGGTCATGTCGCTGGCGGTACCGTCCAGCAGGTTCTTGCCGTTCAGCTGGGTCGAACCGGCGATACGGTCGATCTCTTTGAGCATCGACTGGAATTCTTTATCCAGTGCGTCGCGGTCTGCTTCGCTGTTGTTGTCGTTTCGCGACTGAACAGCCAGTTCACGCATACGCTGCAGGATGTTGGTCTGCTCTTGCATCGCGCCTTCAGCAGTCTGGGCGATGGAGATGGCGTCGTTGGCGTTCTTGATCGCCATGGTCTGGCCACGGATCTGCGAAGTCATGCGGGTAGCGATCTGCAGGCCGGCAGCGTCGTCTTTGGCGCTGTTGATTTTCAGGCCGGAGGACAGACGGGTCATCGAGGTGCCCAGTGCATCGGAAGCCCGGTTCAGGTTCTTCTGAACGCCCAGGGAGGTGGTGTTGGTGTTTACAGTCAAAGCCATGACGAATTCCTCGTTGGATTGGGTACTACGGCTTCCGGCCTTGGCAATTCGCCGGAGGTGGCACAGAGAACCTTCGTAATAGTTATCGTCGTCAGGGCGGCTTGCTTTAGCGGAATTTCAAAAAAAATTGCTGGCATCGTGCCAGTCCAATGAAATCAAGGAGTTGACGCCAATTTACAGGCGTCACAGTAATGCAGGATAGAAAGTAAAACGCCGTCAGATGATGACGGCGTTATTGGAGGCGACGAACGGTCAGTCACAGCGTTCGATTATGGCCGAGCCCCACGACAAGCCCACCCCGAAGCCACTCAGCGCCACGCGCTTGCAGCTGGAGCCAAGTACGTGCTTTTCCAGCAGCAGCGGTATGCTGGACGACACGGTATTGCCCGTCTCGACCATATCCTTGACGAACTTCTGCTTGTGCTCGCCTTCATCGAAGCGCGACGATACGGCATCGACGATCGCCGCGCTGCCCTGGTGCAGGCAATACAGGTCGATATCCTCGGCCTGGAGTGCGCTGGCTTCAAGCAGCTGCTGCAAGTGCGCCGGCACCTTGACCAAGGCAAAGTTGTAGACCTGGCGACCATTCATGAAGAACTTGCCATCGGTGGTACGCAGATGCTCGGCCCCCGCGCCATCGCTGCCGAACAACGATTTGCCCAATTGCCAGGCAGCGTCCTCGCCCATCCAGGTGGCGGTAGCGGCGTCACCGAACAGCATGGTGGTATTGCGATCTTCCGGGTCGACAATCTTCGAGTAAGGGTCTGCAGTGATCAGCAGGCCATTCTTAAGGCCTGCGGCCTCCATGAAACCTTTCATGGCATACAAGCCATACACATAGCCCGAGCAGCCCAGGGAAATGTCAAAGGCCGCGACGGCTGTGGACAGCCCGAGCTTGTGCTGAACGATCGCCGCAGTGTGCGGCAGCCCTTCGGCATCGCCGTTCTGGGTGACCACGATCACGGCATCGATGGCAGCAGGATCCAGCGACGGGTTGGCGGCAAACAATGCTTGGGCTGCCTCGACACAAAGATCGGATGTTTCCTGGTTGGCATCCTTGCGCGGCAAGAAGGTGGAACCGATCTTGCCGAAAATGAACTCTTGATCCTTGCCGAATTTCGCACCTTGGGCGTAGTTGTCTACACCATTCACAGGTACGTAACTGGCGATGCTTTTAATGCCAATCATTGTGGCTTCCCGGTTGACATGGCGGATAGTGCGGGATCGGGCCTGAAATTGGCCTCGTCAGGCCATCGACGTGGCTGCCCGCTGACTTGATAGATTAAAGATGCACGTTTCGACTGCCAAGTCACGGTTATACGACCAAAGCTGCGAATGCCGCAATGCCGGGGCTGCTTTCGCGTGGCGCTCACGCAGCCGGACGACCTCATACCCACACAACCCTACGGTCACGCGCCCTCGAAAGGTGCCTTTTTCACAATCGCCTGCAGCAAGTGTACTGCCGAACCCAGCTTGGCATTGCTGGTAAACGCGGTTGACTGAATATCCACGACGGTGAAACCGCCAAGCGCGAACAGATTGGTAAGCGCCGCCACCGAGAAGAAGTTGATATGCTCATGCCAGTGCCGCTTTTGCTCAGCGCAAACCTGATCGTTGCCAACCATCACCGCCTCGTGGGGTAACTCCACGTACAGCAGCGTATCGTCGTGCATGCAGTCGCGTATCTGCGCAAGTGTGTCCGTTGGATAAGGAACATGCTCCAGCACATGCCGGCACACGATCAGGTCGTAAGTGCGTCCTCGCACTTCGTCCCTGGTCACGCTGCGGGTACCGGGCACGGTGGTTTTTTTGTCGATATCGTAGATATCGGTCGAGTAGCCCTGCCCTTTGAACGGTGTATTGGAGCCATCACCTCCGCCCCAGTCCAGGACCTGCGTGGGCGCAATATGCCGAAGAATGTAAGAACGGGTCAGGCCAAGCAGCTCGCTGGGCGCGCTCAGCGCTTTGTTGCGCTCCCTGAAGCCCGGCTCATAGTGTTCTCGCAAATCTTCATAAGCCTTGCCGTAGTAACCATCATAGAGGCGCTGCATTTCCCGGTCCGAAAACCGGATATCCAGAAACAGGAATTCACACTCCGCGCAATGCAGGGTATTGCACACGCAGTAGGCCGTGCCCTGAGGGATACTGTTCAACCCCCAGCTGGCATCGATGACTGCAGGCGCCCAGCCCAGTGCCCGATGCGACACAAACGGCATCAGCACTGCCGGGGACTGAGACAACTGCGCTGATCCACAGCAAACGCATCGGGTGGCAACGCGTTCGCGTGCACAGGCGGGAAACACATCGTTGATCATGAAGTCAGACCTAGCACGTCCAGGTAAAAATGGGATTATTGCGCCTCGGCCAGCTCAACCGGGCAGCCCTCTAAATTGCCGCATCCCTGATCGACTGCTGCAAACCATGGCGCAGTTGCAACCCGAGTTCCGAGCGCGCCTTGTCGATGCAGGGTACATACCGGTTCCGGAAACTTCCCGGGGTAGCCTGAGCAGCTGCAATGTGCACCGTTTTTTGGGGGGACAGCACGTCACGCACCTGGTGAGCGAGCTCAGCGATTGTCACCGCCTCGTCCGAGCCGACGTTGTAAGCAGTGCCCGCGCGCCCTTGGCGCAGCATCACATCCAGCCAGTGAGCCAGATCACGCTGATCCATGTAGGACCGCACAGGCGTTCCATCCCCGCTGACGCAAATGGCGGGCGACTCAAGGGCATCGCGGATGAAGTTGCCTATCGCGAAGTGCACATCGCGCGGCAGGTCCCTGCCGACAAACGCGAAACAGCGGGCGATGATCACCTCCAGACCAAACTGGTGCTGGTACAGGATGCACAGATGCTCGGCGCAGCGTTTGGCAACGCTGTAGGCATGGGCAGGCTCCAGCGGGTCGGGCAACCCATGGTAATCCTCGGGGATCTGCTCCAGCCCCTGCGGCTGGGGGCCGTACACACCGCCGGAACTGGTCATCAACAAGCGCGGGATACGCTGCCTGACAGAATAATCCAGCACATGACGGGTCCCCTCGACGATCTGGGTATACCGCTGCAATGGGCTGAGCTGAGCCCCGGCTGTCGAGTCGGCTGCCGCATGCAACACATGCGTGAAGCCGCCCGTTTCAGGAAACGACGCAGGCTGCAGAATGTCGCCCTGCTGCAGCCGCAGCCACGCCAGGCCGGAAAACTCAGGATGCCTGGCCAGAAAGGCCTCTGGCGCTCGGCTCAATACCGTGACCAACGGCACCTGCAAACCTGCATTGGCGATGCCCAGCCAGTGGCGTAGCAGCGCCTTGCCAAAAAAGCCGGTACCGCCGGTCAATAGCAGGTTCATCAGTTCGGCACTGCGTACAAGACCGACTCGAACGTGTTCGGGCAGTGTTGCCGGATATGGAACCGGTAATCGGAGCAAAACTCGAACAGCAACTCCGGCAGCTCCCACAAATCCTGAGGGTTGTGGTACAGGGACACAATCAGTACCGGGCGGCAACGCCGAATGATCTGTTCAGCACCACGCAACACCTGGGCCTCAGCGCCCTCGACATCCAGCTTGATCAGGTCGACCGGCGCACTTGGCAGCATCTGGTCCAGCGCAACGGCTGCAATCGATACGCCCCCACCTTGCTGGCTGATAGAGCAAGCCTCACCTTGGCCAGCATTGAACGTAAGAATGCTGTAATGCTCAGCGGCCGCCAATGGCAAACAAATTGCGCGGGTATCTTCAGCCCCAATGCGTTGCACCAAGCGGGTGAAATTTTCAGGGTCAGGCTCAAGCAGAAACGCTCGGCTGCAGGAGATTTCGGGCCAGGCAATCAATTCTTCATAGCTGTCACCGTCATAGGCACCACAGTCCACGTAGGTGATATCGCGCCCCTGCAAGGCCGGCAACGTCAGCGCGTTGATGTAACGCTCCTCCTCCGACAGAAAGCTGGCGTACTCAAGGTCAACCCCGAGCCGGAATGCGCACATCCGATAAAGAACCTGCTTGCTTTCGTTATCAGCCAGCTTGTCTGCCACGCGCCCGATACGTTCCATGGCGTCCAGCAGGTAATTACGGCTACTCAGCCAGAACCGCCACCCCAAGGCCGCAGCGAACTGTTCGTACAACTCCCAAGGCATCAATGGCTTGGCGAAGCCTGCCTCGGCAACGATCGACAACAACTCATCGTAAGGCGCATCGCGGTTGAAAATACCGAGTGCAAGTTGCGCTTCGGGCGCCTGGCGGGCCAGCGCCTGCCAGTTCAATACGGGCAACCCCTGGGCCGTATCGATGCGTGGCGATGTCTCTACAAAGCCGGCAACCGCAATACCTTGCTGCTGTGCGGCGGTGGCCAGGCTACGACCGAAGTTCCCGGCGCCGAAGATCCACAACGGCCGCTGTGGATCAATGCGCGCCGGTACCACGTCAGCTGCCCGGTCACGCAGTGCAATGAAGTCTTGGAAGCGATCTATCTTCTCAGCCATTACATACCCCTTTTATCGGTGTTGGGGACGGCACGCAGCGCTGCAGCTTCTGCACGAATCTGCGCCATGGTTTCCGGCTCCAGGAACGGGTGCATGTCATCGAGCTCCGGGGTGACGAAAGCACCGTTGGCATCGACCCGCGACTTGATACGCGGCACGAACTCCTGCCGAGGGTCGACGTGCAGGTCGATCAGCATCGGGCCATCACTTTCCAGAAGTGCATCGAGACGCGCCAGGTCGCCCTGCGTAGCGATGCTCTCGGCGCGCAGGCCATAAGCGCTGGCCACGGCAGTGAAGTCGGGGAAATCCA
This sequence comes from Pseudomonas sp. LAIL14HWK12:I1, assembly GCF_003202095.1. Lineage (NCBI taxonomy): Bacteria > Pseudomonadati > Pseudomonadota > Gammaproteobacteria > Pseudomonadales > Pseudomonadaceae > Pseudomonas > Pseudomonas sp. LAIL14HWK12:I1. The sequence continues at coordinate 772,282 of NZ_QJKG01000001.1, forward strand.
CGCCCGATTCGGGCGTGGCGCCGATCACCCGGCCAAAGAAGTTTTCGTGTGTTTGCCAGATCGAGAGGTAACCGCGATTGTTGAGCACGATTACGATCACATTGACGCCGATGGTCTTGAGCGTTTGCAGTTCCTGAATGTTCATCTGCAGGCTGCCGTCGCCCGCAAAGCAGATCACGCGGCGTGCACCTTCCGCTTTGGCTGCCGTCGCCGCACCAATGGCCGCAGGCAGGTCATAGCCCATCGACGCGGAGCCCGAGTTGCTGAACAGGCGCTGGCCCTTTTGCAAGGCGCCGATCTGGAATGGCAGGATGCAGGCTGACGCATTGCCACATACCACGATGTCATCCGCACGCATCTGCGCAAAAATGCGCTGCACCATCAGGTACGGGTTCAAAGGCCCATCGGCTTTTTGCGTGTGCTCCGCCGATGCCGGATAGGTACGCCCTATGTGCTGGCACCATTGCACCCACGGCGCAAAACTCTGCAGGGTGGCCTTTGCCAGCTCTTGCTCGAAAACATCGAGGAAGTCTGCCAGGTCGGCGGTAACGCCGAAGTCCGGGCGCACGGTGGGCTTGTTCAGTTCGGCGGCGTCGATATCGACCTGAGCCACCCAAGCGTGCTTGGCGAATGCCTGCCAGTTATAACTGGTTTGTCGCACATTCAGGCGCGACCCCAGCACCAGCACAAAATCAGCCGCCTGCAAGCAGAAATTGCCGGCACGGGTCCCGATAGTGCCAGGGCGACCGGCGAACAGCGGGTGGTCGGACGCGATCAGATCATGGGTCCAGGCGGTCGCCAGGGGGATGCCGTAGCGCTCCACCAGCGCCAGTAGCCGTTGCTCGGTACGTGAAAGGCGTACGCCGGTGCCGCCCAGCACAACTGGGCGGTGCGATTGCAACAGCTTGCCGACGATATCACGGCAGGCGGCGCGCAAATCCTCGGCACGCGGCGGCTGGATCAACGATGGCGCCGGGATATCGAGTGGCACTTGGGATTGCTGGATATCCAGTGGAATATCGAGCCAGACAGGCCCGGGGCGACCGCCCACGGCTTCGGCGAATGCCTTGGGCAGCATGACCTCCACATCCTGCTCCGAACGCACGATCTGCGCGTACTTGCACACCGGGCTGGCCATGGCGATGGTCGGCCCCTCCTGGTCACCCAGTTGGCGCAGGCCAGGCACATCCTGGAAAGACACACAGGTCTCGCGCTTGATCTGGCCGGACAGCACGATCATGGGAATGGAGTCGGTGAACGCCCCATGCACCCCGTTGAGCGCGTTGATAGAGCCCGGGCCGGTCGTCAACATCACCACGGCCGGCTTGCCGGTGATGCGCGCATAACCCTCGGCGGCCATGGCACAAGCCTGCTCATGGTGCATGAACGTGCAGCGCAGTTGCTCATGGCCACCCAAGGCCTGGTTGAGGAACATGGCACCGCCGCCGGTGACGGTGAAAACCTGTTCAACCCCTTGCTGAACCAGCCATTGCGCAATTTGCTGAGATACAGTCGCCATCATCACAGCCCTCGGCCCAGGATCAGTTCTTTCAGTGCCGGAGTTTCACTGTAAGGCCCGTCAATGTGGTCGATGGTCAGGCGTTCGTTTGCCTTGATCGGCTGCAGCAGCGTTTCACCGTTCATCACTTCCCGGCAGGACAGCTGCCCTTTGTGCAGCGGGATGGCAAGGTAGAAGTCCTTTTCAAACTCGTCCCGGTTCAGCACGTAGCCTGGCGACAGGTCCCGACGTGCATAGGCACCGCGCACGAGTGCGTTGAGGTACTCGGTTTCCTTGCGCGAAATGATGCGTCGAGTGCCGCTGACACCCCCGCACATTTCCTTGGCCTTGTGGAACGCCTTGTACCAGGTATCGCACTGTTCAGGGAGCGAGCAGTAGTTGGAAACCGGCACCCCTTGGTACTGGATATCAATGTGCCGTTCCCAGGTACGTACACCTTTGCCGTAGGAAATGAGCATGGAAGAGTGCCAGTCGTGGTACTCATGGGTCGACAAGCCAATGACATGCCCAGGGTAACGGTTGCGCAGGTAGTCGATCTGGTCGAGCTGCAGTTCGTCGTCCTCGCTGGGGTACAGCGAAACGCAATGGTTAATGGCCAGCGGGATATCACGCTTTTCGAAGTAGCGGACGATATCGTCCAGGTCTTTTTCCGATGCACCACCTGTGGAAATGATGGTTGGCCGGCGGGTAGACGCGATTTTCTCGATAAGCGGCCAGTCGTTCATGTCGGAACTGGCGATCTTGATGATCGGCATGTCGAATTCGACGCACAGGTCAACCGAGGCTTCGTCGAACGGCGTCGCCATGGGAATGCAGCTCAGGTTGCGGACTTCTTCCACCATGCGGGCAAACTCCGCCTTGGTCAGGCGGGTGTCCTCGGTCTTCTTCACATAGCGAAGGTCTGCAGTCCCTTTGAAGTCAGGATGGATGAACTCGTCGACATCGCGGAACTGCAGCTTGATGGCAGCCTTGACGTTGTTGTAACGCGCAATCGTGCCGTGGTCGCGGACAATTTTCAGGCCGCGCTCCAGCTTGCCCCAATGATTGTTGGCGAGCTCCAGTACGAACAGGTTTTCAAACAGATCTTTGTCACGCTGACTAATGGTTTTCACCGGATACTCCCCTGGTTGCCGTGGGCCAGGTCGATGTGGCGCCAAGGCATGCTGTGTTCTGTGTATGGCTGATGCCGGCATTGCACGCCGCCTTGGGACGTACCTGGCGGCTATTGGAATAGTTGACTCTCTATCGGTGTCTGGTCTGCCCTCAACCTGGCAGCCAGGCGTCAAGCCATTGGCGTGCATAGCCTTCATCCAGCATGTGCCGTGCCAGCACCTGCTCGCGCAACGCTTGCGCGCCCTTCACACTGGCTGCAGGCTCGGCAAGGTGCGCCTGGATAGCACTGACCCAGTCCCCGGCCGTGTTCCTGACCCTGGTCACGGGCAACCCTTGATAGGGCAATACGTCACTGCACACCACCGGATAACCGCAGGCGGCATATTCCAGAAGCCGCACATTGCTGCGACACGCGTCGAGCCAGCCATCGCCAAGCGGGGCCAACGCCAGATCGAGCCCCAGCGACATGAGTTTCTGCGGGTAGTCATCGTAAGGCACCGGGCCATGTATCTCGCGCAAGTAGGGCCGTAGCGGGGGCGGGCATTCACCCAGGCAGACCCAATCCACATCCGCGTGCAAGGCCTGAACAATCTCCAGCATCAGGCGTTGAACGCTGGTGCCGAACTGATCACCCACCCACCCGATACGTGGGCGGCTACCCGGCTGCCGTTGAGTGGCCAACGCCCCCCAACGCGCCGGGTGCAGACGATCCGGCATGACACGAATATCGGCACAGAAGCCTTGCAGTGCTTCGGCCAAGGCAGGGGTTGGCACCACCAGCCGGTCTACAACGCCGGCAGACCACCGCAGCGCACCTGCAAGATCGTCGTCAGCCAGGCCAGGCGAGTCGGCATTCACTTCGCCCACCTTGAACGCGCGGCTGAACCGGGCATTGCTACGCAACGCGTCAATCTGGGCCTCGCTGGCCGGCCGCCGCATCACCCAGCTGTCGGGCTGCAACCGCTCCAGCTCAGCAGGCAGATACGGCCGCAAAGCCAGCCGGACATCCGCCAGGCCGGCGATACTCATGGACAACGCCGGGTCGACAACCCGACTGCGCGCAGTGCCGGCAAGTTCGCCCGGCATACTCAGCAGCACAGGCAACGGGCGCCAGCTCAAGGGGTTCCACGACAGGCCCGGGTCAGTCTCAAGCTCAAAACCAGCACCCTGCAAAGACAGGTTGCGGTTGTAGGCCGGATCGCGGGCGATGACAGGCAGCCATTTGCCATACAACGCGTCCTGTTCGGCTTCGACCGCTTCGGCAGGCACGAGCTCGCCCTGCCCTTCGCACACCAGCACAGCATGCGGCGTCCACACCGTGAGATAACCGGCCTGGCGCGCCTTGAGGCAAAGATCGAGACTGGCACCGGTGCGCTGCGCCAGGCCTTCGTCCATTCCACCCACCTCCAGGTAAAGCGCCCGGCGAATCAGCAGACAAGCGCCAGACACGGCACTCACGTTCTGGTCCAGCTCAAGCCGGCGCATGTACCCCTCATCGTGCGGCAGCCCGGAAAACGCCGAGTTGCCAGGGCCATTCAAGCCCAGCACCTGCACAGCCTGTTCGACCATGCCATTGGGGTGCATCAACCGCGCGCCGACGATGCCTACTTCCGGGCGTTGCCCGTGATTGAGCAACGCGTCCAGCCAGTCATCGTGCACGATCACGGTATCCTCGTGCAGCAGCACCAGGTACTCGCCCTGCGCATGCCTGGCCGCCAGATTACAGGCAGTGGCATGGTCACGTACCGACGCATCACTCAGTACGCTGAGCCGGTTTTGCTCCCGCGCCACAAGGCCATCCAGCCAGGCACGGGTAGCCGGGCTGCTGCCATCGTTAACCAGCAGAATCTCGAAGTGGGGGTAACGGGTTTTTTCAATCAACGCATGCACGCAGCGCTGTACGTGATCGAGACGCCCATTGCACGGCACGACCAACGAAACCAATGGCTGCTCGGCGTGCCCATAATCAATGCGATGAATGCCTGGCCGATGCATGCACACCTGCGCCTGGGTATAGCCGCGCCGCTGCAAATGGCGCAGCAGCACCGCCTGTTCCTGAGGGCTGTGGATAGGCGCTTCGCTGGGTGATATGCACACGGGTTCGCTGACATGAGCCAGCCCGTCGAGGCCATCGGCATCTTCGATCAGGTGCAACAGCAACGCGAGCTCGGCCGCCCCCGCGCAGGCCAGGTCGAAACCGCCCGCCTCGAGGAATACCTCGCGGCGATAGAACCAATTCCGCGCCAGTTGGGCCGGGCTGGCCAGCAGCATGTCGAGATTGAAGTCGGGGCGCAGCAGCGCCTGCCGGGTACCCTGTGGCGTGGTCACCAGCTCATCGGCATACACCGCACGCACCTGGTCGCCCTCAAGCAACTCCAGCGCGAGTATCAACAACCCGAACGGTGTGAACGTGGTGCCTGCACGCACAAAGCAGAGCCACTGCCCGGTGCCTTGTTGCAAGACCAGTTGGTTAAGCGTGGCAAGCTCGCAATCGGCAGGCACATGGACGGCGAGCTGCTGGTACATCTGCCCTTGCAGGCTTTGGCGCGTGGCCTCGACCGCAGCTGGCGGGCCGTCTGGGAGGATGACGAAATCGAACGTGGGCAAGTCCATGCGCCTGTCTTCCAGACGCTGGGCGATCAACGCCGCCTGTGCGTCAGTAGGGCGACGGGAGCGCAGCCACTGGGCAACCTGTGCATCTGGCCCACCTGCTGCCCCCTGCATGGCGTCTGGTTGCAGGTCGGTGCAAGGCATGGCCTGGGTCTGCTCGATGAAACTGGCCAACTGGTCCCAGAACCGGCCCTGCAAGTCAGCATACTTTTGCTGGACGATGGGCAAGCTCGATCTGGCATGCTCGATAGCCTCGGGCGCGTCTTCGAAGGCCAGGCCATCTGTGCCGAATTCGCCAATCCCAAGCGGTGTGCCATCAAAGAAGGGCGACTTGAGTACCACGGCCGGGCAACCACACAACATGGCTTCCAGCGCAGTTGCAGTGGAAGAAAAGCAATAAATACCTTCACTACGCCGGAACAGCTCGGCCATTTCCCGAGGGGTGGCTGGCCATTTGTTGGTAATGAGCGTGCACCGCGCCGCCAGCTCGGGATGTTCCTGAAGCGCAAGGGTATGGCGCCCAGGGTAGATCAGCCAACCTTTGCGATGGCTGTCATAGGCGTTGTCAAGGTTGTTGAACAGCGATGTATCGATCGGTGGCAGGAACAATATACGCTCAGCCCCAGCGCCCTTGGGCAACAGATGCTCTCCATAGGCAAAGATCATCTCCGAGTCGGCAAACTCCGTATCCCCTGCGATCAACCCCGGTACGTTGAGCAGGTAACGCACGACCGACCTTGCCTTGGTCGGGTTGCCTGACACCACTTCCGGGTACACCACGATAGGCTGGCGACCCGCCTGCTCATGCTGTTGCCTCAGTTCATTGGTGAGCAGCGGCGTGTGCCACATCGGGTTGGTCGTGGAGCTGTACAGGTAGGCGTCCTGGCCGCACCGGTTCAGCAAGTGACACAACATGTGCATCACCCGGATACCGGCTGAGTTATGCCGATAGGCGGGCGCAACGATGTAATACGGGCGCGGCGACGCAACGTGCAATGGTGGATAGTGCTGAGTGCTCACGAGTTGCATCCTGGATGTGGCATGGACGGGCGTGCGCCGCTGGCTCGGGCGAACAACCTGCGGCAGCGCCCGGCAATTCGTTCACACGCAAAGGCGCTCATCAGCGCAGCCTCCGCACATAGGCTTCGATGCTGCCGGCCACATGCTCGAGGTGGTCTTCGCCAAGCCCGGGCCACAGGCCGACCCAGAAGGTGTCCTTCATGATCTTGTCGGTCACCGTCAGGTCACTGGCTACCCGGTATTGCTGGTCTTTCATGTAGGGCTGTCGGGTAAGGTTGCCGGCGAACAGCAGGCGAGTACCCACCTTCTGCGCATCGAGATGACGCAAAAGGTCCAGCCGCTCGACACCACAACCATCACGCAATGTCAGCGGAAAACCAAACCAGGACGGGTCACTGTTGGGCGTGGCGTGCGGCAGGATCAGTTGGTCTACACACCCGGACAAGCGCTCGCTGAGCCAGGCAAAGTTGCGCTTGCGTGCAGCGATGAAATCATCCACCCGGTCCATCTGTGCCAACGCGCAGGCAGCCTGCATGTCGGTGATCTTCAGGTTGTAGCCCAAGTGGGAATAGGTGTACTTGTGGTCGTAACCTTGCGGCAGGTCGCCCAGCTGCCAGCAGAAACGCTTGCTGCAGGTATTGTCTTCACCTGGCCCGCAATAGCAGTCACGTCCCCAGTCACGGAACGATTCGACGATACGCTTGAGCAGCGGAGAATCGGTGAAAACCGCCCCGCCCTCGCCCATGGTGATATGGTGGGCCGGATAGAAACTGAGCGTACCCAGGTCGCCGAAGCTGCCCACCTGGCGGCCATCATAGGTGGCACCCAGCGCATCGCAGCAGTCCTCGATCAGCCACAAGCCGTAGCGGTCGCACAGTTCTCGCACCACGGCCAGGTTGAACGGGTTACCCAGCGTGTGGGCCAACATGATCGCCTTGGTCCGCGGGCTGATCGCCGCCTCGATCAAGGCCGGGTCGACGTTATACGTACCCATCTCGATATCGACGAAGACCGGCACGGCACCGAACTGCAGGATCGGGTTGACGGTGGTAGGGAAGCCCGCTGCCACGCCAATGACCTCGTCCCCCTTGCGAATGGCACGATCCCCCAGGCGCGGCGACGTCAAGGCGGAAAACGCCAACAGGTTCGCCGAAGAGCCGGAGTTGGCGGTGAGCACGCCACGCCGCCCCAGGTAACGTGCCAGGCGTTTTTCGAATGCCTGGTTGAAGCGCCCGGTGGTCAACCAGCCGTCAAGTACCGCTTCCGTCATGGCCTGTAGTTCGGGTGCACCAATGACTTTGCCAGAGGGCGGAACCGCATGCTGGCCAGGTACAAAACCGGGCGCGGCCAGTTCCAGCTCGGCGTAACGGCCAACGAGCTCGGTAATTTGCTGGCGCAACTGCTGCGCCGTTTGATCAGTCATTGAACTCACCTTCGTGTGCCGCTATTTGCGTGCGGCAGTATTGCTGCATGTCTTGGCCATCGCGCCAGGCGTGATGCCATTCAAGGGTGTGACGCAACGATTGCTTCAGGCCCCATTTGGGCCGCCAGCCCAACGATTGACGAGCCCTGGAGGAGTCGAGGGTCAACAAGCCTGCTTCATGGGGCTGCACGCGCGCCTCGACAGACCAGCCCGCCTCGCCTGGCCACAACTGCGCCATGGCATGTACCAACTCACCCACGGTTGCCGTCCCGCTACTGTCAGGGCCGAAATTCCAGGCCTCTGCCACATCCTGGCCACGCTCGATCAACGCCTGGGCCAATAGCAGGTAGCCGTGAAGCGGATCGAGTACGTGTTGCCACGGGCGCACGGCATCGGGATAGCGCAAGATCACCGATTCCCCGGCTTCCCAGGCACGCAGGATATCGGGCAGCAACCGGTCTGCTGACCAGTCACCGCCACCGATCACGTTGCCCGCACGCGCGGTCGCAAGCGCCACACCGCGCTCGCGCAGGAACGACTCGCGCCACGAGGCGCAAAGCAGCTCGACGCACGCCTTGCTGCTGCTATAGGGGTCATGCCCCCCCAAGGCATCCTGCTCACGGTATGGCCATTGCCACTCGCGGTTCTCGTAGCATTTGTCGCTGGTGACCACCAGCACGGCACGCACCGTGTCGCACTGCCGCACGGCTTCAAGCAGGTTGAGCGTGCCGGTAACGTTGGTGGCGTACGTTTGCGCCGGGCTGCGATAGGATTCGCGCACCAGCGGCTGCGCGGCCAGGTGCAAGACAACCTCCGGGCGAAATGCCGCCACACTGCGCAGCAACCGGTCAGCATCACGAATATCGGCAAACTCGCCAGACACGCACTCGGCTAGCCGGGCGCTGTCATAAAGCGAGGGCGCGGTATCGGGGGCCAGGGAGTAGCCATACACTTCGGCGCCCATCTCGCGCAGGCAAAGGGCTAGCCAGCCGCCTTTGAAGCCGCTGTGCCCCGTCAGGAAAACCCGACGCCCCGACCAGAAGCTACGGCTCATGACCAAATGCGCCATTGTGCTTCATCGGCCTTCCAGCGCTCTTCCAGGTAACTGCGATCACGCAGCGTGTCCATGGCCTGCCAGAAGCCACGGTGCACATGGGTCATCAGCTGGCCATCCTGCGCCAGGGCACGCATGGGCTCGTATTCCCATGTGGTGACGTCGCCCTCGATGTAGTCGAAGACCCCGGGCTCAAGCACGAAGAAGCCGCCATTGATCCAGCCACCATCACCCAGTGGTTTTTCCTGGAAGCCATGCACCTGCTCGCCCCGCACATCCAGCGCGCCGTAACGCCCGGGGGGCTGAACGGCAGTGACCGTGGCCAGTTTGCCATGGCGGTTGTGGAAATCGATCAAGGCTGGCAGGTCCACATCGGCAACGCCGTCGCCGTAAGTCAGGCAGAAGGTTTCGTCGCCAACGTAATCGCGTACCCGCTTGAGGCGCCCGCCAGTTGCCGTATTCTCGCCAGTGTCCACCAGCGTGACCCGCCAAGGCTCGGCATGCCGGTTATGGATATGCATCTGGTTTTCCGACATGTCGAAGGTGACATCTGACATGTGCAGGAAATAGTTCGCGAAGTATTCCTTGATCACATAGCCCTTGTAACCGAGGCAAATCACGAAATCGTTGATCCCGTAATGGGAGTAGATTTTCATGATGTGCCAAATGATGGGCTTGCCACCAATTTCGATCATCGGTTTCGGGCGCAAATGCGACTCTTCACTGATACGGGTACCCAGGCCTCCGGCCAGGATGACTGCTTTCATTGTCGACACACCTTGACAGGCTGACGCCCATAGCGGGCTGACAAAATACTGACCAATTCAGTAAGTTGCCGTTATCTAGCAAAAAGATTGCCAATCAGCCTGACCGGGCAAGGTAAATGCGCGTGCAGCGGGAGATACCGCTCAAGTGTGGAGCCGGCCTTGATCGGCCGGGCTCGCGGGTATTGTCGAAACAGGCAGGACAGGGCTGCGACGTCAGCTTGCAGCCCTGTCAATAATCCGCCTCGGCCTACTTGACCTGTTCCAGCCAAGCTAATGGCGTCACTGCCTGCTCGCTGAAGGCCGAGGGCCAGCGTTCGAACAGCACCTGCGCCAACGCATGATCCGCTTCAGGCTGGGCGCTGAGCAACAGCCTGGCCTGCGGCGTCCAGACCACCAGTTGCCCGGCCTCGACAACGGCCCGGCACAGGTCGATATCGGCACCGTGGACAACCTGCAAGCCCGCGCAATGCTCGAACACCTCCTTGCTCACCATCAGGCAGTCGGCACTGACCGCCTGACAACCGCGCACTGCCAATGGCCACCGGGCTTCAGCACACCCTTGCGGCTTCAGGCCCAGCCAGGGCGAAGCCACCTGCGGCCCCAGCAGCAAGGCGTAACCCGCATGCAGAAGCGCAGTATCGCCCCCCTCGAGGCAGGCTCCGACCACACCCACTTCCGGACGCTGAGCCTCATTGAGCAGCGCCTCGATCCAGGCCGGGGTAATGACCTGGCTGCGCGCAGACACCAGCACCAGGTAGGCCCCTCGTGCCTGGCTAGCCGCCAGGTTCAGCCAACTGCTGCGCGACTCGCCTGGCTGGCCGACCAGCACATGCACCTTGCCGGCGAACGGCTGCAACGCCGCAACCTCGTGCTCGGCACACACCACCACCACTTCGTAGCGCGGGTAACGGGTACGCTGCAGCACGCTACGCAGGCAATCCTGCAGCTGCGCGGCATCGCCTTCACTTGCCACAAGCACGCTTACCAACGGCGTGGAGGAATGCCGGTAGTCGATGGACAATCCATCATTCGCCTGTATCTTCACCTGTGCGCGATAACCCAGTTGCGTCAGGTGTCGGCCAACCACCTTGGCAGCTTCCTCATCCAGTGCACTGCCGCCCTGCTCACCGATTAACAGGTATTCGGCCATGTGCGCCAGGCTGCTCAAGCCTTGGGCCTCTACCAGACGCAGCAGCAGGTCGAGCTCCAGCGCTTCACGGCAGGTTTCACTGTACCCACCCAGATCCAGCACCGCCTGGCGGCGCACCAGCCAATGCCGAGACATCAACCCAGGCTGGCTGCGCAACAGATCGAGGTCTGCACCTGGGCGTTCGACCCTGTGCAAACGCCCTTCACCGTCGCGCTGTACTTCATTGGCGGCGATGGCCTGGCAGGCAGGTGCATCGACAAGCTCCACCGACAGGCGCAACAGGCCTCCGGCAAGCAGCACATCGCCGGCACTCAGCAGCATCAGCCAGGCGCTTGGCAACTGACGCACCGCCTGGTTCAGGTGTGTCACCCAATTGCTGTCACTGACCTGTATGAAATGCAGCGTGTCGCGCGGCGTGGTGATGGCCGGTGGCTTGCCAGCCTTGAGCACCAGCAGCTTGAAGTTGCGTATGCCGCTGGCCAGCAGGCTGTCGAACGTGGCCTGAAGCGCTTGATCGTCGTTTTCCAGGTCGAGAACCACAAAGGCGATCTGCTCGGCCGGGTGCTTGCCCAGGTAGCGGAGAACGCGCTGGCGTCCAGCCTCATCCGGTGTAGCAGCCGAGATGGCCTCGATCACCTGACCCGACGGGGTGCCCTGCAAACGGCACTGTTCATCAATACCCGGGACCTGTTCGAGGCGTGCAAGCCAATCCGTCAGCTCACGGACATGCGCAGCTTCTTCTGCCCTGTCCAGCGTGGACAACAGCCGATGGCAGACTTCGCGATTGAACAGGCTCAACGCCAAGGCCTGCCAGTAGCGGTGGCTCAAGCTTTCTGCGGTATCGTTGGGGTGCTCCTGCAACAAGTCACGCTGCTGCACCCAGATCCCTTCCAGCGCACGTTGCTGCTGCGGGCTGGTCGGCCATGCGTGGCAAAGAAACTCAAGCTCGGTCAACCGCGCAAACAGTGCACCGTTGTAATAGGGCAGCTGTACGTCCTGATGCGGCTCGAACAACCGCTCGGGGTCATCGATCACACTGCGCCAGCTGGATGTGAAGATCAACGACGCCGCACCCAGATCGTAGGTGTTGCGCACAAGCCGGTTGAGGGCCGTGAAGCCTTGTTCGTCACCCCATAGCCGATACAGCCCGGCATCCCACTGGCGCAAGCCGCGTACCAGCTGCGTCAGGCGCTCTTCACGCTCCACCGGGCTGTAGCCGGCGGGCTCATGCTCACTCACCACATCGGTCTGGGCCAGGTGTGCAACCGGCCCTTGCGCCAACACGGCAAGGGACATTGCCACACGCACGGCAGGCGCATCCAGGCTGTCTGGCAACGCCGCCAGCACGGCTTGCAAAGTCGACACACGCATGACGGCACGCCAGGCCTGCTGCCCCGCCTGAGCGTACTGCAACAGCCTGGCTGTAGCGGTTTCGGCAATGGCAGATGCAAATGCCGAGCCTACGCGGTAGTACTCGACCTTGCCACTCCCCGGCCTGTAGCCCAACAACTGGCCTTGCGCAGCCACCACCCCAGGTTGCGCGTGCAGGCACGCCGCCGCAGTATCCAGAGCCGGGGCCAGCACGAAGTCGGTATCCAGCGCCAGCACCACATAAGCCGTGGCAAGCCCTTCCAGGCATTCTGCGAGGGCCTGAGCGAACCCGGCCGAGCTCGACCCAGCCGGCAAGTCAAACGCCACACAGGGGACGCAAGCCTGCTGGTAGTAGTGCTGCGCGCGGGCGCGGCTGTGCGCCTGATGCTCGCCCAGCAAAACAACGGTCACATCATTGCGCGAGCCGATTGCGGTATCGATCATATAGCACCTGTCCAATTGTCAATCAGGCGCGGGCATCGCCCCACGCCAACGTTCAGTCTGCCAACCAGGCGTTGGCCCAATGCTGCAAATGGTGCGGCATCAGCATGTAGTCACGCAGCACTTCCGCGCGCAGGGCATCGCCTTGGCGGTAGCTGGCCTGCGGGTCAGCCAGGTGCATGCGAATCGCATCCAGCCATTGCTCGGCGGTGTTGTCCTTGACCCGGGTACATGGCAGGTAGCCGGCGTAGGCCTTGGTGTCGCTACAGACCACCGGAAAACCACACGCCCCGTACTCCAGCAAGCGCAGGTTGCTCTTGCAGTCGTTGAACAGGTTCTGCTCCAACGGCGCCAGCGCCAGGTCGAGGTTGAGGCTGGCGAGCTTGCGCGGGTAATCAGCCAGTTGAACCGCCTTGTGAAACTCTTTCACATAGGGGCGCAAGGGGTCCGGACACATACCGAAGAAGACCCAGTCAACCTCGTTGGCAAGCGCCTTCACAACGTCTTGCAACAGCTCCAGATCACCACGATGGCTCGTGCCACCCGCCCACCCGACGCGCGGCCGGATACTGGTCTGACGCTGGCTGGAAAGCCCAGCCCAGAGCGCGGCAGACAACATGTTGGGCACGACGCGGATGTCCTTGTGCATGCTGGATAGCGCATCGGCCAGTGGCTCGGTCGAACACACCAGCCGATCACACTGCCCGATGCCTTGGGCCACCAACTCGGCAAGGTTGCTAGGCAGGTTGCGGGCATGGTCGTTCTTTTTCGGCGGATCGATGATGTAGTCGTCCAGCTCGTAGATCATCCGCGCCTTCGAAAAGCGTTTGAACTGCGCCATTTCCCGGATGTTGCCCGGCATGTAACGACACTGCAGGATCATCACATCGGGCTTTTCGCGCTCGAGCTCGATAATACCCGGGGAGACGTGGTTGACCCGCCCCTGGATCCAGCCCGCCCGCTCAAGCTCGGTGAACGGCTGGATGACCCGGTAGTGCCCCACTGCCGTGGTATTGACCGGCAACGCCAGCACGGACGGCATGGCACGGGCAATGAAAGGGTCCCAGCCACTGCGCAGGCCTGGCTCCAGGTTGAAATTGGCGAACTTGAGGCTCAGGTTGTCGTTGTAGGCTGGGTCCCGCGCAATGCGGCTCAGCCAACGGTCGTAAGCAACGTCCCGGTCGGCCCTGGCAAGCTCGTCAGCCAGCTCGGCAGCTTCTCCACCCGGGAGCCTCATGACACGAGCAAACGGTGTCCCGACCGACAGGAAACCTTTTTCACGCGCACGCAGGCAGAGGTCAACGTCAAACAAGGCGACCCGGAAGGCCGAGGTATCCAGCCCCTCAAGCTCCTCGAACAGCGCCCGGCGAATGAGCAGGCAGTCCAGGCTCAGTGCGCTCCAGTTCTGTACCAGTTGCTGGCGCCCCATGTAACCTTCGGCTGACAGGATTCTGCCCGGGAACGGGCTACCCGCTGTACCGCCGCCAAGGCCGAGCACCAGGCCGGAAGACACCAGCTCGCCGTTGCTGCCACACAGCGCCGGCCCCACCAGGCCGACCTCGGGACGCTGCGCCTGGCTCATCAAGGTACTGAGCCAACGCGGTTCGAAAAGCGCACACTCCGGTGCGAGCAATAGCAAATACTCTCCCTGCGCATGGCGACTGGCCTGGTCGAGCATCGCCGCCCTGCCCTGCGCCTGCACATCGATGACGCGCAACTGGTCACTGCCCAGGCCACGCATCGCCGCCAACCACTCGGTGACAGCCCGCGGCTCGTCGCCATTGGCGATGACCAGCGCTTCGAACGGGCTGTATTCGGTGTACTGGAACAGCGACTCGACGCAACGCCTGAGCGCGTTCAGGTTGGCCCCTGCGGGGATCAGTACCGATACACTTGCCTGCTGCTCATGCAGATAGGTCACACGCGTGACCAAGCTGCCAGCAGTGCCCTCCACCAAGGCATCGACGCCTATACGACGCAGGTGTGCCTCGACCACACGCGCCGCCTCCGCCTGCCCTGCCGGCTCGCTCATCCAGTCTGCGTACCCCGACTGGCAATGCACCAGCATCTGCGCGACGTGCTCTATCACATGCAAGCCATGAGCCTCGACCATTCGCCACAGCAGATCCTGTGGCGCCAGGCTCTCGAACCGGGTATCGAACCCTTCCAGCGCCAGCAGTGCTGTACGCTTGAATGCCAGGGTACGGCCCACATAGGGCACGCTGCGCATCAGGTCGAGGTTGAAGTCCGGCTTGAAAACCGGGTTGCCGGGCGCCAGGGCACCAAAGGTGTCTTCATCGGTGTACAGGCACGTGCTCTCGTCGCGCAGTGCCATGCGCTCGGCCATGACCACCAGCGCATGCGGCCGCAGGCGATCACCGGCACGCAACAGCAGCACCCAGTCGGCGACGTGTGTGCCTGCCAGCCACTGATTGAGTTGAGCGTAGCCACTGCCGCTCAAGGCCAGGTATTGCACGCCTGGCGCGTCAAACCTGTCGAAGCCATCCGGCACCAGCACCAATACCTGGCTGGCGGCATAGGATTGTGCAGCCAGGCAATCCAGGGTGGCGCGCAGTGCGCTTTCATCGCCCTCGCGACAGGTTACGATCGGGACGATGGCGGGCTGTACCGGCCACTGCTCGACCCGCTTTGGCAGCAACCGCAACTGCCCGTCAGACAGGTTGCGGCAAGCCAGCCATTCGGCATAGAGCTCGGTAAAGCTGAGGGCGTTGCTGCCTACCTGCTGCGAGAAATTGGCGACCTGGCCGGCATGGAAGCGGCGGATGTCCAACTCCTCCCAGGCTGAGTCTGCCCCTGGGTCGTAAGCCTCCAGCGGCAGGTAACGCACCCAGCCATTGGCCGGCGCCGACTCGCCGGTGCGCGCCGCCAGCATCTGCTGCAGCCACTCGGTTTCACGCTTGTAGGCCTCGGTCATGCTCGAGTGATGACTGAGCCGGCCTGGGTGAATGCGCTCCACACTCAGTATGCGCTCCAGGCTCGCCAGGTGCCCGCGGCGCAGCAGGCAGGCGTACAAGGCCAGGTCCAACCGTGCGGCGAACCCTTGACCACCCTGTACCAGTTGCGGCAAGTATTCCAGCACCTGAGCACGACGGAACAGCACATGGCTGATGCCACCAAACAGGTTAGGGACGTTCTCGGCGATGCTGGCCAGCAAGTCCGTACCGACAAGCACGGCACTTTGCGGGGCGATCACACTGTTGAGCGCACGGGAAGGCAAGAGGATGTCATCAGCCGACCAGAGCAGACGCTGACCGATCACCATGCTGAGCTGAGGCCATTGCGTCAAAACCTGCGCTTGCCGGCTGATGCAACTGTCGAGCAACAGGTCGTCATCACACAGGAACTTCACCAACTCCCCGTTGGCCTGCTCCAAGCACGCTTGCAGGTTACGTGCAAACCCCAAGCGGACAGGGTTGCGCGTATAGCGCAAGGGCACCGCAGCACCGTTGCCCAGCGCCTGGCAGATAGCCTCGATCTCGGCGCCGGCGCTGTCATCGCAAATGACGACTTCCAGGTTGGGGTAGTCCTGGCCAAGCGCACTGACCAAGGTTGCTTGAAAAAAATCGGCATTGAAGGCAGGAATGGCGATACTGACGAGTGGCTGCTCTGACACGATGACGACCTTGCTGGAGAGGCGGTGCGCTTGGGAATAGGCGGGCGTTCAACCTGGGCGACACAAGGGCAAGCCGGCCGGTCGTTATCAACCCAGGCCGGCGTGCCCGTGCGTCATGACGGGCAAACGCCCGCGAGGATCAGATGTAATTGACCAGCGAGAGACCGGCAATCTTGGCGTAGGCCTGCAACGAGGCCTGCAACATGTTGGATTGCATCTGAAGGCGAATCATCACCTCAGCCGGATCGCTCTCACGAATCGAGCTCTGGGTCTTGGCGTTTTCGCCACTCAGGGCCTCATTGGTTTCCACTTGCACATCGATTGCCTGACCGCGGCCGCCGATCGACGAAATGGAGGAACTGACCTGATTGGTGGCGCTGGCGATGTTGCCAATCGCCGAGTCCAGCGATGCCAGGAAGTTCTGCCTGGCCACGGGGTCGTTGTCGACCGGGGTGGCCAGCGCCGCGCGCAACTGGCTGATGGTATCGAGGACGTTCTGGGTCTGGTGCGTGTCGACCTTGATACCAAAGCTGTCGCCTGCGCTGGGCGTGTCCGAAAGCGTGAACTCGACCCCCATGGCGGTCGCTGTGTTGCCACTGAGCGTGCCCTTGGAAATCGGTTTGCTGTCGGCGCTCACGGGGGAGGCATAAAGCTCGAATTCGGTAGCACTGGTGAACTTGAGTACCGCCCCCTCAGGGAACGCAGACTTGTATTTCTCAGCATCGGTGATGGTAGCGCCGGTCACCTGGGCAGACGAGCTGTTGCCCGCACTGCGGGTGCCGGAGATTTCATCCGCCTTGGAGCTCAGGCTGAAGACATGGCCGGCAATGGCCGCGTCGGGGTCGGCGGCGTCGCCGTCCTTGAAGGTGATGTCCAGACGCAGGTCAACACCACGGAAATTGACCGTGGTGTTCTTGCCATTGGGGTCGAAGGTGCCCCCCTGGCTGGCTTCCAGCGTCACGTCCTTGCCGTCCGCATCGGTGATCTTGAACTGGGTGCTGCTGGTGAACTCAATGGTGTACGGCTCGCCGCTGCGGAAGCGGTCGTTGTACGTTGCGCTGCCGCTCACCTGGCCATTGGACAAGTTGATCCGGCCATCGTCGGTGGCCGGCGACACAAGGCTGGTTTCGCTGCGGCTGGTATTGAGCGCTTGCTCGAAGGCATCGTAGCCAGTTTCGTTGGCCGCCAGGGTGAGCATGTCACCCACTTGCAGGTTCAGTTTGCCTTGGTCGCCCTGGTAGGTATAAGTGCCATCAGCGTTGCGCACATAAGGCGGTGTATCGCCTTTGGACCCCGAGAACAGGTACGCACCGCTTTCATCCTTGCTGTTCATCAACGAGAACAGCTGGTCCTCCAGCGACGCCAGCTCGGTGGCATTGGCCTTGCGGTCTGCATCGGTGAAACCGGCGTTACCCGAGCTGACGGCCAGCTCGTTGACGCGCTGCAAGATGGTGCCAATCGCATTCAGCGTGCTTTCTGCGGTGCCCAGGGCGTTGCGCACATTGGTGACGTTGCGGGTGTACTGGTCGAGCATGTTCTGTTGCTGCTGCAGTTGCAGCAGACGTGCCGCACCTACCGGATCGTCAGCCCCGCGACGTACCCGAATGCCGTCAGAGGCCTCTTGCCGAGTCTTGTCGAGGTTGGAGAAGCTGCGCTGGTAATTGGCGCTGTTGCTGCTGTAGAACTGCGAAGTGGAAATGCGCATGTCTACGCCTCCTTAAAGAGCATTGATCAAGGTGGTGAAGGTTTCCTGTGCCGCCTTGATAATCTGCGACGACGCGGTGTAGTACTGCTGGAACTTGACCAGGTTGCCGACCTCTTCATCGACCGACACGCCGGAAAGGCTGTTGCGGCTGTCCAGCGCAGAGCTGTGCAGCGCATTGGTGGCATCACTGTCCATTTCCGCCTGGCCAGCTTTTCCGCCAACGTTTGAAACCAGCTTGGCATAGGCATCGGTAAAGCTGATGCCCTTACCGTTGGCCCCGACTTCGACCGTGGATTTGGTCTGGAGGTCGATCACCGACTGGGCGTTGCGGTTGTCGGCCGAGCCAGCCCCCGTCAACGACACGGTGTAGCTGTCGCCGTTCTGTGGCGCGCCGGAAACGCTCATTTCGAAGGTGAAGCTGCTACCGGTCGCATTGCCGCTGCCATCGACCATCGGCACCGACAGCTTCAGCTTGTTCTCCTGGCCCGGCACGATGGTGCCGCTGCCGATTTCGGTACCCTTGGCGTCGTACAGCTTGTAAGCCTGGGGCGAAGTGGTTTCGTCACCGAACACCAGCTTGACCGGGGTGGAATTCTTCAGGCCTGCCTGCAACTGCGAACGCTGCGTGGCATCGTAGATATCCAGCTGCGAGGTCAAGGTCGGCTGGGTGATCACCCCGGTGCCCTTGTTGCCGGCACCGTTGGTGGCGGTCAGGGGTGACGCCAGGGCCAGGCGTTTGGGGTCGGTGAGGACCGTCTCGATATTGGCGGCCGCGTTGCGAGTGGGTGTGATCTTGAAGCTGTCGCCAGCGCTCAAACCGCCGCCGTTGAGCGACAAGGTAAAGCCATCAATGACCGGCGGTGGCGTGTCGTTAAGGTCGTAGCTGCCCATTTCGGTGCCTTCCGGCAGCTTGCGCACGCTGTAGCCTGTGGCGCTGGTGAAGGTCACCTGGTAATCGCTGGTAGTCAGTTTGCCGGTGTCCTTGATGCTGACATCCAGGTTGCCGGACCCGATGCTGTTGCCGAGTTTGGCCACGCTGCGCTCACTCATGGCCTTGGCGCTGTTGATGTCACCGAACAGGGTGGCGCCAAAGTTGCCATCCTTGTCGATACCCTGGGCCAACTGGCTATTGATCTGGTCTGCCAACACCAGGGCCACGCGCCCCAGCTCGTTAAGCGCAGGGTCGAGGGTTTCACTGCGGTAGCGGATCAACCCACCCAGCTCGCCTCCGGTGGCACTGCTGGTGATGTCCATCTTGGTCGAGCCGCGGTTGAGCACCAGGCTCAAACGGCCCGGGTCGCTCGCCGTAGGCTCCACACCCACCGTCTGGGTGGTGTTGCCCAGCACCAGCGCCTGGCCGTTCTTGAGATAGACATCGTAGGTGCCGTCACGCTCGACCACATCCGTGCCGATCAGCTTATTCAACTCACGCACCGCACCATCACGCTGGTCCAGCAAGTCGTTGGGCTGACCGGAAACAGCGCCCACCCGGGCGATTTGCTCGTTCAACCCGGCGATGGTCTTGGTCAGGTTGTTGATCTGGTCGGTAATCGCCGTCATGTTGCTGTTGATATTGCTCAGTTGCTGATTCAACTGCGACGACAAGGTATTGAAACGCTTGGCCAGCGACTGGGCGCTGGTCAGCAATAGCTGACGCGACGCGTCTTCGGTTGGCTTGGACGCCGCATCCTGCATGGAGGTGAAAAAGCTCTGCAGCGCAGCCGTAATACCGGTATCGCTACTGGACAGCGAAGTATCCAGCGGCGTGATCTGATCCAGGTACGAGGACGCCTCACTGCTCAGCGAGGTGGTGGTACGCAGCTGGTTCTCGATGAACGCGTTGTACACCCGGCGCACGTCCGCCAACGTAGTGCCCGTGCCAATGAACACCTGGCCGACTTGTTGCCCGCCCTTGGTCTTTTGCACGTTCTGTTGGCGCGAGTAGCTTTCGACATCGGCGTTGGCGATGTTGTTACCGAGGGTGTACATCCCCGACTGCGCGGCACCCAGCCCCGACATACCAATGTTGATCAGACTCGCCATGGTTCCATACCCTTAAAGTTTTGTTGCGGTACCGAGCATTGCGTAGTGCTCGTACGACTTCATCTGTCTTGCGATCTGCGAGATCTTGCTGGCGTAATTCGGGTCGGTGGCATACCCGGCCTTTTGCAACTCTTGCACGAACTGTTCTGGTTTATCGGCGGCCTTCACCGCATCTTGATAGCGTGAATTGTTCTGCAGCAGGCTGACCAGGTCGTGGAAGCTGTCCTGATAGGAATCGTACGAACGGAACGCCGCCGTCTCCTTGACGAACTGGCCATCACGGTACTCGCTGGTAATCGCCCTCGCCTCGCCGCCGTCCCAGTTGCCAGTGGCCTTGATACCGAAAAGGTTGTGGCTGCTGCTGCCGTCGGTGTTGCGCATGACCGACTTGCCCCACCCGGTTTCCAGTGCGGCCTGGGCCACCAGGTAGCGTGGGTCGATACCAATGCGCTTGGCCGCCTGTTCGGCCATCGGCAGCATGGTGGCGACGAATTCATCGCTGTCGCCAAAGGCTTTGTTCGGCGCCAGCGGCGGCTGGGCCACGGCGCGGCCGACGATGCGCAGGCCGTTGTCCGGCACGGCGAAGGCCTTGGCCACTTGCTGGCCGTCACGGGCAGGCACAGTGGCGGTGTTGGCAGTGGCCGCCGACGGCACGATGCCGGCCAGCAAGCGGTCGGTGAGTTTGCTCGGCAGTGCCAGGCGCCGTGAATTGAGTGCTGCGACGTCGTTGCGGGTCGCGGTCGACTGGGCGGCATGCACCGGCTCGGCCACCTTGTTGCCCCACAACGCCGGGGCATTGCCCTCGGTACGTGGAAACGGGCTGGTGCTGGCCGGGCTGGCCTTGTTCTTCGACAGCTGACGCACCAGCACATCCTGCAGCCCGATACCGCCACCTTCGCGCGACATGCTCACAGCCAGTTGCTGGTCATACATGTCACGGTACTGCTTCACCGTTTCGGTGTTCATCGGGTTGTCGTCGGCCAGCACGTCGCTGGCCTTGCGCGAGGCCTTGAGCATTTCGCTGATGAACAGCGACTCGAACTCCTGGGCGACCTTGCGCACGTTGGCATCGCTGTCGCGGTCGCCATGCTTGAGCGAGCTCAGGCGATTGAGGTCGGTGTAGGCACCGCTGTCGGCGCTGCCGGAAACCAGGCTTTTGCTGTTCATCCGCGCCGTCCTCAGATCACAATCAGGTCGGCCTGCAAGGCGCCGGCCTGTTTCAGGGCTTCGAGGATCGCCATCAGGTCGCCAGGCGCTGCGCCCACCTGGTTCACCGCACGGACGATTTCATCCAGCGTGGTGCCCGGCCCGAACTTGAACATGGGCTTGGCTTCCTGCTCGGCATTGACCCGCGAACGCGGCACCACGGCGGTCTGGCCGTTGGAGAACGGCCCGGGCTGGCTGACGATCGGGTCTTCGGTAATGGTCACGGTCAGGCTGCCGTGGGTGACCGCCGCTGGCGACACCTTGACGTTCTGGCCGATGACGATGGTGCCGGTGCGCGAGTTGATGATTACCTTGGCCACGGCCTGGCCCGGGTCGATTTCGAGGTTTTCCAGGATCGACAGGTAATCCACGCGCTGGCTTGGGTCCATCGGGGCACTGACGCGCACCGAACCACCGTCCACGGCCTGTGCCACACCAGGGCCGAGCAGGTCGTTGACCTTGTCGACGATACGCTTGGCGGTGGTGAAGTCGGGGCGATTGAGGTTCAGGGTCAGGGTATTACCCTGGTTGAAGCCGCTCGGCACCGCACGCTCGACACTGGCACCACCCGGAATACGGCCGGCCGACGGAACGTTGACGGTGATCTTCGAGCCGTCACGGCCTTCTGCATCAAAGCCGCCGACGACCAGGTTGCCTTGGGCAATGGCGTAGACGTTGCCATCGATACCCTTGAGCGGGGTCATCAGCAGGCTGCCGCCGCGCAGGCTCTTCGAGTTACCGATCGAGGAAACGGTAATGTCCACCACCTGGCCAGGCTTGGCGAACGCCGGCAGGTCGGCATGCACCGACACCGCCGCAACGTTTTTCAGCTGCACGTTGCCGGAGCCGGCCGGCACCTTGATGCCGAACTGCGACAGCATGTTGTTGAAGGTTTGCAGGGTGAATGGCGTCTGGGTGGTCTGGTCACCCGTGCCGTTCAGCCCCACCACCAAGCCGTAACCGATCAACTGGTTGGAACGCACGCCAGAGATGCTGGCGATATCCTTCAGGCGCTCGGCCTGGGCAGCGAACGCACAGGACAAGAGCAGAGTTGTGGCAATCAGCTGCCTCACGTTGAACATGGTCATCCGTACTCAGAAAGGCCAAAGCGGGCTGATGAAGAAGCGGTCCAGCCACCCGGGCTGGCTGGCATCGGCGAACGAGCCGGTACCGGAATAGGTGATGCGCGCGTCGGCCACACGGGTGGACGGCACGGTGTTGTCAGTGGCGATATCGTCAGCGCGGATCATGCCGGCAATACGCACCAGCTCTTCGCCTGTGTTCAGGGTCAGCCACTTCTCGCCACGCACGGCGATGATGCCGTTGGGCAGCACTTCGGCCACAGTGACGGTGATGGAGCCGGTCAGGGTGTTGCCCTGGGTAGCCTTGCTATCTCCCTTGGTGGTGCGCTCGCCGTTGTAGCCGGCCTCCAGTGACAGATCACCGCCGCCAAACGGGTTGTTGGTGTTTGGCGTAGTGCCGAACAGCGAAGTCAGGCCGATATTGGCGTTGCTGTTTTTCTGGATCTGCGAACCGGCGTTCTTGCTGGCGGACGTGCGCTCGTTCAGCGTGATGGTGATGATGTCACCCACCCGGAACGCCTTGCGATCGCTATACAGGTTCTGCTCGAAACCGGCCTGGTAGATCGAACCGTTGTTGGCCGCTGCCGGCAACGGGGTGCGCGGCAGGACCGGCGCATAGTACGGGTCGTTGGGCTTGGGCGTCGGGCCGACGCAACCTGCCAGCAACACCGCCCCCCCCAGGGCGAACACGGACAACAGACGATTCATGATGCATACCTCACGGGTGTAACGAAGCGACAGGGCTTAGAGCTGTTGGGTCACGAACGACAGCATCTGGTCGGCGGTGGAGATGACCTTGGAGTTCATCTCGTAGGCACGCTGGGTGGTGATCATGTTCACCAACTCTTCCACCGTGCTGACGTTGGAGTTTTCCAGCGTCTGCTGCAGGGTAGTGCCGAAGCCGTTGAGGCCTGGGGTGCCGACCTGCGGCGCACCACTGGCAGCGGTTTCCAGGAACAGGTTGTTACCCATTGCCTGCAGGCCAGCCGGGTTGATGAAGTCGGCGGTCTGAATGTTGCCGATAACCTGCGCAGCCGGGTTGCCGGCGGTGGTGATCGACACGGTGCCGTCCTGGCCGACCGTGAAGGTCTGGGCGTCGTTCGGGACCACGATGGCAGGCTCCAGCGCCAGGCCATCGGCGTTGACGATCTGGCCGTCGGAGTTCAGGTGGAACGTACCGTCGCGGGTGTAGGAGACGGTGCCGTCAGGTTGCAGGATCTGGAAGAAGCCACGGCCATTGACGGCCATGTCCAACGGGTTTTCCGTGGTCTGCAAGCTGCCGGTCTGGAAGTTTTTCTGCGTGCCGACAATGCGCACACCGGTACCGACCTGCAGGCCCGACGGCAGCTCGCTGTCCTGGGTAGACTGCGCACCTGGCTGACGCTTGATCTGGTACAGCAGGTCCTGGAATTCGGCACGATCACGCTTGAAGCCGGTGGTCGAGACGTTGGCCAGGTTGTTGGAGATGACCGTCAGGTTGGTGTCCTGTGCGGACAGGCCGGTTTTAGCGACCCAGAGAGCCGGAAGCATTTAGTGTTCTCCTCGTGCGCCTGATTTACGGCACCCGTTCAAATGTGGTTAGCCGAGTTGCAAAACACGCGCCATGGCTTCATCGCCTTCCTTGGCCGCGTTCATCATCTTGACGTGCAGTTCGAACTGACGGGACAGCGCCAGTACAGAAGTCATTTCCTCGACAGCGTTGACGTTGCTGCCTTGCAAAAAGCCCGATACCACCCGCACGTTGATGTCGGCATCGGCGGGTTGGCCAGACGTGGTGTGAATCAGCCCGTCCTGGCCTTTGGTCAGGCCTTTGGTGTCGGGGTTGACCAGCTTGATGCGGTCGACCTCTGCCATCACGCGTGGGTCTTCACCCATGGAGCGGATGCTGATGGTGCCATCGGAGCCGACTTCGACCTTTTGCTCAGGCGGGATGGCAATAGGGCCGCCGTTGCCGAGCACAGGCATGCCGTTGCCAGCACGCAACACCCCGAGGGCGTCGATGTTCAGGCTACCGGTACGCACATACGCTTCACTGCCATCTGGCGCTTGCACGGCGATGAAACCATTACCGCTCACGGTCACATCCAGGTCGCGGCCGGTTTCCACCATCGGGCCTTCACTGAAATCGGTGCCCGGGCGCTCGGTCATGGCAAAGGCACGCGCCGGAAAGCTGTCACCGAACACCGGCATCGAACGCGCCTGCTCCAGGTCACGCTGAAAACCATTGGTAGAAATGTTGGCCAGGTTGTTGGCATGCGCCTTCTGCGCCAGCGCGTTCTGGCTGGCCCCGGTCATGGCCACATAAAGCATCTTGTCCACAATCATCCTCCGTTGCACTGGCGGCCGTTTGCCGTTCGCCGTTGCTCTACAGGGGCTAAAGCAAGTTCCGAACCAACTTGCCAAAAGCACGAAAAAGCCCGTGAATACGGGCAATTGGGCAAGCCCAGGCGGCGACAGCCGCCGGTTATCCGGCGCTGCTTTGCCGCTGGCGGCAAAACGGGTTCATCTACAGGCAACCCCGTACCTACGGCAGGTCACGGCAACGCGCATTGTTGTAAGGCCCGGCAAAGCGCCTCCAGCCCTCACCTGGCGACCACTGCGAACACACCAGACGCCCATCCACCAGGCTTTCCCATCGCCAGTAAGGCGCTGGCGCCGCCTGCAGCTGACCAAGACAGCAGGCAACCAGCATTGCGACAAACAGCCTTTTCATCACCCCTCCTGCAAAAACGACGAACCCCTTCACGAGAAAGGGGTTCGCCTGTACGCACTCAAACAATCACGATCAAGTCATCTGAATGATGGTCTGCATGACGGTACTTTCGGTCGAAATGGTCTTGGCGTTCGCCTGGTAGTAGCTCTGCGCCTTGATCAGATCAACCAGCTCCTGCGTCAGGTTGACGTTGGAGCCTTCCAGCGAGTTGGACTCGATCGCGCCCAAGGTACCGGTTTTCGGCGAGTCGATACCCGGAATGCCCGAGTTGTAGGTCTCGGTCCAACGGGTACTGCCGATTTGCTGCAGCCCCTGCTCGTTGGCGAAACTCGCCAGCGCTACCTGACCAATGGCGCGCGACTGGCCATTGCTGAAGGAGGCGAACAATACACCCGTCGCGTCGATGCTCAGGTTGGACAGGATGCCCGTGGCATAACCGTCTTGGGACTGAGACATACGCGCCGTTTCAGTGTTGTAGGAGGTGGTGCTGGCCATCGACATTTTCATGCCGGCAGCATCGCCCACCGCACCGTTGGCACTCCAGTTACCCGAAGCATCTTCGGCTGCTGGCACCCAGCCAATCATGCTGAAGGTATTGTTGACGACCGTGAACGAGGTGCCCGCTGGGTGCCCGGTGTTGTCGGCTGTCATCGAGTTGACCGAGCCATCGCTGTTGAATGCGATCGTGCCCACCAGCGGCTCTGTGCTGCCCGGATTGAAAGGGTTGCGCCCGTCAACGAGGGTGTACATGGTCCACTCGTTGGTACCGGTCTTGCGATAGAACTGCTCCATGGTGTGTTCGTTGCCCTGGCTGTCATACACCTTGGTCGGGAACGAGCGGGTATAGGTCGTATCGTCGGAAGGGTCGAACGGCTTGTTCGCCACCAAGGCAGGCGAGGTGACACCCAGCGACTGGTCGGTACCTGCCGCACCACTGGCAACCCAGTCACCATTGGCATCCTGAGTGGCCGGCACCCAGCCGGTCATGGCAAACGCGCCATTGCTGACCGTGAACGAAGCACCACTTGGCACGCCCGTGGTGTCAGCCACCATGGAGCTGATGGTGCCATCACTGTTGTAGTTGATGGTGCCGGCCAGCGGGGTGGTACTGGCCGGGTCGAACGGGTTGCGACCGTCGACCAGCGTGTACATGGTCCATTCGTTGGTGTCGGTCTTGCGGTAGTACTGCTGCACTTCGTGCTGAACACCGTTAGCATCCAGCACGGTACTGGTGCTGGAGCGCTGATAAGTGCTTGGGTCCGCCGGGTCGAATGCAGCCATGGACGGCGGCTTGGTGTTGTCATACACCAGGAAAGGAATCGAGGCCGCCGAGGAGTTCAGGTTGATGCCCTGGTCGATCAACGAGGTCGGCTTGGGCTGCAATGCCGACGTATCGATCTTCAGGTCGGTCAGGACGCCTTTCTGGATCTTGCCGGTGGCATCCGCCATGTAACCTTGCAGGCGCAGGCCATCGGAGGTTTCGACGAAGTTGTCCTTGCTTGGCTGGAAGGAGCCCGCCCGGGTGTATACCTTCGAGCCGTTGTCAGACAGCACGAAGAAGCCCTGCCCCTGGATGCCCATGTCCAGCACGTTGCCCGTGGTGTTTACATCACCTTGGGTGAACTGCTGAGAAATGGCCGCCAGCCGCACACCATTGCCCACCTGATTCTTGCCCACACCCAGGCGGTTGGCGCCTGCATACACATCCGCGAACTCGGCGCGCGAGGACTTGAAGCCCGTGGTATTGACGTTGGCGATGTTGTTGCCGGTGACATCCAGCTGCTTGTTGGCTGCGTACAGACCGCTAAGGCCGATATTGAAAGACATGAATTCGCTCCTTTTGCCGCTCTAGCGGGCCTTAGATACCGATGGTTTGCACGTCGGAGAGGGAGACCTTGCCTACACCGGCAAGGTTGAGCACCATTTCGCCCGAGGCACTGAAGCTGACACTGGTGACCTTGGCCGGCAACAGCGTGCTCATTTGCACCGCCTTGCCATCGACTGTGGTGCTTGCAGTGAAGGTATAAGTGCCCGGGTCCACTTTCTCGCCACTGTTGTTGGTACCGTCCCAGATGAAGTCGGCGTAACCGGCTTTCTGCTCACCCAACTCGATGGTCTTGACCGTGTTGCCGTCCTTATCCTTGATGGTGATCTTCGCTTCACTGATGGCCTGGGGTACAACGAACTGGGCATTGAAGCTTTCAGCGGTGTCAACCACGGCCTTGTCGTTCTGAACCACCACCGACCGCCCTACCAGCGACGATGCCTGAAGCGCCTGGGACGAAGCCATGGCACTGGTGATGGCGCTGACCGAGTCGTTCAGCGAGGTAATACCTTCCAGGCTGCTGAACTGCGCCAGCTGGGCAACGAACTCGCCGTTATCCTGCGGGTCCAGCGGGTTCTGGTGCTGCATCTGGGTGACAAGCAACTGCAGGAAAGCATCTTTGCCGAGCGAATCGGTGCCAGTCTTGGATGCAGTGTCCGTGGTCTTTTTGGTGCTGGTGCCCACGCCCGACGCCGACAGCACGTCATTGAGGTTCACACCGTTAGTATCGATTGCCATGGTCCGAATTCCTTATCACTGCCCCAGGGTCAGCACTTTCTGCATCATGGTCTTGGCCGTGTTCATCAGTTCGGCATTGGTCTGGAACGCGCGGCTGGCAGAGATCATGTCAGCCATCTCCTCGACCACGTTGACGTTCGGGTAGTAGACGTAGCCGTCCTTGTTCGCCGCCGGGTGGTTTGGCTCGTAACGTGCCTCGAGGGTGCTCTGGTCTTCGACGATGCCTTTTACCTGCACGCCCTGCCCTGCTTCACCCTGGTCTTCGAACAGCGACTGGCTGCTGCCGGCCTGTGCGTCCTGGAAGGTGGTAGCGAACACCGGATGGCGGGCGCGGTAGGTCTGGTCGATGCTCGAAGACACGGTCTCGGCGTTGGCAATGTTGGACGCAACGGTATTCAGGCGCGTGTTCTGCGCGCTCATACCGCTACCGGCAATGTTGAAAACACTGGAAAGGGACATGGTCATTCTCCCCGCAGGGCGGAAACCAGCCCTTTGAATTTACTGTTGAGCAAGGTGAAACTGGCCTGGAAGCCAATGGCGTTTTCGGTGTAGTTCGATTGCTCGATCTGCGCGTCCACGGTGTTCTGGTCGATCGACGGCTGCAGCGGTGTGCGGTACTTGAGGGTATCGTCAGCGGCAATGGCGAGGCCTTCGGCTTCGATGTGCCGGCTGTTGGTACGGTCCATGGCGAAGCGGCCGCTTTGCTGCTTGCTGGTTTCGGCGGCGAGCACCGAAGAAAAGTCCATGTCACGCGCCTTGTAGTTGGGCGTGTCGGCGTTGGCGATGTTGTTGGCCAGCACTTCAGCGCGCTGGGCGCGGAAGCCCAGTGCCTTTTCGTGAATGCCAAGCGCCTTGTCGAAGCTGATGCTCATGTCGGGGAAACCTTCAGAGGTTGACCGGAATATCGTTGAGCAAGGTATAGCAAGGGCTGTGCCAACGCGTGAAAAGCCCGAAAACACAGGCTTTCGAGGTACGGTGGTGTCAGGGTGATGCCAGAAAAGCGGCAAAGGCCCTCCGCCTTGGGCGGCGAAAGCGGCAATTGCCGGGTGGCAAAAGCGGCAAATCAAAAATTTGACGTCAGTCTTTCCCCTGTACCGGCCTCTTCGCGGGCGCGCCCACGAAGAGGCCGGTACAGGCCAACAAAAAGGCCGGCAACTTTCGCTGCCGGCCTTTGTGCTTACTTGGCCTGGTAGATGATCCCCGGGCTGCACTGCACCATCTGGTAATGATCCGGCAACCCGTTCAGGGCTTCCGAGGCGCCGAGGAACAGGTAGCCACCCGGCTTCAGGGTGCTGTGAATGCGCAGCAGGATGTCCTTCTTCACCTGCGCCGAGAAGTAGATCAGCACGTTGCGACAGAACACGATGTCGAACTTGCCCAGGCTGGCATAGCTGTCGAGCAGGTTGAACGAGCGGAACTCGACGCGGCTGCGAATGGCCGGCTTCACCGCCCAGCGCCCTGGCCCCTTGGGGTCGAAGTAGCGCTGCAGGCGCTCCTGCGACAGGCCACGGGCAATGGCCAGGCTGTCGTACTCACCGGTCTTGCAGTTGGTGAGCATGGTGCCTGACAGGTCGGTGGCCACAATCTGCGCCCCCATCTTCAGCTGGCCCAGGTTGCTGCGCTCGAACTCGTCGATGGCCATCGAGATGGAATATGGCTCCTGCCCCGACGAACAGGCCGCCGACCACATGCGCAGGCGCTGGCCTGGGTTGTTGCGGATGAACTCGGGAATCACCTTGTTCTTCAGCACTTCGAACGGGTAGGTATCGCGAAACCACAGGGTCTCGTTGGTGGTCATGGCATCCACCACCTGCTCGCGCAAACCGCCGCGCGGCTGGGCCTGGATACGCTGTACCAGCTCGCCCAGGCTCTTGATGCCCTGTTGTTCCATCAGCTTGTTGAGACGGCTGGAAACCAGGTACTGCTTATTCTCGCCCAGCAGGATGCCACAGGCTTTCTCCAGGAATACCCGGAACTGTTCGAAATCCAAATTACCCGTAGACACTACTGCCGCCTCTTTTCAATCACTGGTGCCGGGGGCCTGCCCCCGGCTGCTTCAATGCGCTGCCTTAATCCGGTCGACCACCCGCTGGGCCAGGTCGTCCGGCTTGAACTTGGCCAGGAAGTCATCGGCGCCGACCTTCTTGACCATTGCCTGGTTGAACACCCCGGAGAGCGAAGTATGCAGGCAGATGTGCAATTTTTGCATGCGCGGGTCGCTGCGGATCTCCGCCGTTAGCGTATAGCCGTCCATTTCCGGCATTTCAATGTCGGAGATCATCATCAGGAACTCTTCTTCCGGCTTTTTGCCCTCATCCACCAACTGACGCAGGTAGTTCAGAGCCTGACGGCCATCGTTGAGCGCAACCACCTCGACCCCTACGGTCTGCAGGCAGCGGCTGACCTGCTTGCGCGCCACCGACGAATCGTCGACGGTCAGCACCCGCATCAGCACGGCCTTGTCCTGCACTTCGGCGTCGATCACCCCGGCCGATACCGATTCCGACGATGGCGACACTTCGGCCAGCACCTTCTCCACATCGATGATCTCGACCATCCGGTTGTCCACCCGGGTGACCGCCGTCAGGTAGTGGTCACGGCCAGTTCCCTTGGGTGGCGGATGGATCTCTTCCCAGTTCATGTTGACGATGCGCTCCACCGAGTGCACCAGGAAGCCCTGGGTCTTGGTGTTGTACTCGGTGATGATCACGAAGCTGTTGCGCGTGTCTTCCTGCAGCGGCCGCAACCCGGTGGCCATCGACAGGTCGAGAATCGGGATGGTCGCCCCGCGAATGTTGGCAACGCCACGCACCACCGGGTGCGCCTTGGGCAGCAGGGTCAGCGCAGGGCACTGCAGCACTTCCCTGACCTTGAACACGTTGATGCCGTAAAGCTGCTCGCCATTGAGGCGAAACAGCAGCAATTCCAGGCGATTCTGCCCCACCAGCTGTGTGCGCTGGTTGACCGAATCCATAACACCCGCCATGCCAGACTCCTTAATCTTTCAGCCTTTCGTTGCAACTCAGGTAGCGAGTCGGCACGGGCTTTGCTTTTTTGAGCGTCATGCACACGAAAACGACATTTTTCCGACGATTGACGCGCCTGCTGACCGGCTTGCTGGCCACGCTGTGCCTGCTGGCGCCCGGCGTTCGTACGTTAGCGGACGCGTTCACCTTGCCTGAACAACTTATCGGTGTCACCCAAGGGTTTCTTGAATTCACGGTAGAAGATTACCTGGCCACCACCCAGACCCCTGGTCGCTATGAGATCCAGGTCAACCCGCTGGACCCGCGCCTGCGCATGCCA
The DNA here is from genome assembly GCF_003202095.1 of Pseudomonas sp. LAIL14HWK12:I1. Lineage (NCBI taxonomy): Bacteria > Pseudomonadati > Pseudomonadota > Gammaproteobacteria > Pseudomonadales > Pseudomonadaceae > Pseudomonas > Pseudomonas sp. LAIL14HWK12:I1. The sequence continues at coordinate 803,002 of NZ_QJKG01000001.1, forward strand.
CTGTGCAGCCAGCCGCTGGACGCCTCGCTGGAAAGCCCCGCCCTGCCGCTAGGCCGGGTAACGGTACGGGTCCGCTGCGACAGCGCAGCCCCGTGGACAGTGTTCGTACCGGCTACCGTGCGGCTGTTCCGCGACGTGGTGGTGGTAACCCGCCCGCTCAAGCGCGACAACACGGTTGGCGAAGGCGACGTGGCCCTGCGCGAGCGCGATGTCGGCACCCTTGGCCAGGGCTTTCTGACTGAACTGGACCAGGCAGTGGGCATGAAGATGCTGCGCCCCACGGTGATCGACCAGGTGCTGACCCCGCAGCATCTGGAACAGGCCGAGGTGGTCCGCAAGGGTGACCAGGTGGTAATCATTGCCCGCAGCGGCAGCCTGAGCGTGCGCATGCCGGGTGAGGCCCTGAGCAAGGGCGGCCTGAGCGAGCAGATACGGGTACGCAACCTCAACTCCAAGCGAGTGGTGAAGGCCAGGGTGACCGGCCCCGGCCAAGTCGAGGTCAGTATGTAGGCCGGCCACCAGATTAGGCTGGCAGTGAGGAACCGCTTTTCCTAAACTGTGTCAGAACACGGGTTCGCGAGCTTGCTGACAGGCGGCGATGCATTTGTGCCTAAAGTTTCTATCGGGTTGGCCGAAAACAAGGCAAGCGTCCAAATACCCAGAGGTTTCTGATCATGGTCATCGACTTCAGTCGTTTGAATAACTCTCCGTCCGTCACGGGCGGCGTGCGCGGCAACACCGCGTCCGGCAGTGCCGAAAAACCGGCAGCCAGCCAGGAAGCGGCAAGCGCCACCAGCACCAGCGGAGAAGCGGTACACCTCAGCCAAGAGGCACAGCAGTTGCAGAAGATCAGCGACAAGCTGCGCGACGAGCCGGTGGTCAACAGCGCCCGTGTGGCCCAGTTGAAACAGGCGATCGCCGACGGCAGCTACCAGGTCGATGCCGGCCGGGTCGCCAGCAAACTGCTCGATTTCGAAGCTCAGCGCTGACCGTTCGGCGCGCTGACTTCACGGACGCTAGAAAAGCCAAGAGTTAGCCATGCACGACATCACCTTGCTGCAACTGATCGAAGACGACATTGCCCCGATGCAGGAACTGCTCGACCTCCTGCAAAAGGAGTCTGTAGCCCTGCATGGCCGCGATATGGCTCCGCTGGAAAATATTTTGGCCCGCAAGCAGTCATTGATCGTGTTGCTCGAGCAGCAAGGCCTGCGGCGCAACAACCTGCTGACCAGCCTTGGCCTGAGCGCAGACCGCGCCGGTGTGGAGGCTGTGGCGGCACAATCGCCCAACGGTGAATTGATCCTGCAACAACTCGACGTGATCAGCCAGTTGATGCAAGCCTGCCAACAGCTTAACGAGACCAATGGCCGGATCATCCAGGTGCAGCAACACGTCACCAGCAACCAGATCCGGATCCTCATGGGCGGCGATTCGCCGTCGCTGTACGACAGCCGCGGCAGCACCTCGCCGCTGGCCAAGCCACGGGCCCTCAGCCAAGTGTGATTTTTTCTATCAAGGCACGGAACATACTGGCAAAATGCCGTTAATTGCGTGTGTCGCTTTTGCCTGGAGAACGATAAGCCGTGTTCAATGAATCCGATGCCCCGCAACCGCCAAAGGTGCTGAGCACCCCCTTGGAGATTGCGGCCAACTTACGGCAGCTGCAGGAAAGCCACGACCCCCTCATCATCACCTTCCACGACCGTAGCCAGCGCTTTCAGAGCTATGTGGTGCACGTGGACCGTGAAAGCAACACCCTGGCCCTGGACGAAATGATCCCCCGCGATGGTGAGAAGTTCATCGAGAACGGCGAGCACTTCCGCATCGAAGGTTTCCACGATGGCGTGCGCATCGCCTGGGAATGCAACCACACGCTGAAGATTACCGAAGTCGACGGCCACCGCTGCTACAGCGGCCCCATGCCAGAAGAGATGACCTACCACCAGCGCCGCAATGCCTTCCGCGCCGCGCTGAAGTTGTCGCAACTGGTCGATATCATCCTCGACGGCGCCCACCTGAAGGGTAACGGGGCCCTGCGCGGCAAACTGCTGGATATCTCGGCTACCGGCTGCAAACTGCGCTTTGAAGGCAATGTCGAAGACCGCCTGCAACTGGGCCAGGTGTACGAGCGTTTCAAGGCGGGCAACCCGCTGGGCCTGGTGGACACCATGGTCGAACTGCGCCACCTGCACTATGAAGAGCGCATCAACACCACCTTTGCCGGCGTACGCTTCCATAACCTGAGCGGGCAGGCACAGCGCAAGATCGAGAGCTTTGTATACCAGCTGCAGCGTGAGGCGCGGCGGTTCGACAAGGACGACTACTGATCGTCGGCTAGCTGTTAAGCAAAAACGCCACCTGCTGAGGTGGCGTTTTCATTTGTGCTCTTCCTGCCCCGCGAAGAGGCCGGTACTGGCTTACACCGACTTGCTGACCGCCTCCGGTTCAGCTGCCTGTTGCTCAGCCCCTTTGTCTTCATCCTCGGTATCTTCAGCCGCTACCGGCGCCTGCATCATGTCCTGCACGGTCTGCTCATCCACCCGTGGGTCCAGCGCTGCCGACAACGGCGAACCGGCCGCCGGCATCGCCACGTGGCCCAGCGGCGCATCCTGAACCTGGTGCAGCCCGGTAACCGCTTTCGGCCGAATGCGCCACACCAGCACCAAGGCGAAGAACACAAAGAACGCGTACAGCATCTGTGCGCCCAGCACCTTCATCAGCACGCCCGCCGCCAGGGGCCCGATGCACGCACCCACACCGTAGGTCACCAGCAGCATGGCGGTCAGCGACACCCGCCGCTCGCTTTCCACGTGGTCGTTGGAAAACGCCACCGCCAGCGGGTACAGGCAGAACTGCAGCAACGAAATCAAAAAGCCGATACCGAACAGCAACTCCAGCGGCACACTGGGCAGTATCGCCAAGGGCGCAGCGGCCAACGCCAGGCCTATTGCCACGCTGCGAATCAGCACCGCCCGGTCGTAACGATCAGACAACCAGCCCAGTGGCCACTGCACCAAAAGGCCAGCAAAAATGCAGCTACCCATGAACAGGCCGACCTGCTCGGTCGTCATCCCCTGGCTGGAGGCATACAAGGGCGCCAGGCCGTAGAACGAGCCGACGATCAATCCCGAGCCCAATACCGTACTGAGCGATTGCGGCACACGCTTGATGAAGAACTTCGGCTCCATCGGCGCCGGGCGCAAGGGCGCCGGGTGAATGCGCCGGGTCATCGCCACCGGCACCAGGCACAAGGCAAAGCACATCGCCACCAGCATCAGCAGCTCCGGGCCGAGCGCGGGGTGCACCACCAGGATCAGCTGGCCAAGCACCAGCCCCAGGTACGATGCGATCATGTAGCCGCTGAACACCGCGCCACGGTGCTTCACATCAGCCTGCTCGTTGAGCCAGCTCTCGATGACCATGTATTGGCACATCATGCCCAGGCCCACGATCATGCGCAGCCCGACCCAGGCCGGCAGCCAGCTGGTCAGGCCATGGCCGAGCACTGCCGCACCGACGATGCCGGCGCAGGTGGCATAGGCGCGAATGTGCCCTACCCGGCCGATCAGCCGGTGGCCGACCTTGCCGCCCACCGCCAGGCCAAAATAGTTGGCCGCCATCAACGCGCCCACCCACAGGCTGTCGACATGGTCAGCCGCCAGGCGCAACGCCAGGTAGGTACTGAGCAGACCCGAGCCGATCAACATCATCAGCGCGGCGAAATACAACGACTGAAACGGCTTCCATACATTTCGCATACGTCCCGCAATGCTCCCTGGTCAGGTGGCGGTAGGTGCTAGCAGCATAAGGGCAAACGCCGGTCCTTGCAGGCCCCCGACTGCAAAATGGTGCAGCCGGGGCGTGTCCGGTGCAGGTCGTGTCGCGATCAGGCCTGTGCCGCCAGAACCCGGCGCTCCCACGGGGTGATTTCGTCGAAGAAATCGGTCAGCTCCAAGGTCTTGCTGGCGATGTAGCCTTCGATGAACTCACTGCCGAACAGTTCCCGCGCCAGCGCGCTGCGCTTGAGCCGCTCCAGCGCCGCATGGAGGGTGCATGGCAAGCTCAAGTGCTCCGGCACTTCGAACTCGCCCTGGATCGCCGGCGAAGGTTGCAGGCGCTGCTCGATGCCGTGCAACCCCGCGGCCAGGGAGGCGGCGATGGCCAGGTAGGGGTTGGCGTCAGCGCCGGGCAAGCGGTTTTCCACCCGCCGCGCTACCGCTGCACTGGCCGGGATGCGCAAGCCTGCTGCACGGTTGTCCTCGGACCAGCAGGCGTTGTTCGGCGACGCATAGGGGTGGCACAGCCGCTGGTACGAGTTGACGTTGGGCGCAAACAGCGCAGTGAAGTCGGCCATGCATGCCTGCAGGCCGCCGATGAAATGGTGGAAGGTATCGGTAGGCTGGCCCTGCTCATCGCTGAACACGTTACGCCCGCTGCCGGTATCGACCAGGCTCTGGTGAATATGCATGGAACTGCCAGGCGTGCGCGCCAGCGGTTTGGCCATGCACACCACGGTCAGCCCGTGCTTGAGTGCCACTTCCTTGAGCAGGTGTTTGAACAGGAAGGTCTGGTCGGCCAGCAGCAGCGGGTCGCCATGTAGCAAGTTGATCTCGAACTGGCTGACGCCCATTTCGTGCATGAAGGTGTCGCGCGGCAGGCCGAGCGCGGCCATGCACTGGTACACCTCATTGAAGAACGGGCGCAGGCCGTTGTTGGAGCTGACACTGAACGCCGAATGGCCCAGCTCGCGGCGGCCGTCGGTGCCCAGCGGTGGCTGGAACGGCTGCTGCGGGTCACTGTTGGGGGCAAACACGAAGAACTCAAGCTCGGTCGCCACTACCGGTGCCAGACCCAACGCTGCGTAGCGGGCGATCACGGCCTTCAGCTGGCCCCGGGTGGACAGTGCCGAGGGCCGGCCATCCAGTTCATTGGCATCGCAGATGGCCAGGGCGCGACCGTCATCGCTCCAGGGCAAGCGATGAACCTGGCTGGGTTCCGCTACCAACGCCAGGTCGCCGTCGTCGCTGCCGTAGAACTTCGCCGGCGGGTAGCCGCCCATGATGCATTGCAGCAGCACCCCACGGGCCATCTGCAGGCGGCGGCCTTCGAGAAAGCCTTCGGCGGTCATCACCTTGCCGCGTGGGACGCCGTTGAGGTCGGGGGTGACGCATTCGATTTCATCGATGCCCTGGAGCTGAGCGATGCTCATGACGCTTGTCCTTGTTGTTGTAGGCTGACAACAACATAGGCTGGGGGTGTTTAAAATATCAAGCAGCCTCTCGAACGCCTGGGGCCTCTTCTATTCGCGCAAGGTCATGCCATTGGCCGGCAACGGCAAGGCTGTCTTGTAGCGCACCTGTTTCAAGGCAAAACTCGAGCGGATATTCGCCACACCCGGCAACCGGGTCAGGTAATCGAGAAACCGCTCCAGCGCCTGGATACTCGGCAGCAGTACCCGCAACAGGTAGTCCGGGTCGCCCGTCATCAGGTAGCACTCCATCACCTCGGGCCGTTCGGCAATTTCTTCCTCGAAGCGGTGCAGCGACTGCTCTACCTGTTTTTCCAGGCTGACATGGATGAACACATTCACATCCAGCCCCAACGCCTCGGGCGACAACAAGGTCACCTGCTGGCGGATCACCCCCAGCTCTTCCATGGCCCGCACCCGGTTGAAACAGGGCGTGGGCGACAGGTTGACCGAGCGTGCCAGCTCGGCGTTGGTGATGCGGGCGTTTTCCTGCAGGCTGTTGAGAATGCCGATATCGGTACGATCGAGTTTGCGCATGAGACAAAATCACCGGTTTTTTGTGTTTATGCGGAATGTTTATCTGCCCCGCTCGGCAAAGGCAATCAACTTGAGAGAAAAATTCTCCTGCCGGACCACTAAGATGTAGGGGACGCTGACTTACCAGTCACAAGCCGGTACTCAGCGGCGGCCGCTTCAGAGCTCACAAAAACAAATACCCGAGCGAGCGTAAAAAGCATGAACGAGTACGCCCCCCTGCGTTTGCATGTGCCCGAGCCCACCGGCCGGCCAGGCTGCCAGACCGATTTTTCCTACCTGCGCCTGAACGATGCAGGTCAAGCCCGTAAACCCCCTGTCGATGTCGACGCTGCCGACACCGCCGACCTGTCCTACAGCCTGGTCCGCGTGCTCGACGAGCAAGGCGACGCCCAAGGCCCGTGGGCTGAAGACATCGACCCGCAGATCCTGCGCCAAGGCATGCGCGCCATGCTCAAGACGCGGATCTTCGACAGCCGCATGGTGGTTGCCCAGCGCCAGAAGAAGATGTCCTTCTACATGCAGAGCCTGGGCGAAGAAGCCATCGGCAGCGGCCAGGCGCTGGCGCTTAACCGCACCGACATGTGCTTCCCCACCTACCGTCAGCAAAGCATCCTGATGGCCCGCGACGTGTCGCTGGTGGAGATGATCTGCCAGTTGCTGTCCAACGAACGCGACCCCCTCAAGGGCCGCCAGCTGCCGATCATGTACTCGGTACGCGAGGCCGGCTTCTTCACCATCAGCGGCAACCTGGCGACCCAGTTCGTGCAGGCGGTCGGCTGGGCCATGGCCTCGGCGATCAAGGGCGATACCAAGATTGCCTCGGCCTGGATCGGCGACGGCGCCACTGCCGAATCGGACTTCCACACCGCCCTCACCTTTGCCCACGTTTACCGCGCCCCGGTGATCCTCAACGTGGTCAACAACCAGTGGGCCATCTCAACCTTCCAGGCCATCGCCGGTGGCGAGTCGACCACCTTCGCCGGCCGTGGCGTGGGCTGCGGCATCGCTTCGCTGCGGGTGGACGGCAACGACTTCGTCGCCGTTTACGCCGCTTCGCGCTGGGCTGCCGAACGCGCCCGCCGTGGTTTGGGCCCGAGCCTGATCGAGTGGGTCACCTACCGTGCCGGCCCGCACTCGACCTCGGACGACCCGTCCAAGTACCGCCCTGCCGATGACTGGAGCCACTTCCCGCTGGGTGACCCGATCGCCCGCCTGAAGCAGCACCTGATCAAGATCGGCCACTGGTCCGAAGAAGAACACCAGGCCACCACGGCCGAGTTCGAAGCGGCCGTGATTGCTGCGCAAAAAGAAGCCGAGCAGTACGGCACCCTGGCCAACGGTCACATCCCGAGCGCCGCCTCGATGTTCGAGGACGTGTACAAGGAGATGCCCGACCACCTGCGCCGCCAACGCCAGGAACTGGGGGTTTGAGATGAACGACCACAACAACAGCATCAACCCGGAAACCGCCATGGCCACCACTACCATGACCATGATCCAGGCCCTGCGCTCGGCCATGGATGTCATGCTTGAGCGCGACGACAATGTGGTGGTATACGGCCAGGACGTCGGCTACTTCGGCGGCGTGTTCCGCTGCACCGAAGGCCTGCAGACCAAGTACGGCAAGTCCCGCGTGTTCGACGCGCCCATCTCTGAAAGCGGGATCGTCGGCACCGCCGTGGGCATGGGTGCCTACGGCCTGCGCCCGGTGGTGGAAATCCAGTTCGCTGACTACTTCTACCCGGCCTCCGACCAGATCGTTTCTGAAATGGCCCGCCTGCGCTACCGTTCGGCCGGCGAGTTCATCGCCCCGCTGACCCTGCGTATGCCCTGCGGTGGCGGTATCTATGGCGGCCAGACACACAGCCAGAGCCCGGAAGCGATGTTCACTCAGGTGTGCGGCCTGCGCACCGTAATGCCATCCAACCCGTACGACGCCAAAGGCCTGCTGATTGCCTCGATCGAATGCGACGACCCGGTGATCTTCCTGGAGCCCAAGCGCCTGTACAACGGCCCGTTCGACGGCCACCATGACCGCCCGGTTACGCCGTGGTCGAAACACCCGCACAGCGCCGTGCCCGATGGCTACTACACCGTGCCACTGGACAAGGCCGCCATCACCCGCCCCGGCAATGACGTGACCGTGCTCACCTATGGCACCACCGTGTACGTTGCCCAGGTGGCCGCCGAAGAAAGTGGCGTGGATGCCGAAGTGATCGACTTGCGCAGCCTGTGGCCGCTAGACCTGGACACCATCGTCGAGTCGGTAAAAAAGACCGGCCGTTGCGTGGTAGTACACGAGGCCACCCGTACTTGTGGCTTTGGCGCAGAACTGGTGTCGCTGGTGCAGGAGCACTGCTTCCACCACCTGGAGGCGCCGATCGAGCGCGTCACCGGTTGGGACACCCCCTACCCTCACGCGCAGGAATGGGCTTACTTCCCAGGGCCTTCGCGGGTAGGTGCGGCATTGAAAAAGGTCATGGAGGTCTGAATGGGCACGCACGTCATCAAGATGCCGGACATTGGCGAAGGCATCGCGCAGGTCGAGTTGGTGGAATGGTTCGTCAAGGTGGGCGACATCATCGCCGAGGACCAGGTAGTAGCCGACGTCATGACCGACAAGGCCACCGTGGAAATCCCGTCGCCGGTCAGCGGCAAGGTGCTGGCCTTAGGTGGCCAGCCAGGTGAAGTGATGGCGGTCGGCAGTGAGCTGATCCGCATCGAAGTGGAAGGCAGCGGCAACCATGTGGATGTGCCGCAAGCCAAGCCGGCCGAAGTGCCTGCGGCACCGGTAGCCGCTAAACCTGAACCACAGAAAGACGTTAAACCGGCGGCGTACCAGGCGTCAGCCAGCCACGAGGCAGCGCCCATCGTGCCGCGCCAGCCGGGCGACAAGCCGCTGGCCTCGCCGGCGGTGCGCAAACGTGCCCTCGATGCCGGCATCGAATTGCGTTATGTGCACGGCAGCGGCCCGGCCGGGCGCATCCTGCACGAAGACCTCGACGCGTTCATGAGCAAACCGCAAAGCGCTGCCGGGCAAACCCCCAATGGCTATGCCAGGCGCACCGACAGCGAGCAGGTGCCGGTGATCGGCCTGCGCCGCAAGATCGCCCAGCGCATGCAGGACGCCAAGCGCCGGGTCGCGCACTTCAGCTATGTGGAAGAAATCGACGTCACCGCCCTGGAAGCCCTGCGCCAGCAGCTCAACAGCAAGCACGGCGACAGCCGCGGCAAGCTGACACTGCTGCCGTTCCTGGTGCGCGCCCTGGTCGTGGCACTGCGTGACTTCCCGCAGATAAACGCCACCTACGATGACGAAGCGCAGATCATAACCCGCCATGGCGCGGTGCATGTGGGCATCGCCACCCAAGGTGACAACGGCCTGATGGTACCCGTGCTGCGCCACGCCGAAGCGGGCAGCCTGTGGGCCAATGCCGGTGAGATTTCACGCCTGGCCAACGCTGCGCGCAACAACAAGGCCAGCCGCGAAGAGCTGTCCGGTTCGACCATTACCCTGACCAGCCTCGGCGCCCTGGGCGGCATCGTCAGCACGCCGGTGGTCAACACCCCGGAAGTGGCGATCGTCGGTGTCAACCGCATGGTTGAGCGGCCCGTGGTGATCGACGGCCAGATCGTCGTGCGCAAGATGATGAACCTGTCCAGCTCGTTCGACCACCGCGTGGTCGATGGCATGGACGCCGCCCTGTTCATCCAGGCCATGCGTGGCCTGCTCGAACAACCCGCCTGCCTGTTCGTGGAGTGAGCATGCAACAGACTATCCAGACAACCCTGTTGATCATCGGCGGCGGCCCTGGCGGCTATGTGGCGGCCATCCGCGCCGGGCAACTGGGCATCCCTACCGTGTTGGTGGAAGGCCAGGCGCTGGGCGGTACCTGCCTGAACATCGGCTGCATTCCGTCCAAGGCGCTGATCCATGTGGCCGAGCAGTTCCACCAGGCCTCGCGCTTTACCGAACCCTCGCCGCTGGGCATCAGCGTGGTTTCGCCACGCCTGGACATCGGCCAGAGCGTGGCCTGGAAAGACGGCATCGTCGATCGCCTGACCACTGGTGTCGGCGCCCTGCTGAAAAAGCACGGGGTGAAGGTGGTGCACGGCTGGGCCAAGGTGCTTGATGGCAAGCAGGTCGAGGTGGATGGCCAGCGCATCCAGTGCGAGCACCTGTTGCTGGCCACGGGCTCCAGCAGTGTCGAACTGCCGATGCTGCCGTTGGGTGGGCCGGTGATTTCCTCGACCGAGGCCCTGGCACCGAAAGCCCTGCCGCAACACCTGGTGGTGGTGGGTGGTGGCTACATCGGCCTGGAGCTGGGTATCGCCTACCGCAAGCTCGGCGCGCAGGTCAGCGTGGTGGAAGCGCGCGAGCGCATCCTGCCGACTTACGACAGCGAACTGACCGCCCCGGTGGCCGAGTCGCTGAAAAAGCTGGGTATCGCCCTGCACCTTGGCCACAGCGTCGAAGGTTACGAAAATGGCTGCCTGCTGGCCAACGATGGCAAGGGCGGACAACTGCGCCTGGAAGCCGACCGGGTGCTGGTAGCCGTGGGCCGCCGCCCACGCACCAAGGGCTTCAACCTGGAATGCCTGGACCTGAAGATGAATGGTGCCGCGATTGCCATCGACGAGCGCTGCCAGACCAGCATGCACAACGTCTGGGCCATCGGCGACGTGGCCGGCGAACCGATGCTGGCGCACCGGGCTATGGCCCAGGGCGAGATGGTGGCCGAGATCATCGCCGGCAAGGCACGCCGCTTCGAACCCGCTGCGATAGCCGCCGTGTGCTTCACCGACCCGGAAGTGGTCGTGGTCGGCAAGACGCCGGAACAGGCCACTCAGCAAGGCCTGGACTGCATCGTCGCGCAGTTCCCGTTCGCCGCCAACGGCCGGGCCATGAGCCTGGAGTCGAAAAGCGGTTTCGTGCGCGTGGTCGCGCGGCGTGACAACCACCTGATCCTGGGCTGGCAAGCGGTTGGCGTGGCGGTTTCCGAGCTGTCCACGGCGTTTGCCCAGTCGCTGGAGATGGGTGCCTGCCTGGAGGATGTGGCCGGTACCATCCATGCCCACCCGACCCTGGGTGAAGCGGTACAGGAAGCGGCACTGCGTGCCCTGGGCCACGCCCTGCATATCTGACACTGAAGCGGCCGAGGCCGATTTGGCCCGCCGCGCCGAGAGGCGCTGCGGGTCTTTTTTATACCTGTACCGGCAAACCAATTCACTCGGCGATGGCATTCTTGCCGGCCCCTTTGGCCCGGTACATTGCCTTATCAGCCCGCGCCAGCAGCGCATGCTGGTCCTCCCCTTCCTGCCACTGCACCACGCCATAACTCATGGTCAGACGGCACTCCCCCACCGGTTCCAGTTGCGCCATCACCTGGCGCAAGCGCCCGGCGACATCCAGCGCCTCGCCCAGCGTGCTCTGCGGCAGTACGATAACGAACTCGTCCCCGCCCCAGCGCGCCAACAGGTCCAGTTCGCGCAGGCAGGTCCGCAGGCTGTCGACCACCCGCACCAGCGCTGCATCGCCCCGGGCGTGCCCGTAGCGGTCGTTGATCGGTTTGAAATCATCCAGGTCCATGGCGATCAGCGACAACGGCTGGCGAAAGCGCTGCGCCCGCTCGCACTCCCGCTGCAAGGCCTTTTCCAACCGATAGCGGTTGGCAATGCGGGTTAACGCATCGCGCTCAGCCAACTCACGGTTCTCGTCCAGTTGCCGCTGCAACTGCTGGTTCACCCAGGACAACTCACGGGTGCGCTCGGCCACTTGCCCTTCCAGCGACTGGTTCTTCTGCTCCAGCTGCTCGACCAGGCGTTTGCCGGCGTCGATATTGCGGTGAGCACCGAGCATGCGCGCCACCGAACCGTCTTCGTTACGGTCGATGATGTAGCCGCTGTCTTCGATCCACAGGTAGCTGCCATCGTGGCAACGGCAGCGGTATTCGATGAGGTAGCGCTCGTTATGCTGACGGATGTACGCCTCGAAATGCGCCATTACCCGTGGGTAGTCTTCCGGGTGGATCACGCTTTCCCAGGTCAGTACCGAGTTGGCCATGGAGTGGCTGGCGTAGCCGAGCATCGCGTACCAGCCCGGGTTGCGATAGACGTAGCCGGTGTTGGCATTCCAGTCCCAGATGCCATCGCTGATCAACTCGAACAATGTGTGCAACTGCTGTTCACTGAAGCCAGCGGGGGCCGGCCTGGTTTCCTGATTCATGGACGCTCTCCCTGATGCCCAGCAACTGCGCTCCGGTCAAGGGGCTGCCGACAGTGGTGGTAATTGCCGCAGGCGGCAAGATGATGCCTGTGACGGGCAAGCATATGCCCGCCAGCGTGCAACCGGAATAGCCCCAACGCCCGGTTTCCAGCTGCCATAGCGCTGGCATGGCTTTTGCGCGTAACGCCTGCCAACACGATTTCCAAGGAGGAAACATGATAATCGCCCACAACGGCGTCAGCTGGCAGCCCACGCTCCATCAACCACAGCGCGCCAACGATGAACAGGCTGCGGCGCAGGCTACGGATTTGCGCACGGCAATCACCACCGCCAGCACGACAGCCCAGCAGCAAAACCAAGGCAACACGGCGCAGCAGAACGCTGAGGATGCCCGGGAGGAGGCTTTCGCCAAATTCAAGGTGATGCTGCAAAACCTTGGCTCTGGCGTAACCGGGCAGGACAGCCCGGAGCAACTGACCACCAGCACTGCCCGGCAAGCGTTTCAGGACCTGATGTCCAAATCGCACGGCGAGATGATCAAGGAAAAACTGCTGAGCGAAATTGGCCTGACCGAAGCGCAGTACGAAGCCCTGCCGCCAGAGGTGAAGGCCAAGGTCGGCGAGTTGATCGCTCAGCGCTTGCAAGAGGAGATCGAGAACCGGGTCCAGGAGAAAGCACAAGAACAGCTCTCCCAGGCAGACGGCACATCAGATGGCAATGAAGACGCGATAAGCCACGTGTGAGGATTGGCGACGAGGCCTGTCGGGGGCGCCACCCGACAGGCAGCGCCAAGGCTCAAGCCAACTGCAGCAGCGCCTCCTCCACCGCAGCCACCACCTGGTTGCCCTTGGCACCCGGTAATCGCCACGCGGCAATGGTCATGCCCAAAGGCACCGCGCAGTCGATGGGCGCCACCAGTTCGCCGCTGTCCAGATAGCGTTGCACCAGGCTTCTGCGCCCGATCAGCACACCGGCAGCCAGCAACGCCTGCTGCAATGCAATCGAGTACAGGGAAAAACCCGGCCCACGGGCCACGAAATTGTGCCCCGGCATGGCTGCGCCGGCCCACACCGCCCAGTCATTCCAGCCTACGTCAGCAATGCAACGGGCATTGGCAAGGTCCGCAGGGGTGATGATGCTCTCTGCCAAGGCGGGTACGCATACGGGCAACACTTCTTCCGTGGCGATCCTGCGCTGCCAGCGTTCGGGTTTTTCGGTGTAGAACAGGCACAGGTCGAATGGGCTACGTTTGAGGTTGGGCGGCTCATCCACCGCCGTAACCGAAATCTCGATGGGCGCCAGCAGGCGGGTCAGTTCCGGCAGGCGTGGCCCTATCCACAACTGCGCCAGGGCCGGCGACGTTACAATGTGCACACGCTGCGGCGCAGCCAGCCGCCGTAACGTGCGCGCGGCGGCTTCCACTGCATCGAACGCCTCGGTGAACTGGCTTTTCACGCTCTCACCCAGGGGCGTCAGGCGTACGCCCTTGGCATGGCGCTCGAACAACGCAGCGCCGTATTCGTTTTCCAGCGTCTTGACCAAGGCGGCGATGGCCCCTGGGGTGACCTTGAGTTCGAGGGCGGCACGCGCGAAACCGCCCAGGCGCGCAGACGCCTCGAAGGCACGCAAGGCATTGAGCTGGAGCGAGTGCCGGGTGGGGCTGTCGAGATACACGGTATGAGGCCTATATTTTTTAGGCCTACTATTTCAGAAATCTGACGTTGTGGCCAACTGTCAGGCGCATTAACGTGAGGGTGTCCATGCACCCTCCGAACAGCTTCAAGGAACTCCCATGCAGTACCCAAGCGCGACCCAAGCATTCAAGCAGGGCGCACAAAGCGTTATGCCGTTGACCTCCGGCATTGTGCCTTTTGGCCTGATCACCGGGGTTACGGCAATCGGCATGGGCCTGTCACCCGCCGACGCCATTGGCATGACCTTGCTGTTCTACTCCGGCTCTGCGCAAATGGTGGTGATGCAATTGATGCAAAACGCCGCCCTGCCAGTGACGATGGTGGTCACCGCACTGGTGATCAACCTGCGTTTTCTGATGTACAGCGCCAGCCTGGCCCCACACCTGGGCCACCTCCCGCGCCGTCACAAATGGCCAATGGCGTTCATGCTGTCGGATCAGTCCTTCGCCCTGTGCACACTGAAAATGGGCACAGGCGGACTAGGCCAGCATGCCTACCCCTATTACGCCGGCACGGCGATCACCATGTGGTTCGGCTGGAACCTCTCGGTACTGGCGGGCATGTACCTGGGCGCAGGCATTCCGGAAGACTGGTCACTGGGTTTTGCCATACCGTTGTCTTTTCTGGCCTTGCTGATACCCGGCATTCGCAATACCGCCATGCTCGGCGCCGCGCTGACCGGTGGCGTGCTTGCGGTGCTGGCCGTTGACCTGCCCTACAACCTTGGCCTGCTGACCGGTGCCGTCGGCGGAATCATCGCCGGGCTGGCCATCGAGAGTCGGCAAAAACAACACGCCGTACCTGAAGCCCATACAGAGCAGAACGCATCATGAGCGAAACGACCCAGTGGATAACCTTCGTGCTGATTGGCCTGGGCACCTTCGCCATCCGGCTGTCGTTCATCGAACTGCACACGGTGTTGCGCATCCCGCCTCTGTTTCGCCGCGCATTGGCCTATGTGCCGGCCAGTGTACTGGCTGCGCTGGTGTTGCCGGCCGTGGTCTTCCCTGACCGGCATGCCGGGTTCGACTGGACGAACCCGCAGATACCCGCGGCGGTCCTGGCTGCGTTGGTAGCCTGGCGCACACGCAGCACGATGCTGACGCTGGTTGTGGGCATGGGGGTGTTGTGGGCGTTGAAGCACTGGGGGCTTTAGGAGAAAGTGTCCGCCGTGCGACATGAAGCGCAACTGTCCTTAGGAAAAATCAGCAGGATGTTGTGCATAGAATTCGTTTGAGGTCCTTGGCCTTATTGTCCATGGTGGCAGCCTGGTAGCTATTTGCCACGCGTGGACGCAGGCGCACGACAGTGCCTGCGTAGGGGAACGTTGTCGGCCCCCAATAATAAGAGAGGACAAGGAAATGCAATCCAACAGTTTGAAACAAAGCCTGAAGCAGCGGCACATCACCATGATTGCCCTGGGCGGGGTAATCGGTGCCGGGCTGTTCATGGGGTCTGGCGCGTTAATCGCATCGGCGGGCCCTGCGGCCATCCTGTCGTACTTCATCGGGGGGTTGGTGGTCACCCTGGTCATGTTCATGCTCGGCGAAATGGCCTGCCGCAACCCGGATGCCGGTTCGTTCTCGACCTACGCCAACACCTACCTCGGTGACTGGGCCGGTTTTGCTGTCGGCTGGCTGTACTGGTTCAAGTCGATGATGACCATCACCCTCGAAGCAGTGCTGTTGGGCGCGATCCTGCATGACTTTCTACCTTGGTTGCCGATCTGGGCAGGCGCTTTCCTGATGCTGGTGACGTTGATGGCCAGCAACGCCTACTCGGTACGCTCCTTTGCCGAAGTGGAATACTGGCTGGCCGCGATGAAGGTCGCCACCATTCTCATTTTCATGCTACTGGGCATTTCGATCCTGCTTGGCCTGCACAGCAACATCCCCTCCCCCGGGCTGGTCAACCTCACCGCCCATGACGGCTTCATGCCCAACGGCCTGTCACCGGTGATGGCTGGCGTGATCGTGGTGATCTTCTCGCTGGGCGGCAGCGAAATTGCCGCCGTGGCTGCAGGTGAGTCGGAAAACCCGCGACAGAACGTGATTCGCGCAATCAAGAGCGTGATCCTGCGGGTGATGCTGTTCTATGTAGGCTCGGTGTCGATCCTGATCCTTTGCCTGCCGTGGACCGACAAGGCCAACCTGGCCTCGCCCTACGTTTCGCTGTTCAGCCTGGCCGGGTTCGGTGGTGCTGCGGTGGCCATGAAACTGGTGCTGTTCGTCTCGTTCATGTCGGTGATGAATTCGTTCATGTTCTCCAACTCGCGCATGCTGTTCTCCCTGAGCCAGCGCGGGCACGCACCCAAGCTGTTCTCGCGCACGAGCGCCAAAGGTGTGCCGATCAATGCATTGCTGCTTAGCCTGTCGATCTGCACGATGATCCTGACCGTGCACTTCGTCAGCGGCGGCGACCTGTTCATGACCTTGGCCAAGAGCACCGGCAGCCTGGTGATGGTCGTATGGATCTTCATCATCATCGCCCACATGGCCATGCGCTGGAAAACCCGCCATGAAGCGATCGACCCGGCGGCCTTCCGGGCCTGGCTGTTCCCGTATGCCAACATCGTCGCGTTGTTCGCCTTGCTGGCGGTGATCGGCACCCAGGCATTCGAACCGGCGTCACGCTTCCAGTTCTGGTTCACAGTGCTGACAGTGGTACTGGTGGTGGTGGGGTACTTCGTGATGCGTCAGCGCCTGGCCGGTAGCAAGGCAGACGAACAACACCATCGCGCGTTGCAATGATGGATGGCGGGCATGTGGGGAAACAGGAAATGGCGTCCCAGGCAGGAATTGAACCTGCAACCTTCCCCTTAGGAGGGGGATGCTCTATCCAATTGAGCTACTGAGACGCAAGCACCGGCAGCGAGCGCTGCACAGCGGGACGGCCAGCATGTTAACCAGCATGCTGGCGTTTGTCATGCCTCTACCTGGCTTTTTCGCGTAATCCTTTTCTGGCACTGCTACACCGGCGGCAGCACACCTTCATCGCGAAGCAACCCGAACAGGGCCGCGACCGCTGCCTCCAGGCTTGTCGAGTTGTCCAGCACATGCACCGAAGGATCGGACAACACCTGCAAACGAGCACTACGCGCCAACCGCTGTTCAACCTCCTCGACGCTTTCGCGGCCCCGGGCCAGCAAGCGCTGGCGCAGCACCTCCGGCCTGACCTCGACCAGCACTGCCAACATGTCCGGGTAACGCTGACGCGCTTCGGGCAGGTAAGCCCGCGAGCCATTCACCAGCACCGCCTTGCCCGCCGCCAACCACTCATCCACCTGCCGAGGAATGCCATACCCCAGGCCATTGGCCCGCCAGCACATGGCAAATGCCCCCTGCGCACACAGGGTTTCAAACTGTTCCGCCGTGACCCCTTGGGCAGCTTCGCCCTTGGCTTCGGCCGAACGGGTAATTACCCGACGGGCAACCTCTACCCCGGCGGCCGCCAGCCGCTCACGCGAAGCGTCGATCAGGGAATCTTTTCCCGAACCGGACGGTCCTACCAGAAATATCAGCCGGCCTGTCCCTGATCGGCGGTCGCTTGCGTCATGTTGCATAGCCACTATGCTCTATGGAGGGAAACCGGCGCATTCTAGGGGTTTTCCTGTCCTTTTGCTGTGTTTTACCAGTTTTTGACGGCAAAAGACTGACAGTCAGGCAAGCCGGAGCATGTAAAACTTTTCAAACCAGTGCTCATTTCTGATAATTGGTACTGGCATAAAGCCTTTATCCGGCCCACTATTTGTCACAGAATTGACGCCAAGGAAACGGCGACCATGAGGCAAGATGAGCATCCATTTTTCACTGACGGTTGAACATTTTGTCGTCGCCACGGTCGTATTTCCACCCCGTGCGGCCAATTTGAGAACCGCTTCCCCTGAACCAAACTCCGGTCAATTTATATGCGCCCAATGAAACAGGCTATTTATTCGAGCCGCACCGCTGACAAGTTCGTCGTCCGCCTGCCAGACGGGATGCGTGAGCGCATTGCCGAGGTAGCGCGCAACCATCACCGCAGCATGAACTCCGAAATCATCGCGCGCCTGGAGCAGAGCCTTATCCAGGAAGGTGCGTTGGGTGACGAGCTGAGCATGCGCCTGGACAGCCCTGAGCTGTCCCTGCATGAGCGCGAGTTGCTGCAGCGCTTCCGCCAACTGTCCCACCGCCAGCAGAATGCCTTGGTCGCCCTCATCGCTCACGATGTGGAAATGGCCGCCGACGCCTCCTGAGGCCTGCAAGCGAGCACAAAAAAGCCAGCGTAAGCTGGCTTTTTTTATGGGGGCTATCTGAAGCAAACGCAGCCCTCTGCAGGAGCGGCCTTTCGCGGCACAAGGCCGCTCCTGCAAAGGATTGTGTTTGGGCTTAGAGAAGGAACAACGTGGCCAGGCCAAGGAAGATGAAGAAGCCGCCACTGTCGGTCACGGCAGTGATCATCACACTCGCGCCCATCGCCGGGTCGCGCCCCAAGCGGGCCAATGTCATCGGGATGAGCACACCCATCAGCGCCGCCAGTAACAGGTTCAAGGTCATCGCTGCAGTCATCACCACGCCCAGCGACCAGCTACCGTACAACCAGAAAGCCACGGCACCAATGACTCCCCCCCACACCAGGCCGTTGATCAGCGACACCGCCAGTTCCTTGCGCATCAGGCGGCTGGTATTGCCCGGCGATACCTGGTCCAGTGCCATGGCGCGGACAATCATGGTGATGGTCTGGTTGCCCGAGTTGCCACCAATACCCGCAACGATGGGCATCAACGCAGCCAGGGCCACCAGCTTTTCGATCGACCCCTCGAACACCCCGATCACTCGCGAAGCGAGAAACGCAGTAATCAAATTGATCGCCAACCACGCCCAGCGGTTGCGGAACGAGCGCCAGACCGAGGCGAAGATGTCTTCCTCTTCACGCAGACCCGCCATGTTGAGGACTTCGCTCTCGCTCTCTTCACGGATCAGGTCGACCATCTCGTCAATGGTCAAACGGCCGATCAGGCGCTCGCCCTTGTCTACGACAGGTGCCGATACCAGGTCGTAACGCTCGAAAGCCTGCGCCGCATCATAGGCATCTTCCTCGGGCTGGAAGGATACCGGGTCGGTCGCCATGACCTCCGCCACCTTCTTCTCCGGGTCGTTGACCAGCAGGCGCTTGATGGGCAACACACCCTTGAGGATGCCGTCGTAATCGACCACGAACAGTTTGTCGGTGTGGTTGGGCAGCTCTTTCAGGCGGCGCAGGTAGCGCAGCACCACTTCCAGGCTGACGTCTTCGCGGATGGTGACCATCTCGAAGTCCATCAGCGCACCGACCTGCTCCTCGTCGTAGCTCAGCGCCGAACGCACACGTTCGCGTTGCTGGGCATCGAGGGTTTCCATCAGCTCATGGATAACGTCGCGCGGTAGCTCTGGGGCCAGGTCGGCCAGCTCGTCGGCGTCCATTTCCTTGGCGGCGGCCAACAGCTCGTGATCGTCCATGTCAGCGATCAGCGATTGACGAACCGAGTCGGATACTTCCAGCAGGATGTCGCCATCGCGGTCCGAGCGCACCAGCTGCCAGACCGTCAGGCGGTCTTCCAGGGGCAAGGCTTCGAGGATATAGGCGATGTCGGCGGGGTGCAGGTCATCGAGCTTACGCTGCAGCTCGACGAGGTTCTGGCGGTGGACGAGGTTTTCCACCAGGTCGTTGTGCGCGCCCTCCTGGCGGTGAGTCAGGTCTTCGACCACACGCTGGCGCTGCAGCAGTTCGACCACCTGGGCCAGGCGATCCTGCAGGCTCTCTTGCGCTTTTTTTACTTCTACTTCAGTCATAGGCGAACTCCACTCCCAGCAGCGGAGCACGCCGGGAGAATCAATCGGTCAGATCTTTCTGTATGAATCGTGTTAGCGAGTAACTACTGGGTAAGTCCATGGTGGTTTTCCACAAGCCCCGGCGGGGCTGACGGGCGCAATCATACACTGCTAAAGCTGTCAGATCGCTTAAATTTTTGGCCAGAACAATCGTTTGCGTGATAAAGCTGGGACAACGCTCGAAGCTATCAGTGCGACGGTTGTTGTGGATGGGAAAGCACATTTGTTTTGGTTGCCGCACGGCGGCGCCAAGCTACACCACAATCATTACAGAAGAGCGTAGATCGACATCACCAACAATTCATTGGCGCAGAAAAACAAAAAGCCCGCTCAAATGAGCGGGCTTCTTGATGGGGTATGGCGGACTCAGCAGGATTCGAACCTGCGACCGCTCGGTTCGTAGCCGAGTACTCTATCCAGCTGAGCTATGAGTCCGCGATTGGCAGTTTTAGACCAGGTTACCGCTGGTTGACTGAAGCAGCTTTGCAAGCAGAGCCACTTCAAGAAAGTGGCGGACTCAGCAGGATTCGAACCTGCGACCGCTCGGTTCGTAGCCGAGTACTCTATCCAGCTGAGCTATGAGTCCGTGTCTTGCCGCGCATTATAGGTCGCTGAAACATTTTTTCAAGAACGTTTTCGTTTAAAATCAACGACTTAGCGTTCTTACTGTTTACAGCGCCCTACGCAAATAATGGCGGTGAAGGGGGGATTCGAACCCCCGATACCCTTATGAGGTATACTCCCTTAGCAGGGGAGCGCCTTCGGCCACTCGGCCACCTCACCGCAACACGAGGCGAATATTAAAGAACCTCTTTCACCTTTGCAACCCTTTTTTTGAAAAAAACTTCAAAAAAATTAAAGGCTTGGCTCTTCATCCTTCTCCTTCTTGATCCGCAGGTAGATTTCCTCGCGGTGAACAGCCACTTCTTTCGGGGCGCTGACGCCAATACGCACCTGGTTGCCTTTGACGCCAAGCACCGTCACGGTGATCTCGCCGTCTCCAATGATCAGGCTCTCGGCGCACCGACGAGTCAGAATCAACATAGCTTTCTCCTTACGCAAAACATTCAGGGGTAACAGTCTTGGGTATCAGGGCCAGTCGTGGACGACGACGGGACCCCGGTTACGCGCCACACAGGGCAGGACAGGGCCTGCGTGGCGAGCAGAAACGCGAAGGGCGCGGCACCAGCCGCGCCCTTCCAGGCAGCGCCTTACTCGCCCTGTCGGGCAGGAGCGTCGAGCTCGAACGCGGTGTGCAGCGCGCGTACGGCCAGCTCCAGGTACTTCTCTTCGATCACTACCGAGACCTTGATCTCGGAGGTGGAGATCATCTGGATGTTGATGCTCTCCTTGGCCAGGGCTTCGAACATGCGGCTGGCCACACCGGCGTGCGAACGCATGCCGACCCCAACGATCGAGACCTTGGCGATCTTGGTGTCGCCGATCACTTCACGGGCACCGATTTCGCGAGCGGTGTTTTCCAGCACGCTTTGCGCCTTCTCGTACTCGTTGCGGTGTACGGTGAAGGTGAAGTCGGTGGTGTTATCGTGGGCAACGTTCTGCACGATCATGTCCACTTCGATGTTCGAAGCGCTGATCGGGCCGAGGATCTTGAAGGCCACGCCCGGGGTGTCCGGCACGCCGCGAATGGTCAGCTTGGCTTCATCACGGTTGAAGGCGATACCGGAAATGATCGGCTGTTCCATGGATTCCTCTTCATCAATGGTAATGAGGGTACCCGGACCCTCCTTGAAGCTGTGCAGCACGCGCAGCGGGACGTTGTACTTGCCGGCGAACTCCACCGAACGGATCTGCAGCACCTTGGAACCGAGGCTGGCCATTTCCAGCATCTCTTCGAAGGTGATCTTCTCCAGGCGCTGGGCCTGCGGCACGACGCGTGGGTCGGTGGTGTATACGCCATCGACGTCGGTGTAGATCTGGCACTCGTCCGCCTTCAGCGCTGCCGCCAGGGCCACGCCGGTCGTATCGGAGCCGCCACGGCCCAGGGTGGTGATGCTGCCGTGCTCGTCCACACCCTGGAAGCCTGCCACCACGACCACGCGGCCTTCCTTGAGGTCGGCGCGAATCTTCTGGTCGTCGATCTGCAGGATGCGCGCCTTGTTGTGCGCGCTGTCGGTAAGGATGCGCACCTGGTTGCCGGTGTAGGACACCGCTGGCACACCACGCTTGATCAAGGCCATGGTCAGCAGGGCAATGGTGACCTGCTCACCGGTCGACACGATCACGTCCAGTTCACGCGGAACCGGCTGATCGGTGATCTGCTTGGCCAGGTCGATCAGGCGATTGGTTTCACCGCTCATGGCCGACAATACAACCACTAGGTCGTCGCCCGCTTCACGGTGTTTCTTGACCTTTTCGGCTACCTGCTCGATCCGCTCGATGGAACCGACAGAGGTGCCGCCAAATTTCTGTACGATCAACGCCATTTCAATGGTGCCTCAGCCCATACAGGGCCCCAAAAAACAATCCAACATGAAGAGGCCGGCGACTAGACCGCCGGCGCCTTCATCTCAAAGTCCCTGCTCTGCGAATGGCACGGCCAGCGCCAGGGCCTGGTCCAGTGCAGCGACATCGACGCCACCACCCTGGGCCATGTCCGGACGGCCACCGCCCTTGCCACCCACCGCCGCAGCGGCTTGTTTCATCAGATCGCCAGCCTTGAGTTGGCTGGAGAGGTCCTTGGTTACGCCGGCCACCAGCACAACCTTGCCCTCATGCTCGCTGCCCAGCAGGATCACTGCGTGGCCGAGCTTGTTCTTCAGCTGATCGACCAGGGCCAGCAGGGCCTTGCCGTCCTGCCCATCCAGGCGGGCAGCAAGCACCTTGGCGCCCTTGACCTCAACGGCCGCGTTGGAGAGATCGTCCCCGGCGGCGCTGGCGGCCTTGGCCTGCAGCTGTTCCAGCTGCTTCTCCAGCTGGCGGTTGCGCTCGAGCACAGCCGACAGCTTGTCGATCAGGTTGTCGCGGTTACCTTTCACCAGCTGCGCGGCTTCCTTGACCTGCTCTTCGGCAGCGTTCAGGTAGGCCAGCGCTGCTGCGCCGGTAACGGCTTCGATACGGCGTACGCCAGAGGCCACGCCGCCTTCGCTGATGATCTTGAACAGACTGATGTCACCGGTGCGCTTGGCGTGGATACCGCCGCACAGCTCCACCGAGAAATCACCGCCCATGCTCAGTACACGCACGGTGTCGCCGTACTTCTCGCCGAACAGCGCCATGGCGCCTTTGGCCTTGGCGGTTTCGATGTCGGTCAGCTCGGTTTCCACCGGGGTGTTCTTGCGCACTTCGCGGTTGACGATGTCTTCCAGTGCCTTGATCTGCTCCGGCTTTACCGCCTCGAAGTGGCTGAAGTCGAAACGCAGGCGCTGGCTGTCGACCAGCGAGCCCTTCTGCTGTACGTGCTCGCCCAGTACCTGGCGCAGCGCTTCGTGCAGCAGGTGGGTGGCGGAATGGTTCAGCGAGGTGGCGTGCTGCACGTCGGCATCGACCTTGGCCTCCACCGGCGAGCCGATTACCAGCGCACCGCTGGCGACCACGCCGTGGTGCAGGAAGGCACCACCGGTCTTGGTGGTGTCGCGCACGTCGAAGCGCGCAGCGCCAGCCTGCAGGAAGCCGGTGTCACCCACCTGGCCACCGGATTCGGCGTAGAACGGCGTACGGTCGAGCACGACCACGCCCTGCTCGCCTTCACCCAATTGGTCGACGGACTGGCCGTCCTTGTACAAGGCGATGATCTTGCCCTGGCCTTCAGTGGCGTCGTAGCCGAGGAACTCGGTGGCGCTGTCGACCTTGACCAGGCTGTTGTAGTCCATGCCGAAGGCGCTGGCGGAACGGGCGCGCTCACGCTGTGCGTCCATTTCGCGCTCGAAGCCGGCTTCGTCGATGGTCAGCTCGCGCTCACGGGCGATGTCGGCGGTCAGGTCCATCGGGAAGCCGTAGGTGTCGTACAGCTTGAACACCACGTCACCCGGTACCACGTCGCCTTTGAGCTGGGCCAGGTCTTGCTCGAGAATGC
Organism: Pseudomonas sp. LAIL14HWK12:I1; assembly: GCF_003202095.1. Taxonomy (NCBI): domain Bacteria; kingdom Pseudomonadati; phylum Pseudomonadota; class Gammaproteobacteria; order Pseudomonadales; family Pseudomonadaceae; genus Pseudomonas; species Pseudomonas sp. LAIL14HWK12:I1. Next base: position 826,595 of record NZ_QJKG01000001.1, read on the forward strand.
GCAGGCCCTGCTCCAGGGTCTTGGCAAACTGCTCTTCCTCGGCCTTGAGCACACGCTCGATGTGCGCCTGCTGGCTTTTCAGCTCTGGGAAGGCCTCGCCCATTTCGGCGGCCAGTGCGGCGACGATCTGGTAGAAGAAGCTGCCCTTGGCGCCCAGCTTGTTGCCGTGGCGGCAGGCGCGGCGAATGATGCGGCGCAGCACATAGCCACGGCCTTCGTTGGACGGCAGCACGCCGTCAGCGATCAGGAAACCGCACGAACGGATATGGTCGGCCACCACTTTCAGCGAGGCCTGGCCGTCGTTGCTGCAACCGATGGCCTTGGCAGCCGCCGCCAGCAGGTTCTGGAACAGGTCGATCTCGTAGTTCGAGTGCACGTGCTGCAGCACGGCGCTGACACGCTCCAGGCCCATGCCGGTGTCTACCGACGGCGCTGGCAGCGGGTGCAGCACGCCGTCGGCGGTGCGGTTGAACTGCATGAAAACGTTGTTCCAGATCTCGATGTAACGGTCGCCGTCTTCTTCTGGCGAGCCGGGTGGGCCGCCCCAGATGTCTGCGCCGTGGTCGTAGAAGATCTCGGTGCACGGGCCGCACGGGCCGGTGTCACCCATGGTCCAGAAGTTGTCGGAGGCGTACGGGGCGCCTTTGTTGTCACCGATGCGCACCATGCGCTCTTCCGGCACGCCGACTTCCTTGGTCCAGATGTCGTAGGCTTCGTCGTCAGTGGCGTAAACGGTGACCCAGAGCTTTTCCTTGGGCAGGTTCAGCCATTTGTCCGAGGTCAGGAAGGTCCAGGCGAAGGTGATGGCATCGCGCTTGAAATAGTCACCGAAGCTGAAGTTGCCCAGCATTTCGAAGAAGGTATGGTGACGCGCGGTGTAACCGACGTTTTCCAGGTCGTTGTGCTTGCCACCGGCACGCACGCACTTCTGGCTGCTGACGGCACGGGTGTAAGCACGCTTCTCCGCGCCGAGGAAGCAGTCCTTGAACTGGTTCATGCCGGCATTGGTGAACAGCAGGGTCGGGTCGTTGTTCGGAATCAGCGAACTGGAGGCGACTCGGGTATGGCCCTGCTCTTCGAAGAAGCGAAGGAAGGCTTCACGGATTTCTGCGCTTTTCATAGGTTCTTCCACGGATACGGCGGCGTCGGGGTGACGAAACGACGGCAAAGGGCGCCATTATATCCAGCCTGATGCCTGGGTGTAGTGTGTTTATACGATATAAACCGTCAATCGGAGCATGAAATGCGCTTAATGTCGATGTCATTCGCCCGACGACAACGACCAGGCGCTGATCGGCAGGTATCAGGGCGCCAGGCGCAAGGGATGAACCGTGCGTCAATTATGTACCAACTGCCTCGCAGCGCTCTCGGCACACTGTTCTCCCACCTCAGGAGATACATCATGACCAACCCGACCCCAAGTGTGCTCCTCAATGGCCGTAGCACAGCGTGCAGCGGCCAATGCAATGTCGAGCTGAACGAAGGCACGACGGCCTATCGGCAGGATCAGGACATTTACCCGTTGCTTGAGACCGCAGAGGTAGAGATTCAACGGCGACTCACAGACGCGAAGAATGACTTCGAACCACTGGCCAGCCGTGATGAGATCGTCATCTGGTCCAAAACCGACAACATCCGGGTGAGCGAAGTCCGCTGCATTCGCATCGAGATTGCCGGCCAACCCTACCTGATCGAGCCAAGCTCGGACCAGCAAGAACTGGTACTGCAGTTTGCAGGCAAGCAGCTGCCAACCGGTATTGACGCGCACTTTAGCGGCTCGCTACGCCTGGACACCGAAGCGACTCAGAACAAAACCCTGATCGACACACAAATACCCAACCTTTCGATCTACGGAACGCCACAGTTCCAGTTTCGCGTGCTCGCGCAACTTGCCCTGCTGGCTGGGCAGCCCGCGCTGAGAGAGCTACTGCAATCTGCTCGCAAAGGCGACCCACAAGGTGAGCGGTTGATCCTGATGCAGCTGTATGCCGGGAATAATGCTGTGCATGGCCAGGGCTGGGACCCCAGGACAGGTGTAGAGGGGGCTACAGCCATCACCACCATACTGTACGACCCCTATACCCATGGAGAGGACGCCGTCACTGCACTGTTCACGGTACTGTACAGTGCTCTTGTCGATCTCAGTGCCGGTGATCCGACCGGGGAAGTGGCATTTCCAGACTGAGCAGCGTCAGGACAGGCGCGCGCCAGAATCCGGTACGATGAGAATCCCGGCCCGAAGCCCATTCTTCACCTTCGGGTTCGGGAAGATGATACGCGCCCCCTCCTCCTCGACCACCCAGCGCGTCTCGGCCAGGTCTTCGGCCAGCAGGTAACCCTTGCTCAGCTCGGAGAAATTCTCGATGTCCGCGGGCAGGTGCAGGTGGAAGCTGTCGCTGTGCTTGATGATCTCGCGAGACACGCTAAACAGTTGCAGGCCATCCAGCGAACCCTCGCCCTCTGGCTCGGTCGCCTCGATGATGCGCACCAGCCGCTCTTCCAGCTTGTCGAGGTTGACTTGCTCGTTCTGGCCGAACGGGCGAGCCTTGCCGAGCTCCAGGGTAAAGGCTTCAGCATCAAGCTGTTCATAGGTGAACGCACTGAAGGTGATGGAGGATTTGCTCTGCAGCAGCACCGCCTCCATACCCGCTGCCGCCAGGCGCGCCAACTCACGACGGGAATGCTTGCGCCCCTCTTTATAAGGGTACAAGGCGAATTGCTCGATCTTCGAACCGCGAATGGCGGTATGCAGGTCGTAATGCAGGCGGCTGCGCCCCGGCTTGCTGAAGAACACCCGGGCGAACTGTTCCAGTTCGGCGGCACGCAATGCCTCGAAACCACTGGAAAGCTCATGACGGCCGTTGAACAGCCGGTTGATGTCCTGCTCGATGAAGCGCTCGCCCTTGCGGATGGCCGCCGGGTTGCCGAACAGGAACAGTAACCGTGCCTTGGGCTTGATCTTGCCATTGGCCACGCCGTGCAGCAGCCGCTCGAGCAATTCGATCGGCGCCGTTTCGTTGCCATGGATGCCGGCGGACAACAGCAAGTCCAGCCCGCAGTCCTCGTTCTCGGCAGGGCGCACTTCCAGCGCGCCCTCCCCCAGCCAGCGCAAACGCGCGCCCTTGGGTGTCACTTGGGTCTTCTCGGCCGGTTCGTGATCGGTGAGGGTCAGCTCAAGCAATTTGCCAAGGGCGAGCATAGGGGCTTCCTTAGTGGTGGTGGCCGCAGTCGGGGCCATGGACGTGATCGTCGTCTTCGCCAACCTCGGCCGGCTCCATTTCCAGCTGCAGGCTGACCAGATTGGTGGCCATCGGGCGCAGCAGCAGGTTGGCATACTCGGTATCGTCTTCCTCGACATCCACACCGATCAGCAGCTGGCCACGGCCGTCCTGCTGAATCCACACTTCCTTGCCTTGCCAGACCACGGCAAAACGGGTGCAGGAGGTTTCCAGCTGGGTGCCGTCTTCATCTTCGAGGATCAGGCGCAGGGCGTCGGTCATTGCAAAGTCTCTCTTCAAGGTTGTCGTTGGAACGGGTACACCGAACCCAACTTCAGGATCTGGGTCAATTCGTCCAGTGCCGTACGGCATTCCACCAGGAGTTGCGGGTCAGCCAGGTCCGCGTCGCTCAAGCGATCGCGATAATGCTTGTCGACCCACCCCACCAAGGTGTCGTACAGCGGGGCGGTCATGATAACGCCTTGGTTGACCGCTGCCAGTTCCGATTCCTTCAACGCCACACGCAAACGCAGGCAAGCCGGGCCACCACCGTTCTGCATGCTCTGCTTGAGGTCGAACACCTTGACCTCCTTCACCGGGCCGCCCTGACTGGTCAGCTGGCCCAGGTAGGCCCAGACCCGCTCGTTGTTGCGGCACTCTTCCGGTACCACCAGCAGCATGGAGCCGTCGTCGCGGCTGAGCAGCTGGCTGTTGAACAGGTAGGAACGCACCGCATCCTCAACCGTCACCGCCGCCCGTGGCACACAGATAGCCTGGAAGTTGCCACCCTTGCTGGCCAGTTTAGCTCGCAGCTGGCCAAGCACCGTGTCGGTCTCCAGGAAGGCGTCCTCGTGGTAAAACAGCACCTCGCCGTTGCCCACCGAAATCACATCGTTGTGGAACACGCCCTGGTCGATCACCGCAGGGTTCTGTTGAGCGTAGACCACACCAGCATCACTCAGCCCATGCAGCCGGGCCACGGCCTGCGAGGCCTCCAGGGTTTGCCGGGCCGGGTACTTCTGCGGCGCCGGGTAGCGGCTGTCGAAGGCACTGCGGCCGTAAACGAAGAACTCCACGCCCACCTCGCCATAGGCACGGCAGAAGCGCGTGTGGTTGGCCGCGCCCTCGTCACCGAACTGTGCCACGGCAGGCAATGCTGCGTGGTGGGCAAAGTGTTTCTCGTTGTTGAACATGGCGCCCAGCACGCGGCTGGTGGTCGGGTGCTCGATGCTGCGGTGGTACTTGCAGTTCAGGTTGGCAGCGGTGAAATGCACGCGGCCATCCGCGGTGTCGGCACTGGGGCTGACCGTGGCCGCGTTGGCCACCCACATGCTCGACGCCGAGCAACTGGCCACCAGCAGCGGCATCGCTTCTTTAGCCGCACGCTGGATCACTTCGGCATCGCTGCCGCTGAAGCCCAGGCGGCGCAGGGCAGCCACATCCGGGCGCTCCTGCGGCGCCAGCACGCCCTGCTTGAAGCCCAGGTCGGCCAGCGCCTTCATTTTCGCCAGGCCTTGGCGCGCGGCTTCACGCGGGTTGGAACCCTGCTGGCTGTTGCTTTGCGAAGCCACGTTGCCGTAGGACAGGCCGCCATAGTTGTGGGTAGGCCCCACCAGGCCATCAAAATTCACTTCATAGGATTTCATCGGCTAGGCTCCGTGACCTGTTGTTATAGGGTGACGCCCGGCGTCAACGTCGCCGGCAAGGCAAGGCTGGCGGTCTCCAGCGAAGCCACGGGGTAAGCGCAATAGTCAGCCGCGTAATAGGCACTGGCGCGGTGGTTGCCACTGGCCCCCACACCACCGAACGGCGCGCTGCTCGCGGCACCGGTCAGTTGCTTGTTCCAGTTGACGATGCCGGCACGGCTGCGCAGCCAGAAGTACTGGTAGCGGGCGCGGGAGTCGGACAACAACCCGGCGGCCAGGCCGTACTGGGTGTTGTTGGCTTCATCGATGGCCGCATCGAAGTCGGCATAACGGATGACTTGCAGCAGTGGGCCGAAGAATTCTTCGTCCGGTCGCCCGGCCACGCCAGTGACATCGACGATGCCCGGGGTCAGCAGCGCGGCATCGGCCTGCGGCTGGGTCATTTCCAGCAGCTTCACGCCACCTTTGGCAACCAGCTCGGCCTGGGCCACCATCAGCGCCTGCGCCGCTTGCAGCGAGATCACCGAGCCCATGAACGGCGCCGGTTGCTCATCGAACGCACCTACCGTAATGGTTTTGCATACCTCGACCAGGCGCGCGATCAGTGCATCACCCCAGGCACCTTGCGGCACCAGCAGGCGCCGGGCACAGGTGCAGCGCTGGCCGGCAGAAATAAACGCCGACTGGATAATGGTGTACACCGCCGCGTCGATGTCCTTGACCTCGTCCACCACCAGCGGGTTGTTGCCCCCCATTTCCAGGGCCAGGATCTTGTCCGGGCGGTCGGCGAACTGCTGGTGCAGCAGGTTCCCGGTGCGGCTGGAACCGGTGAAGAACAAACCATCTATACCCGGGTTCGCCGCCAGTGCCACACCGGTTTCGCGTGCGCCCTGCACCAGGTTCAGCACACCCGCCGGCAAGCCAGCGGCGATCCAGCAATTGACGGTCAGCTCGGCCACCTTGGGGGTCAGCTCACTGGGCTTGAACACCACGCAATTGCCTGCCAACAACGCCGGCACAATGTGGCCGTTAGGCAAGTGACCGGGAAAGTTGTAAGGGCCGAAGACTGCCACCACGCCGTGGGGCTTGTGCCGCAACACCGCCGTGGCATCGGCCAGCGGGCCACTCTTTTCGCCGGTGCGCTCGCGGTAGCTTTGTACCGAAATCGCCACCTTGTTGATCATGCTGGTGACTTCGGTTGCCGATTCCCACAGCGGCTTGCCGGTTTCCTCGCCGATGCAGTGAGCCATGGCTTCGGCGTGCGCTTTCAACTGCGCCGCGAACTTCTCCAGCACATCGATGCGCGCTTCCAGGCTCAATTGCGCCCAGGCCGGGAAAGCCTGGCGCGCGGCCTGCACGGCAGCGTCCACCTGGCTGGCATCGGCGCCCTGCCCTTGCCAGATCACGGCTTGGGTCACCGGATTCAACGACTGCAGGGCTTCACCCTGGCCGGCCTGCCAATTGCCTGCGATGAAATGCGTGGTCATTTACTGGGCCTCCCGGCTAGCCGACAGCGGCACCGCGCGCACATTGTCGCCGGCGCCCATGCGCAGACGCTTGGCGGTCAACGGGTCGACCACCAGAGTACCGGCGGCCAGCCGCGCGGGTGCCGCGGTAATGCGGCAGTCGTCGCGCTTGCGGTTGTGGATGATGTAAGGGGTGGCGTCATCGCCCGGCGTACCGACCGCCAGCACCAGGTTCTGGCTCTCGCGCACGGCGCGGATCTTGGCGGTGTCGCATTCGATGGCCGGGCCAGCATCGAAGATGTCGACGTAGCCTTGGTAGTTGAAGCCTTCCTGCTTGAGCATGGCCAGCGCCGGCTCGGTGTCCTTGTGCACACGGCCGATCACATTGCGCGCCGCCTCGGACAGGAAGCAGGTGTACAGCGGGAACTTGGGCATCAGCTCGGCGATGAACGACTTGTTGCCCACGCCAGTGAGGTAGTCAGCCTGGCTGAACTCCATCCTGAAGAAGTGCCGGCCCAGGCTTTCCCAGAACGGCGAACGCCCCTGTTCGTCCGACATGCCGCGCATCTCGGCAATGATCTTCTTGCCGAACAGCTCGGGGAACTCGGCAATGAACAGCATGCGCGCGCGTGACAGCAGGCGGCCATTCAGCCCGGAGCGGTAGTCGCTGCGCAGGAACAGCGAGCACAGCTCGGAGTTGCCGGTCAGGTCGTTGGCCAGGAACAGGGTGGGGATTTCGCGGTAGATCTTCAGCTCCTGCGAGGCGCTGACGGTCAGGCCGACCCGGTAGTTGTACCAGGGCTCGCGCAGGCCGACGGCACCGGCAATGGCACTGATGCCCACCACCAGGCCTTCGTCGTTTTCCAGCACGAACAGGTAGTCGGTGTCGCCACGCTCGGCCTCGCCACGGAAGCTTTTTTCCGCCCAGCCAACGCGATGCCCCAGGCGCTCTTCGTTGGCCGGCAGCGTGGTCAGCCCGGTGGTACCGGTGCTGCGTGCCAATTCGATCAACGCAGGCAAATCGCTGCTGCGTACAGGACGAACGATCATGCTATCTCCTTGTGCGACGGCATCGGCCGGCGCGAAACGCTGCTAACGCATCAATCCCGAAACGTCTGTCACCAGACCTCACACCGCCACCAGGCGCACGCTGGCGCCCTCGCCCACACCCAGTGCATCGGCTGCCGCCACGCTCAGGCTTACCGGTTTGCCGGGTACCCAGTCGAGGTCCAGCAGCACTGCGCGGTAGTCCTGGAGCTGGCCGTTGCAGACCAGGTACGGGCGCCCGCCCTTGGCTGGCGCTTCTTCGATTTTCACCGGCACGACCCGGCTCTGAGCGATCGAGCGAATGCCCGAGGTACGCGCATGCAGGGTCGGGCCGCCGTCGAAGATGTCGATGTAGTGCTCGGTCTCGAAGCCTTCGCGCATGAGGATGTCGAAGGTGATCTGCGCGCGCGGGTGCACCTGGCCCATGGCTTCCTGCGCTTCATCAGGCAGCAGCGGCACATAGATCGGGTAGTGCGGCATCAGTTCGGCGAGGAAGGTGCGGCTTTTAAGGCCACACAGGCGCTCGGCGTCGGCATAGTTGAGGTCAAAGAAATTGCGGCCGATGGCATCCCAGAACGGCGATTCGCCCTGCTCGTCGCTGAAACCGACGATTTCGGTCACGACCGAGTCGGCGAAACGCTCCGGGTGCGCGGCCATGAACAGCAGGCGACCGCGAGAATTGAGCTCGGCCCAGCCACTGTTCACCAGCTCTGGCATTACATAGAAGCTGGTCAGCAGGCTGTTGCCGGTCAGGTCGTGACACAGCGACAGCACGTGAATCTTGTTGTGAATCTTCAGCTCGCGCGAGGCATGCACGAAGGTCTCGTTGCGAAAGCTGTAAAACGGCTCGGAGTAGCCCGCCGACGCCACAATGGCCGAGCAGCCGGCCAGCTTGCCGGTTTCGCTGTCTTCGAGCACGAAGAAGTAGCTTTCTTCACCGTTGAAGCTGACCTCGGCGGCGAAGGAAGTCTCGGAAGCGGCGATCTTGTCGCCCAGGCGAGCAGCGTCGTCCGGCAGCGAGGTGACACCAATGGGGCTGTCTGCAGCCATGCGCTGCACTTCGTTCAGATCAGCCATTTGCGCGGGGCGCATCACCAGCATGGTGTCACTCCTTTGGAATACGGGCCGCTTACGGCGGCACGGAAAAACGGCAGGTGCACAGGCACCTGCACTGGAATCGGGTATCGCCGGCCCGGCTCAGCCATGGCTGGGGCCGGCGAAGTGGCCGCAGGCGGATCAGCCTTTGGTCAGCGTGGCCACGGCGCGCTCGAAGCGGTCCAGGCCTTCATCGATGTCGGCGTCTTCAACCACCAGGCTTGGCGCAAAGCGAACCACGTCCGGGCCGGCCTGCAGCACCATCACGCCTTCTTTTTCGGCCGCGTTGAGTACGTCCTTGGCCTTGCCTTGCCAGGCTTCGGTCAGCACGCAGCCCAGCAGCAGGCCAACGCCACGTACCTGGCTGAACAGGTTGTACTTCTGGCCAATCTGCTCCAGACGGGTCTTGAAGCGCTCATGCTTGGCCTTGATGCCGGCCAGGGTTTCCGGGGTGTTGACCACATCCAGCACGGCACAGGCAACGGCGCAGCCCAGCGGGTTGCCGCCATAGGTGGTGCCGTGGGTGCCGACAGCCAGGTGTTTGGCCAGCTCGGTGGTGGTCAGCATGGCGCCTATCGGGAAGCCGCCGCCCAGGCTCTTGGCACTGGTCAGGATGTCTGGCGTCACGCCGTAGTGCTGGTAGGCATACAGCGAACCGGTACGGCCCACGCCGGTTTGCACTTCGTCGAAGATCAGCAGGGCGTTGTGCTCGTCGCACAGCTTGCGCGCGCCTTCCAGGTAGGCCTTGTCGGCCGGCACCACGCCGCTCTCGCCCTGGATCGGCTCGATCACCACGGCGCAGGTCTTGTCGGAAATCTGTGCCTTCAGCGCTTCCAGGTCGTTGTAGGGCACGTGGCTGATGCCGGTGATCTTCGGGCCGAAGCCATCGGAGTACTTCGGCTGGCCACCGACGCTGACGGTAAACAAAGTGCGGCCGTGGAAGCTGTTCACGGTGGCGATGATTTCGTGTTTTTCCGGGCCGAAGCGGTCATGCGCAACACGACGGGCCAGCTTGAAAGCAGCCTCGTTGGATTCGGCGCCGGAGTTGCAGAAGAACGCCCGGTCGGCAAAGGTAGCATCCACCAGTTTGTGGGCCAGGCGCAGGGCCGGCTCGTTGGTGAACACGTTGGATACGTGCCAGAGGGTATTGGCCTGCTCGGTCAGGGCCTTGACCAGCGCCGGGTGGCAATGGCCCAGGGCGTTTACCGCGATGCCACCGGCAAAGTCGATCAGCTCGCGACCCGACTGGTCCCAGACGCGGGAACCCTCGCCTCGCACAGGAATGAAGGCCGCCGGAGAATAGTTGGGGACCATCACCTGGTCGAAATCGGCACGTTGCACCGGGGCTTGCTCAACGGACATCTGAGTCTCCTGAAGAGGAACGCTGGCCTGGAAGTGGCGAGCGATGGGGGGATTGTAAGGACTGATCCGCGCCTGTCCTTGCGGCCAAGCGACAACTTGTTACAGCGCAAAACCCAGTTTTGACAAGGTTTTCGGCAATGCGACAAACACTGTCGCAATGGCGCAGTGTACGGGAGAGAGGGGGCTGGGTGAACGGGTGTTCACAAGGGATTGAGTGGGTGTGGGTGTATGTCGATATTAGGGTAGTGCCTGGAAGATCGAGCGCCGCCCGCGCGGCGCTCGATTTCAGCACCATCGTCAAACCCAAGGCATACACCGAACCCACCCAAATATCAGCCCTTTTCGGCCGGCGCTGAGCTCAATTCGAACGGGCTACTGCTACGCCGCTGGTTACGGTCTTCCCGTGGCGTCGCGCCAAAGAAGTTGCGGTAGGCGCTGGAAAAATGCGGCCCCGAGGAGAAACCACAGGACAGCCCGATCTGGATGATCGACTTGCTGGTCTGCATCAGCATCTGCCGCGCCTTGTTCAGCCGCAGCTCCAGATAATACTGGCTCGGCACGCGGTTCAGATACTGCTTGAAGATGCGCTCCAGCTGCCGGCGTGACACGCACACATGCTGGGCAATCTCATCGGTGGTCAGCGGCTCTTCGATGTTGGCCTCCATCAACAGCACCGCCTGGGTCAGCTTGGGGTGGCTGGAGCCCAGGCGATTCTGCAGCGGAATGCGCTGGCGCTCACCACCCTCGCGGATGCGCTCTACCACCAACTCTTCCGAAACAGCGCCCGCCAGCTCCGCCCCATGATCGCGGGCCAGCACGGCCAGTAGCAGGTCGGTTACAGCCATGCCGCCACAGGCCGTCAGGCGGTCGCGGTCCCAGTCGAACAGGTGACTGGTGGCAATGACCTTGGGGAAGCGCTCGGCAAAATCATCCTGCCAGCGCCAGTGCACGGCAGCACGATAACCGTCGAGCAAGCCCAGCATCGCCAGAGGATAAACACCGGCTGACAGGCCACCGACCATGCAGCCGCTGCGCGCCTGCTGCTTGAGAGCAGCCGACAAGGCTGCCCCTACTGCCGCAGGCGGCTCGTCAGCAACCAGAAACAGCTTGTGGCACCCCTCCAAGCGGCCAGTCCACGGTTCGCCCGGCAGGCGCCAGCCACCCTCTTGCGCCGGCTCCGCCTGCAGGAAGGCCATTTCGTAGACCACATCCGGGTGTACCCGCTGCGCCACCAGCAACACTTCCTCGGCCAGCGCCAGGGTCAAGGGCCTGGTGCTGGGCCAGATGAGAAAACCGATTCGCTGGGTGGTCATAGGGTACGGTCCGAAACCTGAGGTCGTTTGAGTCTGTGCGCCGGGTCAGGCTGCGCTCGCCGCGCAGCATGCCCTATTCTGGTGCAAAAATGCAGCTTTTACTTCAGGCTGCCGGAGAGGAACTGCTTCAGGCGCTCCGACTGCGGATTGGCCAGCACTTCACGCGGGCAGCCGGTTTCTTCCACCAGGCCTTTGTGCAGGAACACCAACTGGTTGGACACCTCACGGGCAAAGCCCATTTCGTGGGTCACCACCACCATGGTGCGGCCTTCCTGGGCCAGCGCCTGCATCACCTTGAGTACATCGCCCACCAGTTCGGGATCCAGTGCCGAGGTCGGTTCGTCGAACAGCATAACCTCCGGCTCCATGGCCAGCGCGCGGGCAATTGCCACACGCTGTTGCTCGCCACCCGACATATGCCCGGGGAAGGCGTCCTTGCGGTGGGCAACACCGACCTTGGCCAGGTAATGCTCGGCCTTCTCCAGCGCCTCCTTCTTGTTCACACCCAACACATGCACCGGCGCTTCGATGATGTTTTCCAGTGCGGTCATGTGCGACCACAGGTTGAAGTGCTGGAACACCATCGACAGGCGCGAGCGCATGCGCTGCAACTGACGCGGGTCGGCAGCCTTCAGCGCGCCGTCCTTGCCGGCCACCAGCTTGAGCTCTTCGTTGTTGAGCAGGATCTTGCCCGCGTGCGGCTGCTCCAGCAGGTTGATGCAGCGCAGAAAGGTCGACTTGCCCGAACCACTGGAGCCGATGATGCTGATGACGTCGCCGGCCTTGGCCGCCAGCGACACGCCCTTGAGCACTTCGTGGCTGCCGTAGCGCTTGTGCAGGTCTTGGACTTCGAGTTTGTACATGCTGTCGATTCTCACAGAGCGGTCAGTGCTTGCGCGGCGCCAGGTAGCCGAGCCAGCGGCGTTCGGCCATCTTGAAAAGGCGCACCAGGATGAAGGTCAGGCACAGGTAGAACACGCCCGCCGTGATGTAGGCCTCGAAAGGCAGGTAATACTGGGCATTGACCGTGCGCGCGGCACCGGTGATGTCGATCAGGGTGACGATCGACGCCAGGCTGGTGGTTTGCAGCATCATGATCACTTCGTTGCTGTATTGCGGCAGCGCCCGGCGCAGGGCCGAGGGCAGCAGGATGCGCCGGTACATTTTCATGCGCGACATGCCCATGGCCTTGGCCGCCTCGATCTCGCCATGGGGCGTGGCCTTGAGGCTGCCGGCAATGATTTCGGCGGTGTAGGCGCTGGTGTTGATGCCGAACGCCAGACACGCGCAGAAGGTGGCGCTGGACAGCAGCGGCCAGAGGAAGCTCTCGCGCACCGCTTCGAACTGCGCCAGGCCGTAGTAGATCAGGAACAGCTGCACCAGCATGGGTGTGCCGCGGATCACGTAGGTGTACAGCCACGCAGCCAGGTTGATCGCCGGCTGTTTCGACACGCGCATCAGGCCCAGCGGGATGGCCGCCAGCAGCCCGAAGAACAGCGAAATCGCCAACAGCTTGAGGGTGGTCAGCAGGCCGCCAAAGTACATCGGCAATGCCTCCCAGACGACGTTGTAGTCGAAGATCATAGTTCAGCCACCTTGACGCCCACCGAGTAGCGGCGCTCCAGATACTTCAGGGCCAGCAGCGAGACGCTGGTCAGCACCAGGTACAGTGCCGCCACCGCCAGGAAGAAGGTGAAAGGCTCGCGGGTGGCATCGGCCGCCTGCTTGGCCTTGAACATCATGTCCTGCAGGCCGACGACCGAGATCAGTGCGGTGGCCTTGGTGAGTACCAGCCAGTTGTTGGTGAAGCCCGGGATCGCCAGGCGAATCATTTGCGGCACCTGGATGCGGAAGAACACCTGGCGCGGGCTCATGCCATACGCCACGCCCGCCTCGGCCTGGCCCTTGGGTATACCCAGGAAGGCACCGCGGAAGGTTTCCGACAGGTAGGCGCCAAAGATGAAGCCCAGGGTACCGATACCGGCAATCAACGGGTTCAGGTCAATGTAGTCTTCGTAGCCGAGCAGCGGTGCCACGCGGTTGATGATGTCTTGCCCGCCGTAGAAGATCAGCAGGATCAGGACCAGGTCCGGAATACCACGGATCACCGTGGAATACAGGTCGCCCAGCCAGGCCAGCCAGCGCACCGGCGACAAGCGCAGCGCCACACCGATCAGGCCGAGCACGATGGCCAGGGCCATCGACGACAGGGCGAGCTGAAGCGTCAGCCACGCCCCGTCGAGGATGACTGCCCCGTAGCCTTTCAACATGATGAGGTCCTCGACCTAAAGAATGAAAAATGGTGCAAACCTCAGAGCCTCTGCTGTTTGCACCATTGCACAGGTGAAACCCGACGTCTTAGTTCGAGTCTGGACCGTAGATGTCGAAGTTGAAGTACTTCTTCTCGATTTCTTTGTACTTGCCGTTGGCACGGATGGCATCGATGGCCGCGTTGATGCGGTCGACGTTGGCCTTGTCACCTTTGCGCACAGCAATACCGATACCGTCACCGAAGTACTTGGCGTCGGTGAAGGACGGGCCTACGAAGGCGAAGCCTTTACCTGCGTCGGTCTTGAGGAAGCCGTCTTCCAGCAGGGTGGCGTCGGCCACGGTGCCGTCCAGGCGGCCGGCGGCCACATCCAGGTAGATTTCGTTCTGAGTGCCGTAAGGCACCACGGTGGCACCTTTGGCGCCCAGCACTTCCTTGGCGAAGCGGTCATGAATCGAGCCACGCTGCACGCCGATCTTCTTGCCTTTCAGCTCATCCAGGCTGTCGCTGACCGTGGTGCCTTCCTTCATCACCAGGCGCGCCGGCGTGAGGTAGTAACGCTTGGTGAAGTCGACCGACTTCTTGCGGTCCTCGGTGATCGACATGGACGACAGGATGGCGTCGATCTTGCGCACTTTCAGCGCCGGGATCAGGCCGTCGAACTCCTGCTCGACCCAGGTGCACTTGGCTTTCATCTCTTCGCACAGGGCGTTGCCGATGTCGTAGTCGAAACCGGCGATGCTGCCATCGGGCTGCTTGAAGGCGAAGGGTGGGTAGGCGGCTTCAATGCCGATTTTCAGCGGTTTTTCATCGGCCTGCGACACCAGGGAAAATACGGATAGCGCCAGGGCGCCAAGCAGTGCGAGCTTCTTCATCAGGTAACTCCATCGGTACGGGGCAATACAAGGCAGGTAACGGCTGCCCGATATGCGAATGGGTACAACGCGAGCCGCGCAGGGTTCGACCAAGGTCGCAGACCACGAGCGAGTGAGTGGCATTTTAGCGACAGCCCGGTAGTCGATATTTCTTCAAAGCGACAACTACTTACAGAAGCGCCTGAAACCGCTGCGGGCGATGTTGACGACCAGCGCAAAATATGCGAAGGCACAAGAAATAGAACCAATAGACCTAGCAATTCCTGGGCCTATTATTGGCAAAGCCTTGTACTACGGCAAGTGTAGCGTGCCGCGTTGTACAAAATGGCTGGAGGAGCGCACCGAAACAGGTCCGTGTTGTTTCCTCGCGCCCCGAACGTGTGCAAGGCGGGTGACAGAACAGTTACCGATGAATGTCGGGTAACAGTAAAGCAAAAACCCCGCCCGGTTGCCCGGGCGGGGTTTTCTGTTCACACGGCCCTGCTTCGCTATCAGGCCGAGGCCAGGTTCATGGCCTTGTGGGTATCGATCAGGTGTTGCACCACGCCCGGGTCGGCCAGGGTCGAGATATCGCCCAACGCATCGTACTCACCGGTGGCAATCTTGCGCAGGATACGGCGCATGATCTTGCCCGAACGGGTTTTCGGCAGCCCCGGTGCCCACTGGATCACATCCGGCGAGGCGATCGGGCCGATTTCCTTGCGCACCCAGTTCTTCAACTCCAGGCGCAGCTGCTCGCTGGCCTCGATACCGGCATTGAGGGTGACATACACATAGATGCCCTGCCCTTTGATGTCGTGCGGCACGCCAACCACTGCAGCCTCGGCCACCTTCGCGTGGGCCACCATGGCACTTTCGATCTCGGCGGTACCCATGCGGTGCCCGGATACGTTGAGCACGTCATCCACACGGCCCGTGATCCAGTAATAGCCATCCTCGTCACGGCGCGCACCGTCACCGGTGAAGTACATGCCACGGAAGGTCTTGAAGTAGGTGTCGACGAAACGATCGTGGTCGCCGAACAGCGAACGCGACTGGCCCGGCCAGGAGTCGAGGATCACCAAGTTGCCCTCGGCAGCACCGTCGATCAGGTTACCCAGGTTGTCCACCAGCGCTGGCACCACGCCGAAGAACGGACGGGTAGCCGACCCCGGTTTCAGGCCGGTAGCACCCGGCAGCGGGCTGATCAGAATGCCACCGGTCTCGGTCTGCCACCAGGTATCGACGATCGGGCAACGCTCCTTGCCCACGGTCTTGTAGTACCAGTTCCAGGCTTCGGGGTTGATCGGCTCGCCCACCGAGCCGAGCAGGCGCAGGCTGGAGCCGTCAGCACCTTCAACAGCTGCCTGCCCTTCGGCCATCATCGCGCGGATGGCAGTGGGCGCGGTGTAGAGGATGTTGACCTTGTGCTTGTCGACGATCTTCGACACGCGGGTGATGTCAGGGTAGTTCGGCACACCCTCGAACAGCAGGGTAGTGGCGCCATTGGCCAGCGGGCCGTACACGATGTAGCTGTGGCCGGTGACCCAGCCTACGTCGGCAGTGCACCAGTACACTTCACCCGGGCGGTAGTCGAATACCCGCTCATGGGTCAGGGCGGCATACACCAGGTAACCGCCGGTGGTGTGCAGCACACCTTTCGGCTTACCGGTAGAACCGGAGGTGTAGAGGATGAACAGCGCTTCCTCGGCCCCCATTTCTTTCGGCGCGCAGTGGCTGGAGGCCACTTTCATCAGGTCTTCGTACCAGATGTCGCGATGCTGGTGCCAGGCAATGTCGCCACCGGTGCGCTTGCACACGATGATCTTCTGCACGCTATTGGTTTCAGGGTTGGTCAGCGCCAGGTCGACGTTGGCCTTGAGTGGGGTGCGGCGGCCGCCACGCAGGCCCTCGTCGGCGGTGATCACCACCTTGGACTTGCAGTCGATGATACGGCCAGCCAGCGCCTCGGGCGAGAAACCACCGAACACCACCGAGTGGATTGCACCGATGCGGGCGCAGGCCAGCATGGCGACCACGGCTTCGGGGATCATCGGCATGTAGATGGTGACCACATCACCCCGGTGCACGTCCTGGCCACGCAGGGCGTTGGCGAACTTGCACACCTGCTCGTGCAGTTCGCGGTAGGTGATGTTGCGGTGTTCGGAAGGGTCGTCGCCTTCCCAGATGATGGCCAGCTGGTCGCCTCGCTCTTCAAGGTGGCGGTCCAGGCAGTTCGAGGAAACGTTCAGAGTGCCGTCGGCGAACCATTTGATATCGACGTGATGGTCGTCGAAGGAGGTCTGCTTGACCTTGGTGAACGGCTTGATCCAGTCGATTCGCTGGGCCTGCTCGCGCCAGAAGCCGTCCGGATTGATCACCGATTGCTGGTACATGGCCTTGTAGGTGGCCTCGTCGGTCAGGGTAGTGGCCGCAACCTCGGGACGAACGGGATACAGTGGAGCCGCACTCATCTGTGTTACCTCGGTGTAATAGTTGTTTTTGTATGGAACCGTTTGTAACTGTACCAGAGCGACAAAAGCCATTCGACGTTGGTAGTAATTTGGTACGCCCGTTCCGCCAAAGTGCTCTGGCATGCGGATTACAGCCCTGACCACGAAAAAAACGAGGGGCTTTACCAGAGGATTGTTACAGATTCTGTCAAAACACTTTATCAAAAGACCCACTGTTTCGGCCTTGGCCACAACCCTAAAATTCACCTCGCCAGCAACGGCAAGGCGATTAACAACTGGTAACAGCCCCCACGAAGGCAAACGTTAATCTCCCTCTAATCCCGATAGTTAAAACTAGCAGTACTCGCGGCGCCATAAGCGCCGCGTGCCCCCTCACGACCTTAGACAGGTAAATAGAAAATGAAAGCTTTACTGGTATTGGTACTTGGCAGTCTTTGCGGCGCGGCAATGGCCGGCGAAGCCAAAGATGCCGAGCAGATTCCGGTTGAACAGTACAGTTACTCGCAGCACCTGGACATTGCCCGCGTCATCTCCATGAGCGAAGTGCCCAATGTGTGCGAAGTCGTGCCAGCCCGCATGACCTACGAGGACTCCAAGGGCCAGAAGCACATTCTCGAATACCGCGTGATGGGGAACGGCTGCTCCAACGGCTGATACCTTCTGAATCAGGGGCCCTACGGGCCCCTTTCACCTTTTGCAAAGCCCAATTAATCGACAGACTTGCCAAGCGAATAATCCCTTAACTTGTTTGCGATGGTTGTATGCGAAACGCCCAGCCTTTTCCCTAAAGCCCGGCTACTCGGAAACTCCCCCATCAAACTTTCCAGCACCGCTTTTTCAAAGCGCCCGACAATCTGCGAAAGATCGCCCTCCAGCGAAAACTCACCCAACGGTTGCCGCGCGCCATAATCCGGCAAACGTATATGCTCGCTTTTAACCACGCCGCCTTCACATAAAGAAACCGCCTGGAACAATACGTTTTCCAACTGCCTTACATTGCCCGGCCAATGGTATTGCCCAAGTTTGTCCATCGCGGCCGGCGCCAGGCGCGGCATGGCACAGCCGATTTGTCGGCTGGCCTGGTCGAGAAAGTGCTGCACCAACCCTTCCAGGCCATCCATGCATTCGCGCAAAGGCGGAATGTGCAGCGACAACACGTTCAGGCGGTGATAAAGGTCCTGACGAAACTCGCCGCGCGCGCACAACTCGGACAAATCCACCTGGGTCGCGCAGATCACCCGCACATCCAGGTACACCTCTTCATCGCTGCCTACCCGGCGGAAACAGCCGTCCTGCAAAAAGCGCAGCAACTTCACCTGCAGGCGCGGGCTCATCTCCCCTACCCCGTCAAGGAACAGCGTGCCGCCTGCGGTCAGTTCCAGCAGCCCCAGCTTGCCCTCTGCCCGCGCACCTTCGAATGCCCCGGGGCCGTAACCGAACAGCTCGGTTTCGGCCATCGACTCGGGCAAGCCGGCGCAATTGAGCGCCATCAGCGGCGACTGCCCACGGGGGCTGGCCAGGTGGCAGGCGCGCGCCAGCAGCTCCTTGCCAGTGCCGGTCTCACCCTCGATCAGCAGCGGCGCATCCAGCGGCGCCATGCGGCGGGCCTCGCGCACCACGGCGGCCATCACTCGCGAGCTTTGGAAAATGCTGTCGAAGCCTCGCAGTTCCTGCTTGCGCACGTTGTAGATGCGTTCGCCAATGCGGTCGGCACGGTGCAGGGTGAGTACGGCGCCAGCCAACGCCTCGCTGTCGTCGTGCTCGGACTGCAGCGGTGCGATATCCGCCAGGAACACATCACCTTTGACCTTGATACGCAGGCCATTGATGCGCGATTTGTTCGCCCGCACCAACTCCGGCAGATCGAAGTCTTCCACATAGCGCGCCAGCGGCATGCCCGGCACCTCATCCACGCGCACCCCCAGCAACTGCGCTGCGGTGCGGTTGGCGGCGACGATGCTGCCGCCCATGTCGATCGACAGCACCGGGAAGTCCAGCGCCCCGAGCAAGGCATTCAGCTCCATGTGCCGGCGTTCGCTGGGCATCAGACCCACGCGCTTGACGCCAAATACCCCGGCAATCGCCTCGAACTTCGGTCGCAAGGCCTGGAACTGCAGGTTGATCAGGTTCGGGCAGTGCAGGTAGATGGCGTTGCCATGGTCACCGCCGACCTCGCCCCGCAGCACGTTGATGCCGTACTCCACCAGCAGGTTGAGGATGTCGCGCAGGATGCCAATGCGGTTCTGGCAATGCACTTTGATACGCATGAGGGCTCTCGAAGCGCCAATGTTTTTCAACATTGCGCGGAAAAGTCGTAAAGATAAGCTGACAAAAACAGCGTAACCATCAGCCGTACGCCCCGAATTTTCCGACACCCAGGCTCTTTTGTAAAATTATCGTTACGAAATCCGCTTCACCCGCTGGCGCGGCAGCCGCTTGCACCCGTGCAAAACGGCCAGTGAAGGGATATTCCTTAGGCATGTCCTGCACATAACAAGAAAAGCCCTCACCAGGAGAGCCTCATGAAACAGACGCACTACGTGGCACGTGAGCCCGATGCGCATGGTTTTATCGATTACCCGCAGCAAGAGCATGCGGTATGGAACACCCTGATCACCCGGCAGCTGAAAGTGATCGAAGGCCGCGCGTGCCAGGAATACCTGGACGGCATCGACCAGCTCAAGCTGCCCCACGACCGTATCCCGCAACTGGGCGAGATCAACAAGGTGCTGGGTGCCACCACCGGCTGGCAGGTTGCCCGGGTTCCGGCGCTGATTCCCTTCCAGACCTTCTTCGAATTGCTGGCCAGCAAACGCTTCCCGGTCGCCACGTTCATCCGCACCCCGGAAGAGCTGGACTACCTGCAAGAGCCCGATATCTTCCACGAGATTTTCGGCCACTGCCCGCTGCTGACCAACCCATGGTTCGCCGAGTTCACCCACACCTACGGCAAGCTCGGCCTGGCGGCAACCAAGGAACAACGCGTGTACTTGGCGCGCCTGTACTGGATGACCATCGAGTTTGGCCTGATGGAAACCGCCCAGGGCCGCAAGATCTATGGCGGCGGCATCCTCTCGTCACCGAAAGAGACCGTCTACAGTCTGTCTGGCGAGCCTGAACACCAGGCCTTCGACCCGATCGAAGCCATGCGTACCCCGTACCGTATCGACATCCTGCAGCCGCTGTATTTCGTGCTCCCCAACATGAAGTGCCTGTTCGACCTGGCCCACGAAGACATCATGGGCATGGTCCACAAGGCCATGCAGCTGGGCCTGCACGCACCGAAGTTTCCACCCAAGGTCGCTGCCTGAGCGACCCTGCCGATAACAACTCGAACCGGAAAACACCCATGAATGCCTTGAACCAAGCCCATTGCGAAGCCTGCCGCGCTGACGCTCCAAAAGTCACCGACGAAGAGCTGGCCGAGCTGATTCGCGAAATCCCGGACTGGAACATCGAAGTACGCGACGGCCACATGGAGCTGGAGCGCGTCTTCCTGTTCAAGAACTTCAAGCACGCCCTGGCGTTCACCAACGCCGTAGGCGAAATCGCCGAGGCCGAAGGCCACCACCCTGGGCTGCTGACCGAGTGGGGCAAAGTTACCGTGACCTGGTGGAGCCACTCGATCAAGGGCCTGCACCGCAACGACTTCATCATGTGCGCCCGCACCGACAAGGTGGCGGAAACGGCCGAAGGCCGGAAGTGATCGCTGAAAAACGGGGCCGCAATCGGCCCCGTTTTTTTTATGAATAATGTGCGCTGTTCGCCCGCAAAACCGACAAACGAGCGGTAAAAAAACCAAACTGTCATCCAGACTTGTGTATCCTGCCCCAGCTTTGCGAAGCTTCAACCGCGCCTGGCGCAGACTTTTCACTCACACTTGCGAGGAACGACGAGATGCACGAAATCCCGAATCTTCCCTTCCCAAGCCTGAACCCAGAAGAGCCATCCGTGACCGTTCACGCCGAACCGGCAGCTGCCGTCGAGCAGGATGGTGACGATCAATCCAGCGCTGACCAGGAATAAATCGCGCAACCTCCAACAGTGTGAAAACGGCTGACCTGCGGGCTACCCCCGTCATCACGTTTTCACACTGTCCAGAACCCTCGCAGGCCCCCATGCCCGAATCACCGCGCCCCCTTGCGGTCACACTGCAAGTCGTCTCCATCGTCCTTTTCACCTTCATTGGCTACCTCAACATCGGCATCCCGCTGGCCGTGTTGCCCGGCTATGTGCACAACGACCTGGGGTTCAGCGCCGTGGTCGCGGGCCTTGTGATCAGCGTGCAGTACCTCGCCACGCTGCTCAGCCGCCCCTCCGCCAGCCGCATCATCGACAACCACGGCAGCAAGAAGGCGGTCATGTACGGCCTTGTAGGCTGCGGGCTTAGCGGGGTGTTCATGCTGGCCTGCGCCTTCCTCACCCACCAGCCCTGGCTGAGCCTGGCCTGTCTGCTGGTCGGCCGGCTAGCACTGGGCAGCGCCGAAAGCCTGGTAGGTGCGGGCGCGATTGGCTGGGGCATCGGTCGGGTGGGCGCTGAAAACACCGCCAAGGTCATCTCCTGGAACGGCATCGCCAGCTATGGCGCACTGGCCGTCGGTGCACCGCTGGGCGTGCTGATGGTCAAGAGCCTGGGGCTGTGGAGCATGGGCGTCAGCATTATCCTGCTGTGCATTCTCGGCCTGCTGCTGGCCTGGCCGAAACAGGCCGCCCCTATCGTCAGTGGCGTACGCCTGCCGTTCCTGCGCGTGCTGGGCAAGGTGTTCCCGCACGGTTCGGGACTGGCCCTGGGCTCGATCGGCTTTGGCACCATCGCCACGTTCATCACCTTGTACTACGCCAGCCGCGGCTGGGCCAATGCCGCGCTGACCTTGAGCCTGTTCGGCGCCAGCTTCATCAGTGCGCGGCTGCTGTTTGGCAACCTGATCAACCGCATTGGCGGGTTCCGGGTGGCGATTGCCTGCCTGTCGGTGGAAACACTGGGGTTGGTGATGCTGTGGCTGGCGCCCAGCGCCGAGTTGGCCTTGGCAGGGGCAGCGCTTAGCGGGTTTGGCTTCTCGCTGGTGTTCCCGGCGCTGGGTGTGGAGGCGGTGAATCAGGTGTCGGCGGCCAACCGCGGGGCGGCTGTGGGGGCGTATTCGCTGTTCATTGACTTGTCGCTGGGGGTGACCGGGCCACTGGTGGGCGCGGTGGCGGCGGGGTTCGGGTTTGCTTCGATGTTTCTGTTTGCGGCGGGTGCGGCGGGTTGTGGGCTGGTGTTGAGCCTGTATCTGTACAGGCAGGTGCGGCGGCATCGAGATCATTGAAAGCTGGGGGCTGCCTGGCAGCCCCCGAAGCCCTGAACGTTAACGCTGGGCGTACTGCAACACCACTTCAAGCGGGTGGCGCATCTTGCGCTCGGTCATGCGCTTGACCTGGCTGCGGCACGAGTAACCGGTCGCCAGCGGCTCTCCTTCCTTGTCCAGCTTGGTTGCCCAGCTTTGCTCGAAGATGGTCCGCGAAGTCTCCTGGTTACGCGCCTCGTGGCCGTAGGTCCCCGACATACCGCAGCACCCCGTCGCCTCGGTCACCAGCTTCAGGCCCAGGCGGGCAAACACCTGCTCCCACTGTTTGGTACTGGCCGGCACGTTGGTCTTCTCGGTGCAGTGCGCCATCAGGCGGAAGTTGCCCGGTGCGGTCGGCGCCTGCTCAGGCAGCACGTCCATCAGCCATTCCTGCGGCAACAGCACCTTCGGGCAACCGTCCAGCCCCGGCACTTTCTGGTACTCCTGGCGGTACACCAGGGTCATCGCCGGGTCCAGCCCCACCAGAGGCACACCGCAGTCGGCCAGGGCCTTGAGCTGGGTAGCGTTACGGATCGCCGCCTTGGCGAACGCCCCCAGGAAGCCCTGAACATGCAAAGGCTTGCCGTTGGCACTGTAAGGCGCCAGGAATACCCGGTGGCCCAGGCGGTGGGCCAGGTCGATGAAGGCTGACAGCAGCGGGGTCTCGAAATAGCGGGTGAAGGCGTCCTGCACCAGCACGATGCTGCGCTCGCGCTGGGCCGGGGTCAGTTCACGCAGGGCCGGCACACTGGCCACGCCGACACGGCAACGGGTCAGCGTGGCCTGGAAGTTGAAGCGGCTGATCAACGGGCTGTCGACCATGCCAATGTTGTCGGCCAGCAGCTTGCTGACCCACTTAGAGCCCATGACCGCGTTGTACAGGCCCGGTGCGTGGGCCAGGTACGGGATGGTGAATTCCAGCGAGCCGATCAGGTAGTCACGCAGCGGGCGCTGATAGCGGCAGTGGTACAGCTCAAGGAAGCGCGAACGGAAGTCCGGCACGTTGACTTTGATCGGGCACTGCCCGGCGCACGACTTGCACGCCAGGCAGCCGGCCATGGCGTCGTACACTTCGTGGGAGAAGTCTTCCTGCCCCTGGCTGCGCGCGCGGTTGTTGCGCAGGCGTGCCGGGAGGCCCTTGAGCCACGACACCTTGTTGCGGGCTGCGGTCAACACGTCGATGTTCGCTTCGCCTTGCAGGCGCAGCCACTCGCGCATCAGCGAGGCGCGGCCCTTGGGCGAATGCTGGCGCTCACGGGTGGCCTTCCACGACGGGCACATGGCGTCGTTGGGGTCGTAGTTGTAGCAGGCGCCGTTGCCGTTGCAGTGCACGGCACTGGGGAAGTCCTGCCACACGCGCTCGTCGATGGTGCGGTCGAGGTCGCCGCGCAGGGTTACGCCATCGACCGGGGTCAGGCCCTCGGCACTGCCCAGCGGTGTGCAGATCTTGCCGGGGTTGAGCTGGTTGTGCGGGTCGAAGGCACCTTTCAGGCGCTGCAGCGCCGGATACAGCTCACCAAAGTATTCCGGCACGTATTCCGAACGCAGGCCTTTGCCGTGCTCGCCCCACAGCAGGCCGCCATAGCTTTTGGTCAGCGCGGCCACGGCGTCGGAAATCGGCTTCACCAGCGCGGCCTGGGCCGGGTCCTTCATGTCCAGCGCCGGGCGCACGTGCAGTACACCAGCATCGACGTGGCCGAACATGCCGTAGGCCAGGCCGTAACCGTCCAGCAGGGCGCGGAAGTCGGCGATGTAGTCGGCCAGTTGCTCTGGCGGTACCGCCGTGTCTTCCACGAACGGCTGCGGGCGCACCTCGCCCTCGACGTTACCCAGCAAGCCCACCGAACGCTTGCGCATCACGTAGACGCGGGTCACCGCCTCGGCGCCTTCAGCCAGCGTATGCCCCAGGCGCTCGACACTGGTATCCGCCTGCAAGTGCTCGACGAAGGCTTGCACCCGGGCGTTGACCTCAGCCGGCTCATCGCCGCAGAACTCCACCAGGTTGATACCCAGGGTCGGGCGGTCGGGGTCGGCCGGGAAGTACTCGGCAACGCTGTGCCAAACGATGTCCTTCATCGCCAGCATCAGCACCTTGGAGTCGACGGTCTCGATCGACAGCGGCTTGTGCGCCATCAGCGCATTGGCATCACGCAGGGCATCCATGAAGCTGGTGTAGCGCACGTTCACCAGTACCGCATATTTGGGGATCGGCAGCACGTTGAGCTTGGCTTCCACCACATAGCCCAGCGAGCCCTCGGCACCACACAGCACGCTGTTGAGGTTGAAGCGGCCCTGCTCATCGCGCAGGTGCGCCAGGTCATAACCGGTCAGGCAGCGGTTCAGCTTGGGAAAAGTGGTTTCGATCAGTTCAGCCTGGGTTTCCTGGATCTCCCGGGCCATGCGGTACACCTCGCCGACCCGGCCAGGTGCGGCACAGGCCTGTGCCAGCGCGGCATCGTCGATTGGCAGGCTGTGCAGGCGTTCGCCGCCGAGCAGCACGCTGTGCAGCTCCAGCACATGGTCGCGGGTTTTGCCGTAGGTGCAGCTGCCTTGGCCACTGGCGTCGGTGTTGATCATGCCGCCGACAGTGGCACGGTTGGAGGTGGACAGCTCAGGGGCGAAGAACAGCCCGTGCGGCTTGAGCGCGGCATTGAGCTGGTCCTTGACCGTACCGGCCTGCACCCGCACCCAACGTTCCTCGACGTTGATTTCGAGGATCTTGTTCATATGGCGCGACAGGTCGACGACGATGCCGTCGGTCAGCGACTGGCCATTGGTGCCGGTGCCACCGCCGCGCGGGGTCAGCTTGACGTTCTGGAAACGCGCCTCGCCCATCAGTGTGGCAACCCGCGCCACATCGTCGGCATCCAGCGGGAACACTGCGGCCTGGGGCAAGCGCTGGTAAATCGAGTTGTCGGTGGCCAACACCGTGCGGGTGCCGTAGTCGGCACTGATCTGGCCACGGAAGCCGCTGTTGCGCAGGGCTTCGAGGAATTCGGGGTAGTTGGCGCTCGGTGCAACGGTCGGCAGCTGGGCGATCATCGAAGGATGGCCTCTTGATATTGGCTAATTCACGGGATTCCTGTCGCTCCGGCATGGGTTGATGCATGCAGGGATGACGTATACGCCAATGTTCCTGTAGTTTCGCTTCAGGAGCAAACGGATAATCCTGCCGCTATCAATGACTTTTATGAATGAATGAATTACCGCCACCTGACACCGTCCATGTCGCTGCTGCTGGCCTTCGAGGCCGCCGCCCGCCATGAAAGCTACACCCGCGCCGCCGCCGAACTGTCGCTGACGCAAAGCGCGGTCAGCCGCCAGGTGCAGGCGCTGGAACAGCAACTGGGCCTCACCTTGTTCCGCCGCGAAGGCCGCCAGGTACAGCTGACGGATGTGGGTCGCCTTTACCAACGCGAGCTCAGCGAGGCGCTGGGGCGCATCCGCAGTGCCACCTTGCAGGCGCTGGCGTACCAGTCGGGGGTCGGCACCTTGCGCCTGGCTACCCTGCCAACGTTCGGCTCGAAATGGCTGCTGCCACGGCTGCATGCGTTCTACAGCGCCCACCCGGGCATGCTGGTGCACATCCATTCACGTATCGAAGCCATCAACTTCGACACCAGCGAAATCGACGCCGCCATCGGTGTGGCCAGCCACGACCTGCCGGGGCTGATCTGCCATCGCCTGCATGCCGAGGAACTGGTGGTGATCCTGCCACCGGAGGCCGGGGCCGACAGCCAAGGCTGGAGCCCGGCACGGATCAGTGAAGAGGTGCTGTTGAATGTGGCCAACAACCCGCATGCCTGGGGCGAGTGGTTCTCGCACCATGGCCTGCCGCACCGGGCAATGCGCCTGGGGCCCAGCTTCGAGCTGACCTCGCACCTGATCCAGGCAGTGCGGGCCGGGATTGGTATCGGGCTGGTGCCGCGTATTCTGGTGGAAGAGGAGTTGGCCAAGGGTGAGCTGCACAGCCCGGGCGTGGCGTTTGCCAGCCAGCGTAGTTATTACCTGATCTACCCGCCCAGGAATGAGGCCTTGCCGTCGTTGCGGGCGTTCAGGGGCTGGTTGCTGGAGCAGATCTGATGTGTTGCCTGCACAGGCAACAAAAAACCCGAAGCCAGTCACCTGACTTCGGGTTTTTGCATACGGCCTTGAGTTGCTTACTTGGCCACGTGACCCACAGCCCCACCGGCATTCATCCGGCGGCGCGGCTTGACCATGTAGACCACAAACATCCCGAACAACCAAACCGGCATGACATACACCGAAACCTGAATACCCGGAATCATCAGCATGATGCCGAGGATCAGCACCACGAAGGCCAGCACCACGTAGTTACCGTAGGGGTACCACAGCGCCTTGAACAGCGGCTTCTGGCCGGTACGGTCCAGGTGCTGGCGGAACTTCAGGTGCGAATAGCTGATCATCGCCCAGTTGATCACCAAGGTAGCCACCACCAGCGACATCAGCAGCTCCAGGGCATTCTGCGGCATCAGGTAGTTGAGCAGTACGGCCACGAAGGTAACTGCAGCCGACACCAGGATCGAACGCACGGGCACACCACGCTTGTCGACCTTGGCCAGCGACGCCGGGGCATCGCCCTGTTCGGCCATGCCCAGCAGCATGCGCGCGTTGCAGTAGGTGCCGCTGTTGTACACCGACAGTGCGGCTGTCAGGACCACGAAGTTCAGCAAGTGGGCAGCAACGTCACTGCCCAGCAGCGAGAACACTTGCACGAACGGGCTGCTGCCATAGCTGCCACCCGAGGCATCGATGCTGGCGACCAGGTTGTCCCATGGCGTCAACGACAGCAATACCACCAAGGCGCCTACGTAGAAAATCAGGATACGCCAGATGACCTGGTTGATCGCCTTGGGGATCACGGTCTTCGGCTTGTCGGCTTCGGCAGCAGTGAAACCGAGCATTTCCAGGCCACCGAACGAGAACATGATGAACGCCAGGGCCATCACCAGCCCGCTGACACCGTTCGGGAAGAAGCCGCCGTGGGACCACAGGTTGGCGATGGTGGCATCCGGCCCGCCGCTGCCGCTGGTGAGCAGGTAGGCACCCAGGCCGATCATGCTGACGATGGCCACGACCTTGATGATGGCGAACCAGAATTCGGCTTCACCGAAGAACTTCACGTTCATCAGGTTGATGGCGTTGATCAGCACGAAGAACGCCGCCGCAGTGACCCAGGTCGGGATCTCCGGCCACCAGTAGTGGACATACTTGCCAACCGCCGAAAGCTCCGACATGCCCACCAGGATATACAGCACCCAGCAGTTCCAGCCCGACAGGAAGCCGGCGAAGCCGCCCCAGTAGGTGTGTGCAAAGTGGCTGAACGAGCCGGCCACCGGCTCTTCGACAATCATCTCGCCAAGCTGGCGCATGATCATGAAGGCGATGAAGCCGCAGATGGCGTAGCCAAGGATCATCGACGGGCCGGCGGATTTCATCACGCCTGCCGAGCCGAGGAACAGGCCGGTACCAATTGCACCACCCAGGGCGATCAACTGGATATGGCGGTTCTTCAGGCCCCGCTTGAGCTCGCCTGAATGCATGTTTTGTCCACTCATGAACGAAGTCACCTGCATTGTTTTTATCTGTGACGGAATCGGACCCACCGCGCTCGTGGCGCAGCGGAATGGGCAAGGTGGTTACCTTGGGTTTCTTGACCTCAGGCGCCGCCGAAGCGGGTCAACCCGGCGTGATCAAGAGTGCGCGGTACGCAAAAGGGTCACAGGTAAAACGCGGCGCACTGTATACCCCTGCAAGCGCGCAGGCGTCAACGCGTTGCGCTCTTCCATCCGGAAAAAACGCAGCGATCCTGTGGTATGGGCCTTCAAAGGCAGAGTGATCGGCGTACATGGCGCCTCCATTTGTTGTTTTGTCAGCCAGGCTCTGTGGACGGGCTCTTGCACACGGCAATGGCGGCTATAACACCGTGGGGACGGGGGTTCGGGCAAGGGAGGGCAAGGTGGAGTTGGCGGGTTTGGCACATCGGTGACGGCAAGGTTTGTTTACACGATTGGGTTAAATCTGGAATCAGGGCTGAAACCGGCCATATTCGTATAAATTTCTTTACAAGCCGGTTCAAGAACTTGCCAGTCGTCAGAAAAATTCTTTTTGTTCAATATCTTGCCGTGCCCGCAATACATCGCAGGCATAAAAAAACCAGCCCGAAGGCTGGTTTCTCATCACCACGCAGGCCGATCAGCCACGCGGTTTACCGCGACCACGGCCTGCCGGCTTGTCACCTTCAGACTTGGCCGGACGCTTGCGCATTTCGCTCGGGCGCTCGGCCACCGTGCTGCCGCGGGTGTTTTTACGCGGAGCCTCTTCACGCGGCTGACGCGCCGGGCGTTCACCGGTAGCGGCACCTTCGTGGGCCGGGCGCAGGTTGCGCACGCGCTCGCCACGGCCCAGCGGGCGGGTCGACTTGCGCTGCAGGCGCTCCATCTTGTCCTTGGCCTTGAGCTTCATGGCGGGCAGCGCAACCGGCTGCAGGCCCACTTCGGCGGCCAGGATGTCGATTTCGCCCTGGGTCATTTCACGCCAGCGGCCCATCGGCAGGTCGGAGTTGAGGAACACCGGGCCAAAACGCACGCGCTTCAGGCGGCTGACCACCATGCCCTGGGATTCCCACAGGCGACGCACCTCACGGTTACGGCCTTCCATCACCACACAGTGGTACCAGTGGTTGAAGCCTTCACCACCCGGTGCCTTCTGGATGTCGGTGAACTTGGCCGGGCCGTCTTCCAGCATCACACCGGCTTTCAGGCGCTCGATCATCTCGTCATCGACTTCACCGCGCACACGCACCGCATACTCACGGTCCATCTCGTAGGACGGGTGCATCAGGCGGTTGGCCAGTTCACCGTCGGTGGTGAACAGCAGCAGGCCAGTGGTGTTGATGTCGAGGCGGCCGATGTTGATCCAGCGGCCTTCTTTTGGCCGTGGCAGGCGGTCGAACACGGTCGGGCGGCCCTCCGGGTCGTCACGGGTGCAGATTTCGCCATCGGGCTTGTTGTACATGATCACCCGGCGAGTGGCCTCGGCGGCCTCCTCACGCTTGATCAGCTTGCCGTCTACGGCAATGGCGTCGTGCAGGTCGACGCGCTGGCCAAGGGTGGCCTCGACGCCGTTCACCTTGATGCGGCCCTGGCTGATCCAGGCTTCGACGTCACGGCGAGAACCCACGCCAATGCGTGCCAGCACTTTTTGCAGCTTTTCGCCGGATGGCGGGGTGATTTCGGTATCTTGCAGGTCTTGCTCACTCATCTGGGCACCTCCCGGTGTAGGAATGAAAACAGGTTTTTTGGCGACGAGCGCGCCAAAAGGCCGCGCATCATACGCGGTTCAGGGGAAGAACGCACTGGAGGGTAGAGGGTTTTGTGGGCTTTGGCTGGGGTTTCTGCCTAATGGTGGTGTATGGGCAACAGCAGATCAGGGCTGTAACTTGCCCTCTTCTTCCACCGAAGCCCCTGGTTCTTCCTCGCGCAAGTCATCAAAGTCGGTCTTCAACCCATCTTCCATGGCATCCAGCTCCACCAGCAAGCTACGGAAGCTGGTTTCCTCCTTCGGCTCAACACCCTCTTCTTCCTCCCCAAGGCTGGCATCTGCCAACGCCTGCAGGTGCGCCGGCACTGGCGCATCGTCCGGGTCGAGCACCGGCTCCGGCTCCATCTCGCGCAGCTCGGCCAAGGCCGGCAGCTCATCCAGGCTCTTGAGGTTGAAGTGGTCAAGAAACGCCTTGGTGGTGGCAAACATCGCCGGCCGCCCCGGCACTTCGCGGTAGCCGACCACGCGAATCCACTCGCGCTCCATCATGGTCTTGATGATGTTGCTGTTCACCGCCACGCCCCGCACGTCCTCGATCTCGCCACGGGTGATGGGCTGGCGGTAGGCAATCAGCGCCAGGGTTTCGAGCAGCGCACGTGAATAGCGTTGCGGGCGCTCTTCCCACAGGCGCCCGACCCAGGGCGCATAGTCCTCGCGGATTTGCAGGCGGTAGCCGCTGGCCACTTCCTTGAGCTCGAACGCTCGGCCATTGCACGACTTGCCCAGCACGTCCAGGGCCTGCTTGAACACCTTGGGTTCTGGGCGCTCGGCCTCTTCGAACAGCTCGTACAGGCGTTCCAGGGACTGCGGTTTGCCCGACGCCAGCAAGAAAGCTTCGATCAGCGACGCCAGGTCGCGGGGGTCATTCAGATTCATCAGGTTCTTCAACAAGCGCCGGGCGGAGCCGCACGTGAATGGCGGCGAAAGGTTCATTCTGCACCAGTTCGATCAGCGATTCCTTCACCAGCTCGAGAATCGCCATGAAGGTGACCACCACGCCCAGCTTGCCCTCTTCGGCGGCAAACAACTCGACGAACGGCACGAAAGCACCGCCCTTTAGGCGCTCCAGCACCTGGCTCATGCGCTCGCGGGTAGACAGCGTTTCACGGGTGATCTGGTGGCTTTCGAACAGGTCGTTGCGGCGCATCACCTCGGCCATGGACACCAGCAACTCTTCCAGGCTGACTTGCGGCAACAGCTTGCGCACCTTGGCCTGCGGCGCCTCCAGGCGTGGCACCACCACATCGCGGCCTACCCGTGGCAATTCATCAATGCCTTCGGCGGCGGCTTTGAAACGCTCGTACTCCTGCAGGCGGCGGATCAGTTCGGCGCGTGGGTCGCCCTCCTCTTCCTCGACATCAGCCGAACGCGGCAGCAGCATGCGCGACTTGATCTCGGCTAGCATGGCGGCCATCACCAGGTACTCGGCGGCCAGTTCAAGGCGCACGCTTTTCATCAGCTCCACGTAGCCCATGTACTGGCGGGTGATTTCCGCCACCGGGATGTCGAGAATGTCGATGTTCTGCTTGCGGATCAGGTACAGCAGCAGGTCCAACGGGCCTTCAAAGGCCTCGAGGATGACTTCCAGCGCGTCCGGCGGGATGTACAGGTCCAGCGGCAGCTCGGTCAGGGCTTCGCCGTAGACCAGGGCCAACTGCAACTGCCGAGGCGCTTCGGCCTGTTCGGCCGGTGCCTCGGGCGTTTCCACCTGGCTCACGCGTTGACCAGGAACGGCGTGGGGTCGCCGCAGCCTTCGCGAATCAGCTCGGGCTCATCGCCGGAGAGGTCGATGATGGTAGAGGCCTTGAGGTCGCCGAAGCCGCCATCGATCACCAGGTCGACGTGATGCTCCAGGCGCTCACGGATTTCGTAAGGGTCGGTCATCGGCTCGGTGTCGCCCGGGAGGATCAGGCTCACGCTCATCAACGGCTCGCCCAGTTCGGCCAGCAGGGCCAGGGTGATGGCATGGGCCGGCACCCGCAGGCCGATAGTGCGGCGTTTATCGTGCAACAGCAGGCGCGGCACTTCACGCGTACCGTTGAGGATGAACGTGTAAGGCCCCGGCACATGCGCCTTGAGCAGGCGGAAGGTGCCGGTGTCGACCTTGGCGTACAACCCCAGCTGCGACATGTCGCAGCACATGAGGGTGAAGTTGTGCGTCTTGTCCAGCCCGCGCAGGCGCCGTACCCGTTCGATGGCCGCCTTGTCACCCATCTGGCAACCCAGTGCGTAGGCCGAATCCGTCGGGTACACCACCACACCGCCCTTGCGGATAATCTCGACAGCCTGCTTGATCAGGCGCTGCTGCGGGTTCTCCGGATGAATCTGGAAAAATTGGCTCACGTAGTCGTCCTGTTCATAGCGC
Organism: Pseudomonas sp. LAIL14HWK12:I1; assembly: GCF_003202095.1. NCBI lineage: Bacteria > Pseudomonadati > Pseudomonadota > Gammaproteobacteria > Pseudomonadales > Pseudomonadaceae > Pseudomonas > Pseudomonas sp. LAIL14HWK12:I1. Next base: position 858,372 of record NZ_QJKG01000001.1, read on the forward strand.
CAAAGGCTGTTCATGGCTGAATCGACGCCACAGAGGTGGCAAGTCCTCGGGCAAAGGCCGATAGGCACCGATCTCGCCCCAGGTGCCGGGGCCGTGGAAGTCACTGCCAGCGCTTGCCAGCAGGCCGAACTCACGGGTGAGGATGGACAGGGTGCCCACCTGCTCGGCCGGCATCATCCCGTTGACCACCTCAAGTGCCTGCCCGCCTGCCTGAATATAGTCGGCAATCAACCGTCTGCGCTTGCTGCGGGTCAGATCGTAATGCATGGGGTGCGCCAGGCTCACCCACGCTTTGGACTGGCGCAGGGTGGCGACAGTTTCGTCGAGGGTCGGCCAGTGCTGCTTGACGTCGCCCAGCTTGCCGGCGCCCAGCCACTTGCGAAACGCTTCGCCACGGTCCTTGACGTGCCCGGCGCGCACCAGGTACTCGGCAAAATGCGGGCGCGCCGGGGCGTTGCCGCTGTCGCCCAGCTCGTGCTGCACGGCACGGGCGCCTTCGAGGGTGCCAGGCATGCCCTTGGCGGCCAGCCGTTTGTCGATTTCTTCGGCGCGCAGCCAGCGGCCACGGTGCAACGCTTCGATTGCCGCCAGCAAAGGCGGCGCGTCGAGCGGGAAGTCATAGCCCAGCACATGGATGGTCGCACCACCCCAGGTGCACGACAGCTCGACGCCGCTCACCCAGCGCATGCCCCGCTCGATGCAGGCCTGGCGTGCTTCGGGCAGGCCTTCGATGGTGTCATGGTCGGTCAGTGCCAGCGTTTGCACCCCGTGCTCATGGGCCCGGGCAACCAGTACCGAGGGCGACAGGGCGCCGTCGGAGGCCGTGCTGTGACAGTGCAGATCAACATTCATGGAGGAGCGCTTTCGCTGGAATCGATGTTTGTTATTATGCCGTCACATCCCGATTCTGGCTGCCATTGTGAAACAATTCATCGATTTCATCCCGCTGCTGCTGTTCTTCATCGTCTACAAGCTGGACCCGCGCCCCCTGGAAGTCGCCGGCCACAGCTTCGAATTCGGCGGCATCTACAGCGCCACGGCCATGCTGATCATCAGCTCGCTGGTGGTGTACGGCGCGCTGTTCCTGCGCCAGCGCAAGCTTGAAAAGGGCCAGTGGCTGACCCTGGTGGCCTGCCTGGTGTTCGGCGGCCTGACCCTGACGTTCCACAGCGAAACCTTCCTGAAGTGGAAGGCGCCGGTGGTGAACTGGCTGTTCGCCCTGGGCTTTGCAGGCAGCCACTTCATCGGTGACCGGGTGCTGATCAAGCGCATCATGGGCCACGCGCTGACCTTGCCCGATGTCATCTGGGCGCGCCTGAACGTGGCCTGGATTGCCTTCTTCCTGTTCTGCGGCGCGGCCAACCTGTTCGTCGCCTTCACCTTCCAGGACTTCTGGGTGGACTTCAAGGTGTTCGGCAGCCTGGGCATGACCGTGATCTTCCTGGTGGCGCAAGGCGTGTACCTGTCGCGCCACCTGCACGACGACCCTTCTACCTCCAAACCCAAGGATTGACATGCTCTACGCCATCATCGCCAGCGACGTCGCAAACTCCCTGGAAAAACGCCTGGCTGCCCGCCCGGCGCATATCGAACGCCTGCAGCAGCTCAAAGCCGAAGGCCGCGTGGTGCTGGCCGGCCCGCACCCGGCCATCGACAGCAACGACCCGGGCGAAGCGGGTTTCAGCGGTAGCCTGATCGTTGCCGAGTTCGAGTCCCTGGCTGCGGCGCAGGCTTGGGCAGATGCCGATCCGTACATTGCTGCGGGCGTTTACGACAAAGTCGTGGTCAAGCCATTCAAGCAAGTACTGCCGTGATGCAAGACCGTGTCGCCTGCTTCGCGGTCTCGCCCGCGAAGCAGGCGACACGGTAGAGGCAGTTACACAGTTGCCATCAGTCTGCGGTATCTTTGCCACTGGCGGGCCGAATAGCCGCCGTCAATGGTTGAAATGAGTGAGTCATGAGCGAGCTGTTACTGATTGATGATGACCAGGAGCTGTGCGAGCTGCTCAGCAGCTGGCTGACCCAGGAAGGGTTCACCGTACGTGCCTGCCACGATGGCCAGAGCGCACGCCAGGCCCTGGCCGAACACGCCCCGGCGGCCGTGGTGCTGGATGTCATGCTGCCCGACGGCAGCGGCCTGGAACTGCTCAAGCAGTTGCGCAGCGAACATACCGAACTGCCGGTATTGATGCTCTCCGCCCGTGGCGAGCCGCTGGACCGCATCCTTGGCCTCGAACTGGGTGCCGACGACTACCTGGCCAAACCCTGCGACCCACGTGAACTCACCGCCCGCCTGCGCGCCGTACTGCGCCGCAGCCACCCCACCGCCACCACCAGCCAGGTGGAGCTGGGCGACCTGGTGTACAGCCCTGCCCGTGGCGTGGCCAGTATCGATGGCCGCGAAATGACCCTGACCCTGTCCGAAAGCCGCATTCTCGAAGCGCTGCTGCGCCAGCCCGGCGAGCCGCTGGACAAACAAGAACTGGCGCAGATCGGCCTGGGCCGCAAGCTGACCCTGTACGACCGCAGCCTGGACATGCACGTCAGCAACCTGCGCAAGAAGATTGGCCCCCACGCCGATGGCCGGCCACGCATCGTGGCGTTGCGCAGCCGTGGCTATTACTACTGCCTGTGACATCGCCGGGGCCGCTGCGCGCCCCTATCGCGGCACAAGGCCGCTCCTACACAGGCTAATCATCTTTACCTTGCCTTTACCCTCTGCTGACTGCGCTTGACGGTGATCTCCCTAGACTGTGCTCATCCGGTAACCACCGGCCTATGAAAGGAGAGACACCATGCGCAAGACCCTTATCGCCCTGATGTTCGCCGCCGCCCTGCCGACCGTGGCCATGGCCATGCCTGACGGCGGCCCGCGTCACGACGGCCCGCATCATCGCGGTGATGCGCCTTTCCACCAGCTGGACCTGAGCCGCGACCAGCGTCAGCAGATCGGCAAGCTGATGGGCGAGCAGATGCAACAGCGCCGCGACATCACCGAGCGCTACCTGTCCAAGCTGCCGGCCGCCGACCAGAAAGCCATGAAGGACGAGCTGAAAGCCAGCCGCGACAAGACCGACAGCGCCGTGCGCAACCTGCTCAAGCCTGAGCAGCAGAAGAAGTTCGACGAACTGCAAAAGGAACGCGCCGCCAAGAAAGCCGAGTGGCAGGAGTTCCAGGCCTGGAAAGCTGAAAAAGGCACCAAGGCTCAGTAAGCTGTCTGCCCAATGCCCGGCCCGCATCACTGCGGGCCGGGCTTTTCCCGTTTAGGAGGTGCACTTGCGTTCATTGTTCTGGCGCATCCTGGCCAGTTTCTGGCTGGCCATTACCCTGGTCGCAGGCCTGTCGATCCTGTTGGGCCACATGCTCAACCAGGACGCCTGGATCCTCAGCCGTCACCCGGGCCTGAATACCTTGGCCAGCAAGTGGGCCAGGCATTACGAGCAGGAAGGCCTGGATTCGGCACAGCACTTCCTGGAACGGCGTAAAGACCGCTACAAGATCGACGTGCAAGTGCTCGACGACAGTGGCGAAGCCGTGGTGCCCGGTACCTTCCCGCGCCGTGCAGCGGCCTTCGAAGCGCGCCAGCACAATGACCAGCGGCGCCTGCCGTGGCGCAGGCTGACCGAGGAATACACCAGCCCCGACACCGGCGAAACCTACCTGCTGATCTACCGCATTCCCCACCCGGCACTGGATGCCTGGCACCGCGAAAGCCTGATGTGGCCGCTCAGTGCACTGGGCATCGCCCTGGTTGTGCTGACGTTGTTCAGCCTGCTGGTGACCCTGTCCATTACCCGCCCGCTCAGCCGCCTGCGCAGCGCGGTGCATGACCTGGGGCAGACCACCTACCAGCAGAACAGCCTGGCGCGGCTGGCAGCGCGGCGCGACGAGTTCGGTGTGCTGGCCAAGGACTTCAACAAGATGGGCGCGCGCCTGCAAAGCACCATCGGCAGCCAGCGCCAGTTGCTGCGCGATGTGTCGCACGAGTTGCGTTCCCCATTGGCCCGACTGCGTATTGCCCTGGCGCTGGCCGAGCGCGCCGAGCCCGAGCAGCGGGAAACCCTGTGGCCACGCCTGACCCGCGAGTGCGACCGCCTGGAAGACCTGATCAGCGAAATTCTGGCCCTGGCCCGGGTGGATGCCGAGCAGGCCCATGCCGAACCGGTCGACCTCAACGCCCTGCTGGGCAGCGTGCGCAAGGATGCCCTGCTCAGCGCGCCCGACCAGGATGTGCGCCTCGAGGCGCAGCCTGGGTTGACCTTGCAAGGTTGGCCGACGCTGATCGAGCGGGCCGTGGACAACCTGCTGCGCAATGCCTTGCGCTTCAATCCGGTCGGGCAGCCGGTAGAAGTGAGTGCAGTGCGTGAGCAGGACCGCATAGTGATAAGCGTGCGTGACCATGGACCGGGGGCTGCAGCGGAACACCTGGCGCAGCTGGGCGAACCCTTCTTCCGCGCGCCGGGGCAGGAAGCGCCGGGGCATGGGCTGGGGCTGGCGATTGCGCGCAAGGCGGCGGAGCGCCATGGCGGCAGCCTGATTTTTGACAATCATCCACAGGGTGGATTTGTGGCCAGGCTGGAGTTGCCTGTGGCTGAGGCTGCTGGCAGTTGAGGTGATGTAAAGGCCACCGGCCTCTTCGCGGGCACGCCCGCGAAGAGGCCGGTGGCCCTGATACGACAATCAGCCCAAAACGGCGTTACTCGCCCCAGACGCTGACGAAATCAGCCGTTTCCAGAATCGGCGCCGTACGCGGCTCGGTCAGCGGCGTGCCGACATACAGGTACCCGATCAACTCCTCGTTCTCGGCCAACCCCAACCCCTTGTGCACATGGGCATCGAACGCCATGTCCCCGGTTCGCCACACCGCGCCGATACCCTGCGCATGTGCGGCAATCAGAATGCCATGCGCCGCACAGCCCGCCGCCAGGCGCTGTTCGGACTTCGGCACCTTGAAGTGCTCCTGCAGCTTGGCCACCACCACAATCAGCAGCGGCGCCCGCAACGGCATGGCGCGGGCCTTGTCCAGCGCGGCCTGGCTGGCGTCGCCCCTGCTCTGCACGGCTTCGGCAAACAGCTCGCCCAGCTTCTCACGGCCCTGGCCTTCGATGGTCAGAAAGCGCCAGGGGCGCAGCTGGCCGTGGTCCGGGGCGCGCAAGGCGGCCTGGAACAGCGCCTCGCGCTGGGCAGCGTTCGGCGCCGGGTCGGTCAGGCGTGGCACGGAAACACGGTTGAGCAATGCGTCGAGAGCCTCCATCGGCTACCCTCCTGGCAGTTGAATGTGCGGCCATTCTAGCGTTTACATCACCAGACCCATAGGTAGAATGGCGCCCTTCCGAATCGAGTCAGAGCAGATCACATGGCGTTGCCGACCTTAAGGATCATTGGTTTCATCATCGGCATCTTCCTGATTACCCTCGCCGTCAGCATGGCCGTGCCCATGGCGACCCTGGTAATTTTCGAACGCACCGGTGACATGCCGTCGTTCCTCTGGTCGAGCCTGATCACCTTCATCGCCGGGCTGGCCCTGGTGATGCAGGGGCGCCCCGAACATGTGCACCTGCGCCCACGCGACATGTACCTGCTGACGGTCAGCAGCTGGTTGGTGGTGTGCGTGTTCGCCGCCCTGCCGTTCCTGCTGACCCAGCACATCAGCTACACCGACGCCTTCTTCGAAAGCATGTCGGGCATCACCGCCACCGGCGCCACCGTGCTCAGCGGGCTCGACACCATGTCACCCGGCATTCTCATGTGGCGCTCGATGCTGCACTGGCTTGGCGGTATCGGTTTCATCGCCATGGCGGTGGCGATCCTGCCGCTGCTGCGCATCGGTGGCATGCGCCTGTTCCAGACCGAGTCGTCCGACCGTTCGGAAAAGGTCATGCCGCGTTCGCACATGGTCGCCAAGTCGATCGTGGGGGTGTACGTCGGCTTCTCGATCCTTGGCTCGCTGGCCTTCTGGTGGGCAGGCATGAGCCCGTTCGATGCGATCAACCACGCCATGTCGGCGATCTCTACCGGCGGTTTCTCCACCTCTGACCAGTCGCTGGCGAAATGGGACATCCCGGCCGTGCATTGGGTGGCGGTTGTGGTGATGATCATGGGCAGCTTGCCGTTCACCCTGTATGTGGCCACCCTGCGCGGCAACCGCAAGGCGCTGATCCGCGACCAGCAGGTGCAGGGCTTGCTGGGCATGCTGGTGGTTACCTGGATAGTGCTGGGCACCTGGTACTGGTACAGCACCAACCTGCACTGGCTCGACGCCTTGCGCCATGTGGCGCTGAACGTGACCTCGGTGGTCACCACCACCGGCTTCGCCCTGGGCGACTACAGCCTGTGGGGCAACTTCTCGCTGATGCTGTTCTTTTACCTGGGTTTCGTGGGCGGCTGCTCCGGCTCGACGGCGGGCGGTATCAAGATTTTCCGCTTCCAGGTGGCCTACATCCTGCTCAAGGCCAGCCTTAACCAACTGATCCACCCGCGCGCAGTGATCAAGCAGAAATACAACGGCCACCGCCTTGATGAAGACATCGTGCGTTCGATCCTGACGTTTTCGTTCTTCTTCGCCATCACCATCTGCGTCATGGCCCTGCTGCTGTCGTTGCTGGGCGTGGACTGGATGACCGCGTTGACCGGTGCCGCCGGTACGGTTTCGGGTGTGGGCCCCGGGCTGGGCGAAGTGATCGGCCCGTCGGGCAACTACGCCACGCTGCCGGACGCAGCCAAGTGGATTCTGGCGGCCGGCATGCTGCTCGGCCGACTCGAAATCATTACGGTGCTGGTGCTGTGTATGCCGGCGTTCTGGCGTCACTGACCGCTTCGGCCTCCGCGCCCATACGGGCACGGTACTCACTCGGCGTGGCATCGAACCAGCGGCGGAATGCCCGGTAGAAGTTGCTGGGGTCGGCAAAGCCCAGCAGGTACGCGACCTCCAGCAGGGTCATGCCCGGCTGGGCCAGGTACTGCTCGGCCAGTTCGCGGCGGGTGTCGTCAAGCAAGGCCTGGAAGCTGGTGCCCTCCTCCTGCAGCCGCCGCTGCAAGGTACGTTGCGACAGGTGCAGGGCCTGCGCCAGGGTCTCGCGCTTGGGCTCGCCCTGCGGCAGGATGCGGCACAGCACCTGGCGCACGCGGTGGGTAACCCTGCTTTCGGAAAAACGGGCCAGATACTCCCCGGCAAAACGGTCATGCAACACGGCCATGGCCTCATTGGCAGTGGGCAGCGGCGCCTCCATGTCGGCCCGTTCGAACACCAGCGCATCGTGCGGCGCACCGAACACCAGCGGCGAATGAAACGCCACCTTGTACGGTTCGATATTCTTCGGCTGAGGCCCCTGCACCAGCACCCGCCTCGGCTGTACCGGGCGGCCGCTGAGCCATTTGCACAGTGCCAACGCGCAAGCCAGCGAGGCCTCGGCGCTGTGCCGCGTGGGCGGCAGGTGGTCGCCATGTACGGTCAGGATCAGGGAATAACCTTCAGGGCCAAGCACGAAGCTCAGGTCCGAGCTTTCGGCGATGATGCGCTGGTAACGCACCAGGCGCTCGAAGCCTTCAGCCAGCGTGCGGCTGGACATCAACGCATAGCCCACCACATGGAACGACGCCGGGCGTACCACGCGCGCCATGTTCAAGCCGATGGCCTCATTACCCGACAGCTCCACCGCCAGCTGCCAGAGCCGGGTCATGGAGTCCTGCGGGAAGCGGGCGTCAGGGTCGTCGAGGGCCGCGAAGTCCAGCCCCAGCTGCTTGAACATGGCCTGGCAGTCCAGCCCTTCCAGTTCGAGTGCCTTCACAATCCCTGATGCCCAGCTGGCTGACGTGGTTCTTTCGCTCATGACAGGCTTCTTTCTACCGACCGCTCCTGCGGTGAACCCCAAGGATATTCAATTGGCGCCTATTGTCACTGGTAGGCCCCGCCAATCACTCTAGACTCGAATCAGGCTCCACGCCGTGCATCTTGTCCAGAAGTATTAATCCCGGAGCACTGCCATGAACCGCACAGCGCAGTTTCGCAGTTTTGCCGAGTTCTATCCGTACTACCTGGGGGAACACAGCAACCCCACCTGCCGCCGCCTGCACTTTGTCGGCACCAGCCTGGTGATTGCCTTGCTGGCCTATACCATTGGCAGTGGCAAGTGGTTGCTGTTGCTGGCCGTGCCACTGTTCGGCTACGGCTTTGCCTGGGTCGGGCATTTCTTTTTCGAGAAGAACCGGCCGGCAACCTTTACCTATCCGCTTTACAGCCTGATAGGGGATTTCGTGATGTTCAGGGATATCCTGCTGGGCAAGATCAGCCTGTAGGCAACTGGGCTGCACAGCAGCCCTCTATGCCGGTTCTCGCATCGCCGCGGCTACCTGCGCTTCCCGTGCCTGGGCATCCGCCAGGCGGTACAGCTCGATGCTGCCATCCCAATGCTCGATCAGCGCCGTGCATGACTCCACCCAATCGCCGCAATTGAGGTACTCCACCTCTCCTACCTTGCGGATTTCAGCGTGATGAATATGCCCACACACCACACCGTGAAAACCACGTCGGGTGCATTCGTGGGCAATGGCATCCTCGAAATCGCTGATGAAGTTCACCGCGCCTTTTACCTTGTGCTTGAGGTACGCCGACAGCGACCAGTAGCCATAGCCGTACCGCGCACGCCAGTGATTGAGCCAGCGGTTAAGCACCAAGGTGAACTCGTAGGCGCGGTCACCGAGGAACGCCAGCCAGCGGTGGTAACGGGTAATCACGTCGAACTGGTCGCCATGAATCACCAGCAGCCGGCGACCATCAGCGGTCAGGTGCTCGGCCTCGTCCACCAGCTGGATATTGCCCAGTATCAGCTTGGAGTAACGGCGCAGGAATTCATCATGATTGCCGGTGACATAGATCACCTCGGTACCGCGCTTGCTCATGGTCAGCAGCCGGCGGATCACGTTGGTGTGGGCTTGTGGCCAGTAGATGCCGCCGCGCAGCTTCCAGCCATCGATGATATCGCCGACCAGGTACACCCGGTCGGCCTGGTAGCCCTTGAGGAACTGCGACAGGTGTTCGGCCTGGCAGTCACGAGTGCCCAAGTGCACGTCGGAGATCCACAGGGTGCGCACACGTTGCTTGCGCGAGGGGCGGGACAGTTCGGCATGGGTCATGGGCAGGCTCCGGCGCAGTTTGCTGGAGACTGGCAGGCGCGCGTGACAGCGCCGTGGCAAAACGGTGACGAGTGATGGTGTGCAGCGAATGAGGCACAATGGGCTTCTGCCCTGCGAGGACCTCCCATGACCGCCGGCCCGATCCTCTCGCTGCGCCATTACCGCCACAGCCTGATCGCCCACAGCCACGAACACCCGCAACTGGTGTTCGGCCTGCGCGGCCGCCTGGAGTTCGAGGTGCAAGGGCAAGGCGCCGGCATCGATCGGCAGGGACTGGTCGTGGTACCGGCCGGCGCGCACCACACCTGTGCCAGCGACGGCGGCAGCCACTGCCTGGTGCTCGATGTGCCTGGCGAGCAGTGGTTGCACGAGCAGTTGGGCGAGCATGCCGATGCCAGCCGCCGGCTGCTCGACTGCCCTGCCGCGCTGGGCCTGGACGACCGCCAGCAGCAGTTGGTGGACTGGTTGGCGGCCAGCCCCATGGACGACCCGCTGATTGCCCGGCAAGGCGCGGCGCTGCTGCTGGCCAGCCTCAACTCCAACGCAGCAGCCAGCGTTACCGCCAGCCGGCGCCTGCCCTATGCGGCCTTCGATGCGCATATCGAGCAGCATGCCGCCTACCCGCTGCAGGTGGCCGACCTGGCGCGGCTGGCCGGGCTTTCCAGTGCCCGGCTGCATGCGCGATTCATGGCGGAGTGTGGCATGACGCCGATGGACTACATTCGCCAGCGACGTTTGCTCAAGGCGCGGCGGCTGGTGACACAAACCTTGTTGCCGATGGGGGAGATTGCTACGCAGGTGGGGTATAGCTCGCAGAGTGCGTTCTCGGCGGCGATGTTGCGGGCGTTCGGGTGTACGCCTTTGGCGTTGCGGCGCGAGCCTGGCGATAACTGACAGCAGTCTTGCGACAGAACGGGTTTGCCTGAACCTTTACACTTTGCCTGTACCGGCCCTTTCGCGGGCAAGCCCGCGAAGAGGCCGGCACAGCCATTAGAGATCTTGAGCAAGGACCACCATGAACCACCGCACCGCCCTCGGCGCCCTGCACATTGGCGCGCTGTTCTTCGGCCTGACCGGCGTCTTCGGCAAACTGGCCGCCAGCGCCAGCCCGGCAATCATCGTGTTCGGCCGCGCCGCCTTCGCCGTGCTTGCCCTGGCCCTGTTCGCCAGCCTCGCCGGCCCGGGCTGGCAACGCCTGAGCAGTCAGGACATCCGCCGCCTGCTGCTCGGTGGTGTGCTGCTGGCCGGCCATTGGGTCAGCTTCTTCATCGCCGTCAAAGTCGGCGGCGTGGCCATCGCCACCCTCGGCTTCGCCAGTTTCCCGGCCTTTACCATCATCCTCGAAGGCCTGCTGTTCCGCGAACGCATCCGCCGCAACGAGGCCGTGCTGGTACTGCTGGTCAGCATAGGCCTGGTCCTGGTCACGCCGGCCTTCGATCTGGCCAGCGAAGCCACGGGCGGCCTGCTCTGGGCACTGCTTTCCGGGTTGCTGTTCTCGCTGCTGTCACTCACCAACCGCGCCGGCTCCGGGCGCTTGCCTGCGGTTCAGGCTGCGCTGTGGCAAAACCTGGTGGTGGGCCTGTGCCTGCTGCCCTTCGCAGCACCGGGCCTGGCAGACGTGGCAGCCATGGACTGGCTGTGGATCGCCCTGCTCGGCATCTTCTGCACCGGCGTGGCGCACAGCCTGTTCGTGGCCAGCCTGGCGGTGATCAAGGCGCGTACCGCCGCCGTGGTGTTCGGCATGGAACCGGTCTACGGCATTGCCGTGGCCTGGGTCGTGTTCGCCGAAACCCCCACGCTGCGCATGCTACTGGGCGGCGCGCTGATCATCTTCGCCATCGTGCTGTCCAGCCGCCTGGCCGCCGAGCAGCCGCCCAAGCAGCCACTGCCCGAAGGTGCGTGATCAGCGGTCGTTATGGCCAAGGTCACGCTGAGGGTCGATCTGGTCACGTACCCGCTGCTTCAGCACCTTGGCCTCGGGGAAGCCGCCGTCGGCCTTGCGCTCCCAGATCTGCACACCATTGCAGGTGATGCGGAAGATACCGCCAGTGCCCGGCTCCAGCGCCACCCGGCCAAGGTCGTCGGCGAAGGTGCTGAGCAGTTCCTGGGCCAGCCAGGCGGCACGCAGCAGCCATTGGCACTGGGTGCAATAAGTGATGACGATTTCCGGCTTGCTGTCGGCCATGGTGGCGCATCTCCAGGTAAGGGGCCGCTTATACTAGCGGTCTTTAGCCCACGGTTTGAGACTCACGATGCGCCGTTTGCTGTTCTGCTTTCTGCTCACCCTCACCAGCCTCACGGCAATTGCCGCCGAACCGGCCAGGCCCAAGGTCGGGCTGGTGTTGTCTGGTGGTGCGGCCCGTGGCCTGGCCCATATCGGCGTGCTCAAGGCCCTGGAAGAACAAGGCGTGCGCATTGACGCCATCGCCGGCACCAGCATGGGGGCTGTGGTCGGCGGGTTGTACGCCTCGGGGTACAGCGTCGAAGAGCTGGAAAAGCTCGCCACCACACTGGACTGGCAACAGGCCCTGTCCGATGCCCCACCGCGCAAGGACGTGCCGTTCCGACGCAAGCAGGATGACCGCGATTTCCTCGTCAAACAGAAGCTCAGCTTTCGCGACGACGGCAGCCTGGGCCTGCCGCTGGGGGTCATTCAGGGCCAGAACCTCGCGCTGCTGCTGGAGAGCAAGCTGGCGCATACCGCCGACACACGCGACTTCGACAAGCTGCCCATCCCCTTCCGCGCCGTGGCCACCGACATTGCCAGTGGTGAAAAAGTGGTGTTCCGTCGCGGCCACCTGCCCCAGGTAATCCGTGCCAGCATGTCGATCCCCGCCGTGTTCGCCCCGGTCGAACTGGAGGGTCGTCTGCTGGTGGACGGCGGCATGGTCGACAACATCCCGCTGGACGTGGCCCGGGAAATGGGCGTGGACCTGGCCATCGTGGTCGACATCGGCACCCCGCTGCGCGACCGCAAGCAACTGGCCACGGTGGTCGACGTGCTCAACCAGTCGATCACCCTGATGACCCGGCGCAACTCGGAAGAGCAACTGGCCAGCCTGCACCGCGACGATATCCTCATCCAGCCTTCGCTGACCGCGTTTGGTGTAACCGACTTCGGCCGCGCCCGGGACATGATCGACGCTGGCTATCGCGCCACCCGCCTGCTCGACCCGCGCCTTGCCAGCCTGCGCCAGCCCGAAGACAGCAGCCTGGCCGTGGCCCGCTCGCCGCGCCAGCGCACACCGGTGATTACCGCGATCCGGATCGAGAACGACTCCAAGGTCAGCGACGATGTGATCCGCTCGTACATTCGCCAGCCGATCGATGCCCCGCTGGAACTGGACCGCCTGCAGACCGACATGGGCACGCTGTACGGCCTGGACTACTTCGATCGGGTGCAGTACCGCGTGGTGCACAAGGGCGACGACAACACGCTGGTGATCAATGCCCGCGGCCGACGCGGCGGTACCGACTACTTGCGCCTGGGCCTGAACCTGTCGGACGACCTGCGTGGCGACAGTGCCTTCAACCTGGGTGCCAGCTACCGGGTCAACGGCATCAACAGCCTGGGTGCCGAATGGCTGACCCGTGGCCAGATCGGAGACCAGCAAGAGCTGTACAGTGAGTTCTACCAGCCGCTGGACGTGGGCTCACGCTACTTCATCGCGCCGTACCTGGACTTCGGCTCGCAGAACATCGAAGCCACTCTGGACAACGACCCCATCGCCGAGTACCGCCTGGAGCGCTACGGCTTTGGCCTGAATGTTGGCCGGCAGATCGGCACCAACGGCGAAGTGCGCCTGGGTGTGGGCAAGGCGTGGGGCGAGGCCGAGGTGCGCATCGGCGACCAGGACCTGCCCAAAGTCAGCTTCAACGAAGGCTTCTACGAGCTGAAGTACTCGTTCGACACCCTCGACAACGTGTACTTCCCCCACAGCGGCGAGGACATAGGCCTGACCCTGCGCAAGTACGACAAGTCGCTGGACTCGGACCAGGATTATCGGCAGTGGTTGTTCAACCTGGACAAGGCCATCAGCAGCGGGCCGAACACCTTCGTGCTGGGCGGGCGCTACGGGCGCACGCTGGATGACGCCGAAGTGGTGACGTCAAGCTTCGTGATCGGTGGCGCGCGGCAGCTGTCAGGGTTCCGCCAGGACTCGGTGTCGGGGCAGAACGTGAGCCTGATGCGCATGGTCTACTACCGCCGGCTGACGCCACGGGCCTACGTGCCGCTGGACTTCCCGCTGTACATTGGCGGGTCGCTGGAACGTGGGCGGGCGTGGAACAACGACAATGAGTTCGACAGCGGGTACATCAATGCGGCGAGCATCTTCCTGGGGCTGGAGACGCCGCTGGGGCCGCTGAACTTCAGCTATGGCACCAACAGTGCGCATGAACAGGCGGTTTACCTGAACCTTGGGCATACCTTCTGAACAATGGAGCCGCTTTGCGGCCCCAAGGGCCCTCAGGATTTCTCGAGGTTGGCCAGAATCTTCGCATGCACCCGCATGCACACCTGCAAGTCCGCCTCGTCCACCCCGGTAAACAGCTCCACCCGCAGTTGGTTGGCAATGGTCTCGATCTGGTCGATCAGTGGCTTGGCTGGCGGGCACAGTACAATCTTCTTCGCCCGACGGTCCTCCAGCACCGCCTGCCGACGTACCAGCCCTTGCGCCTCAAGGCTGTCGAGCAGGCGCGCCAGGGTCGGGCCTTCAACGCCCACGCTCTGGGCCAGCTCACGCTGGGTCGGGGCTTCTTCGAAACGGGCCAGGTGCAGCAACACCAGCCAGCGCGCCTGGGACAGGTTGAGCCCGGCCAGGCGGCGATCCAGTTCGGCACGCCAACCCCGGGACATCTGGGCCAGCTGCATGCCAAAGCGGTGTTGGTTGTCGGTAAGGGGCATAAGCAACTCATTGAATGGATCTAATTATTAGGCAGCTAACCATGGCCGGCGCCACGAGGCAAGGCTCGGGCGCGCGGGCGTGTACGATAATCGTCAAAAAGCATGACAAAGGTCAGCGGATGGCGCTTCTGCCTTCGATCCTGCCGCCGTTTACAGCTCGAACTCCGCCGCCAACGCTGCACGCACGCAATACAGCACGCCCTCCGGCACCCGAGCGCCGAACAACGGCGCAATGGCCGACACCGCTGGCAGCTCGCCTTCGCCATCCAGGAAGGCGTCCTGCACTTCCATCAGCAGGTCTTCCGGCAGGTCGAGGGCCTGGTCCAGGCTCAGCTCCTGGCGGCCCAGTGCCTCGGCCAGCAGGCTATACACGTTCTTCTCGCTGCAGTTGAGCTGCCCGGCGATCTGCGCCGGCGTCATGCCGGCGCGCGCCAGGCTGACCAACTCGTGGCGCAGGTCGAGCACCACTTTCGGCGCCTCGTCGGTGCCGCCACTGTTGTTCAGCACTTCGAGGAATGCCTGGCCATAGCGCTCCAGCTTGCGCGCACCCACGCCGCTGACCTGGGCCATGTCGCTGAGGCTGACGGGCTGGCTGCGCAGCATTTCCAGCAACGTCGAGTCGGGGAAGATGACGTAGGGTGGCACGCTGTGCTCCTCCGCCAGCTTGCGCCGCAAGGTACGCAGCGCTTCCCACAGCTCGCGCTCTTCGGCACGCACCAGTTGGCTGGCCGGGCTGCCGCCGCTGGAGGACGAAGCCTTGGCCGTGGTCTGCGGCTTGAGGTCGCGGCGCAATTGCAGAGTGACCTCGCCACGCAGCAGCGGCCGGCAGCTGTCGGACAAGCGCAGGCCACCATAGCCCTCCAGGTCGATATCGACCAGGCCGCGTGCCACCAGCTGGCGGAACAGCGAACGCCACTCGACCTCGGCCAGGCCCTTGCCAACGCCGAAAACCGACAGCTTCTCGTGGCCGAAATTGCGTACCTTCTCGGTGTCCTTGCCCAGCAACACATCGACCAGGTGGCCGACGCCATAGCGCTGACCCGTGCGGAACACCGCCGACAGGGCCTGGCGGGCCGGCTCTGTGGCGTCCCAGGTCTGGATTTTGTCGACACAGTTGTCGCAATGCCCGCAGGGCTGTTCGAGGGTTTCGTCGAAATAGGCCAACAGAGACTGGCGGCGGCAGCGGGTTTCCTCGCACAGCGCCAGCATGGCATCGAGCTTGTGCTGCTCAATGCGTTTGTGGCGCTCGTCACCTTCGGAGTTCTGCAGCATCTGCTTGAGCATCACCATGTCCTGCAGGCCGTAGGCCATCCAGGCATCGGAGGGCAGCCCGTCACGGCCGGCACGACCGGTTTCCTGGTAATAGGCCTCAAGCGACTTGGGCAGGTCGAGATGGGCAACGAAGCGCACGTTGGGCTTGTCGATGCCCATGCCAAACGCAATGGTGGCGACCATGATCAGCCCTTCCTCGTTGAGGAAGCGGTGCTGGTTGGCCGCGCGCGTCTCGGCCGCCAGGCCAGCGTGGTACGGCAATGCCGGGAAGCCTTGGTCACAGAGGAAGGCGGCGGTTTCGTCGACCTTCTTGCGCGACAGGCAGTAGACGATGCCTGCGTTGCCGCGGCGCTCGCCCAGGAAGGCCATCAACTGCTTGCGCGGCGCTTCCTTGGGCACGATGCGGTAGAAAATGTTGGGCCGGTCGAAGCTCGACAGGAAGCGTTCGGCGCCTTGCAGGTGCAGGCGCTGGACGATTTCCTCGCGGGTTCGCATGTCGGCGGTGGCGGTGAGCGCAATACGCGGCACATGCGGGAACAGCTCGGCCAACTGGCCCAGTTGCAGGTATTCGGGGCGGAAGTCGTGGCCCCATTGCGAGACGCAGTGGGCTTCGTCAATGGCAAACAGCGAAATGTCCAGGTCGCGCAGGAAGTCGAGCATGCGCGGCTGCACCAGGCGCTCCGGCGCCAGGTACAGCATCTTCACTTCGCCACGGCGCAGGCGCCCGGCCAGGTCACGCTGCTGCTCAGGTGTCAGCGTGGAGTTCAACGCAGCCGCCGGCACGCCCAGCTCGTCAAGGGTGGCAACCTGGTCATCCATCAAGGCGATCAGTGGCGAAACCACCACCGTCAGGCCGGGGCGCAGCAGCCCCGGTACCTGGAAGCACAACGACTTGCCGCCGCCGGTGGGCATCAGCACCAAGGCATCGCCGCCGTTGGCCACGCATTCGATGATTGCTGCCTGGCGCCCTCGGAAACTGTCGTAGCCGAAGATGTCCTTGAGAACGCGCTGAGCCTGTTCGAGCATGTGCAACTCCAAATCGCCGTACCATCCTGGAAACAGGCTGGACGAAAAACCCGCCCCGCATACGCCAAAAGCGTAAGCGGTTTTTGCCAGGCGACCGGTAAACCCTGCCCCTGGATGAAAAACCGCGGAGTATACCGCAGCACCGCACCGCGCAGGGCACCACGGCGATAGACGTTCCCTTTGCCCCGCTGCCGCTGCAAGGTGCTAGAATTCGTTATCGTTTATTCCCCAAGGTAGCCCTGTAATGTCCTTCGCCGAGCAACTGACCCGCCTGCAAGCCTTCCTCGACGCCGACGAGCTGCACGAAGAAGCGCTGGACTATGTCGCCGCACACGGCTACCTCACCGCCCTGTCGATCAATGCCGAGGATGTACCGGAGCGCGAGTGGATCGACGCCCTGTTCGCCGAAGAGCCGCACTACAGCAGCGATGCCCAGCGCACCGAAATCGAGGCGACGCTGGTTGCCCTCAAGGCGCACATCGCCCGCCAGCTGGCCAGCGACGACGAATTCGAACTGCCCTGCGACCTGGACCTGACCGACGAGCCGGACGATTCCGATCTGCGGGGCTGGTGCATCGGCTTCATGGAAGGCGTGTTCCTGCGTGAAGAAGCCTGGTTCGAGAACGCCGAAGAAGAAGTGAGCGAGATGCTGCTGCCGATCATGGTCGGCTCGGGCCTGTTCGACGAACAGCCAGAGTTCGCCGATATCGCCAGCAACGCCCACCTGCAGGACGACATGATCGTACAGATCCCCGAAGCGCTGACCGCGCTGTTCCTGCTGCTGCACGCCCCTGACGAAAAACCGGCGCTGCTCAAACCACGCCACCACTAATCTGCCTGTGCGCTACCTGCTGCTGGCCATCGGCTGGCTCAGCGTTGCGCTGGGGGTGTTGGGGATTTTCCTGCCGGTATTGCCCACCACCCCCTTCCTGCTATTGGCGGCAGCCTGCTTCGCCCGCAGCTCGCCGCGCTTTCACCATTGGCTGGTCAACCACCCCAAGCTCGGGCCGTGGATTCGCGACTACCTCAGTGGAGAAGGCATTCCCCTCAAGGGCAAGGTCTACGCCATCGGCCTGATGTGGGCCAGCATTGGTCTGTCGTGCTATCTGGTTCCCCTCTTCTGGGCGCGCGCATTCATGCTGACCAGCGCCGTGCTGGTCAGCCTGTACATCCTCAGACAGAAAACCCTTCAAAAGCCAAAGTGACATTTTTTTGTCGCCAAATATCACTTTCGCCTAACGGATACTTCCTTTATCCAGAATAATTCTGGAACCTCGCGAAAGCCTTGCAGACACTGGCTTTGTAAGCCTTACGCGCATTCGCCATCAGCACTTATTGGTGTCTTTTTTAGATAATAAAGATCTTATATGGCAATTTGATATGAATAAATCTTCTTACATATTGCGTTGAATGTACTTAGCTGTGTTGTTAAAAACCTGCAACACTATACGCGATAACATTATCGTCATTTTTTTGGCGAGCAGCAGGATCAATTCCAGGATCAGGGAGATGTACCATGCGCGTTTTGAACCCCATCACCAGTGCATTACTGTTGGCCCTGGCGAGTGCCAACGTACAGGCGATGTCGATCACCGAGGCCGTCCAGAGCGCCGTGGACTACCACCCACAAGTCAGCTCCAACCGCAACAGCAAGCTGTCGGCCGATGAGGACGTGAAATTTGCGCGTGGTGGCTACTACCCTTCCGTGGATTTGGTCGCTGGCTATGGCCGCCAGCGTTCGGACAACGCCACTACCCGTGCCGAGGGTAACCACAACAAGGAAACCCTCAACTACACCCAGTCCGAGCTGCGCCTGCGGCAGATGATCTTCGACGGCTTCAACACCTCGAATGAAGTGGGCCGTACCGAGGCAGTCTCCACCTCCCGTGCCTACTACACCCAGGCCGTTGCCCAGGATGTCGCCTTGCGTGCCGTGGAGGTGTACCTGGAAGTGCTCAAGCGCCGCGAGCTGGTAACCCTGGCCAAGAACAACCTGCAAGCTCACCTGCGCGTCAACGACCAGATCGGCCTGCGTAACGAGCGCGGCGTTGGCAGCACCGCCGACCTCGACCAGTCCCGCGCACGTCGCGCCCTGGCAGAAAACAACCTGGACACCGCCGAAGTCGACCTGGCCGATGCCGAGGCCAACTTCTTCAGCGTGATCGGCCGCATGCCGGACGAACTGGAAAGCCCGCAGACCATCAAGGCCGAGGTGCCTGACACCCTCGACGGCGCGCGCGACAGCATGCGTCAGAACAACCCCTACATCAAATCTGCCCAGGCTGACGTCAACGCGGCCGAGCAGCAGTACGAAGTGGGCAAGTCGACTTTCTACCCGCGCTTTGACGCCATTCTGGCAACCGGTGCCAACAACAACACCGGCGGCGAGAAAGGCCACAACAACAACGACTGGCAGGCCGGTGTAGAGATGAACTACAACCTGTTCCGCGGTGGCAGTGACAAGGCCCGCCTGCAGTCTGACGCGCACAAGATCAACCAGGCCCTGGACATCCGCAACAACGCCCTGCGTGAGCTGACCGAAAACCTGAGCCTGGCATGGAACGCCTTGAACAACGCCAGCAAGCAGCTGCCGACCGCGCGTGAATATGCCGAGACCACCAAGCGCGTGCGTGCTGCCTACCAGGACCAGTTCGGCCTGGGCCAGCGTACCCTGCTGGACGTGCTGGACAGTGAAAACGAACTGTACAACGCCGACCGCCGCTACACCGAAGTGCGTTATACCGAGGAGTTCTCGCGCTACCGCGTGCTGGCGACCATGGGTGAGTTGCTGAGCAAGCAACACATCTCGCTGCCGCCAGAGGCCCTGGCTACCACTGAAGTACGCACCGAGGCGCGCCTGCCCGAGATGCGTTGATCGGGTTTGAGATTCGGGGGCCGCTTTGCGGCCCCCAGCCCTCACTCGGTGCCATGGTTACGCTCAAACGTCTCCATCCCCATCGCCTTGATCTGCCCCTCGATCAACGCCTCGAACGGCGCCAGCAGTGCATCGAAGCAGGCCGGCTGCTCCAGCGTATTCAATGCCCCCACCACCGCCTCGATAGTCGACAATGCCCCCGCTTCCGGCGCTTTGCGCAGCCGGTAACGTGAAGGCGTGACGGCCCCCAGGGTGACTCTCGGCAACCCCTGCAGCAACGGATTCATGTACAAAAGCTTGCGCGCCTTGCGCCAGGTGCCGTCGGGCACGATCAGCAGCAAGGGTTTGTCTTCGGCTTCGCTATACGCCGCGAGCACCTGGGCGTCGTCACCCGGGAATAGCAGAGCCGGCCGGTAACCGGGGGTCGCCAACAGTTCACTCAAGTCATCGAACACCTCTCCAATCCGCAACTCGGCATTGTTCAAGCCAAGGGCCGCGAGGCGCGCGGTGTTCAGGGCATGGGCCGTTTCACTGGGGTGCTGCAGCAGGATGACGCGGGTGCGGCTGTCGAGCGCGGGGATCAGTGGGCAGAGGCAATGGTCGAGCGGGCGCTGGCAGCGCTCGCAGCGGGGTCTGGGCATGGGGTTCTCCTTGGCGGAGACAGTTTGCCACAGAACCGGGGCCCGCTTGGCGGCCCCCACTTCGCTTAACGATTGAACCGCTCCGCCAGGCTATGCAGGTACTCCGCCATGCGCTCCAGATCCTGGCTGATTTCAGCCCCCTGCCGTGCCTGCCCGGCACTCTGGTCGCACAGCTGGGCAATCCTCACGATCTGCTGGTTGATATCTTCGGCCACATGGCTCTGCTGCTCCGACGCCGTCGCCATCTGCTGGCTCATGCCGGTGATACGGCTGACCGCCTGGGCTATCCCGCTCAACGCAGCCTGCACGGCCTCGACACTGTGCACGCTGTCTCTCGAGATCTGCTCGCCCCGGCTGGCGGTGCTCACGGCCCGCTCTGCCCCTGCGCGCAGCGAGGCGATGATGTGGTGGATCTCATCGGTGGAAGCACGGGTGCGCTGGGCCAGCGAACGCACCTCATCGGCGACCACGGCAAACCCACGCCCTTGCTCGCCGGCGCGCGCCGCCTCGATGGCCGCATTGAGCGCCAGCAGGTTGGTCTGTTCGGCAATCGAGGTAATGACATCGACCACACTGCCGATCGACTGGGTCTGCTCGGCCAAGGCATTGACTGCCAGGCCGATGTCATTGACCGCATCGCTCATGCTGCCCATGGCCTTGAGGCTCTGCAGCGCCAGTTCGCTACCCTGCTGCGCCAACTGGTCGGCATCACCCGCCGCATGAGCCGTACTTTGCACGTTGTGGGTGACTTGCTGGATGGTCGCTGCCATCTGCGCGATGGCCGTGGCCGATTGGTCGGTTTCACTGCGCTGGCGGTCGAGCATCTGCGCCTGGGCGTCAGACAAATCGGACGACTGCGCCGCCCTCGACTTCACCCCTACCCCGGCATCCACCAGCCGAGTCAGGGCCGTTTGCAAGCGTGCTTCCTCGCTGATGATGGCGAGGTCAAGCTGGCCTTGCAGGCCCGGGTTGTCGCTGTAGGTCAGTGCCACCAGCGGGCTGGTGAAGGCCTTGGGGTGCTCGGCCAGCGTGCGGCGGATGGCTTGGTTCTGCCGGTGCTCGACCAGGTACCAGGCCAGCAGGAGGCTGGCCATCAGCACCCCGAGCGCGGCATAGGGCGGCAACCACAGGTAACCGGCTGCCGACAACAGGCCTGCGCCAATCAGCGGCCAGCCATGGCCCAGCCCATGCCCCAGCCGCGCCGCCCATGGCACGGCAGCCCTGCCGCCCCGCAGGCGGGCATACAGCGCCTCGGCACGGCGGATCTGCTCGCGCGTGGGTACCGAGCGCACCGACTCGTAGCCACTGATGCGGCCCTGCTCGTAGATCGCCGTGACATAGGCGCTGACCCAGTAATAGTCCCCGTTCTTGGCCCGGTTCTTGACCACGCCCATCCACGGTTTGCCTTGCTTGATGGTCTCCCACATATGCCCGAATACCGCCGGCGGCATATCCGGGTGGCGCACCAGGTTGTGGGGTTGGCCGACCAGTTCGTCGTACGTGAAACCGCTGATCGCCACGAAGGCGTCGTTGCAGTAGGTGATGCGGCTGTTCAGGTCCGTGGTGGAAATCAGGCGTTGATCGCTGGAAAAGGTTCTTTCGTGCTCAGTGACGGGCAAATTCATGCGCATCTTGGGCGATCCTTGCAGGATGAAATGAGGGAAAATCATCAGCGCAAGTTGATATGTAGCAGAGCGCTATCAGGTTAGCGGTCTGCTTTTGCCGGAATTTAGCGCCTCCCGACGGAATGCATGAACACCTTGCTTCTCAGCCCACGTTGAGCTGGCTTTTCAGCAGGTCGCGGAAGGTCTGGATCAAGGGTTCACGGCTACGCCCGCGACGGATGATCAGCGAAAACGGGGCCTGGTAACCAAACGTCGACGGCGACAGCACACGCAAGTCGCCCTTGTCGACCCAGGCCTGGGCGTAATGTTCGGGCAAATAGCCGATATAGGCCCCGGACAGAATCAGGATCAGTTGCGCCTCCATACTCTCCACCGTCGCCGCGCTGTGCTTGAAACCATGCCGGGCCAACTCGGCCTGGCTCCAGTAGCCACGCCCGACCATGCGTTGCTGCGTCACCACCGGCTCAGGGATACGCCGCTCGGTATACAGCGGGTGACGGCTGCTGCAGTACAACCAGTGCTGCTCACGGTACAACGGCTGGTACAGCAGGCCGCTCATGCGCGAGGAGAATGCGCCAATGGCCAGGTCCAGGCGGTTGTCCTGCACACCCAGTTGCAGCTCGTAGGGGCTGGACACCGACAGGTGCAGGTGCACTGCCGGGTGCTCCTGGCTATAGGCGCCAATGGCTTCGGCCAGCGGCAAGGCCCGGTCACCGACCGTGGAGTCGATCACCCCAAGGTTGAGGGTGCCGCGCAGTTCACCCTTGAGGGCAGCGGCATACTGCTCGAAGCCGTCCAGCTCGGCCAACAGGCGCAGGGTTTCCTGGTGGAACAGTTCGCCTTTGCTGGTGAGGCTGAAGCCGCCCCGGCCACGGTGACACAACACGATACCCAAGGCCCCCTCCAACTGGCTCATGTAAGTACTGATGGCCGAGGTTGAAAGGTTCAGCTCGCGCTGGGCGTTGGCAAAGCCCTGGTGGCGCACCACGCTGATAAAGATGCGCAGCAGTTTCAGGTCGGGCAAGGTCGAGGCCATGGTGCAACGGTTCCGCAGGGGTATTTGCGCGCAGTCTAACCGCTCTGCCCGCCTTTAGTTCAGAAATTCCTGAACTAAGTTTTTGTCGGTAGCGATTCTTCCCCGCCACTACCTTCAGCAGACTTGGCCGAAATGTCCCTGCCCGCCGGCAAAACCACACTTGAAATGGCGCGCGGCGGCACAGGTTCGAACAAACAGAACAATCGACCGACTGATGAGGCCCACCGTGGACAAGACTCTCCACCAACCACTGGGCGGCAACGAAATGCCGCGTTTCGGCGGCATCGCCACCATGCTCCGTCTTCCCCACCTGCAGAGCGCCGAAGGCCTGGATGCCGCCTTCATTGGCGTGCCGCTGGACATCGGCACCTCGCTGCGCTCCGGCACCCGCTTCGGCCCACGGCAGATTCGCGCCGAGTCGGTGATGATCCGCCCGTACAACATGGCCACCGGTGCTGCACCGTTCGACTCGCTGTCGGTGGCCGACATCGGCGACGTAGCGATCAACACCTTCAACCTGCTGGACGCCGTGCGCATCATCGAAGAAGCGTATGACGAGATCGTCGAGCACAATGTCATCCCGATGACCCTGGGTGGCGACCACACCATCACCCTGCCGATCCTGCGCGCACTGCACAAGAAGCACGGCAAGATCGGCCTGGTGCACATCGATGCCCACGCCGACGTCAACGACCACATGTTCGGCGAGAAGATCGCCCACGGCACCACCTTCCGCCGCGCTGTGGAAGAAGGCCTGCTCGATTGCGACCGCGTGGTGCAGATAGGCCTGCGCGCCCAGGGCTATACCGCTGACGACTTCAACTGGAGCCGCCGCCAGGGTTTCCGTGTGGTGCAGGCCGAAGAGTGCTGGCACAAGTCGCTGGAGCCACTGATGGCCGAAGTGCGGGAAAAAGTCGGCGGCGGCCCGGTTTACCTGTCGTTCGACATCGACGGCATCGACCCGGCCTGGGCACCTGGCACCGGCACCCCGGAAATCGGCGGCTTGACCACCATCCAGGCGATGGAGATCATTCGCGGCTGCCACGGCCTGGACCTGATCGGCTGTGACCTTGTCGAAGTCTCCCCGCCTTACGACACCACCGGCAACACCTCGCTGCTCGGTGCCAACCTGCTGTTCGAAATGCTCTGCGTGCTACCGGGCGTAGTGCGTCGCTAATACTGCTACACCCCGGCAGGAGCCATGAGGGAGGGCCACTGAGGCCCGCCAACAACACGACAAGACCGCCGGGCGCCGTGCAACCGCCCGCGTGGTCGATCTCGCCATAATAAAGATAATCGGGAGACCCCCAATGGCCTTGGACATCATTGTTGTAATGATTTATACCGCCGGCATGCTCGGGCTTGGCTGGTATGGCATGCGGCGCGCGAAAACCCACGAAGACTACCTGGTAGCCGGGCGCAACCTCGGCCCTGTCTTGTACATGGGCACCATGGCCACGACCGTGCTGGGTGGTGCTTCTACCGTTGGCACCGTACGCCTGGGCTACGTCCACGGCATTTCCGGTTTCTGGCTATGTGCAGCCTTGGGCCTGGGCATCATCGCCATCAACCTGTTCCTCGCCAAACCGTTGCTGCGCCTGCGCATCTTCACCGTGACTCAGGTCCTGGAGCAGCGCTACAACCCGACCGCTCGCCAGGCCAGCGCCGTGATCATGCTGGCTTACGCGCTGATGATCGGCGTGACCTCTACCCTGGCCATGGCCACCGTACTGCAAGTGCTGCTGGACCTGCCATTCTGGGCCTCGCTGATGCTCGGCGGCGGTGTAGT
This sequence comes from Pseudomonas sp. LAIL14HWK12:I1, assembly GCF_003202095.1. Classification (NCBI taxonomy): domain Bacteria; kingdom Pseudomonadati; phylum Pseudomonadota; class Gammaproteobacteria; order Pseudomonadales; family Pseudomonadaceae; genus Pseudomonas; species Pseudomonas sp. LAIL14HWK12:I1. The sequence continues at coordinate 882,674 of NZ_QJKG01000001.1, forward strand.
GGTGCTGTACTCCACCATTGGCGGCATGTGGTCGCTGACCCTGACCGACATCGTGCAGTTCGTGATCAAAACCGTCGGCCTGATGTTCATCCTGCTGCCAGTGTGCCTGTACAAGGCCGGTGGCTGGGACACCCTGGTGGCCAAGCTGCCGGCGGCCAGCTTCCAGCTGACCACCATTGGCTGGGACACCATCATCACCTACTTCCTGATCTACTTCTTCGGCATCCTCATCGGCCAGGACATCTGGCAGCGGGTGTTCACCGCCCGTGACGAGAAAGTCTGCCAGCGTGCCGGTACCACCGCTGGTGTGTACTGCGTGCTGTACGGCCTGGCCTGCGCCGCGATCGGCATGGCTGCACATGTGCTGATGCCCGACCTGGCCAACCCGAACAATGCGTTCGCCGAAATGATCAAGACCACCCTGCCCGATGGCATCCGTGGCCTGCTGATGGCGGCAGCGCTGGCAGCCATGATGTCCACCGCCAGTGCCGGCCTGCTGGCGGCCTCGACTACCGTGACCGAAGACCTGCTGCCCAAACTGCGTGGCGGCAAGCAGTCGAGCCTTGGCGTCAGCCGCCTGTTCACCCTGCTCACCGGCCTGGTGGTACTGGGTATCGCGCTGATGGTGAACGACGTGATCAACGCACTGACCCTGGCCTACAACCTGCTGGTCGGCGGCATGCTGATCCCGCTGATCGGGGCGATCTTCTGGAAGCGTGCGACCACCGCCGGCGCCATTGCCAGCATGTCGCTGGGCTTTGCCACCGCGCTGCTGTTCATGTTCAAGGACGGGCTGGAGGCCAATACGCCGATCTACTACAGCCTGGCTGTTGGCCTGGTGAGCTTTGTGGTGGTTAGCCTGATGTCCCGTAAACCCGTCGGTGCAGTGAATCTGGCCTGACAGGCAATAAACAATCAGCAGACACAAAAAGGCCGCTGCACCTACTCAGGTGCAGCGGCCTTTGTTTTTGTCAGCGACGACGCGGCTGGCGCTTGCGCTGCTCTTCATCAGTCGGGATCGGCACCGGCTGCAAGGGTGGTGGAATCAGCCCCAAGGCAACCGCCAGGTCGTGGAGCCAGTTGGACAGTGGTTTATTCATAATGCCCCCTTGACGGGTCAGCCTCACGGCAAATCAATCCTGCGATGTTTCATACAGATCATAGCCCGATGTCCTGTATTACGCATGCTTCTGATCTTACAGATAAGGGCCATTTTGACGCGGATCAAGCCGTAACGGCGCATTCCGACGACTGGTTAATCGTTTCGCTTTGTTGCAGGTCGATCCATGCCTGCAAATTGGCACCGCGCATACCCTGACGCCACATCAGCCAGGTGACCGCCTGATCGAACGGTGCTTGCAGACGGTGCACCCTTACCCGGTCGCGCCCTGGCAAGCTGTCGAGCATCGACTGGGCCATCATCGCCACGCCTGCGCCGGCAATCACGCAGGCCAGCATGCTCTGGTAAGACTCGATCTCCATGACCCGGCCCATAGGGGTATGCGCATGGGCATACCAGGCCTCCAGGCGCATGCGGTACGAGCAGCCCTGGCGGAACGTGAACACGGCCTTCCCTGCCACATCCTGGGCGGTATGCACTGCCGGGTGCTCCGGGCTGGTGATCAGCACCAGATGCTCGTCACACAACGGCACACCATCCAGCCCGGCCAGGTTCAGCGGCCCATCCACCAGGGCAGCATCCAGGCGGTGGCTTAGCAAGCCTTCCAGCAGCTCGCCGCTAGGGGCAGCGCGCACCTGCAGGTTCACCGCCGGGTAGGCCTGGTGATAGCGCGCCAGCAACGCCGGCAAATGGGTTGCCGCCGTGCTGTACATGGTCCCCAGCACAAAATCCCCGGCCGGCTGGCCGCCCCGTACGGCAGCCAGCGCCTCGTCGCGCAAGGCCGACATGCGGTGTGCGTAGTCCAGCAGCACCTTGCCCGCTGGCGATAGCTGCAGGCGCTGGCGTTCACGCAGGAACAGCTCGACGCCCAGTTGCTCTTCCAGTTGGCGCAGGCGCGTCGACAAGTTTGACGGCACCCGATGCAGACGCTCTGCGGCACGGGTGACCGAGCCTTCCTCGGCAACGGCCTGGAAGATACGGAGCTGGCTGAATTCCACGGCATTCTCCAAAACAGAACAACTTGATCATCATTATTCAATTTTATTGAAAAAGAAACCGCCCTAACCTGCCGGCTATCGCTTACATCCGTGCAGGAGACTTGTCATGTCGCCACTTATCCAACTGCTGGCCAGCGCCGTGGCGCTGATGATGGCCATGGGCATCGGCCGTTTCGCCCTCACGCCACAATTGCCGCAACTGATCGCCGAAGGCCAGTTCGACCTGGCGGTTGCCGGGCTGGTCGCGGCAGCCAACTACCTGGGCTATTTCATTGGCGCGGTAGATGCCATATTCGCCCGCTCACCCGGCCAGGTGCGACTGCGCCTGCAGGGTGGGCTGTGGTTGTGCGTGCTGCTGACCCTGGCCTCGTGGGCCGCTGAGGGGTTGTGGAGCCACCTGCTGCTGCGCTTTGGTACCGGCGTGGCCAGTGCGTGGGTGCTGGTGATGATCACCAGCCTCAGCCAGCAAGTGGCCAATGCACACAACCGCCAGCGCCAAGGCGCCCTGGTGTTCGCCGGGCCAGGCCTGGGCATTGCCATGACCGGGCTGCTGGCCTTGGTGTCGCATGTGCTGGGGCTGGGCTCGGCAGCCCTGTGGCTGATCTATGCCGTGGCGGCGCTGATGATGTTGCTGGCCGTGCGGCCATGGCTGCCACGCGCCCTGCAAGCGGCGCCAGCCCCGTCGCCAATGCGCCAAGGCCCGACCCGCAGCGTGGGCATTGGCCGCCTGGGGCTGGTGTATGCGCTCTACGGCGTCGGTTACATCCTGCCGGCCACCTTCCTGTCGCAAATGGCCAGCCAACAGTTCCAGGGGCAGTGGCAGGCCGACCTGTTCTGGCCGGCGTTTGGCCTGGCGGCGGCCTTGGGCGTGCTGCTGGTAAGCCTGCGCCGTGGCGGCCGCACCTCAACCTGGCTGACCGCCACGCTGTGGCTGCAAGGGGTCGGCGTGCTGGCCTGCCTGTTGGGCGGGGGCACCGGGCTGGCGCTGGGCGTGGTGCTGTGTGGCGGGCCGTTCCTGGCCTGCATGCAACTGGTGATGCAACGCTCGCGAGAGCTGGCACCCCATGCCACGCAACGCAATGCCGGGCTATTGACCGCATGCTTTGCCCTGGGGCAGCTGAGTGGCCCGCTGCTGGCAGCACTCAGCATCCAAAACAGCGGCGGGCTGCAGCCGGCGCTGATGGCGGCGGCAGGCGGGTTGGTGGTGGCCGGGGGGCTGGTGCGGTTGGCACGCAGCGAGCGGGCCGGCGGCGCCTGCCCGGCAAACCTTTAACCTACATACCGCCGTAACTGCTTCTTCACCCAAGGCTCGGCACTTACCAGAATCACCCCGAGCAGCACCATCAACGCGCCAATCACAAAGTTGACGCTCAGCGGCTCATCCAGCAGCAGTACACCAAAGGTCACCCCGAACAGCGGGGTGATGAACGAAAACACAGCGAGGTTTGATGCCAGGTACTTGCGCAGCAACCAGAACCAGGTCAGGTAGCTGACGAACGACACCACAATCCCTTGGAACAGCACACTGCCCATGGCCAATGGCGTCAGCGACACGGCCCCGATCTGCCCACTGAGCAAGGCAATCAGCAACAGCCCGGCAAAACCCACCGCCAGCTGATAGAACAGGGTCAAGGTCGCCGGCGCCTCCGACAGCCGTGAGCAACGCACCACCACCGTGGTCGCGCCCCAGGCCAGGCCGGCGATTACACCGAAGGCATCACCCAGCAGCATGCGGCCATCCATCTCCTCGAACGACATGCCACCGGCAAACGCCATGGCAATGCCACCAAATGCCAGCAAAATCCCCAGCCACTGCAACAGCCTCAGGCGCTCGCTGGGTAACCGGAAATGCAAGCCCAACGCGGTAAACACCGGTGCGGTATAGAGGAACACCGACATGTGCGCGGCCGACGTCAGCTTCAGCCCCTCGGCAATGAACAGGAATTCAAGGCCGAACAACCCACCCGCCACCACCCCGGCGCGCCATGTACTGCCGACCTGTTCCCAGCCACCGCGCCAGCACAACATCAGGCCTACCAGAACGGCGGCGATACCATTGCGCAGGGCCGCTTGCATCACCGGGGCGATATCCACGGCGGCGGTTTTGATCAGCACCTGCTGGCAACCCCAGATCAGGCACAGCCCCAGCATCACCTGGAAAGCGAAGGCGTCAGGGTTCTTGCGGACCGCGCTCATGGGCGGGCCTCAGGGGTGATCGTCGGCATGGGCAAGGGCTCGGCAATATTCAGAAGTTACCGATTATCGGGTTTCCGTGCCCACCCTTGCCAGCCTCAAAACGACCTCAAGCAATCTGCGCCTTCGCTGACACCTGTTCGAAGGTGGCTTCATCCAGCGCATCCGCCTGCTCGTCCAGCACCTGACGCGGGTGCTCGAAGCCGGGGATGCTGCTATCGATCAGGCTCATCAGGCGCAAACCGCGCTCGGTCAACACAAAGTTTTCGCCATTGCCGCCCTCTTCTTCAGGCCGGCTTGCGATGAAGCCACGCTTGAACAGCAGCTTCTCGTACTCACAGGCCAGGGTTTTAAGCAGGTCCAGGTCTCCCACCGGCTCACCTTTGGCAGCCAGCGATGCTGCGTGCTGCTCGGCATAGGGGCGTGGGGTAAAGCTGTGACCAGCGCCGTTCTGCACCTCGTGCAACAAGCGCTCGATCAGGTCCCAGTCGTAGGGGATGCTCATGGTGATGGGCTCCAGCTGTGGACGGAAGGGGTACACAGGTTGGGACCGGAGAGTGAGTGGTGACGTTCCGGAAAGTTAAATGAGAGCCACGATATGAGTGCCCCACCTCGCTGGATGACTAACCGTTATCGCCATCGGTCGCAATCGCTGAACTTGCCCGCGCCTTTTGCCCTCCACCGCGCATAACCACCGCTGGAGGTACAAAGGATGAAACCGCTGCTGCCCCTTACTTGCGCCATCGCCCTGTCCTGCGCCCTGCCCGCCTGGGCCTGCACACCGGAAGAAGCTACGCAGAAACGTGAAGAGCTGGCCGGGCTGGTTACCCAATTGACCGAGCAGAACCCGCAGAAGGCCAAGGAGATCAATGACGAGCTTCAGGGGATGGACCTGGAGACGGCGAGCAAGGACTTGCCCGACAAGTGTCAGCTGATTGACCAGCGGATCAAGGAGTTGAAAACGGCGGAGAAGAAGGCTGAGTAGTTGGCGCCTGTGCTGGCCTCTTCGCGGGCAAGCCCGCGAAGAAGCCAACACCGCTACTGAATGTTACTCAGTAGCCGGCTTTCGCTTTTTCAGTGGCGCCAGGCCATCAGCGCTGGCCAGCGGTGCATTTGGCCTCGGTTTGGCGGTCGGCTTGCGCTTGGCGGCAGCTTTCTTATCGCCGCCCTTCTTGTCTACCTTCTTCTTCTTGGCCCCAACAGCCTTGCCCGACGCCTTGACCTTCTTCGGCCCGCTGTAAGTACCCTTCACTTCCTTGATCACCCGGCGCTCGAACTGCTGCTTGAGGTAGCGCTCGATGCTCGACATCAGGTTCCAGTCATTGTGGGTGATCAGCGAGATTGCCAGGCCTTCGCCACCGGCGCGGCCGGTACGGCCCACACGGTGCACGTACTCGTCACCGCTGCGTGGCATGTCGAAGTTGATCACCAGGTCCAGGCCGTCGATGTCCAGGCCGCGGGCTGCGACGTCGGTGGCCACGAGCACCTTGGAGCTGCCTTGCTTGAAGCGCTCGATGGCCAGCTTGCGGTCCTTCTGGTCCTTTTCGCCGTGCAGCACGAATGCCTTCACGTCCTTGGCCACCAGGTGGCCGTAGATACGGTCGGCCAGGGCGCGGGTGTTGGTGAAGATGATCGCCTTGTCGAAGGTTTCGTTGGCCAGCAGCCACTGCACGATGGCTTCTTTGTGCTGGTCGTGGTCGGCGGTGATGATTTGCTGGCGGGTGCCTTCGGCCAGCTGCGACACGCTGTTGAGCATCAGGTGCTCAGGGTCTTTCAGCACCTTGCCGATGATGTCGCGCAGGGCCGCGCCACCGGTGGTGGCCGAGAACAGCAGGGTTTGCTCGCGGTTCTCGCACTCCTTGCACAGGCGCTCCATGTCTTCGGCGAAGCCCATGTCGAGCATGCGGTCGGCCTCGTCGAGGATCAGTACCTGCACGTGGGACAGGTCCAGGTTACCGGCATTGAGCTGCTCCAGCAGGCGGCCCGGGGTGCCGATCAGCACGTCCGGCACCTTGCGCAGCATGGCGGCCTGTTCCTTGAAGTCTTCACCGCCGGTGACCAGGCCCGCCTTGATGTAGGTGAACTGCGAGAACAGCTGCACTTGCTTGAGGGTCTGCTGGGCCAGCTCGCGGGTCGGCAGCAGGATCAGCGAGCGGATCTCTACCCGTCCACCTTTCAGGTCGACCAGGCGGTTCAGCAGCGGCAGCACGAAGGCTGCCGTTTTACCGCTGCCGGTCTGCGCGGTCACACGCAGGTCACGCCCTTGCAGGGCCAGGGGAATGGCCGCGGCCTGCACCGGGGTTGGCTCGACAAATTTAAGCTCGGCCACGGCTTTAAGCAGGCGTTCATGCAGGGCGAATTGGGAGAACACGGAGGTAACCTCGGGCAAGTGCGGGAAATTCAGTTGCATAGGGTAACGTTTTCTGCCGGCTTAGCCGAATTTCTTTTGGCAACTTTGCCGCCATCCGCGCTCTAATGGCACTTCGTTTCGCAACAAGACTGTACGCAAGCCCATGGATATCCAACGAATCTGGCGTGACTCCCTCGACCTGTGGGGCACCCTCGACCAACACCCCATGCTGCACGCGGCCATTGGCCTGGCGGTGCTGCTGCTGATTTCCCTGGTCATCGGCCGGCTGGCACGCTTCCTGGTACTGCACAGCGCCCGCCTGCTGGCACGCCAACCGGCGCTGAAGTGGCTGGACGACCTGCGCCACAACAAGGTGTTCCATCGCCTGGCACAAACCACACCGTCGCTGGTGCTGCAGTTTGGCCTGAAGCTGGTGCCAGAGCTGTCCGACACCGCCCAGCACTTCCTCGGCAATGTCGCCCTGGCCTTCACGCTGCTGTTCATGACCCTGGCGCTGTCGTGCCTGCTGGATGCCCTGCTCGACATCTACGCCCGCACCGAACACGCCCGCACCCGCTCGATCAAGGGCTACGTGCAGTTGGCCAAGATGATGCTGTGGATTTTCGCCGCCATCGTCATCATCGCCACCCTGATCGACCGCTCGCCGCTGTTGCTGCTGTCTGGCCTGGGTGCCATGTCGGCGGTGCTGCTGTTGGTGTACAAGGACACCCTGCTGTCGTTCGTCGCCAGCGTGCAGCTGACCAGCAACGACATGCTGCATGTGGGCGACTGGATCGAAATGCCGCAGGTGGGTGCCGATGGCGATGTGGTGGACATCACCCTTCACACCGTCAAGGTACAGAACTTCGACAAGACCATCGTCTCCATCCCCACCTGGCGCCTGATGAGCGAGTCGTTCCGCAACTACCGCGGCATGCAGCAGTCCGGTGGCCGGCGGATCAAGCGCAGCTTGTTCATTGATGCCGCTGGGGTACGCTTCCTCACCCGCGAAGAGGAACAGCGCCTGAGCCAGGTGCAGCTGCTGGGCGACTACCTGGCCGGCAAGCGCCAGGAGCTGCAAAACTGGAACGAGGCCCTGGGGCCGGTGGCGGAGCTGGCGGCCAACCGCCGCAAACTGACCAACATCGGCACCTTCCGCGCCTTTGCCCTGGCCTACCTTAAGAACCACCCCAACGTACACCCGAACATGACCTGCATGGTGCGACAGATGCAGACCACCGCCGAGGGTGTGCCGCTGGAGATCTACTGCTTCACCACCACCACGGTATGGGCAGACTACGAACGCATCCAGGGGGATATTTTCGACTATCTGCTGGCCGTGTTGCCGGAGTTCGGCTTGGGCCTTTATCAGCAGCCAAGTGGCAATGACATGCGGGCCGGGTTGGCGGGGCGCACAACGCCGGAATCGGCGCCGCGCCGCCTGGAAGCGATGAGCGAGGCTTGAATCACAGGGGCTGCATTGCAGCCCTTTCGCTTTTCAAGGCAGCCCTAGGGCGCACATTCCAGGGTTGTCGAAAGCGGCTTGCTTTCACGCCCGTGGACCATGCAGTACAGCGCGCCGGCCAGGATCAAGCCCATGGCCCAACTGATGTCCACACCCAGCCATTCGGCCACGAAACCCGTGTAGAACGACAGTTTCATGAACGGGATGGTGCCGATGATCGACACGGCGTACACCGCCAGGCTTCGACGATTGAAACGTCCGTAGCGCCCCTTGGCGTCATACAGCGCTCCCACATCATAGTGACCCCGGCACACCCAGTAGTAGTCCACCAGGTTGATCGCGCTCCAAGGGATAAGCAGGTACAACTGGCCGATCAGGATGTCGGCAAAGAATGTGTCGAAGTTGTACTGGGTGGCGATGGCGATCACCGTTGCCGCTGCGGTCAGGCAGGCCATTACCATGGCTTTGGCAGTTGAGGTCACGTGAGCGATCGTCTTGAACGCACCAAAGATCGTGACTGACGACATGTACGCGCTGTACAGGCACAGGACGTTGTACTGGATCACCCCCAGTGCGATCACTGCCAGCGCCAACGGCGCCAACGGGCCAAACAACGCGGCAATGGCCGTTGCAGGGTCATGCCCCAGTGCGGCGGGTAGTTCCACGGCCACCAGCGCACCCAATGCCATCATGGCGAAGGAGCCCAGCGCACAACCGCAATAGGTAGCCCAGAACGTGGCGCGAGGGTTGACGTTGGCCGGGAGGTACCGCGAGTAGTCGGCCACATAGGGGCCATAGCCCAGCGTCCAGGAGGCAGACTGGGCAACGATCAGGTTGAAGGCGGCGAACGAAAAGCCTGTGCTCACCGCCGTTGTGCTTTCGAGGCCGCCAGGGTGCAGCAGGATCAGCACCAGGGCGCCAGCAAAAACCAGGGTGGACAGCAGGCTCATCCAAGCCCCCAGGCGGTGGATGAGTTCGTAGCCGATAAAGCCAATGATAAAGGTCAGTACGCCCACCACCACAATGGCTTGGCCATCGCTCATGGGCATCAGCGCCTGCAGCGCTTCACGCATCAGCACGCCGCTTGCGGCGAGGAACAAGACGGCAGCCGTGACCATCACCAGCAACGGGATCGCCGCGCCGTGAACACCGAATTGGGCCCGGCTCTGGATCATCTGTGGCACGCCAAGGTGAGGGCCCTGGGCAGAGTGCGCCGCCATGAACACGGTGCCGATCAGGTTGCCGACCAGCAGGCCCAACAATGTCCAGCCAAAACTTAGCCCCGACGCGGCTCCCAGGGTGCCGACCATCAGTGCGGTTATCTGGAAGTTGGAGCTGAACCAGATGGTGAACAGTCGTTTAGGCGTGCCATAACGCTCAGCGTGTGGGACAAATTCGATACTTCGCGTTTCTAGCTTCACGCCGGTCTCCCGATTCATTTTCATGATTATCGGGTAGGCACCGGCGTGATTTGGGCTCAGTAACGAACGCGTCATAGCTGGTTGCGCCATGGCATGCTCGATAACGTCAGGGCCGATGAGCGGCCCCGCACCGACAGGAAAACGCATTGTTTGTAGGCGCGAGTTTATACGCAAAGAGGCCTTCAGCTACCCGCATACCCCAGCAGATACAACAGCCCGGTCAAGGTCACCAGCGAAGCCACGGTCGATAACAGGATCGTCCGCGATATCAGCCCCGCCTCGCGGTTGTAATACTCCGCCAGCATGAACGGCCCGGTCCCTGTCGGCAGTGCCGCCAACAGCACCGCCGAAGCCGCCCACATGCTCGGCAGGCTGAACACCTTGTACGCCAGCACCCAGGTCAGCGCCGGCTGCCCTACCAGCTTCAACCCCACCAACGGCCACGGACTGGCCTGTGCGCCGGTACGCTTTTCCGCCAGGAACGCGCCTAGCGATATCAAGGCGCACGGCGTGGTAGCCAACGCCAGCATGTCGAGAAAGTGCATCACCGGCTCGGCCAGCCCCAACCCGGTCATGGCCCAGCCAGCACCCGCCAGCGGCGAAATCACCAGCGGGTTCTTCGCCAGCGCCTTGCCCACCACCACGATGGCGCGGCCAATATGCCGCTCTTCCTGCAAACCGATCTCGATCAGTGTCAGCGAAATGGCGAACACCAGGCACACGACGATCAACGACGAGATCAGGGCCGGCTGCAAGCCTGCCTGACCGAACAGCAACAGACACAAGGGGATGCCGATATAGCCGGTATTGGCATAGCCCGCACTGAGCCCGTCGATGCTCGATGCCACCAGGCCATGGCCGCTGTACAGCCGCCACGCCAGCGTGACCACGAACATGGCCAAGGCACCCGCACCAAAGGCCACGATGAACCCAGGATGCCAGATCTCACTCCAGGTGGCGGTGGCGGTGACCTTGAACAGCAACGCCGGCAGGCACAGCCAGACCACCATCTTGTTGATTTCGGCGGCGGCCTTGTCGCCGAGTTTGTTGGTCTTGCGGCACAAGTAGCCAACCAGGATCAAAGCGAAGATCGGCGCAACAATGACGAAAATGGTGTGCATGTCAGGCTTTGCCGACCAGCGGAGACTGCGCGCGCCCCCCCAGACGGCTCAACCACACCGACGCCAGGATGATTCCGCCGCCGATGAACAGCCGCCCCAGCGGCTCGTGCTGGTTCCAGATCAACAGGTTCAGCAGCAGCCCTACCGGTACATGCAGGTTGTTCATCACCGCCAACGTACCGCCAGACACCAGGCACGCGCCCTTGTTCCACCAGTACAGGCCCAGCGCCGTCGGGCACAGGCCCAGGAACAGGAGCACCAGCCATTGCACATCGGTGCTCGGCAGGTGCTGGGCGTTGCCGAACAGCAGGAAGGCCGGCAACACCACCAGCAAGGCGCCCAGGTAGAAGTAGCCGAAGCGCGCGTAATGTGGCAGGTCGCTGGGGTGGCGCGCGACCAGGTGGCGGTACAGCACCTGGCCAGCGGCATAGGTGAAGTTGGCCAGTTGCAGCAGCAGGAAGCCGATGAAGAACTCGCCGCTGATGCTGTCGAAGCGGATCACCGCCGCACCGCCCACGGCAACCAGCGCGGCCAGCAGCGCCCACGGGTTGAAACGCCGGTTCATGGCGTCTTCGATCAGCGTCACATGCAGTGGCGTGAGGATGGTGAACAGCAGCACTTCCGGCACGGTCAGCACGCGGAAGCTTAGGTACAGGCAGACGTAGGTGATGCCGTACTGCAGCGCGCCGATCAACAGCATCGAGCGCATGAAGCGCGGCTCGACCTGGCGCCAGCGGGTCAATGGCAGGAACACCAGGCCTGCCAGCACCACCCGTGCGAGCACAGCAAAATAGCTGTCGACGTGCCCGGCCAGGTACTCGCCGATCAGGCTGAAGGAAAACGCCTGGATCAGCGCGACGATTATCAGGTAGCCCATGGTTGTCTCTCGTGAATCAAGGCCGCGACCTTAGCGGGTTGCGGCAAATGAGTTCAACCATGAGGAATGTAAGGGCTGAACCGGCCCCCACGGAAGCCCAGGCATAAAAAAGCCCGGCCATTGGCCGGGCAGGTACACCCAAAGGAGCAACAAACAGGTGTCAGGGTTGGGAATTCGTTGAACCTCAGGCCACGGCCGCCAGTTTGGCCTTGGCCTGGTTGACGCCCTTCTCATGGAACTCGCCGCTCATGTTCAGGCCTTCGGCATGGATGAAATCGACATCGTGAATACCGATGAAGGCCATCACCTGACGCAGGTACGGTTCCTGGTGGTCGCTGCTGGCACCGGCGTGAATGCCGCCACGGGCAGTCAGTACGATGGCGCGCTTGCCGGTCAGCAGGCCCTGCGGGCCGGTCGGGGTGTACTTGAAGGTGATGCCGGCGCGCAGTACGTGATCCAGCCAGGCCTTAAGGGTGCTGGGGATGGTGAAGTTGTACATCGGCGCGGCCATTACCAGCACATCAGCCGCCAGCACTTCATCGGTCAATTCGTTGGAACGGGCCAGGGCCTCCAGTTCGGCGGCACTGCGCTGCTCTTCGGGCTTCATCCAGCCACCCAGCAGATTGGCATCCAGGTGCGGCACCGGGTTCACCGCCAGGTCGCGCACCGTGATCTGATCGGCCGGGTGAGCGGCCTGCCATTGCTGGATGAAATCACGGGTCAGCTGACGGGAAACGGAATCCTGCTGGCGGGCGCTGCTTTCGATGATCAGTACGCGGGACATGGGGTGCCTCCATCGGCAAAAAGGGTTGCGATTCGATGGAGGTGAGATTAAGGCTTGACCTATCGATAAAAAAGCGTAAAAAGTGGGTTCAATCAATCGATTAATCAGTTTATTCCGCGCTACAGCTCAAGGCGATACGCAGTTTGATGATCTGCCGGTTGAACTTGGCGGTGACATCGACGCTTTTACCGGCCGGTACATTCACCCGGCGAACCCGGGGTGCTTCAGGGCCATTGCGGAAGGTCACCTTGCAGGCCGCCGGTACCTGCCCATAGTTGTTGAGGGTAATGGCGCCAATGTCGTAGGCCGTGTCATAGGCGGTGTAGTCAAGCTTTACCCCGGTCAGTTCCTTCTCCACATCGATGGGATAGGCCATGGCCCCGAGGGGCAGGCACATCAGTATTGCCGCACAACATTTCTTCATGGGCCGCTCTCCTTGAAAGAGGGCAGCTTAGGACAACAGGAGCGAAAGATGAAAGCGCCGCGCGTAACCCTTGACCAGTGGCGAACCCTGCAAGCAGTGGTCGATCACGGCGGGTTTGCCCAGGCCGCCGAGGCACTGCATCGCTCACAGTCCTCGGTCAGCTACACCGTGGCCCGCATGCAAGAGCAACTGGGCGTGCCACTGCTGCGTATCGACGGCCGCAAGGCGGTGCTTACCGACGCTGGCAACGTGCTACTACGCCGCTCGCGCCACCTGGTGAAGCAGGCCAGCCAGCTCGAGGACCTCGCCCACCACATGGAACAAGGCTGGGAAGCCGAAGTACGCCTGGTGGTCGATGCCGCCTACCCCAGCGCCCGCCTGGTACGTGCCCTGGCCGCGTTCATGCCGCAAAGCCGTGGCTGCCGGGTGCGCCTGCGTGAAGAAGTGCTGTCTGGCGTGGAAGAAGTCATGCATGAAGGCATCGCCGACCTGGCCATCAGCAGCTACAGCATCGGTGGCTACCTGGGCGCCGAACTGAGTGCGGTGGAGTTCGTCGCCGTCGCCCACCCTGAGCACAGCCTGCACCGCCTGGGCCGCGAGCTGACCTTCCAGGACCTGGAAAGCCAGTTGCAGGTGGTAATCCGCGACTCCGGCCGCGCTCAGCCGCGCGATGTCGGCTGGCTGGGTGCCGAGCAGCGCTGGACCGTCGGCAGCCTGGGCACCGCCGCTACCTTCGTCAGCAGCGGCCTGGGCTTTGCCTGGCTGCCCCGGCACATGATCGAGCGTGAGCTGCGCGAAGGCGTGCTCAAGCCGTTGCCGCTGGATCAGGGTGGCAGCCGCCATCCACTGTTCTACCTTTATTCGAGCAAAGAGAAGACCCTGGGCCCGGCCACGCAGATTCTCATCGACCTGCTGCGCAACTTCGACACCGCGCCACTGGACGTGCCCTTCGCAGCCCCCCCACAAGCTTGAGAGGACCGCGCCCATGGCCTATTTCGAACACGAAGGATGCACACTGCATTACGAGGAATATGGCCAGGGCGAACCACTGGTACTGCTGCACGGTCTGGGCTCCAGTTGCCAGGACTGGGAGCTGCAGGTGCCGGCGCTCAGCCGCCACTACCGGGTGATCCTCATGGACATTCGCGGCCACGGCCGTTCCGACAAACCCCGCGACGGCTACCAGATCGCGACCTTCAGTGCCGACCTGCTCGCCCTGCTCGAACACCTGCACACCGGCCCGGTGCACTTCGTCGGCCTGTCCATGGGCGGCATGGTCGGCTTCCAGTTTGCCGTCGACCACCCGCAATGGCTGCGCAGCCTGTGCATTGTCAACAGCGCCCCCGAGGTCAAGCGCCGCACCCGCAGTGACTGGATATGGTGGCTAAAGCGCTGGGGCCTGGCGCGGCTGCTCAGTGTCGAAACCGTCGGCAAGGGCCTGGCTGAACGCCTGTTCCCCAAACCTCATCAAGCCGAACTGCGACAGAAGATGGCCCAACGCTGGGCGCGTAACGACAAGCGCGCCTACCTCAAGAGCTTCGACGCCATCGTCGACTGGGGCGTGCAGGAACGCATCGGGCAGGTCCACTGTCCTACCCTGATCATTGCCGCCGACCACGATTACACCCCGATACAACTGAAAGAGCGCTATGTCGCGCTGATGCCCAACGCCAGGCTGGTCGTCGTCGACGATTCCCGGCACGCTACGCCCCTCGATCAACCCGAGGTCTTCAACCAGACCCTGCTGCAGTTCCTCGCAGCCGCTTCCACCTCTCAAGGATCTTTGAGCCCATGCTGAAAAAACTCCTGCTCACCGCCTGCTCGGTCGCCTTCGCCACCAGCGTCATGGCCTCTGACAAGACCCCGCACGTTCTGCTGGACACCAGCTTCGGCCAGGTCGAAATCGAGCTGAACGCCGAGAAGGCGCCGGTCAGTACCAAGAATTTCCTGCAGTACGTTGACAGCGGCTTCTACAACAACACCATTTTCCACCGTGTAATCCCGGGTTTCATGGTCCAGGGCGGTGGTTTCACTGACCAGATGGTGCAAAAAAACACCAACGCCCCAATCAAGAACGAAGCCAGCAACGGCCTGCTGAACACCCGCGGCACCCTGTCGATGGCGCGCACCTCGGACCCGAACTCGGCCACCAGCCAGTTCTTCATCAACGTGGCCGACAACGACTTCCTCAACCCCGGGCGTGACCGTGGCTATGCCGTGTTCGGCAAGGTGACCAAGGGCATGGAAGTGGTCGACCAGATCGTCAACTCACCGACCACCATCAAGAAAGGCATGCGTGATGTGCCGGCCGACCCGGTCTACATCAAGTCGGCCAAACGCATCGACTGACCGCAGGCTTCACAGGGACGTGAAACCGCCTGAGGGCAGGATGGAACAGGAGTGTCGTTACCCATGCTGTACCGCCGTTTCGAACAACTGATCGATATTTTCCGCGAAGCACCCAGTGAATCGCCGCCGACCACCGTGTGGCCGTTCTACCTGTATTACCTGCGCCAGGTATGGCCCAGTTTTCTTGCCCTGCTGGTGGTCGGCCTGTTCGCCTCGCTGATCGAGGTGGCCATGTTTAGCTACCTCAGCCGCATCATCGACCTGGCCCAGGGCACGCCCAATGCCAACTTCTTCAGTGAGCACAGTGGCGAGCTGATCTGGATGCTGGTGGTGATCCTGGTGCTGCGGCCGGTGTTCTTCGGCCTGCACGACCTGCTGGTGCACCAGACCATCAACCCCGGTATGACCAGCCTGATCCGCTGGCAAAACCACACCTACGTGCTCAAGCAGAGCCTGAACTTCTTCCAGAGCGACTTTGCCGGGCGCATCGCCCAACGCATCATGCAGACCGGCAACTCGCTGCGCGACTCCGCCGTGCAGGCGGTGGACGCGCTATGGCATGTACTGATCTACGCCATTACCTCGCTGGTGCTGTTCGCCGAGGCCGACTGGCGCCTGATGCTGCCGCTGCTGCTGTGGATCGTCGGCTACATCGCCGCGCTCTTCTACTTCGTGCCAAGGGTGAAGGAGCGTTCGGTGATCTCCTCCGACGCCCGTTCCAAGCTGATGGGGCGGATCGTCGATGGCTACACCAACATCGCCACCCTGAAGCTGTTCGCCCACACCGACTACGAGCAGCAATACGCGCGCGAAGCGATCAGCGAACAGACCGAAAAAACCCAACTGGCGGCACGCGTGGTCACCAGCATGGACGTCGTCATCACCAGCCTCAACGGCCTGCTGGTGGTCACCACCACGGGCCTTGCGCTGTGGCTGTGGAGCCAGTCGCTGATTACCGTCGGCGCCATTGCCCTGGCCACCGGCCTGGTGATCCGCATCGTCAACATGTCGGGCTGGATCATGTGGGTGGTCAACGGCATCTTCGAGAACATCGGCATGGTCCAGGACGGCCTGCAGACCATTGCCCAGCCGGTCACCGTCACTGACCAGCCCAATGCGCCGGCGCTGAAGGTGAGCCGTGGCGCGGTGCGGTTCGATGACGTGGATTTCCACTACGGCAAGGCTGCCAACGTGATCGAAGGGCTCGACCTGAACATTCGCCCAGGCGAAAAAATCGGTTTGATCGGCCCGTCCGGCGCGGGCAAGTCGACCCTGGTCAACCTGCTGCTGCGGCTGTACGACGTGCAGGGCGGGCGTATCCTTATCGATGACCAGGACATTGCCGAGGTGAGCCAGGCCAGCCTGCGCGCACAAATCGGCATGATCACCCAGGACACTTCGCTGCTGCACCGCTCGATCCGCGACAACCTGCTGTATGGCCGCCCCGGCGCCAGTGAGGCGGAGTTGCTCGACGCCGTGCGCCGCGCCCGCGCCGACGAGTTTATCCCGCAGCTATCCGACGCCCAGGGGCGCACCGGCTTCGATGCCCATGTGGGTGAGCGCGGGGTGAAGCTGTCGGGCGGCCAGCGCCAGCGCATCGCCATTGCCCGGGTACTGCTGAAGAATGCGCCGATCCTGATCATGGACGAAGCCACTTCGGCGCTGGACTCGGAGGTGGAAGCAGCCATTCAGGAAAGCCTGGAAACGCTGATGCAGGGCAAGACGGTGATCGCGATCGCCCACCGGTTGTCCACCATCGCGCGGATGGACCGGCTGGTGGTGCTGGACAAGGGGCGGATTGTCGAGAGTGGCAGCCACAGCGAGCTGCTGGAACAGCAGGGGTTGTATGCCCGGTTGTGGCATCACCAGACCGGGGGGTTTGTCGGGGTGGACTGAAACCTGTGCTGGTCTCTTCGCGGGTGAACCCGCGAAGAGACCAGCACAGGCAAACCAAATGGATCAGTCCCGACGATAAGGCAACATCCCCCTCGCCTCCTCGGCATACCCCCTCACCCCTTCCCGCTCCTGCACCAGAAAATCCTCCACCGCCCGCCGCAACCCGGGGTGCAGCAGGTAATGCCACGACCGCGTCAACACCGGCTCGAACCCGCGTATCAGCTTGTGCTCCCCCTGCGCCCCGGCATCGAAACGCTGGTAGCCCTCGGCAATGGCAAAGTCCATCCCCTGATAGAAACACGTTTCGAAATGCAGCCGGTCGAATTCATCCAGGCAGCCCCAGTAACGGCCAAACAGGCTGTCGCCCCCCACCAGGCTCAGCGCCATCGCCACATCGCGCCCCCCCTGACGCGCCATTACCACCCGCACAGCCTCGGGCATGCGTTCGGCCAGCAGGCTGAAAAACGCGCGAGTCAGATAAGGCGCCCGGCGGCGTACGGCATAGGTGTTGGCGTAACAGAGGAAGACGAAATCCCACTGGGCTTCATCCAGTTCATCGCCTCGGTACCAGCGAAAATCAATACCCTGCCCCGCCACCTGCTCACGCTCCTTGCGCATCTGCTTGCGCTTGCGCGAACTCAGGCTGTCGAGAAAGTCCTGGAAATCTCGATACCCCCGATTTTGCCAATGGAACTGGCAACCCAAGCGCTCCATCCAGCCCGGCTGGGCTGCCAGTTGTTCGTCCAGCGCCGAGTCGGTGAAATTGATGTGCGCTCCGGATAGCCCACCCTTGGCCAAATACTCAGGCAAGGCCTGCAACATCATCAAACCGTCAGCCGGATCGGCCGCAAAAAGGCGTGGGCCACTCACAGGGCTGAACGGCACGGCCCCCAACAGCTTGGGATAGTAGGCAATGCCGGCCCGCTCACAGGCATCGGCCCAGCCATGGTCGAACACATACTCGCCATAGGAGTGCCACTTGCGGTACGCCGGCATCAGCGCCCGCACCTGCCCCTCACGCTCCAGGACCAAGTGCTCGGCAGCCCAGCCAGTTTTTCGCTGGACGCTGCCACTGTCTTCCATTGCACTGAGAAAGGCATGGCGCAGGAACGGCTGACCCGCTGGCACCAGGGCATCCCAGGTGGCCGCCGGAAGATCATGCAAGTTGGCAAGGCTGTACAGGCTGGTCACGGTTTCGGCTCGCTGTGAGAAGGCCTTCAGTATCCCCAAGTAAGGCCCGGCACTCAAATGACGAACGCCGGGCTGATCCTTTTATTCTCAATTACTTAACCGCAGTGCCACTAATCAGACATTAATCTGTCATTGGCCCCCGCAATACTTGCGCCTGTTTTCCGGAACCTCAGAACCTGTCTAGTCAGGCCCTTTCCGAAGACATGCCAACGCAGGGGCAGGCGCTTGAGCCTCCCCCATTTTTTTCAGTAGGGAGAACCTTATGCGTCTTGTTTCTACACTTACCGGAGTGAGCCTCACCGGCATGATGCTGGCTCTGAGCGCCCCGGCCAGTGCTGCTGTCGACGCCAAGCTGCTCGAAATGCTCCGCGCCAACGGCTCGATCAATCAGGCGCAGTACAACGAACTGCAGGGCGACCTGGCAAAAGAAACCAAGGAAAGGGCCGACCAGAAAGCTCAGTCTGAACGGATGAGCAACTTCGAACAGAAAGTGGCATGGGCCGCCAAGACCCAGATCAAGGGTGATGTGCGCCTGCGTTACGAAGACGTCAACGTCGACAACCCGATCTCCCGCAGCGGCAACCAGGACCGTGAGCGTGTACGTGCCCGTGTCGGCTTCTACAGCGAGATCAACCCGCAGGTTGACGCTGGCGTGCGTGTGGCCACCGGCAGCAGCGCCGATGCCCGTTCGACCAACCAGAGCCTGGACAACTACTTCGAGAAGAAATCGCTGTGGGTCGACCTGGCCTACCTCGACTGGCACCCGACTGCCGTGCCCAACCTGCACCTGATTGGCGGCAAGATGATGCAGCCATGGGTGAGCATGGGCGACATCATCTGGGACAGCGACATCAACCCGGAAGGCGTGGCAGCTACCTACAAGACCAACCTCGGCCCGGCCGAAGTGTTCGGCAGCATCGGCCACTACAACCTGAAGGACAACGTCGACGGCGACGGCGTGCAGTTCAAGCACGACGCGCAGCTGTACGCGGCCCAGCTGGGTACCAAGTTCAACGCGGCTGACACCGTCAAGGTTACCGTTGGCGGCAGCGTATACGGCTACGACAACGACAAGGCCTCGGCTGCTCTGCGCTCGCTGGGCAACACCACCGACGAGTTCAACCTGGTTGAAGGCTTCGGTCAGGTCGATTTCACCGGTTTCGCCATTCCACTGTCGGCTTACGGCCAGTTCGTCAAGAACACCGAAAGCACCGATGGCAAGGACAAGGCCTGGCTGGCTGGTTTGAAGAGCAAGATCGGTGCCTGGAGCCTGGACTACAACTACCGCGACGTGCAGCGTAACGGTGTAGTGAGCCTGTTCACCGACTCCGACTTCGGTAACGGCTTTACCGGTTCCCGTGGCCACAAGTTCAAAGTGGGCTACGAAATCGACAAGAACTTCGCCCTGGGCGCGGCCTACATGATGGCCAAGACCGACTACTCCAACCTGCCGAACAGCGATGCGGATGTAGACACCCTGCAGGTGGACCTGGAAGCCAAGTTCTAAGCGACACCCTCTTCTGCTTCACCTGAAGCGGGAAATGCCGACCCCATCCGGCGTTTCCCGCTTTTTTTTGCCTGGAAAAATGCACCGGCCTCTTCGCGGGCGAGCCCGCGAAGAGGCCGGTACAGGCTGACTAAGGATCAGCGCTTGCGCAGAATCACGCTACCAATCGAATACCCCGCACCAAACGAGCTCAATACGCCCAACGAACCCTTGGCCAGGTCATCCTGATAGAGGTGGAAGGCAATCACCGACCCCGCCGAACTGGTATTGGCATAGCGGTCCAGAATCACCGGTGCATCTTCCTCGGCCACCTCACGCCCCAGCAACTTCTTGACGATCAGGTGGTTCATGCTGAGGTTGGCCTGGTGCAGCCAGAAACGCTTCACATCGCTCGGTTGCAGGCCATTTTCCTGCAGGTGCTCACCGATCAGCTCGGCCACCTTCGGGCACACCTCACGGAACACCTTGCGGCCTTCCTGGATGAACAGCTTGTCTGCGGCGCCTTCGCCCTCTTCCGCTGCCCGGTTGAGGAAGCCGAAGTTGTTGCGGATGTTGTTGGAGAACTCGGTCCACAGCTTGGTGCTGACGATGTCGAACTGGTGCGCCGAGGTGGCCTTGTCGGCACGCTCGAGCAACACCGCAGTGGCGGCATCACCGAAAATGAAATGGCTGTCGCGGTCACGGAAGTTCAGGTGCCCGGTGCACACCTCGGGGTTGACCATCAGCACCGCGCGCGCCTGGCCCAGGGCCACGCTGTTGGCAGCGGTCTGGATGCCGAAGGTGGCCGACGAGCAGGCCACGTTCATGTCGAAGGCAAAGCCCTGGATGCCCAGCGCCTGTTGCACTTCGATGGCGATGGCCGGGTACGGGCGCTGCAGGTTGGAGCAGGCGACGATCACGCCATCGACATCGGCAGCCGTGCGGCCGGCGCGCTCCAGGGCCTGGCGGGCAGCGGCCACGGCCATTTCGCAGAGCACCGAGGGCTCGTCATTGGAACGCTCGGGCAGGCGTGGTTTCATGCGCTGCGGGTCGAGGATGCCGGCCTTGTCCATCACGAAGCGGCTCTTGATGCCCGAGGCCTTTTCGATAAAGGCCGCATCGGACAGCGGCGCTGCTTCAACTTCGCCGCGCTCGATGGCAGCGGCGTTGTCCTGGTTGAACTGCTGCGACCAGGCGTTGAAGGAAGCCACCAGTTCTTCGTTGGAAATGCTCTGGGCCGGGGTGTACAGGCCGGTGCCGCTGATCACGACGTTATGCACGGTCGTTCCTCTGGTCAAAGGCCATCGCCACGGGGCGCTGGCTGGGAATATGACAATTTAGTGGCACTTTAGTACCAAATCAGGAGCGTACGTTACCCCTGTGGGAGCGGGCTCACCCGCGAAGGGCCGCAACGCGGCCCCAAACTCCCTGAAGTTTGCCACAAATTGGGCAGGTTAGCCTTCCACCTGGCTCCAATGTTTGCTCAATCTTTTGTCGGAAATCGGCACCTTGGTGCCCAACTGCTGAGCAAACAGCGACACCCGGTATTCCTCCAGCCACCAGCGGTACAACGTCAGTTGCTCATCGCGCTTGCCTTCCTGGGCATGCTTGTCGGCACGCGCCTTGTACTGGGCCCACAAGTTGGCCAGCTCACCGCTCCATACCCGGTCCTTCTGCACCTGCGAACCCAGCTTCTCCAGGCGCAATTCCACCGCCTTGAGGTAACGCGGCAGCTCCTTGAACCAAACCCCGGGCGTTTCACGCACAAAGCCCGGGTACACAAGGTTGCCCAGCTGTTGCTTGATGTCGTTCAGCGCCACCGCCTGGCTCAGGTCGATCTTGCCCTTGAAGCGCTTCTGCAGCCCATGCCACAGTTTCAGCACCTCCAGCGTCTGGCGCGCCAACCGCTCGGCATGCTCGGCCCAGCTGCCGCGCTTGCGCTCAGCCAGCCTGGCCAAGGCCGCACCATCACGCGGCAACGGCTGTTCACCTTCAAGGATACAGCTGTCCAGGCTGGCCAGCAGGATGTCCTCGACCAGTGCCTCGACCCTGCCCATTTCACGGTACAGCAGGCCAAGCTCGGTCAGGCCCGGCAGCTTGCCGCGCAGGTACTTGGCCGGCTCGGCCAATTGCTGCAACAACAGGCGCTGCAGGGCACGGCGGTGCTGGAACTCGGCTTCGGCCTGGGTCGAGAAGCGCCCTTCGCGCACGCTACCGCCCTCTTCCACCAACGCCGGGTACACGGTCATCGACAGGCCGGCAATCTTCTGTTGGGCGGTCTGCTTCACTTCGCTGAAAGCCTTCGCCTGCACCGGCTGCTCGCTCTGTTCGGTGCGCGGCACCGCCAAGGCAGCCTGGCTGGCGGCAGCAAAGCGCGCGGTCAGCTCGGCCAGGTCGCGGCCTTCGCCAAGGAACTTGCCCTGGCCGTCGACCACTTCGATGTTCATGCGCAGGTGGCCTTCGACCAGCTGGACCGACTCGTCCCAGGCCTCGTCGGACACCCGCGCACCGGTCATGCGCAGCAGCTCCTGGCCCAGGGCCTGCGGCAGTGCGCCCTGACCGAAGGTCATACGCGCCAGCGAAGCCTTGACGAAGTCCGGCACCGGCACGAAGTTCTTGCGCAAGGCCTTGGGCAGGTTGCGTATCAGCGCCACGCACTTGGCCTCCAGCAAGCCTGGCACCAGCCATTCCAGGCGCTCGCCGGGCAGGCTTGGCAGCAACGGTGCCGGCACCCGCACGGTCACGCCGTCTCGCGGGTGGCCGGGTTCGAAGTGATAGCTCAGCGGCAGGCGCAGCTCGCCGACCTGCATGCTGTCGGGGTACTGCGCGGCAGTGACTTCGCTAGCCTCACGGGCCAGCACGTCTTCCTCGCGCATGATCAGGAGGTTGGCATCCTTCTGGCTGCCCATGCGGTACCAGCTGTCAAAGGTCGCGGTCTGGTGGATTTCCGCCGGCAGGCGCGCTTCGTAGAAGGCGTACAGCGTTTCTTCGTCAGCCAGAATGTCGCGCCGGCGGGCCTTGGCCTCCAGCTCGTCGAGTTCTTTGAGCAGGCGTTTGTTGGCCGCCAGGCACTTGGCCCGCGACTGTATTTCGCCACCCACCAGGCCCTCGCGGATGAACAGCTCACGCGAAATGACCGGGTCGATCGGGCCAAAGTGCACCGGGCGGCGGCCGACCAGAATCAGGCCGTACAGGGTGATCTGCTCATAGGCCACCACCTGACCGCGCTTCTTCTCCCAGTGCGGTTCGAAGTGGTTTTTCTTGACCAGGTGGCCAGCCAGCGGCTCGATCCAGTCAGGCTCGATCTTGGCGACCATGCGCGCATACAGCTTGGTGGTCTCGACCAGTTCGGCGGCCATGACCCACTGCGGTCGCTTGCGCCCCAGGCCCGAGGACGGGTGCACCCAGAAGCGCCGTTGACGCGCCCCCTGGTAGTCGCCCTCTTCGGTCTTCTGGCCGATCTGGCTGAGCAGGCCACTGAGGATGGCCTTGTGCATCTTCTGGTAGTCGGACGGTTCCTTGTTCACCGTCAACTGCAGGTCACGGCAGATCAGCGCCAGCTGGCGGTGGGCATCGCGCCACTCACGCAGGCGCAAGTAGTTCAGGAAATGCTTGCGGCACCAGTTGCGCAGCGGGTTGGCCGTCAGCGCCTGGCGCTGCTCTTCAAAACCGCGCCACAGGTTGACCAGCGCGGCGAAGTCGGAGTCCACGTCCTTCCATTGCGCATGGGCCTGATCCGCCGCCTGCTGACGCTCTGGCGGGCGCTCGCGTGGGTCCTGCACCGACAGTGCGCTGGTAACGATCAGCACTTCCTGCAGGCTGCCCAGTCGGGCGCCTTCGAGTAGCATGCGGCCCAGCCGCGGGTCGATGGGCAGGCGGGCCAGTTGGCGGCCAATCGGCGTCAACTGGTTTTCGCGGTTGACCGCCGACAGTTCCTGCAGCAGGTTGAAACCATCGCTGATGGCCTTGCCATCCGGCGGCTCGATGAACGGGAACGCATCGATCGCGCCCAGGCGCAGGTGCAACATCTGCAGGATCACCGCCGCCAGGTTGGTGCGCAGAATCTCCGGGTCGGTAAACGCCGGCCGGCTGTTGAAGTCCTCTTCGCTGTACAGACGTACGCAAATGCCCGGCTCGACCCGGCCGCAACGGCCTTTACGCTGGTTGGCGCTGGCTTGGGACACCGCTTCGATGGGCAGGCGCTGCACTTTGGCGCGGTAGCTGTAGCGGCTGATGCGTGCGGTGCCGGTGTCGATCACGTAGCGGATGCCCGGCACGGTGAGCGAGGTTTCGGCCACGTTGGTGGCCAGCACCACGCGGCGCCCGGTGTGCGGCTGGAAGATGCGCTGTTGCTCGGCCGGCGACAGGCGTGCATACAGCGGCAGGATCTCGGTGTGGCGCAACTGCGCCTTGCGCAGGATTTCAGCGGCATCGCGGATTTCCCGCTCGCCGGGCAGGAAGATCAGCACATCGCCCGGGCCTTTGCCTTCGCTGCGTTCGTGGTGCGCCAGCTCATCCAGAGTGGCGAGGATGGCTTGGTCGACGGTGAGGTCGTCCTCGATCTGGTTGCCTTCTTCATCCTGCTCGCTGGTGAGCGGGCGGTACCAGGTTTCCACCGGGAATGTGCGCCCGGACACCTCGATGATCGGCGCGCCATCGAAGTGTTTGGAAAAGCGTTCCAGGTCGATGGTGGCCGACGTGATGATCAGTTTCAGGTCTGGCCGGCGATGCAGCAGTGTCTTCAGGTAGCCGAGCAGGAAATCGATATTCAGGCTGCGTTCGTGGGCTTCGTCGACGATGATCGTGTCGTAGCGCTCAAGAAAGCGGTCGTGCTGGGTTTCGGCCAGCAGGATGCCATCGGTCATCAGTTTGACCAGGGTATTGGCATCGCTTTGGTCTTCGAAACGTACCTGGTAGCCGACCAGCCCGCCCAGCGGCGTGCCCAGTTCTTCGGCAACCCGCGCCGCCACGCTGCGCGCGGCGATCCGGCGTGGCTGGGTGTGGGCGATCAGGCCATGGCTGCCACGGCCCAGTTCCAGGCAAATCTTCGGCAGCTGGGTGGTCTTGCCCGAACCGGTTTCACCGGCGATCACCAGCACCTGGTTTTCGGCCAGGGCCTTTTTGATTTCGTCACGCTTGGCGGCGATCGGCAGGTTGTCGTCGTAGCGCACGGTCGGCACGCTTTGCTGACGTGCAGTGACCTGGGCGCAGGAGGCCTGGACCTTTTCCACCCACTGCGAAAGCTTCGCCTCGTCGGGGCGCTTGCGCAGTTCGTGCAGTTGCCGGCGCAGACGATGGCGGTCGGCAATCATGGCGTGGTCGAGGTTTTGCAGCAGTTTGTCGATGGCGTGGTCAGTCATGGGGCTTTTTAATGATGCAGGTGGCCCTGCTTTTTCATGATCGGCATTCGAAGGATGCGCGATTGTCGCAGATTTGGGCCTACTTTGCTGTCATGGTAGGAGAGCGGCCTTGTGCCGCAGCCCTTCGCGGCACAAGGCCGCTCCTACAGGGATCGTATAGCGGCTGAAAGTTTAGCAAGGGTATACGTAAAGGTTGCCATTCACTGCTTTAATCAACCTTACGCCGCATGTGAGTATCAAAAGCATGACTCCCGTCCAGCACATCGCCCCACCGTCGTCCCGCCCTTCGTTACCGAAGGCCCGGAGCCGTGCCGGGGAAAATCCGCTGGTGCACATCATCCTCGCCTTCTGGGCCTTGTGGCACTGCCGTCACGCACGCCCACCGGACTGCCCGCTCACGCCTTTGTGACCAAACCCGGCCATTGTCTGGCCGTTTGACTCAACTGGACCGCGCGTTCTGCGCGAACGTCCTGTGCGCCCGTGAGCGAATACATCATGCACTTTGCACCTGTAGAGCAGGCTTCCCGTTTCCTGGCTGAAAACCCCGATATCGAGCTGTTCGAACTGTTCATCCTCGACGCCAACGGCGTACCACGCGGCAAGCTGCTGCACCGTGATGAATTGCTGGCCGTGTACCAGACCGGCCGGCCGCTGCCCAGCACCATCCTTGGCCTGACCCTGAACGGTGACGACGTGGAAAATTCGGGCCTGGTGTGGGAGGTGGGCGACATCGACTGCCGCGCCTACCCACTCGAAGGCAGCCTGGTGCGCCTGCCCTGGCGCCGGGTGCCGACCGCGGCCGTACAAGTCAGCATGCACCCTACCGAGGGCCTGCCAGCCAGCATCGCCGACCCGCGCCATGTGCTGCTGCGCACCATCGACGCCCTGAAAGCCGACGGCTACCACCCCGTAATGGCCTGCGAGCTGGAGTTCTACCTGCTCGACCAGCAACGCGATGCCCAGGGCCGCCCGCAACCGGCGCTGGACAATGACGGTGGCCGCCCACGCACCACCCAGGTCTATGGCCTGCGCGAGCTGGAACAGATCGAACCCTTCCTCGCCGACCTGTACGCCGCCTGCAAGGCGCAGGGCATTCCGGCGCGCACTGCGATTTCCGAGTACGCCCCCGGCCAGGTGGAAATCACTCTTGAGCACGGCGACGCCCTAAAAGCGATGGACCAGGCCGTGCGCTACAAGCGCCTGGTTAAAGGCGTGGCCCATGCCCACGGCATGCAGGCCTGCTTCATGGCCAAGCCGTTTGCCAACCTGGCCGGCACCGGCATGCACATGCACCTGAGCCTGGCCGACAGCGCGGGCAACAACCTGTTCGCCAGCGAAGACAAGGCCGGCACCCCGCTGCTGCGCCAGGCCGTGGCGGGCATGCTGCGCCACCTGCGCGACTCGCTGCTGCTGTTTTGCCCCAATGCCAACTCGTTCCGTCGCTTCCAGGCCAACAGCTATGCGCCGCTGGCCCCGACCTGGGGCGTGGACAACCGCACCGTGAGCCTGCGCGTGCCCGGCGGCCCGGCCAACAGCCGGCATGTAGAGCATCGCATTTGCGGCGCCGACGCCAACCCTTACCTGGCTGCCGCAGCGATCCTCGCCGCCAGCCATCGCGGCATCCGCGAACAGCTGGACCCAGGCGCACCGGTGGTAGGCAACGGCTATGCCCAGGCCACCGAGCACTTGCCCACCGACTGGCTGACCGCCCTCGATGCCCTGCAGCATTCCCATTGGGCTCGCGAAGCCTTGGGCGACGACTTCCTTGGCGTG
This sequence comes from Pseudomonas sp. LAIL14HWK12:I1, assembly GCF_003202095.1. Taxonomy (NCBI): domain Bacteria; kingdom Pseudomonadati; phylum Pseudomonadota; class Gammaproteobacteria; order Pseudomonadales; family Pseudomonadaceae; genus Pseudomonas; species Pseudomonas sp. LAIL14HWK12:I1. Next base: position 909,482 of record NZ_QJKG01000001.1, read on the forward strand.
TACCTGAAGGTAAAGCGTGCCGAGTACCGCCAGTTCATGGCCGAAGTCAGCGAGCAGGACTGGCGTTGGTACCTGCACCAGGCCTGAGCCCCTATCTAACAAGGAACACCCATGAACGCAGCATTGAACAAAGGCCCGGCGCAGCGTGCGCCGTCCTATTACACCGCCTCCCTCAACGACCACACCGAGTACCCGCAACTCAAGGGCACGGTGCAGGTGGATGTGGCCATCATCGGCGGCGGCTTTACCGGCGTGGCCACGGCGGTGGAGCTGGCCGAGCGTGGCCTGAAAGTGGCCATCGTCGAAACCAACCGCATCGGCTGGGGCGCCAGCGGGCGCAATGGCGGCCAGGTCACCGGCAGCCTGTCGGGTGATGAGGCCATGCGCTCGCAGATGCGCAACCACCTGGGTGCCGAAGTCGACGACTTCATCTGGCACTTGCGCTGGCGCGGTCACCAGGTGATCGAGCAGCGCGTGGCGCGCTATGGCATCGACTGCGACCTCAAGCGCGGCCACCTGCATGCGGCAATGAAACCTTCGCACATGGACGAACTGCGTGCCTTCGAGGCCGAGGCCCACCGCCGTGGCATGGGCGAGCAGGTGCAATTGCTGGACCGTGCGGCAGTGGCCGAGCACCTGCAAAGCCCGCTGTACCTGGGCGCACTGAAAAACCTGCGCAACCTGCACCTGCACCCGCTCAACCTGTGCCTGGGTGAAGCCCGTGCGGCCCACAGCCTGGGTGCACTGATCTTCGAGAACTCCGAGGTGCTGGACATCGTTCACGGCCCGCGCCCGGCAGTGGTCACTGCCCATGGCCGGGTCGAAGCGCGCCAGGTAATGCTGGCCGGCGATGTGTATCACAAGCTGGAAAAGCGCCAGCTCAAGGGCAAGATCTTCCCGGCCATGGGCGGCATCGTCACCACCGCGCCGCTGGGTGAGCTGGCCGAGCAGATCAATCCGCAGGACCTGGCGGTATACGACTGCCGCTTCGTGCTCGACTACTACCGTCTGACCGCCGACAAACGCCTGCTGTTTGGTGGCGGCGCCAATTACTCGGGCAAGGACTCACGCGACATCGAAGGCGAGCTGCGCCCGTGTATCGAACGCACCTTCCCGGCGCTCAAGGGCGTGCCGATCGAGTTCCAGTGGAGCTGTGCCATGGGCATCGTGGTCAACCGCATTCCGCAGTTGGGCAAGCTGTCGGACAACGTATGGTATTGCCAGGGTTACTCGGGGCATGGCATTGCTACCAGCCACATCATGGGCGAGATCATGGCCGAGGCATTGACCGGGACGCTGGAGAAGTTCGACACCTTCGCGCAATGCAAGCATGTGCGCGTGCCGATGGGGGACTTGCTGGGGAACCCGCTGCTGGCGGCGGGGATGTGGTACTACCAGATGCTTGAAAAGCTGCGCTGATTTCACTGGCCTCTTCGCGGGTAAACCCGCGAAGAGGCCAGTAAGGCCAGCATAGATTCAGAAGGTCAGGCGATCTTCTTCAGGCCCTGCTTCTTCAGCTCTTCATCACGCAACTCGCGACGCAGGATCTTGCCCACGTTGGTAGTTGGCAACGAATCACGGAATTCGATCATGCGCGGCACCTTGTAGCCGGTAACGTTGGCACGCATGTGCTCCATCACCTGCTCCTTGGTCAGGGTCATGCCCGGCTTGACCACGATGAACACCTTGATCACCTCACCCGACTTCTCGTCCGGCACACCAATGGCCGCGCACTGCAACACACCCGGCAAGGCCGCCAGCACATCTTCCAGTTCGTTGGGGTACACGTTGAAGCCCGAGACCAGGATCATGTCCTTCTTGCGGTCGACGATGCGCATGTAGCCGTCCGCCTGGATCAGGGCGATGTCACCGGTCTTCAGCCAGCCTTCGCTGTCCAGAATTTCGGCGGTGGCGTCTTCGCGCTGCCAGTAGCCCTTCATCACCTGCGGGCCCTTGACGCACAGCTCGCCCACTTCGCCCAACGGCAGCTCGTTGCCGGCGTCGTCGATGATCTTGCACAGGGTCGAAGGCACCGGAATCCCGATGGTACCCACCTGGTTGGCCTCTGCCGGGTTCACTGCCGCCACCGGGCTGGTTTCGGTCATGCCGTAACCTTCGCAGATGGCGCAGCCGGTAACGGCCTTCCAGCGTTCGGCCACGCTCAGTTGCAAAGCCATGCCGCCAGACAGGGTGATTTTCAGCGCCGAAAAGTCCAGGGCGCGGAACGCCTCGTTGTTGCACAGGGCAACGAACAAGGTGTTGAGGCCGACAAAGCCGCTGAACTTCCACTTGCCCAGTTCCTTGACCATGGCCGGCAGGTCACGCGGGTTGCTGATCAGCACGTTGTGGTTGCCGATCAGCATCATCGCCATGCAATGGAAGGTAAAGGCATAGATGTGGTACAGCGGCAGCGGCGTGATAAGGATTTCGCAGCCTTCGTGCAGGTTGGAGCCCATCAGCGCCCGACACTGCAGCATGTTGGCCACCAGGTTGCGGTGGGTGAGCATTGCCCCCTTCGCCACGCCCGTGGTGCCGCCGGTGTACTGCAGCACCGCCACGTCGTTGGCCTGCGGGTTGGCCTCGGTTACCGGCTGGCCCTTGCCCAATGCCAACGCATCGTTGAAGCGTATGGCACGCGGCAGGTTGTAGGCCGGTACCATTTTCTTCACGTACTTGATCACGCTGTTGATCAGCAAGCGCTTGAGCGGCGGCAGCAGGTCGGCCACTTCGGTGACGATAACGTGCTTGACCTGGGTCTTGGGCACCACCTTTTCAGCCAGGTGGGCCATGTTGGCCAGACACACCAGGGCCTTGGCGCCGGAGTCGTTGAACTGGTGTTCCATCTCCCGCACGGTGTACAGCGGGTTGGTATTGACCACGATCAGCCCGGCACGCATGGCACCGAATACTGCGACCGGGTATTGCAGGACATTGGGCAGTTGCACGGCAATGCGGTCACCCGGCTTGAGGTCGGTATGCTGCTGCAGCCAGGCCGCAAACGCCCCCGACAGCGCATACAACTCGCCATAAGTGATAGTCTTGCCCAGGTTGCTAAAGGCCGGTTTGTCGGCAAAGCGTTGGCAGGATTGCTTGAGTACTGCCTGGATATTGGGGAATTCGTCAGGATTGATTTCCGCCGTAATCCCGGCTGGGTACTTATCCTTCCAAAAATGTTCGATCATGGAAGCCCACTCCTTCAGCAACAGCGAAGTTCGATTGGCGCGTCGATGCGCTTATTATTGATATGAGACGGCGGTTCGTTGCAAACCGGATCGTCTGAAAGCGGGCCGAGAGTAACAGCTTTGCCTAGGGTCGCCTAGAGGCCAAAACAGGCCTTGCAGTCACAAAAATGACTCAATGAACAATACAAGTCATTTTTAGAGTTTTTAACCAAAATGTCGCGGATGGCTTGAGTTTTGTAAGGTTTCGCAGATCGAACGCCGCCCGCGCGGCGCTCGATCTCAACAACACCACTAAGTCAAAGCCATACCCATCAAGCGATATCCCGCAGTTCCCGCCGCAAGATCTTGCCCACAGGCGTCATCGGCAACGACTCGCGCAGCACAATGTGCTTGGGCACCTTATAGCCGGTAAAGTTGGCCTTGCAGTAGGCCTTGAGCTCATCCACGCTCAGCCCCCCCTCACGCGGCACCACGAACAGCTTCACCGCCTCGCCGGAACGCTCGTCCGGCACACCGATGGCTGCACAGTTGGCGACCTTGGGGTGGCCCATCACCACATCCTCGATCTCGTTGGGGTAAACATTGAAGCCCGAGACGATGATCATGTCTTTCTTGCGGTCGACGATGCGAGTGAAACCGTCCGGGTCGATCACCGCAATATCGCCGGTCTTGAACCAGCCGTCCGCATCCAGGGCCTGGGCCGTGGCCTCGGGCTGCTGCCAGTAGCCCTTCATCACCTGCGGGCCCTTGATGCACAACTCGCCCCGCTCGCCCAGCGGCATCTCGTTGCCGTCATCGTCGATCACCTTGAACGCGGTACCCGCCACCGGGATGCCCACCGTACCCAGTCGGGCAAGCTTGCCATAGGGGTTGGTGCTGGCCACCGGCGAGGTTTCGGTCAGGCCGTAGCCCTCGACGATGCGACACCCCGTAAGCGCTTCCCAGCGCTCGGCAGTGGCCTTGACCAGCGCCGTGCCGCCGGAGTTGGTGACCTTCAGCGCCGAGAAGTCCAGCTGACGGAAGCCCGGGTGATCCATCAGCGCAACAAACAGGGTATTCAGCCCCAGCAGCGCGGAGAAACGCCACTTGCCCAGCTCCTTGATGAAGCCCGGGATGTCCCGTGGGTTGGTGATCAGCACGTTGTGGTTACCGGTGACCATCATGCACATGCAGTTCGCGGTAAAGGCATAGATGTGGTAGAGCGGCAGCGGCGCGATCATCACCTCCTGCCCGTCCTTGAGCAGCTTCTGCCCGTCGGGGCCATGCTGCGAGAAGCAGGCCAGCACCTGCAGCATGTTGGCCACCAGGTTGCCGTGGGTGAGCATCGCGCCTTTGGCAAGGCCCGTGGTACCGCCGGTGTATTGCAGCACGGCGATGTCGTCCAGGCTCAGCGGCACCGGTTTGTGCGACAGCTCGCGCCCTTGGCGCAGCGCCTGTTTGAACGATACCGCCTGGGGCAAGTGATAGGCCGGCACCATCTTCTTCACTTTGTCGACCACCGTGTTGATCAGCCAGCCTTTGGCGGTGGGCAGCAGGTCGCCCATCTTCGCCTCGATCAGGTATTCGATGCCGGTATCGGGCAACACCTCCTGCACACGCTTGCCGAACATGTTCAGGTACACCAGTGCGCGCGCGCCGCTGTCCTTGAACTGGTGGCGCATTTCGCGCTCGGTGTACAGCGGGTTGGTGTTGACCACGATCAGGCCGGCGCGCATGGCGCCGAAGACGGCGATGGGGTATTGCAGCACGTTGGGCATCTGCACCGCGATGCGGTCGCCCGGTTTGAGGTCGGTGTGCTGCTGCAACCAGCCGGCGAAGGCGGCTGAATGGCGCTCCAGCTCGGCGTAGGTCAGGGTCACGCCCAGGTTGCTGAACGCCGGGCGGTCGGCAAAGCGCTTGCAGGAGCGCTCGAACACCTCGACGACCGAGGCGTAGGCATTGATGTCGATGGTGGAAGGCACGCCCGCCGGGCGCTTGTCATTCCAGAAGTCGGCTTGCATTTATTATTGTTCCTCTGCCTGGACCTGCACTGCGTCCTTTAGTCCCTTACCTGATCGCCAGCCGGCGAAAAGGCGTTGATCCGACGTTAACAGGTAAGTCCAAGGTGGCATATACGCCAAGTGCCGCCATTAACATTGTGAATCTTATTTGTGCCCTTCCTGCAATCCGGCCGGTTGTGCATACACTGTTCGGGTACCCGTGCGCACAAGGACCCGCCATGCCTCACGACGCCTTCTGGCTACCCGCCAGCGAGCACTGCAGCCTGTACGTGCACCAATGGCTGCCGGCCAAACCGGTGAAAGCCGTGGTGCTGCTGGCCCATGGCATGGCCGAGCATGCCGGGCGCTACCAACGCCTTGGGCAGGCCCTGAGCGAGGCGGGCTTTGCCCTGTTCGCGGCCGACCAGCGCGGTCACGGGCGCACTGCCGAACAGGGCAGCCTCGGCCTGTTCGCCCGCCATCATGGCTGGAATGCCGTGGTCAACGACCTCGGCCGGATGGCCCAGCACATCGGTCAGCAATACCCGTGCACGCCGCTGTTCCTGTTCGGCCACAGCATGGGCAGCTACATCGCCCAGGCCTACCTGCTGCACCACAGTGCCAGCCTGCACGGGGCCATCCTGAGTGGCTCCAACTACCAGCCGGCAACGCTTTACCGAGTGGCCCGGCAGATTGCCCGGCTGGAAGCCTGGCGTCAGGGGCCGTTGGGCAAAAGTGCATTGATCGAGTGGTTGTCGTTCGGCTCGTTCAACAAGGCGTTCAAGCCCAACCGCACCGCATTCGACTGGCTCAGCCGCGACCCGGCCGAAGTCGACCTGTACGTCAACGACCCGTTGTGCGGCTTTCGTTGCAGCAACCAGCTGTGGCTCGACCTGTTACAAGGCTTGGCGCAGATCAGCCAGCCGAGTAACCTCGCGCAGATCGATCCGAACCTGCCGATGCTGGTGATCGGTGGTGAATGTGATCCGGTCAGTGCCGGCAAGCGTCTCACCCATCTGGCCGACGCCCTGCGCGCGACCGGCAATCGACATGTACAGCTGCGCGTCTATCCTCAAGCGCGGCATGAAGTACTCAACGAAACCAACCGTGACGAGGTCACCGCCGATATCCTCGGCTGGCTTGAACAGGCGCTGGCCCTTGGCCGCCCCGTGCGCAGTGAATGATAGCCACCCTCGCCTAACGCTTAAGGAAGCACCGATGTCCCAGGTCACCAACACGCCTTACGAAGCCCTCGAAGTCGGCCAGAAGGCCGAGTACAAGAAGTCCGTTGAAGAACGCGACATCCAGCTGTTCGCCGCGATGTCCGGTGACCACAACCCGGTTCACCTGGATGCCGAGTTCGCCGCCAAGAGCATGTTCCGCGAACGTATTGCACACGGCATGTTCAGCGGCGCGCTGATCAGTGCAGCAGTGGCCTGCACCCTGCCAGGCCCTGGCACCATCTACCTGGGCCAGCAAATGAGCTTCCAGAAGCCGGTGAAAATTGGCGATACCCTGACCGTGCGCCTGGAAATCCTCGAGAAACTGCCGAAGTTCAAGGTGCGTATCGCCACCAATGTGTACAACCAGAACGATGAGCTGGTGGTCGAGGGTGAGGCCGAGATCCTGGCACCGCGCAAGCAGCAGACCGTCGAGCTGGTGTCGCCGCCGAATTTTGTGGCTAGCTGAAGATCGATATAGCCAGTACCGGCCTCTTCGCGGGCGTGCCCGCGAAGAGGCCGGCACAGCAAACATCATTCAATGGCCTGAAGCCGCCGCTCAATGTGCCTGCGCTCCGGCTCCTGCCGGGTCAGCGCCAGCGCCTGCCGCCAAGCCGCACGGGCCTCCTCGACCTGCCCCAGTTGATAGTGCAACTCCGCCCGGGCCACATGCGCCAGGTGATAGTCCAGCAGCTCCCCTCGCGCCATAATCCCCTCGACCACCTGCAAGCCAACCTCCGGTCCATCCCTCTTGGCCACTGCCACCGCCCGGTTCAGCTCCACCACGGCTGAAGGCCAATGCCGCTGCAACACGTCATAAAGCCCGACAATCTCCGCCCAGTCCGTCTCCGCTGCCGTCGATGCTTCGGCATGCACCGCGGCAATCGCGGCCTGCACCGTATAGGCGCCGAACGCCCGGCTTTGCAGCGCCTGGCGCACCAGCTCGCAGCCTTCCTCAATGCGTTGCCGGTCCCACAGGCTGCGGTCTTGCTGCTCCAACACCACCAGGTTGCCCTGGGCATCGGTTCGCGCCTGCTGCCGGGACGCCTGCAGCAGCATCAAGGCCAGCAGGCCAACCGCCTCCGGGTCGGGCAGTAACTGCACCAGCAACCGCGCCAGGCGGATCGCTTCATCGCTTAGGTCCTGCTGCAGCAGCGCCTCGCCCGATGACGCCGAATAGCCTTCGTTGAACACCAGGTAGATCACCCGCAAAACGCTCTCCAGCCGTTCGGGCAGTTCGTTCAATTCCGGTACCTGGTACGGGATGGCTGCATCGCGAATCTTGGCCTTGGCGCGGACAATGCGCTGGGCGATGGTGGCCGGGCTTTGCAGGAAGGCGCGGGCAATCTGTTCAGTGGTCAGGTCGCAGACTTCGCGCAGGGTCAGCGGTACCTGGGCATCGGCGGACAGTGCCGGGTGGCAGCAGGTGAAGATCAGCCGCAGGCGGTCATCGGCCAGCAACTCTTCTTCGCTGGGATCCTGTGCCTGGCCGTCGAGCAGCATGCTCAGGTCGGCCTGGGAGCGGTCGAAACGGGCGCGCCTGCGCAGCGCATCGATGGCCTTGAAGCGCCCGGTGGAAACCAGCCACGCCCTTGGGTTTTCGGGGATGCCGTCGCGCTGCCAACGCTCGACGGCGATGAAGAAGGCATCATGCATGGCCTCCTCGGCCAGGTCGAAATCACCCAGCAAGCGGATCAACGTTGCCAAAATGCGTCGCGACTCCCGCCGGTACACCGCCTCGACTTCGGTGCGCACTTGCGCCAGTGCCGCCATCAGTCGGGCATCCGCTGGGTCACCACCTCCACCAGGCGGTCCAGGCTTTCTCCCCAGCCCTGGTGAAAGCCCATTTCCTCATGGGCCCGGCAGTCGGCGGCATTCCAGTGCCAGGCGCGGGCGGTGTAGCGGGTTTTGCCTTGCTCCTCGTCAAAGCTGATCACGGCGGTCATGAAGGCCTTGTTCGAGGGCACCCAGCCGGGGCCGAAGGCATCGGTGAACACCAGCCGCCGTGGTGCGGCAATCTCCAGAAACACACCCTGGTTCGGGTACTCGCTGCCATCCGGCGCGCGCATCAGGGTGCGGAACAGGCCGCCGGCCCACAACTGCATCTCGCACTCCGGTGTGGTCATGCCGTGCGGCCCCCACCACTGCATCAGCCACTGGGGTTCGGTCCAGGCGCGGAACACCTTGGCCGGGGGGGCGTCGATCAAGCGGCTGATGGACAACTCGTGTTGGGCAGGTGCAGGTTGGGCAAGGCTCATTGTTGTTGTGCTCCTTGGCTGTCAGGGTTGCAGTTGGCGCACGGGCCTTACCTCGACGCTACCGACCCGTGCGGCAGGAATACCCTTGGCGATGTTCAGCGCCTCGTTCAAGTCGCGGGCCTCCACCAGGTAAAAACCCGCCAGTTGCTCTTTGGTTTCGGCGAACGGGCCGTCGGTCAGGCTCATGTGCCCGTTGCGCACCCGTACCGTGGTGGCGGTCTGCACAGGCTTCAGCGCCTCGGCCGCCAGCATTCGCCCGGAGCCCTGGATGGCTTCGGCATACGCCATGCATTCGGCGTCTTCCGGGCTGTCGGGCAGGCTGTGCAGCAGCCCCTCGTCACAATAGACCAGGCACAGGTATTTCATGGTCGCCTCCAGGGCTTTGGCAAAGTGCGTTTGGCGATAACGGCTCAGGGCTTGAGATCGAACAGGGCTTTCTGGGTTTCCATGTCGAACGGCGCCGACCAGTGCTCATGGATCACCTGCCACTGGCCATTCTGACGACGATAGCCCACGGTGGCACGCATAAAGCCGCACTGGCTTTCGTCATCGCCCGGGCCGCAGCGGTTCAGCCAGTGGGCCAGGGCCAGGTCGCCAGCGGCGTGTACGGTGAGTTCGGCCAGTTCGAAGACCATGGGGCCGGTGCACATGCCCATGCACATTTCCCAGTGCGCGGTGTAGGTAGCCTTGCCCTTGAATTGCAGCGCCTGGATGGCATCGAAGGCGACGATGTCATCGGCATAGGGGGCGGTGATGTTGGGGATGTCGCGATCGCGCACGGCCTGCATCCAGCGCTCGATCAGTTGGCGGATCTCGGTTTCGGCTGCGGTGCTCATCGGGGGTTCCTCCGACAGGTCATGGGGGCACGGTGGTGCCTTCACCTATGGTCGAATGGAGAACGGAGGAATCGACAGGCCTTGGAAATTATTCTCTCGAGCAGTGGCTTTATAGCCTGTAGGAGCGGGCTTCCCCGCGATCCATCTACCGATGGTGGATGGCACCGGCTGCGCCGGTGTTCGCGGCTAAAGCCGCTCCTAAAGGATCGCTTCAGCTTCAACCTTGCTGACAACCCTCACCCATGGCCCGGTACTGAATGGTATGCACCTGGCCTTGGTGGTCTTCATAGGTCATGGTGGCAGGTACCACTTCGCAGACATTGGGGATGGTCGACAAGTTGATCACCCGTTTGATGTCCAGGTTCATGGAATAGTCATACTGCTGGGCCACAGGCTGGCTGGAGACGGGGGTGGCCTCATCGGCGAGGGCGAACGAGGACATACCGACCAATGCAAGAATCAGTAATGGTTTCATGTGGGTTTGCCTTTTAAGCATTCAAGCTGATCGATTGACTTCTATTGCCGTGAACGGCACGGAGAAGTTGCCATCTACGGTGAAGATGGCACGAAGTACCGATCCCGCTTCGTACTGCCAGGGGGGATGTGTAAAAGTCTACTCCCGCATGGCAATAGTTGAACCCCGTAGTCGGATATTCACCCTTGCCGGATTTGCAACAATCTGCGTCAAATTAGCCGCAAAACATCCAGCCAGAGCCTCTGGCCAGCTTTCAGGGCAGGACTCGCCATTTCATTAACATATCTTCACTGCTCGACGCTTTCGGACACTAATCGCCGGCTACTGGACCATTTTTACCGTCAGCACGGCTCGCGCATGCGTGCTGCAAGCGATGCGCAACTGTGGGTGGCGAGGGCGCCGGGCATCATTGCAGGCTTGAGCCTGAGCCCCGTAGGCGATGGTTATTGGCTGACCGGGTTGTTCGTCGACCCGCAACAGCGCAACAAGGGGGTGGCCGGACGCTTGATCGATGCGGCGCTGGAGCAGGCCAATGGCCCAACCTGGCTGTTCTGCCACCCGGACCTGGCGCCCTTCTATCAGCGCCTGGGTTTCCACATGGCCGGGCAACTGCCCGAAAGCCTGGCAAGCCGCCTGCTGCGCTACCAGCGCAGCAAACGCCTGGTAGCGCTGGAGCGGGCTTAGTCGTCGCTGACGTCGAGCCCCGGGAACAGCACCTCGGTGTAACCGAACTTGGCGAAGTCCTGAATGCGCGATGGGTACAAACGGCCGATCAGGTGATCGCACTCGTGCTGCACCACCCGTGCATGGAAGCCGTCGGCAAAGCGGTTGATCGGGTTGCCCTGGGGGTCGACCCCTTCGTAGCAGATGTGCTTGAAGCGCGGCACCACGCCACGCAGGCCAGGCACCGACAGGCAGCCTTCCCAGCCGTCCTCGACCTCGGTGGAGGTCGGTGTGATGACCGGGTTGAGCAAAATGGTCTGCGGCACCGCTTCGGCATCGGGGTAACGTTCGCTGCGCTCGAAGCCGAAGATCACCAACTGCAGGTCGACGCCAATCTGCGGCGCGGCCAGGCCGACCCCGCCCACATGGCGCATGGTTTCGAACATGTCGTCGATCAGTTGCTGCAGTTCGGCCGTGCCGAACAGGTGCTCGGGCACAGGCGGGGCGATGCGTAGCAGGCGTTCATCACCCATTTTAAGAATGTCGCGGATCATCTGGTGTTCGGCTCGACAGTATTGGACGCGTTCGGGTTGGGGGGCTCGTGGCCCAGCACCGTCAAGGTTTCCTTGGGCTTTTCGCCGTTGAAATCTTTTTCGCCCGGGTTCTTGCCTTCGGCTGACATGTGCTCGATCACCGCATTCATTTCGGCGCCCAGCAGCAATACGGCAGCCGAGATATAGAAATACAGCAACAGCACGATGATTGCACCAATGCTGCCGTACATGGCGTTGTAGTCGGCAAAGGTTTTCACGTAGTAGGCGAAGCCCAGCGAGGCCACGATCCACACCACCACCGCCAGCACCGAGCCGGGTGTGATGAAGCGAAACTTCTGCTTCACGTCGGGCATCACGTAGTAGATCACCGCCACGGCCACCATCAGCAGGATAATGATCGCCGGCCAGCGCAGGATGGTCCACAGCGTTACGATGAACTCCTGCATGCCTATCTGTGAGGCAATCCATTCCATCACCTGCGGCCCCAGCACCATCAGCGCCGCCGCCACCAATAGCATGCCGGCCAAGCCTACGGTGTAGATGATGGAAAGGGGTATGCGCTTCCATACCGGTCGCCCTTCGGGCACGTCGTAGGCGGCGTTCATGGCGCTCATCATCAGTCGCACGCCCGCCGACGCGGTCCACAGGGCAATCACGATACCCACCGACAGCAGCCCGCCCTTGGACTGCTGGAGTTGGTCGATTACCGGGTTTACCTGCTCCAGTGCCTGGGGCGGCAGCACCAGCTCGGTTTGCAGGCGCAGCCAGGAGAAGAAGTCTGGCAGGTGCAGGAAACCAATCAGGGCAATCAGGAACAGCAAGAAGGGGAACAGCGAAAACAGCGCTTGATAAGCCAGCGCGGAGGCATAGGTGGACATCTCGTCGTCAAGGAATTCCTTGACGGTGCGTACCAGCACGCGGTGCAGGGGCAGACCGCGCAGGTCGGGGAAAATCATAGCGTCTCCTTTCGCCGCTTGATTCATCAATACAACGGGTAAGTCTAATAGACCCTGCGGTTGCTGTGCTGCTCCCCGCCATGCTTGAAGAATTTGCTTACACAGGTCCGGCCTCTTCGGGGGCTTGCCCGCGAAGAGGCCGGGTCAGACTGCCTCGAATCAAGGCTTCTTCACCGCATCCTTCACATTGCCCTTGACCTGCTGCGCCTCGCCCTTCAGTTCCTGCGCCTTGCCCTCGGCCCGCAGCTTGTCGTTGTCGGTCACCTTGCCGACGCCCTGTTTGATGTTGCCAACCGCTTCGTTGGCCAGGCCTTTCGCTTTGTCTTTAGTACCGCTCATGGCAAAACTCCTGCAATGGGAGACACGTAAACCGTGCCGACAGTTGGTGGACCCAGCGCCCTCGCCAGGAGTTTCAACGGATTTGTAACCCTTGGGCCGAGCGGTAAAACTGCGGGCGAATACCGCACCGAATCGCCCCTGCGCCCGCGCGATGCCATCAGCCCTGCCCTAAAATCCCCCGCAAACGTCCGCCCAAAGCAGGCTGGCACTTCATAAAAACAATGTTTTCCGGATACCCGCACCCATGCGTCTGATGCCTGCGCTGGTGGCCTTGCTGCCACTGCTCCCCTTGCCCGCCCTGGCCGCCGCACCGGCCCACCCTGAAACCCTGCGTGTCGAGCATTACGCCGACGATGGCCAACCCGGCTCGCTGCGCTGGGCCATCGAAACCAGCAACCAGAACCCTGGCCATTACCGCATCGACATTGCGGCAGTGGGCAAGCCGCCCTACGTCATCCGCCCCAATAGCCCACTGCCAGAAATCAAAGGCCCGGTGCGCATCACTGGCCTGCCCTGGGCACGCGATGGCCAATACATCGCCATCGACGGTTCGGCTTACATCAAGGACCAAGGCGTGCGCACCTGCCCCGGCGCCCTGCCCGGCCAGTTTGGCACCAACGTGCGCAGCACCACCCACCCCGGGCTGGTGCTGCGCGATACCCAAGGCGTGCATTTGAGCGGCCTGGAAGTGCGCAACTTCTGCATCGGCATCCTGGTCAACCGCGCCAGCGGCAACGTGATCGAAGACAACCGCATCGTCGCCAACAAGGGCGGCGCGGGCATCATGCTGACCGGTGATGACGGTGCCGGTAACCCCACCGCCACCACCACGAACAACAACAAGGTGCTGCGCAACCAGCTGATCGACAATGGCGACGGCCTGGAGCTGACCCGTGGCGCGGCGTTCAACCTGGTGGCCGACAACCTGTTCCGCTCCACCGCTGCCAACCCGGAGCCCTCGCAAGGCATCGAGATTCTGCTGGGCAACGACAACAGCGTGGTGCGCAACCGCTTCGAGAACTACTCCGACGGCCTGCAGATCAACTGGGGCAAGCGCAATTACCTGGCAGCCAATACCTTCAGCGGCAACTCGATCGGGGTCAGCGTGACCGGCGAGGGCAACGTCCTCGACGGCAACCTGATCCACGGTAACCGCATCGGCGTGGCCCTGCGCCCGGAGCCGGACACGACCGCCACGCGCCTGAGCGCCAACCGCATCTGGGGTAACACCCAGGATATCCGCCGCTGCGAGGCGGGCGGCTCCTGCGTGCCTGACCAACGCACGGGCGCCATCGTGTTTGGCGTCCCGGCGCAGGCGCATGCGCTGTATGTAGGTTCGCGCGGGGTGGGGGCCGATTTGCCCAAGCAGGACCAGGCGATCATCTGTGATGCCAAGGGCGAGCCCAAGCCTTGCCAGCCGCTGCCTAACCACAACCAACAGGCGCCACGGCTGATGGCGCTGGAAGGCAATGTATTGCGCGGCGAGGTGCAGGGACCGGTGTCGAGCCTGTTGCGCGTGGAGTTCTTTGGTAATGCCCAAGCCGATGGCACCGAGGCGGAGCAGTACCTTGGGGACGTGCTGGTGAACAGTGACGAGCAGGGGCAGGCGCGGTTTGCCCAGGTGCTGGAGAACATCGGCGGGTTGCGCAGCTTTACTGCAACCGTGACCACTGCCGATGGGGCAACCTCCGAGTTGAGCCTGCCGGTTCGGCGGTAAGGCTACTGGCCTCTTCGCGGGTAAACCCGCGAAGAGGCCGGCACAGGCACCGCAAATCACAAACCTTGCCCCGCCCCGTGCCACCCCTCACAATGCAGGCCTTCATAGCGTCAACCCGCAGGAACCTGCATGAAACTCGACAAACCCGCCGCCATCGCCCGGCGCAACGAAGCATTGGCCCGGCCGGTGCTGACCAGCAGCAACACCCTGTTCGCCATCCTGGACAACAAACGCAACCTGTGGTGGTTCGAAGTGCCCGTGGCGCTGTTGGGCAAGGGCCAGGCCGACTGGGTCAACCTGCTGTTGCACACGCCAGAAAGCGATGAGCTGCAGCACCTGAAGGTGCCCACCAACTTCCTCAAGGCTCACCTGGAGCAGATGGAAGTGCGCAAGCCCGGCAAGCGCCGCTCGACCATCAGCCTGGCCCTCAGCGCTGACCGCGACTCGCTGCTGCGCGACACCCGTCCGGGTGGCGAGCAACTGGACTTCCGCAACTTCGTACAGGCGTAAGGGCAGTCAGACCTTTTCGATACGGTCGTCATGGATGACGATCAGGCCCTGCTTGAACAACCCGCCAATGGCCTTCTTGAAGTTGCCTTTGCTGACGTTGAACAGCTTGCTGATCAGCGCCGGGTCGCTCTTGTCGCACACGCCCAACACCCCACCTTCAGCCTCCAGGCGTGCCATGATCTGTTCTTGCAGGCTGTCGGACAGGGCCGCGCCCACTGGCTGCAGGCTGAGGGCGATCTTGCCGTCGTGGCGCACTTCCTTGATGAAGCCCTTCTCGTGCATGCCCGAACGCAGGAACTTGAACACCTCGTTCTTGTGAATCAGGCCCCAGTGACGGTTGTTGATGATGGCCTTGAAGCCCATCGGTGTTTCACCGGCGACCAGCAGCTCGACCGGTTGCCCGACCTTGTAGTCAGCCGGGGTGACGTCGAGGTAGCGGTCCAGGCGTGAAGTAGCGGTGATGCGGCGGGTGCGCTTGTCGAGGTAGACGTGCACCACGCAGTAGTCGCCGATCTTCAGCGGCCGTGCCTCTTCCGAATACGGCATCAGCAGGTCCTTGGACAGGCCCCAATCCAGGAAGATGCCGGCACCGTTGATATCCTTGACCTTGAGGCTGGCGAATTCGCCGACCTGCACCTTGGGCTTTTCGGTGGTGGCGATCAGCTGGTCTTCGCTGTCCAGGTAGATGAACACGTTCAGCCAGTCATCCACCTCGGTTTCGGCGTTTTTCGGGATGTAGCGCCCGGGCAGCAGGATCTCGCCGTCGGCACCGCCGTCCAGGTACAGGCCGAAGTCCACGTGCTTCACGATTTGCAAACTGTTGTAACGCCCAAGCAGAGCCATTTCTGATGATCCTCAAGACAAGGGGGCTATTCTACACCTGAAGCCATCACACCGTCCGACCGCTGATGCAGTGGAACCGTCCGTGCTCCTTGGCGTCTACGGTCTGGCCCGATTCGGGAAGGAACAGTACATGCCTGCACGCCTGTCCAAAGCCCTGCTTGTCGCTATCGGCTTCGCCCTGGCCTTGGCCGCCTGCAGCCGTATCGACCTGGCTTACCGCAACCTTGATCGCCTGGTGCCGTGGTCGCTGGGCGATTACCTGGACATGAACCGCGAGCAGAAGGCCATGCTCGACGACCGCTTGCGCGAGCACCTGGCCTGGCATTGCAAGACCCAACTGCCCGGTTACCTCGACTGGCTGGACCGGGTACGCGGCATGGTCGCTGACGACCAGGTGACCGACCAGGCCCTGCAGCAACGTACCCATGAGGCCCGCGAGGCGATTGGCCGGGTGGCAGAGGAAATCACCCCGTCGGCCACTGAACTGTTGCGTGGCATGAGCGACACCCAAGTGGCGGAAATGCGTGATGCCTTTCGCGACGACATCAGCGAACGGCAGAAGCAGTATGTGGATACACCGCTGGCCAAACAGATCGCCCGCCGTACCGAGCGCATGGAAAAACGCCTGACGCCATGGCTGGGGGAACTGACACCAGTGCAGAAACAGCGGGTGCAAGCCTGGTCGCAGGCGCTGGGTGACCAGAACCGCGAATGGATCGCCAACCGCGCCCACTGGCAGCAGCAATTGCTGCTGGCGATGAACCAGCGCAATGACGCGAGTTTCGAGCCGCGGCTGGCGACGTTGCTGCAGCGCAAGGAGAGTTTGTGGACGCCGGCGTATCGTGCGGCGTTTCAGAATACCGAACGACAGGCCCGGAGTTTACTGGTGGACCTGGTGCAGCAAAGCACGCCGCAACAGCGGCGGTTTTTGCAGGATAGGTTGGCCAAGGTGCGAACGGATTTCAGTGAGTTGAAGTGTTTGAGGGGATAATTGTGCTCAACAGGCCTGGCCTCTTCGCGGGCCTGCAAAAACAGGTTTACCGAGCCTTGCGCCGATAAGGAAACACATCAATCACCTTCCCTTCCCTGATCGCCGCCTGCAACCCCTTCCAGTAATCCGCGTCATACAACTCCCCATGCAACCGGCTGAACAACCGCCGCTGGCCGATATCGGCAAACAGAAACGGCGGAAACTCTTCGGGAAACACATCATGCGGGCCGATCGAGTACCACGGTTCGCCCGACATTTCGTCTTCCGGGTAACGCGGCGGCGGGATATGGCGGAAATTCACTTCGGTCAAAAAGCTGATTTCGTCATAGTCGTAGAACACCACCCGGCCATGACGCGTCACCCCAAAGTTCTTCAGCAACATGTCACCCGGGAAGATGTTCGCCGCCGCCAACTGCTTGATGGCCAAACCATAGTCTTCCAGCGCCTCATGCACCTGGCCTTCGCTGGCATGCTCCAGGTACAGGTTCAGCGGCGTCATGCGCCGCTCGGTCCAGCAGTGGCGGATCAGCACCGTGTCACCCTCCAGCGCCACGGTCGATGGCGCCACCTCCAGCAGCTCGGCCAGGCACTCTGGCTCGAACTTGTCACGCGGGAAGCGAAAGTCTGCAAATTCCTGGGTATCGGCCAAACGCCCGACACGGTCGACACTTTTCACCAGCCGGTACTTGTCGATCACCGTGGCGCGGTCAACGGTTTTCGAGGGCGAAAAACGGTCCTTGATGATCTTGAACACCGTATTGAAGCCCGGCAGGGTAAACACGCTCATGACCATGCCACGCACACCGGGTGCCATGACGAAGCGGTCGTCGCTGCTGGCCAGGTGGTTGATCAGCGCCCGGTAGAACTCCGACTTGCCGTGTTTGTAGAAACCGATTGAAGTGTACAGCTCGGCAATGTGCTTGCCGGGCAAGATGCGCTTGAGGAAGTTGACGAACTCGGCCGGCACCGGCACATCGACCATGAAGTACGAGCGGGTGAAGGAAAAGATGATCGACACCTCGGCCTCGTCGGTAATCAGCGCATCGGCCTCTACACCATGCCCTTCGCGGTGCAACAGCGGGATCACCAGTGGCCACTGCTCGTCGCTGTTGTAAAGCCGACCGACCAGGTAGGCCCCCTTGTTGCGGTACAACACCGGTGAAAACAGCTCCACCGCGAGCGTCGGGTCCTTGCAGACCCAGTCCGGCAGGCATTCGCGCAGTTGCTCCTCAAGGCGTGACAGGTCGCTTTCAAGGTCGCCATAGACGAATGCGTAGTCGGCGAAGATCGCGCGCAACAGGCCCTTGAGGCTGCCATCGGGGCAATAGGTACGGGTTTGCGCAGCGCGCTGATGGCTGCGGATCGACGGCCGGGTGGTGTGGATGAACATGCAGCCGTCGCTGATCTGGTCATGGCTGAACAGGCTGCAGAACAGCGAGTTGTACCAGGTCTCCGACAGTTCATCGTCCAGGCGCGGGTCGATCAGGCCTATGTAGGCACTTTTCACCAAGGGCCACTGGCCGACCTCCAGCAGCACCTCGTCATCGAACGCATCCCGCAACCAGCCGTTGACCTCGCCGACCTTCTGCTCATACAGGTTGATCCGTGCGGCAGCGGCGCGCTGGCACGCTTGCCAGCGCGCCTGTTCGAAACGCTCACGGGCACCGAGGGTGATGCGGCGAAAATGCTCGCGATAGTCGTCAAAGCCATCGAGGATCATCCGGGCGATCTCGCCGGCAGGCCAGTGCTGGGTCATGCGGGACACCTCGGTGCGGGGTGAGATAGACAGCTTAGCCGCACAGGATTACACCGCAAGAAAGCACAAGAATCTCCCCGCCCCCTCGCGTAAACTCGCGCCCCTGCCCTGCCTCCGGAGACCGTTGTGAGCCCCATCGCCCTAGCCCGCCTGCTAACCCTTGCCGCCGTCTGGGGAGCGAGTTTCCTGTTCATGCGCATCATCGCCCCCGAGTTGGGCACGGTGCCGACCGCGTTCTTCCGTGTGTCCATCGCTTGCCTGGGCCTGGTCGCCATCGTCGCCGCCGCCCGCGTACGCTGGGATTTCCAGGGCAAGCTCGGCGCCTGCCTGGTGCTGGGCATGATCAACTCCGGCATCCCCGCCACCTTCTATTCCGTAGCGGCCCAGGTATTGCCGGCTGGCTATTCGGCCATTTTCAACGCTACCACGCCGCTGATGGGCGTACTGATCGGCGTGCTGTTCTTCCGCGAACCCATGACCCTGCCCAAGCTCTGCGGCATTTTCCTGGGCCTGTTCGGGGTCGGCATCCTCAGCGGCGCTGGCCCGGTGGCACTGGACATGGCCTTGGTGCAAGGCGCCCTCGCCTGCCTGGCGGCCACCACCTGCTACGGCTTTGCCGGGTTCCTCGCCCGCCGCTGGGTCAGTGGTCTGGACAGCCGCCTGTCAGCACTGGGCAGCATGCTCGGCGCCACCCTCATGTTGAGCCCGCTGTTCGGCTGGAGCGCACTCACCCAACCGCCCGCCAGCTGGGGGGGCTGGCAGGTATGGCTGTCGCTGCTGGGCCTGGGCCTGCTGTGCACTGCATTCGCCTACATCCTGTACTTCCGCCTGCTGGAAGAAATCGGCCCGGTAAAAGCCAGCACCGTAACCTTCCTGATCCCGGCATTCGGCGTATTGTGGGGGGCGTGGTTGCTGGACGAGCCGCTGTCGATGGCACACCTGTACGGCGGCTTGCTGATTGGCGTGGCACTGTGGCTGGTGCTGCGCCCGGCGCGCAGTTGAAGCGGGGTACACGATGAACAGCGCGTACAAGAAAGTCCTGTTCCGCCTGGAACAGGACGAGACCGGCTACCCACCGGCCTCGGTCGAGGGCCTGTGGGCAAAAGCCGTGGAAGGTGGCTATGCCGTCGACAATATTCCCTTCCACGTTTACGGCATCGCCCCGGGCGACGTGATCGGCACCCGTGAAGACGCCGGCGAGACCTGGTTCGCCGAACTGCGCCAGCGCAGCGGCAGCTCGGTGTTTCGGGTGGTGGTCAAACCGCCGGAAACCCTGGACCAGGTACGCGCAGCGTTGCAGGACTTCGGCTGCAACTGCGAAACCGAGCAGGCCGTGAAGATGCTGGCTGTCGAGGTGCCATCGCAGCGGTCGCTCGATACCCTGCTCTACTACCTGCTCACCCAGCGCGAAGCCGGCCTGCTGGACTTCGAGGAAGGCGTGCTGCGCCACACCATCCCCGAAGAGTTCCGCTAAGGCTTACGCCTCGGCCAACCGGGCAGCGGGTTTGCGAAACACGAACAGCAGGCCCACCACGATCAGCCCCATGCCCAGCAGGCTGAGCGGTGCCAGGCGGTTACCGAAGATCAGGAAGTCCATCACTGCGGTCACTGCCGGCACCAGGTAGAACAGGCTGGTGACATTGACCAGGTTACCCTTGGCGATCAGCCGGTACAGCAGCAGGGTCGCCAGCAACGAGACCACCAGGCCCATCCACAGCAGCGCGCCGATGAAGCCGCCGGTCCACTCGACCTGCAGCGGTTGCAAAGGCGCGAACAGCGCACACATGGCAAAACCGGCCAGGTACTGCAGCGGCAGCGTGCCCATGGGGTTGTCGGTGATGCGCTTCTGCAGGATCGAACCCAAGGTCATGCTGGCCAGCGCCAGCAGGGCGAACAGCATCCCCGCCAGCGACACGCCGCCCAGGTTGATGCCCTGGTAGACCACCATGATCAAGCCAGCCAAGCCCAGCCCCAGTCCGAACAGACGGCTCCAGGAACGTTGCCGCTCCATCAGCACCACGGTCAGGATGGGTTGAACCCCCATCACCGTGGCCATGACGCCCGGGGTGACATGGGTATTGAGCGCCAGCAAATAGAAGATCTGGTAGGCGCCGAGCAGCACACACCCGGTGCCCAGGGCACGCAGAATGGCCCCACGGCTACGCGGCCAGCGCAGCCCCAGCAACGGGCCGATCAACAGCAGGCCCGTCAGCGCCAGCGCCGAGCGCAACAGCAGGAAGGCAAACGGGCTGGCATGCGCCAGGCCCAGCTTGGAGACGATCGCCCCGCTGCTCCACAGCAGGACGAACAGGCTGGTAGTGGCCGCCGAGGCCACGGATGTTTTGGAAAAGACAGACATGTATGCACCTGTATTCGGGCAAATAAGCCGAACGGTGGGCGTAGACTTCAGCAGGGGAAGTAGCCGACCGTGTTCAGTAGGTTGCGTGTGCGAAAGGGTTCGGCCAGAAGCCGATCAGCCCAGCACGACCACGCAAGGAGGCGGTGCTACGCCGCCTACAACGCCACTGACAGGTGGTGGGTAGTGACTGATCATGGCCGGCTGCTGGCTGCCACGCACGACCATGCCCGCGACTGGCGCGATGGCAAAGTTTGCGGTGGAAGGGGTGGCTGGCATGTTCAGGTCTTCAGGGAAGATATGTGTTTCGGAATATAACGGTGAATGCTGGATTGGGCAACAACCTGAGCCGGCCAGTTCGCGGCTAAACCCGCAAAGAGGCCGGCCCTGCCGGTCAGAACAACCAACGATAAAGCAAATAGGCCACCAACACCGCCAGCACCGGCCGCAGCACGCGGTAGGCCTTGGGGTTGGCGCGCTTGAACTGCTTCACATGGCCGCTGATCCTGTTGCTGAAGCGCTTGCTCCAGGCATACGCCTGGTTGATCCCGCCCACGCGCTCGTCATCGGTATTCTGCGGCGCGGTGGCGCGACCGAGGAAGGCACTGACCTGGCGGTTGATGCGGGTCATCAGCGGGCTGCTCAGCGGGCGTTCGATGTCGCAGAACAGAATGACGCGGGTAACGTCGGTCTCGTTCTTGACCCAGTGCACATAGGTTTCGTCGAACATCACGTCTTCGCCATCACGCCAGGCATATTCCTCGCCATCGACGTAGATGCGGCAAGCATCGGAGTTGGGGGTGGACAGGCCCAGGTGGTAGCGCAGGGACCCTGCGAACGGGTCACGGTGCGGGTTCAGGTGGCTGCCGCCAGGCAGCAGGGCAAACATCGCACCCTTGACGTTGGGGATACTGCTGACCAGCTCGACGGTGCGTGGGCACAGCGTTTCGGCCGAAGGCAGAGGTTTGTCGTACCACTTCAGGTAAAAACGCTTCCAGCCTTTCTTGAAGAACGAGCCGAAACCGGCGTCGTTGTCCTTCTCGGCGGCGCGGATGTAGCCCTCGTCGAACAGGCGCATGGCCTCTTCGCGGATTTCCTGCCAGTTGTCTTTCAACACGTCCAGTTCAGGGAAGCGCTGACGGTCCAGGTAGGGCTTGGACGGCACGCCGGAGAACAGGTACATCAAAGCGTTGTACGGGGCGAACAGCGCCGAATGGTTGACGAACTGGCGCAACACTGGCAGGCGGGCCTTGCCGCGCAAGTGCACGAACAGCACGCTGCCGAAAAACACCAGCAAGACACCCGCCTTGGCTGCAAAGGAAAAGGTCATGCTTTCACTCCTTGGGGAAGAGCCAGGGCTGCGCGTCCTGCTCTCCTGAAAATCATCCTGCCATCATAAACCGATCCCGCCGAGGTAAAAACAACCCGGGCGGGATCGCATTCATGAAGATTTTGCAATAAACCAGGCCGCCGATTGTTGCGCCGGGTCAGCGGCGAGGCCGATTACTGCTGGTTTTCCTGCTCGCTGAACATGTCGCTGAACAACATGCTCGACAGGTAACGCTCGCCCGAATCCGGCAGTATTACGACGATGGTCTTACCTTGCATTTCCGGCTTTTCGGCCAGGCGCACGGCGGCAGCCATGGCTGCGCCACAGGAAATACCGCAGAGGATGCCCTCTTCCTGCATCAGGCGGATGGCCATGGCCTTGGACTCTTCATCGGTTACCGTTTCCACCTGGTCGACGATGGACAGGTCGAGGTTTTTTGGCACGAAACCGGCGCCGATGCCCTGGATCTTGTGCGGGCTGGGCTTGAGTTCTTCGCCGGCCAGGGTCTGGGTAATCAGCGGCGACGACGCCGGCTCAACGGCCACCGACAGAATGGCTTTGCCCTGAGTGTGCTTGATGTAGCGCGATACACCGGTGATGGTGCCGCCGGTGCCCACACCCGCCACCAGCACGTCGACTGCGCCGTCGGTGTCGTTCCAGATTTCCGGGCCGGTGGTTTTTTCATGGATGGCCGGGTTGGCCGGGTTTTCGAACTGGCCCGGCAGGAAGTACTGGGCCGGGTCGGACGCGACGATTTCGTTGGCCTTCTCGATGGCGCCTTTCATGCCCTTGGCCGGGTCGGTCAGTACCAGTTCGGCGCCCAGTGCCTTCAGTACCTTGCGACGCTCCAGGCTCATGGAAGCGGGCATGGTCAGCATCAGTTTGTAACCACGGGCAGCGGCGACGAAGGCCAGGCCGATACCGGTGTTGCCCGAGGTGGGTTCGACGATGGTCATGCCCGGTTTGAGCTTGCCGCTGCTCTCGGCGTCCCAGACCATGTTCGCACCGATGCGGCACTTGACCGAGTAGCCTGGGTTGCGCCCTTCGATCTTGGCCAGGATGGTCACACCACGTGGGGCGATGCGGTTGATCTGCACCAGCGGCGTGTTACCGATGGAGTGGGCATTGTCTGCAAAGATACGGCTCATGGCAGGGGTCCTTGGCATGAAAAAGAGCAGGGAAAGACCTCAAGGGTAAGCCCCGGCCAGTGGCCCGTAAAGCCTGTTCGAACTCAACCGGGGGCATTGCGGTCAACCGCACATCCCGCCTTGGAGACGCCCCGATGAGAGCCCGTTATCGCTGGCCGCTGATCGGCATATGCAGCCTGGTCGTGCTGTTGGTAACGCTGCACCTGGCCCTGCCCTACCTGGTGCGCGACTACCTGAACGACAAACTGGCCAACATGGGCGACTATCGGGGCCAGGTGGCCGACGTGGACCTGGCCTGGTGGCGCGGCGCTTACCAGATCAACGGGCTGAAAATCGTCAAGACGAGCGGCAGGGTTCCGGTGCCCTTCCTTGATGCACCGCTGATCGACCTGTCGGTGAGTTGGGCCTCGCTCTGGTACGACAAGGCCGTGGTGGCCACAGTGACCTTCGCCCGTCCTGTGCTGAATTTCGTCGACGGCGGCAGCAAACAGGCATCGCAGACCGGCCGGGGAACCGACTGGCGGCAACAACTGGAAAAACTGCTGCCCATTACGCTCAACGAGGTGCGTATCGACAACGGCGTGCTGACCTTCCGCAACTTCAACTCCAAACCACCGGTCGACCTCAAGGCCACCCAGCTCAATGCCAACATTCGCAACCTGACCAACGTGCGCAACAAGCAGGGCCGGCGCGACGCCAGTCTGGAGGCCAGTGCCCTGCTGCTGGGCGATGCCAGGGTCGAAAGCCGTGCCACATTCGACCCGTTCAGCGATTTCGACGACTTCCAGTTCCGCTTGCGCGCCACGGGCATTGAGCTGCGCAGGCTCAATGACTTTTCCAGCGCCTACGGTAAGTTCGATTTCAATGCAGGCCATGGTGACCTGGTGATCGAGGCGCAGGCCGAGAATGGCCGGCTTACGGGGTATATCAAACCGTTATTGCGTGATGTGGACGTGTTCAACTGGCAACAGGACGTGCAGGAAAAGGACAAAGGCTTTTTCCGCTCGGTGTGGGAGGCGCTGATTGGGGCGACCGAAACTGTACTGAAGAACCAGCGCAAGAACCAGTTCGCCACCCGTGTGGAGCTCAGTGGCAGTGTGCGTAAACAGGATGTCAGCGCATTCGAGGCGTTCTTGCAGATACTGCGTAATGGCTTCATCCAGGCGTTCAATGCGCGGTATGAGCAGCCCAGGCCGGATTCCGACTGAGTGAGCGTGACGGGGCATTCAGGGACTGAATACCCGGTCTGCGTTTTCAGCCAGCCAACCCCGCGTTATAGTCGGTAACACATCAAAAACTGGTGTGTGTGTACTGGCCCTATCGTCGACAAGCCAGCTCCCACAGGGACCCCACGGTTTTCAAGACTTGTGCAGTACCTGTGGGAGCTGGCTTGCCGACGATAGGGCCAGAACAGCACACCCGCAGAGGACACACCCATGAAGTTCGAAGGCACCCGCGACTACGTCGCCACAGACGACCTGAAACTGGCGGTAAACGCGGCCATCACCCTCGAACGCCCGCTGCTGGTCAAGGGCGAGCCCGGCACCGGCAAGACCATGCTTGCCGAGCAACTGGCTGCCTCGTTCGGCGCGCGCCTGATCACCTGGCACATCAAGTCCACCACCAAGGCCCACCAGGGGTTGTACGAGTACGACGCAGTGAGCCGCCTGCGTGACTCGCAACTGGGCGTGGACAAGGTGCACGATGTGCGCAACTACCTGAAAAAGGGCAAGCTGTGGGAGGCCTTCGAGGCCGAAGAACGGGTCATCCTGCTGATCGACGAAATCGACAAGGCCGACATCGAGTTCCCCAACGACCTGCTGCAAGAGCTGGACAAGATGGAGTTCTACGTCTACGAAATCGACGAGACCATCAAGGCCAAGCAGCGCCCGATCATCATCATCACCTCCAACAACGAAAAGGAGCTGCCGGACGCCTTCCTGCGCCGCTGCTTCTTCCACTACATCGCCTTCCCTGACCGCACTACCCTGCAGCAGATCGTCGACGTGCACTATCCGAACATCAGCCAGTCGCTGGTCAGCGAGGCGCTGGATGTGTTCTTCGATGTGCGCAAGGTACCTGGCCTGAAGAAAAAGCCGTCCACCTCCGAGCTGGTCGACTGGCTGAAGCTGCTGATGGCCGACAACATCGGTGAAGCGGTGCTGCGCGAGCGCGACCCGACCAAGGCCATCCCACCCTTGGCCGGTGCGCTGGTAAAGAACGAGCAGGACGTGCAACTGCTGGAGCGCCTGGCCTTCATGAGCCGGCGCGGCAACCGCTGACAGGAGCCGGGCCATGCTGCTCAACCTGTTCAATGAAATGCGCGCGGCCAAGGTGCCGGTGTCGGTACGCGAGTTGCTGGACCTGCACCAGGCCCTGCAAAAGCGCGTGGTATTCGCCGACATGGACGAATTCTACTACCTCGCCCGCGCCATTCTGGTGAAAGACGAACGCCATTTCGACAAGTTCGACCGGGCGTTTGCCGCCTATTTCAAGGGCCTTGAAAACCTCGACCGGCACATCGAGGCACTGATCCCCGAAGACTGGCTGCGCAAGGAATTCGAGCGCTCGCTCACTGACGAAGAGCGTGCACAGATCCAGTCCCTTGGCGGCCTGGACAAGCTGATCGAAGAATTCAAGAAGCGCCTTGAGGAGCAGAAGGAGCGTCACGCCGGTGGCAACAAGTGGATCGGCACTGGCGGTACCAGCCCGTTCGGCTCAGGCGGCTTCAACCCCGAGGGTATCCGCGTGGGCGAAGCCGGCAAGCGCCAGGGCAAGGCAGTGAAAGTGTGGGACCAGCGCGAGTACAAGAACCTGGACGACCAGGTGGAACTGGGCACGCGCAACATCAAGCTGGCCCTGCGCCGGCTGCGCAAGTTCGCCCGTGAGGGGGCTGCCGAAGAGCTGGACATCGACGGCACCATCGACCACACCGCGCGTGATGCCGGGTTGCTGAACATCCAGATGCGCCCTGAGCGGCGCAACACGGTTAAGCTGCTGTTGCTGTTCGACATCGGCGGCTCGATGGACGCGCACATCAAGGTGTGCGAAGAGCTGTTTTCGGCGTGCAAGACCGAGTTCAAGCACCTGGAGTACTACTACTTCCACAATTTCGTGTACGAGTCGGTATGGAAGAACAACCTGCGCCGCACCTCGGAGCGGTATTCCACCTTCGACCTGCTGCACAAGTATGGCGACGACTACAAGGTGGTGTTCGTGGGTGACGCGGCCATGGCGCCCTACGAAATCACCCAGCCGGGGGGTAGCGTGGAGCACTGGAACGAAGAGGCCGGGTATGTGTGGATGCTGCGCTTCATGGAGAAGTTCAGGAAGATCATCTGGATCAACCCGTATCCGAAGCAGGCCTGGGACTACACCGCTTCGACCCATCTGGTGCGGGATTTGATCGAAGACAAGATGTATCCGCTGACCTTGCAGGGGTTGGAGGAAGGGATGCGGTACCTGTCCAAGTGAGTATGGGGCCGCTTTGCGGCCCCATAGATCTCAAAGCCAACGCACTCCAAAAGCCTGCTGCTCTCGCCACGCCTCATCCTGCACCACCGCCCTGAACCGCACCACTGCCCCCGGCATGCACTGCGCCAGTTGCGCCAACGCCAGCGGCGTCAACGCCCCCAGCCTCGGATAACCACCAATGGTCTGCCGGTCATTGAGCAGCACGATCGGCTGCCCATCTGGCGGCACCTGCACGGCCCCCAGCGGTATGCCTTCGGAAATCATCGGCGCGCCCTGATAGACCAGCTGCGGCCCCAGCAGGCGGATGCCCATGCGGTCGGCCCGGCTGTCCAGCGCCCAGTCACTGTTGAACGCCTCGAACAGGCTGATACCACTGAAGTCGCCGATCTGCGCGCCCATGACCAAATCGAGCACAGGCTTTTGTGCGTACTGCGGCCGCAACGCATGCGGCACCTCGCGCAGGGTTGCATCGCTACCGGTGAACGCTAATGCCTGGCCTTTAACCAGCGCAGCCCCTTGGCCATCAATGCCACCCAGCTCTTCACGTACCACCGTGGCACAACTGCCCAGCACATCTTCGCCCAGGAACCCGCCCGGTGCCGCCAGATAAGCCCGAACGCCCTGCTTAGGCTGCTTCAGGGTCAAGCGCTGCCCCTTGGCCAGGGCAAAGCTGCGCCAGGGGGCCAAAGGCTGATCATCAACCCGCGCATCCAGATCGGCACCGGCCAAGGCCAGCACACACGCCTGTTCGGCCACCACGCAGAACCCACCCAGCGCTACCTCGACCACCGGCGCCCCCAACGGGTTGCCGAGCAGCCAGTTGGCCCAGTGCATCGCCACCCAGTCCAGCGCACCGCCTTGGGTTACGCCCAAGTGGCGCACGCCAAAGCGCCCGGCGTCCTGCAACTGGCACAACGGCGTACTGGCCTCGATCTTCAACTGCTTCATCCCTGCGCCTCCACATCACCACCCAAGGCCAGGAATTCGCTGCGCGAAACCGGCACGAAGCGCACCCGGTCACCGGGTTGCAACAGGCTGTAGCCCTCGCGATCCCGGTCGAACAGGCGCACCGGGGTACGGCCAATCAGGTTCCAGCCGCCCGGCGATACCGCCGGATACGCTGCCGTCTGCCGCTCGGCAATGCCCACGCTACCCGCCGCCACGCGCTTGCGCGGGGTGCTCAGGCGCGGGCTGGCCAGGCGCTCGTCCACCAGGCCCATAAAGCCAAAACCTGGGGCGAAGCCCAAAGCGAATACCGGATAGTCGCGCTCGCTGTGCAAGCGGATGACATCGGCTTCATTCAAGCCGCTGCGGGCCGCCAGAACGGGCAGCTCCGGGCCGACGCTGGCGTCATACCAGACTGGAATCTCATGACGCCGACCGCCGCTGCCGGTGTCTGGCTGCAAACCGTCCAGGGCCTGGAAGATCAGCGCCCTCGCCTCACCCGGCGGCAAGTCGAACTGCACCATCAGGGTTGTATAGGACGGCACCAGGTCCAGCAAGTGCTTACCGAACGCGGCGCTCAGGCGCTGACTGGCGGCGAGCATCCAGGGCATGTTCGCCTCGTCGATACGATCGAACAGGCGCACCATCAGGCTGTCGATGGCCACCGTTTCGATGCGCGGCTTCATCGTGCCTCCATGGCATCAAGGGCCTGGCGTATCTGCCGCACCGCTGCCACCGAACTGTCGTTGTCGCCATGCACGCAGAGGGTGCTGGCGTGCAGGCGCAGGGCACTGCCATCGTCCGCCACCAGAGTGTCGCCCCGAGCCAGACGCACGGCCTGCTCAACGACCAGTGCCGGGTCGTGATGCACCGCCCCAGGCAGGCGTCGCGACACCAGGTGGCCGCTGGCGGTGTAGGCGCGGTCGGCGAACGCTTCGAACCACAGCGGCACGCCGACTTCATCGCCCAGAGCCTGGGCAGCACGGTTGTCGGCAGTGGCCATGAGCATCAGCGGCAGGTTGCTGTCGTAGGCTGCCACGGCCTCCAGCACGGTGCGCAGCTTGAGCGGGTCGGCCATCATGTCGTTGTACAGCGCGCCATGAGGTTTCACATAGGCCACGCGGCCCCCCAGCACTTTGCAGATACCCGCCAACGCACCGACCTGGTAGTGCAGCAGGTCGCGGATTTCTTCCGGGCTGCAAGCCATGGAGCGGCGGCCAAAGCCGACCAGGTCCGGGTAAGCGGGGTGCGCGCCGATGGTCACCCCATGCTCCAGCGCCAGGGCCACGGTTCGGCGCATGATGCCGGGGTCACCTGCGTGGTAGCCACAGGCGATGTTGGCGCAATCGATGTAGGGCATCACCTCGGCGTCCAGGCCCATGCGCCAGCTGCCGAAGCTCTCGCCCATGTCGCAATTGAGTAGCAGGCGTTCCACCACGCGGTCTCCCTTGTTGTTGTCCATAGCCCTACCTTACCGCGCCTTGAGCTGTTTGCCGCAGGTTTCCGGCAGGCTCAAGGCGGCCACGATGACAATCCCGTAGGACACAGCAGAGAACACACCGATACCCAAGCCCAGCGGCACATTTTGGCCAAGCATGCCGATCAGCAACGGGAACAGTGCCGCAACGACCTTGCCGATGTTGTAGCAAAAGCCCTGCCCCGAACCGCGAATGCGCGTAGGGAACAGTTCGGTGAGGAACGCCCCCATGCCGCTGAAGATGCCCGAAGCGAAGAAGCCCAGCGGGAAGCCCAGCCACAGCATCACGCCATCGCTGACCGGCATTTGCGTGTACAGCAGCACGATGACGAACGAGCCCACGGCGAACAGGATGAAGTTCTTCTTGCGCCCCAGCAGGTCGGACAGGTAAGCGCTGACCACATAGCCCACGTAGGAGCCGACGATCACCATGGCCAGGTAGCCACCTGTGCCCAGCACGCTCAGGCCGCGCTCGTTCTTGAGGAAGGTCGGCAGCCACGAAGTGATGGCGTAGTAGCCGCCCAGTGCGCCGGTGGTCAGCAAGGACGCACGTACAGTGGTCCAGAGCATGCCCGGGGCGAAGATTTCGTAGAAGTGCGAAGGTGCCTCGGCGTTTTCCACCGCCTTGGCCTCGCGGTACACCTCAGGGTCCTTGACCAGGCGACGGACGAAGATCACGAAGACAGCGGGTACCAGCCCCAGCAGGAACAGCGCACGCCAGGCCTGCTCTGGCGGCAGCCAGGAGAACAGCAGCGCGTAGAGAATCGCCGTAAGGCCCCAACCGATGGCCCAGCCGGATTGCACCATGCCCACCGCCTTGCCACGGTCCTGGGCGCGGATGACCTCGCCGATCAATACCGCGCCAGCAGTCCATTCACCGCCGAAGCCAAAGCCCATCAGCGTCCGGGCGATCAGCAACTGTTCGTAGTTCTGGGCAAAACCGCACAGGAAGGTGAAAAAGGCGAACCACAGCACCGTCAGTTGCAGGGTACGCACCCGGCCGATGCGGTCGGAGAGGATGCCGGCGACCCAGCCGCCTACGGCCGAGGCGATCAACGTGCTGGTGTGGATCAACCCGGCTTCGGTGGTGGTGATGCCCCACAGCATGATCAGCGTAGGGATGACGAAGCTGAGCATCTGCGTGTCCATGCCGTCCAGGCCGTAGCCGATCTTGCAGCTCCAGAACGTGCGCCGTTGCTGTTTGTCGATATCGCGGTACCAGGCGAAAGGCCCGGACGAAGGTGGGGAACTGACCTGCTGCTGCACGCCGGTGGGGTTCATGGATGCCTCGGCTTGTTGGTATTGTTTTATGGGCGACATAAAGCGTCGCGGCCTGGGCACCATTGTTCAGAGGCCACGCCGCCTGCGTCCAACGAGAAAAACCGCCGGTCTGGAACAAGAAAAACTGATCATGAACCTTCGCTTCCTCGAAACCTTCGTCTGGGTCGCCCGGCTCAAGAGCTTCCGCCTGACCGCAGAAAAGCTGTTCACCACTCAAGCCTCGGTGTCCAGCCGCATTGCCGCGCTGGAGGCAGACCTTGGCGTGAAGCTGTTGCTGCGCGACTCACGCGGGGTCAGCCTGACGCCGGAAGGCGGCAAGGTGCTGGAATATGCCGAACGCATGCTGGAAACCGCCAAGGCCATGAAACAGTCGCTGGACAGCGACCGGGCCAAGGTTGGGCGCATTCGTATCGGGGTGATGGACACCGTGATCCACACCTGGATGAGCGCACTGGTGGCGGAGCTGACCGAGCGCTACCCACAGGTGGAAATCGAACTGGTGGCCGACACTGCGCTGAACCTGCGCGAGCAGCTGCAGAAGGGTTTTCTGGACGTGATCCTGCAGACCGACCTCCTGCGCGAGCAGTCGATCCGCAGCCTGGACCTGGCGCGTTACCCGATGGGCTGGGTAGTGGCCGCAGGCTCGCACCAGCACCGGGACTATGCGTCGCTGGCCGAGCTTGGGCGCGAGCGCATCATCACCTTTTCGAAAAATTCGCGGCCACACCAGGAGGTGCTGAGCTTGCTGCAAGCTGCGGGGGCTGAGGCACCGCGGCTGAACTGCGTGAACTCGGTGGCGGCGATTACCCGGCTGTTACGCGATGGGTTTGGTATTGGCGCGTTGCCGCCAGCGTTGGTGGATGCCGAGTTGGGCCGGGGTGAGTTGGTGTTGCTGGAAGGGCTACAACCCCCGCCCAGCCTGGAGCTGGTGGTGGCCTGGCAGACCGGGGTGGCGCTGGTGGATGAAGTGGTCGGGGTTTGCCGGCAGGTACTGGAGCTGTATGCCCGAGATGTGGGTGGGCAGCGGATTGTGCTAGCTTCGTAGCTGTTCGCCGTTAGGTTTTCCGCGCCTGTGAGATCGAGGCGAACGTCAGCGCCAGCTCTCTTTCACCGCGCCACGCCGCCCGCCCAGGATCACCCAGCCAATCCCCAGCAACAGGCTCTCAACCACAAAGGCCAGCACAAACCCGGCCCCTACACCCCAGCCGACCGCCTCGGGGACCAACAGAATCTGGTAGCTGTAGCCATTCAGCGTTTCTTCCCGCAACTGCGGATCAGCCTGCACCAGCACATGCCAGGTACGCTGCGCCCACGGCCCTTGCAACGCTTGCCATTCGTTTTCCAGCAGTTCGTTGCGGATCATCAGGCTTTCGATGCTGTTGGCATCACTGTTGAACACCGGGTCGTCACTGCTGCGGTAATGCTGCAGCAGCGCCTGCAAGTCGCCCTTGAAAAAACGCTCGGCCGTTTGCCGAAAGCCATCCAGCGCCTCGCGCGATTCGAACAGGTGCGCCTCGACCCGCTGGCTGTAGTCCTTGACCAGCCCCGGGACCTGAATACCGGCCAGCAGGCCGAAGGTGAACAGCAGCAACCGCAGGTAACTTCTGAACATGCAGCGTCCTTAGCTCTGGCCGTGCGCCACGCACTCGCCGTGCCGCCACAGGGCCCACTGACCCGGCTCGTAGCGCTGCCAGGTCTCATTTTCGGTCAGGGCCTCGGTGGCGATCACCGTGACCACGTCGTTGGGGGTGGTTTCGGTATGGAAATCGACGATCAGGTCGACATCCTTCAACCGCGCGGCACCAAAAGGCGCACGTCGGGTAATGTGTACCAGCTTGGTCGAGCAGAAGCAGAACAGCCAGTCGCCGTCACTGAGCATGCAGTTGAACACACCCTGGCCACGGTAGCCGGCACAGGCTTCGACCAGCACCGGCAGCAGCTGTTCCACCGGCACCGGCTCGGGGAACGCACTGCGGATGCGGTTGAGCAGGTCGCAGAAGGCCGCTTCGCTGTCGGTGTCGCCGACCGGCCGGTAGAAACTGGCCAGGCCTTTGAAGTCGCCCAGCTGGCCGTTGTGCGCGAAGCACCAGTTGCGGCCCCACATTTCCCGCACGAACGGGTGGGTGTTGGACAAGCACACCCGGCCGACGTTGGCCTGGCGGATGTGGCCGATCACCACCTCGCTCTTGATCGGATAGCGCTGCACCAGGTTGGCCACCTCCGATTCGCTGCTAGCTGCCGGGTCCTGGAACAGGCGCAGACCACGGCCTTCGTAAAAGCCGATGCCCCAGCCGTCACGGTGCGGGCCAGTACGCCCGCCGCGCTGCATCAGACCGGTGAAGCTGAAAACGATATCGGTGGGGACGTTGGCACTCATGCCCAGCAGTTCGCACATAGGCGTGTCTCCTGCGCTTACAGACGGGGCTCGACCCGGCCATTGCCGCGCGGTGCGGCAGGGCGTGGGTCGTCGCGGTAACGGTCACCGCGATCGGCAGCCAAGGGCGCCTGGGCGGAGAGCTGGTCATCTTCGGTCGCCTGGCGATGGGCAGCAGCCTCGGCTTGCGCACGGCGCTCGCGGGCGCGCTTTTCCAGTGGCCAGCGCAGCAACACGAAGAGGAAATACAGGCCGAAGGCGATCATGCCGTACATGGCGAAGTCGGACACCGCACGCCAGGCGTTGTTGCCGACCTTGAACGCGACATCCAGGGCCGTGATGGCGATGGCCGGGGCGAAGCTGTCCTTTACCGGGTCAACCACGGTCGGGGTCAGCAACAGCACCGCCAGCACCACCCGCAGCGGTTCGCGCAGCCAGCGCCACATCCAGCCGGTGAGCTTGAAGCCCACCAGCAGGCAGCCCAAAGCGGCCACAGCGTACAGGCCCCAGGCGAAGGTGTAGTCGTTCTCGGTCATGGTGTTCGTGCAAGCCAGGCAAAGAGACGCCTATGATAAACACTTTTCCGGGCGCAGACAGTGTTTGCCTGTCCCTAGCCAAGAGATCACCAATGCCCAACAAGCCCCAGCCGCCCATCGCCCACGCCGACAACACCACCGACCCGTACGCCTGGCTGCAACAGCGCGACACGCCCGAGGTGCTCGCCTACCTGCAAGCCGAAAACGCCTACCAGGAAGCCTGCCTGGCTGACCAGGCCCCCTTGCGCGAGCAACTGTTCGAAGAAATCAAGGGCCGCATCCAGGAAACCGACCTGTCGCTGCCGTCTCCCTGGGGCCCTTACCTCTATTACACCCGCACCACCGCTGGCGACGAATACCCACGCCATTACCGCTGCCCTCGTCCGGCCGACGACGCCAATACGGTCGATGAAAGCCAGGAGCAACTGCTGCTCGACCCCAACGCCCTGGCCAAGGGTGGTTTCCTGTCGCTGGGCGCCTTCAACGTCAGCCCCGACCACCGCCTGCTGGCCTACAGCCTCGACACCAGCGGCGACGAAATCTACACCCTGTACGTCAAAGACCTGGCCAACGGCAACGTCACTGCCCTGCCCTTCGACGACTGCGACGGCAGCCTGACCTGGGCCAACGACAGCCAGACGCTGTTCTTCGCCGAACTGGATGACACCCACCGGCCATGGCGCCTGCGCCGCCACACCCTGGGCAACGACGGTGCCCAGACCGTGTTCGAAGAGCCCGACGGGCGCTTTTTCCTGCACTGCTACCGCACCAGCTCCGAGCGCCAGCTGGTGCTGCTGCTGAACAGCAAAACCACCTGCGAAGCCTGGGTACTGGACGCCGAAACTCCACAGGCGCCGTTTACCTGCCTGGCCCCGCGTGTCGAAGGCCACGAGTACTTCCCCGACCACGGTCAGCTCGATGGCGAATGGCGCTGGTTTATCCGCACCAACCAGGACGGCATCAACTTTGCCCTGTACCACGCACCGGCCACGCCCGTACCAAGCCGTGAGCAATGGCAGGTGCTGGTGGCACACCGCGACACGATCATGCTCGAAGGCCTCAGCCTGAACGCCAGCGCCCTGACCCTGAGCCTGCGCGAAGGCGGCCTGCCGATCATCGAAGTACGCCCGCAGGCTCTGCCGGCCTATCGCGTCGAACTCCCAGACGCGGCCTACAGCCTGTACGTGCAGGACAGCCTGGAGTTCGCCAGCACCCGCATACGCCTGCGCTACGAGGCACTCAACCGCCCAGCCCAGGTGCGCCAGCTGGAGCTGGCCACAGGCGCCCAGGCCGTGCTCAAGCAAACCCCTGTACTGGGTGCGTTCAATGCCGATGACTATGTGAGTGAGCGCCTGTGGGCAAGCGCAGCAGACGGCACCCGGGTGCCGATCAGCCTGGTGCGTCGCCGCCAGGACCTGGGCAAGACCGTGCCGCTCTACCTGTACGGTTACGGTGCCTACGGCGAAAGCCTCGACCCGTGGTTCTCCCATGCACGTCTGAGCCTGCTGGAGCGCGGCGTGGCCTTTGCCATCGCCCATGTGCGTGGCGGCGGTGAACTGGGTGAGGCCTGGTACCGCGCCGGCAAGCAGGAGCACAAACACAACACCTTCAGCGACTTCATCGCCTGTGCGCAGCACCTGATTGCCGAAGGCGTCACCTCATCTGACCGCCTGGCCATCAGTGGCGGCAGCGCCGGTGGCCTGCTGATGGGCGCGGTGCTCAACCTGCGCCCCGAGCTGTTCCGCTGTGCAATTGCCGAAGTGCCGTTCGTCGACGTGCTCAACACCATGCTCGACCCCGAGCTGCCGCTGACCGTGACCGAGTACGACGAATGGGGCAACCCTGAAGAGCCCGAGGTGTATGAGCGGATCAAGGCGTATGCGCCGTATGAGAACGTGAAAGCCCAGGCCTACCCGGCGATGCTGGTGGTGGCGGGTTACAACGACAGCCGCGTGCAGTACTGGGAAGCGGCCAAATGGGTGGCGCGGTTGCGTACCCGCAAGACCGACAGCAACCTGCTGCTGCTCAAGACCGAGATGGGTGCTGGCCATGGGGGCATGAGCGGCCGGTACCAGGGGCTCAAGGATGTGGCGCTGGAATATGCGTTCGTGTTTGGCGAGCTGGGTATGGTGTGAGGTTTGGAGGGTTCGCCGACAGGTTTTCTGCGCCTGTGAAACCGAGCGCCGCCGGCGCGGCGCTCGATCTCACAGGCGCCAAAAAACTAAAGCCGTATAGCCCTAATCATCCTGCACCGCCGGCTTCGGCGGCTCCGGCCGCAACCCCGGCAACGGCTGATCCTTCGGTGGCCCCGGCACCGGCATGGGCGGCAACAGCGGCGCCCCCGGCTGGCTGTCATAAGCCTTGGGCGGCGTACTCGGGGTAACCTGCGGGTATGGCGTGGGCGTCGGCGTACCCGGTGCACCAGGCACAGGCGTCGTCAACCGGGGTGGCGTGCTGGCCGCTTCGGCCAGCGGCAAGCCAACCAACAACAGCACGGTGAGGATCGCGTGAACCATCAGCAACCTCCTGTCGGGAACCTTCCTACAGGCTACGCCTAAATCAAAGCTTTCGCCTGTCCGCCCGCCCTGCTAGCGCGCTAGACTCAATGACATAACCGTCATTTGCCTGATCAGAACAAAGGAAACACCATGAGCTCCACCTCTTCCGCCGCCGCCACCGCGCGCCTCGACCGCATCCTGGCCGATGCCAAGCGTGACAAGGAAATGGGCTACCG
Source organism: Pseudomonas sp. LAIL14HWK12:I1 (assembly GCF_003202095.1). Lineage (NCBI taxonomy): Bacteria > Pseudomonadati > Pseudomonadota > Gammaproteobacteria > Pseudomonadales > Pseudomonadaceae > Pseudomonas > Pseudomonas sp. LAIL14HWK12:I1. The sequence continues at coordinate 945,416 of NZ_QJKG01000001.1, forward strand.
CGACAAGGCCCTGAGAATGTACCCGCACGTGTGCGGCCGCTGCGCCCGCGAGTTCTCAGGCAAGCGCCTGAGCGAGCTGACCGTACACCACCGCGACCACAACCACGACAACAACCCGCAGGACGGCTCCAACTGGGAACTGCTGTGCCTGTACTGCCACGACAACGAGCACTCGCGCTACACCGACCAGCAGTACTTCAGCGAAGGCTCCACCAGCACCCCGAGCATCGCCAAGGCCACCCACAACCCGTTCGCCGGGCTGGCGGGCATGTTGAAGAAAGACTGACCATCGATTCGCCCCCCCGCTGCTACCGGGCAGCCCGTATAATCGCGCTTTTTTCGCGAAGGGCCCCGGTACGTGGCAAACAAACGATACAGCTGCATCGGCCTGTTCAACCCCAAGTCGCCAGAAAACGTCGGCTCGGTGATGCGCGCGGCGGGCTGCTACGGCGTCAATTCGGTGTTCTACACCGGCAAACGCTACGAACGCGCGCGTGACTTCGTCACCGACACCAAGCGCGTGCATTACGACATTCCGCTGATCGGCATCGACGACCTGCAACGCATCATCCCGCTAGGCTGCACGCCGGTGGCGGTGGAGCTGGTGGAAGGTGCGCGGCCATTGCCGGAATACACCCACCCGGACCGTGCCATCTACATCTTCGGGCCAGAGGACGGCTCGTTGAGCGAGGATGTGCGGGGCTGGTGTGAAGAGACCATCTACATACCGACCGAAGGTTGCATGAACCTGGCGGCGACGGTGAATGTGGTGTTGTACGACCGCATGGCCAAGGGGCTGAATACCCGCTCGGGGCCGAAGTTCAAGTAATAAAAAGGCCGCCACTGCAATAGCAGGGCGGCCAGGTGCCGAACTCCGTCAGAACAGCACCGGTCTTGCTCTTCTGGATCGAAACCCAGCGTGGATGAGCCTTCTGCACGACACGGGATGTCGCCGGGCGCACCGACTGAACCCTGGCGAGGGTGAAAGGGTCAGCTGCTTACACTTCACAAGGAGGCCTTGCCATGCTTGATATCCATAACGCGACGTCGTCGCAGCACAATGTCCATGGCCTGGAACGGGTCGGCTCGCTGGCCGGTGGCGCGTTGATGTTCAGCAAGGGGCTGCGCCATGGCGGCCTGATTGGTTTGCTGCAAATGGTGGTGGGAGGCGTTGCGGTGGCACGCGGGGTCAGCGGGCATTGCTCGACCAAGGCGTGGTGGCAGCGGCATCGGCAGGAATATCACCGGTTGCGTTCGGACATAGAACGCAGCGCGGCGGAGCTGGAGGCGTTGAAGGCCAGTGCCAAGGCCGCGACCAGAGGGGTGTCGGTGACTGGGCAGGATCCGTTGGCTGGACGTTGATTTCTGCACTGCCCGCGCAGAGGCCGGTACAGGCGATGCAGATATCTAGCGCAACGCCTTGCTCTGCAACACCTCGGACTTGCGACCCAGCACGTTCTCGCTGATTTGGACGAAGTCTTCGGTGCTCACGCCGGGCAGACGCATCAACCCGCGTACCACATCGTCCAGCGAACGCTTGGCCTGGGTATGGATACGGATTTCCTTGTCCAGTGCCTGCAACAGCATCACCCCGCGCGCCACCTGAGCCGGGCTTGCGCGCTCGCCCTTGAGCCGGGTGACCTTGGCGCCCTGCTTGCTCAGGCGTGCCTGCCAGGCCTGGTAGCGGTCATCGCTCACCCCGCCCGAGCGGCGCAGCAACTCGCTGGCGTAGTAGTCGGTCAGGCTTTCCACCAGCCAGTCACTGCCGTCACGCCCATGGATCTGCGCAAACAACTGAACCACTTCGCGCAGCAACGGGCTGCTGCCGTTCTCGCTTACCATCGGCCGGGCGCTGTGCAGGTACAGCGAACCCTGTGCCGCCATTACACCACGCCACATGCCGTCACGGGCACCGACCAGCAGCAGCTTCGGCGGATTGCGCGGGAACACCGCCTGCAACTGCGGCCATATGAACGTCAGCAGGGTCAGGCTGTCCATACGCCGCATACCCTGCCCCACCGGTGCGGCCACGGTGACCTCGGTATCGCCAAGGCGAGCACGGCGGCTGCCAAGATCGCCAGCCAGCATCCAGCCAGTGGGGCGGTCGAACAGGCGCGAAACGTTGTCGATGCGGAACTTGTCCTTGCCGATGCGCGGCCAGGAGGTCTCGATACTCTTCCAGCCCTCGGGCAGGTCGAACGCCAGGCGTGCCACCAGCTCGGTGCCATCCTGCTTATCAAGGCGCGCGGGCGGCACCAGCTGGTCACCGAGGAACAACGCCCAGTGCGGGGTAACACGCGAAGAATAGGCACCGCTGGCGAGCTTCTGGTCCAACTGCACGCGGTAGGTGAGACTGGTCTTGCCGGCCGCCGGCTGCCACACACCGCGCTGCCCCTGCAGTTGCCATTGGCCATCGGCCTGGAAGCCGCTGTAGGCCCCGGCCTTGCCCAGGTCGAAGTCCAGGCTGCGCACGGCGCTGCCTTCGGCCAATGTGAGGCGGACTTCAGCCTGGCCACTGGCAGGCAACAAACGCACCTGGTAGTCGAGGTCGACCTTTTTCGCCCAGGCCGGCGAACTGGCCATCAGGCCCAACAACAGCAACAGCTGGCAACGCATACAGAAACTCCTTGTTTCCCCGTGGCAGCGGGCCGCGCCGGTCAGCTGGCGCGGAAGATCAGGTGGTCTTCCCAGTCGTCTTCGTGCACATCGTGTTCACTGAGCATACGCCCCGACTGGGAAATGCGCTGTTCATGGACTTGCTGGCGGTCGCCGCAGACCAGGTGGTGCCAGGCGGGCAAGTCCTTGCCCTCGCTGACAAGGCGGTAACCGCAGGTACTCGGCAGCCACTTGAACTGGTCGGCCTTGCCCGGAGTGAGCTGGATGCAGTCCGGCACGTGGGCAAAGCGGTTGGGGTAGTCGCTGCACTGGCAGGTGTGCAAGTCCAGCAGCTTGCAGGCGATGCGCGTGTAATAGACGCTGTTGTCGTCCTCGTCCTCAAGCTTTTGCAGGCAGCACAGGCCGCAGCCGTCGCACAGCGACTCCCACTCTTGTGGGCTGAGTTGTTCGAGGGTCTTGCGCCGCCAGAACGGCGCGTTTTCAGCGATCATCACACGGTTTCCTGCATTCATCGATAGGCCACGGCGCGCGGCGGCGCCAGTCTAGAGCCTGACCTTGCGCAAAGCCAGACCGCTTGTCAGTCGCGACGGGACGCAGTAGCGTGCGGGTTTCCCGTCCTTTTGCAGGAGCTGTCATGAGTGCCAACCCTCGCATTGCCGATTACGCCATCAACGAACAGTTCATCAACCGCTGGTCGCCGCGTGCTTTCACCGCCGAGCCGATCAGCGAAGAGACCCTGCTGAGCTTCCTGGAAGCCGCCCGTTGGGCTCCGTCGGCGTACAACTCGCAGCCTTGGCGCTTCCTGTATGCCCGCCGCGACACGCCAAACTGGGAGCGTTACCTGAACCTGTTGGTGCCGTTCAACCGCAGCTGGGCACAACAGGCCTCGGCGCTGGTGCTGATCATTTCCAAGACCACCTTCGCCGCCCCGGGCGCCACGGAGGAAAAGCCGGCGCTGTGGCATACCTTCGACACCGGTTCCGCCTGGGGGCACCTGGCCCTGCAGGCCAGCATCAGCGGCTGGCACACCCATGGCATGGCCGGCTTCGACCAGGACCTGGCGCGTCAGGAGCTGAAGGTTCCTGAAGGTTATGTGCTGCATGCCATGGTGGCGATCGGCAAACTGGGTGACAAGGCCAGCCTGGATGAGGCGTTGCAGGCACGTGAAGTGCCGAGCCCGCGCAAACCATTGAGCGAGCTGGCTGCCGAGGGTGATTTCAGCCTGTAAGCCCTGTGATGGCCTTACTGGCCTTTTCGCGGGCATGCCCGCGAAAAGGCCAGTACAGGCACTACAAATCAATAGCCCCGGGCAAAATCCACTTCACCCCGCAACCCCTGCCCCGCTTCATACGCCTGCATATTCTCGACAAACAGCCGCACCATCGCCGCCGGCGAGGTAGGTGCCGAGCTGTGTCCGGTCAGCAGCAAGCCCCAGGCGGTCCAGAACGGGTGCTGTTTAGGCAGTGGTTCCTGGCGGCACACATCGATCACTGCACCGGCCAGATGCCCTTCCTTCAGCGCCTCGACCAGGTCCGCATCCACCACCGCCGCGCCTCGCCCGGCATTGATGAACAGCGTGCTCGGCTGGAAGCACTTGAACAGCGCCGCGTCATACAGGTCATGGGTCGCCGGGGTATCCGGCAACAGGTTGAGCACGTAGTCGACCTGGCCAACCATGCGCGGCAAGTCGGCCAGTGCCGCCACCTCGACGAACGGTGCCTGCTCCCGGGCACTGCTGGCAACCCCATACAACACCACACCAAACGGCAGCAGGAACTCGGCCACGCGCTGGCCAATATCGCCGGTGCCCACGATCAGCACCTTGCGCCCTTCCAGCGTACGTCCTGGGCGAGCGTCCCAGCGCCGCTCCACCTGGCTGACCAGGCGCGACAGCACCTCGCGTTCGTGGCCGAGCATGTAGGTAAGCATGTACTCGGCCATCACCTGGCCAAAGATGCCTACTGCGCGGGTCAGGCGATAGTCACGCGGCAAGCCATCGGCCAGCAACGGCGTGATACCCGCCCAGGTCGACTGCACCCAGTCCGGCTTGTGGCCTTGGCGCAGCAAGCTCGCCAGCAGGTCCGGCTGGCCCAGCCACACCTTGCACTGTGGTGCCAGGCGGGCCAGTTCGGCGGAATCACCGCTGGTCAGTACTTCCACATCAGGCGCGGCTTCACGCAAAAGCGCGGCGTAACGAGCATGATCATGCTCAGCAATCAGTACGCGCATGGTCAGACCGGGTCGTTTCGGCGCAGCAGCTCTTCAGGCAGGTGCTCGATGTACTCGTCTTCCGCTGGCGGCATCTGCAGGTGGTAGCCTTGGTTGTCGAGGTTCTCCAGCACCTTGGCGATGTCCTCGCGGGCCAGCTTGCGCTCCGGGGTGAGCACCAGGTCGAAGGCATGCACAGGGGTGCCGAAGAATGGCAGCAGAGCTTCCGGCACGCGCTCCAGGCCCTCGGCCTTGAGCACATACAGGTACATTTCGTTCTTGCGGGGGCTCTTGTAGATCGAGCAAATGCGTTTCATCGGGTCTCTCCGGCACCTGCAAGGCTGTCCAGCAGGGCCTGGCCCATACGCTCACGGCGCCAGCCGCGCAGCGAATCGGGCAGTTGATAAGGGCCATTGGGGTAGCCGCTCTTGAGCAGCGCTTCCAGGGCTTTCTTGCGCAGCATCAGCTCGGGGGCGATCCCCAGGCGCTCGCCTTCGGCCTGGCCGATGGCACGCAGCTGCTTGAGGATGCCGGCGGCCTCGATCGGCAACGGCTCGGGCAAAGGCGCGGGCCACTGCTCGGCAGGCAGGCTGGCGGCGCGCTGGATCAGCTTGATCAGGCACTCACCGTCCTGACGAATGGTGCGCGGGTGCATCTCGTCGATCCTGGCCAGCGCCGACAGGTTGGTCGGCTGGCTCTTGGCCATGGGCCACAGCGAGTGCTCCTTGAGGATGCGGTTGCGCGGCACATCGCGGCTACGGGCTTCACGCTCGCGCCAGGCACACAGCTCTCGCAACACCGCCAGTTGCTGAGGGGCCAGCTTCCAGGCCAGCTTGACGTCGCGGTACAGGGTCTCGGGCTCGACCTCACGGCGCAACGCAGCCACCAGCTCGGCGCCGTCTTCCAGCACCCAGGCGTACTTGTCGTCGCTCAGGCGCGGGCGCAAGGCGGTGAACAGCTCGGCCAGGTGCACGGCATCTTCGGCGGCATAGCTGACCTGCGTGTCGGAGAGCGGGCGCTGCAGCCAGTCGGAGCGGGTTTCGCCCTTGGGCAGCTCGATACCCAGCACCTCCTGCACCAGGCGCGAATAGCCCATGGAGAAGCCCAGGTTCAGGTAGCCGGCTGCCAGCTGAGTGTCGAACAGCGGCTGCGGCAGCTTGCCGGTCAGGCGCAACAGCACTTCGAGGTCTTCGCTGCAGGCGTGCAGCACCTTGACCACACCGCTGTCTTCGAGCAAGTCGGCCAAGGGTTGCCAGTTACCGATCAGCAACGGGTCGATCAGATAGGCACGCTGGCCGTCGCCGATCTGGATCAGCCCGGCTTTCGGGTAGAAGGTGTCAACCCGCATGAACTCGGTGTCGACAGCGACAAAAGGCAGTTGGTGCCAGTCGCGGCAGTGTTCGGCCAGGCTCTGGTCGTCACGGATCCAGTGAATTTCGATGGCCACAAGGCTCTCCCACTAACATTGGCGCGCAGTATATACGGCGCGGGCACTGCTGGTGAAACCCGGGCCATCCTTGATATCGATAAGTGGTGGTGTTGTGTGGGTCAGCGTTTGGCCGCCAACCACGGACGGCAGCTGGCAAACATGTCCAGCGACTGCTGATACACCTCGGTACGCACCTGCAACAGGCCGAGCATGGAGTGGAACAGGTTGTCCTGCGACAGCGGCGCATCGCTGAGCTTGGCCAGGCAGTCGGTGTCGATACCGAAATCCTCTTTGTAGCTGTCGGAGAACCAGGTCAGCAATGGCACGTGCTTCTGCTGTTCCGGGGCGATGGCGTAAGGCGTGCCGTGCAGGAACAGGTTGTACTCACCCAGCGACTCGCCATGGTCGGACAGGTAAATCATCGCGGTGTCGACCTTGTCCTGTTTGCTGCGCAGGGTGTCGATCAGCGACGCCAGCACTTTGTCGGTGTAAGCCAGGGTGTTGTCGTAACCGTTGATGATGTCTTGCTCGCTGCACTGGTTCAGCGCGTTGCTCTGGCACACCGGCGTGAAGCGCTCACTGTCACTTGGGTAGCGCTTGAAATATTCCGGGCCGTGGCTGCCCATCTGGTGCAGCACCAGCACGGTGTCCTTGTCGAGGTTGTCGATCAGCGCGTCCAGCCCTTGCAGCAGGATCTGGTCATGGCATTCGCCATTGGCGCACAGCTGCGGGTCGTTGAGGTTGCTGACATCGATGAACTGCACACGGTCGCAGGTACCTTTGCAGCCCGACTGGTTGTCGCGCCACTGCACGGCCAGGCCGGCCCGCTGGAGGATATCCAGCAGCCCTTCGCGGTTCTTGGCCACGCGGGCATCATATTCCTTGCGGGCCATACCCGAGAACATGCACGGCACCGAGACAGCCGTTTCCGTACCGCACGAATGCACATCGGAAAACGCCACCAGGCCCTGCTCCTTGGCCAGGTTCGGGGTGGTATCGCGGTCATAGCCCAACACGCCAAAGTGGTCGGCCCGCGCACTTTCACCCACCACCAGCACGGTCAACGACTTGCGCTCATGCTTCTGCCAGGCGACATCACGCTTGGCATCTTCGCCATAGTGCTGGAAAGGACGCGATGCCGTACCGACGCGTTCGCTGACATAGCCAATGGAAGCACCGACGATATTGCTGGGGGTCAGCATCAGGCGCAATTCGTGGTGGTTGCGAAACAGCGAGGACAACCCTTGATAGTTGACCAGCGCCACCGAGCCCAGGGCTACCACGCAGGCGCCACTGACTACCAGCTTGCCCAGCAGCTCGCGGTGCCAGGGACGGTAGGCAATGGGCGCCTTCCACAACAGCACCGAAGGCACCACGCCCAAGCCCAGAATATACAAGCCAAACTTCAGCGAAAGCAGGTCGCGTACTTCGGTTACGTTGGTTTCTGCAATGTTGCGGAACATACCCGCATCTATAAGTACGCCGTATTGATTCATGAAGTAAGCCACACCTGCGCCACTCATGAACAACAGGATAAGTATCGGCTTGAATACATATCGGAAGGCAAACAACGTGAGGATGAGATTGAAAGCGAACAACATCAGCACGGCAAACGCCAGGCTCAGCCACAGCCCGGACAGGCCGGCAGGCACCACCTCTTGCAGGTGCTCCCAGAGGAACATGTTCAAGCCAATCAGCAGATAAAGGCTGGCCAGCAGCGTGACCCATTCAGTCCGCAGGGATTTGAAGTTGAGCATTAGCGTTCGCAATCAAGAGTGATTATCAACCCCCAGGCCGGCTGGCACCGTGGGAAAGTTGGGCGAACTCTAGAAAGCGCGTCATCAATTTTTTGTGAAAAAGTTGGTAACAATTTCGTGAGGGCGCGTCTTTCGGTGATTTACGGCGCTTCATTCAGCTGCCATTCAGGCTGGCCGACATCACCGGCCTGCGCAAAGGCGGCTATCCTCAGAGGTCAGGACCTTACCGACAACCCTGACAGAGGTGAAGAAATGCCAGTTCCGCATGATCTGCTCGCTGACCTGCACGTTACCGCCGATGCATTCCAGGCGCTCATTGACAAGGACCAGACGCTGCACTCACTGCACAAGGAATACAACGCCAAGGACAAGGAGGTGGTCGCCGCCGAAGTCAACGGCACCAACGACGACGCCGTCAACCGCCTGCGCAAGGAACGGTTGCTGATCAAGGACAAGATCGAACGGATCATTCATCCGCCGAAATCCTGATGGAAATGTATTGAATTCACTGGCCCCTTCGCGGGTTCACCCGCGAAGGGGCCAGCAACCCTTACACAGCTGCCGAAGCTTTCAAGGCGCCATCCAGATCCTCGATCAGATCACGGTAATCCTCGATCCCCATCGAAAGCCGCAGCAGGTTCTCGCTGATCCCCATCACCCCTTTCTGCTCCGGGCTCAGCGAGCAGTGCGACATGGTCCACGAGTGGTTGATCATGCTCTCCACCCCACCCAGCGAGTCGGCCAGCACAAAGATCTGCAACGCTTCCACCAAGCGGTTGAGCGCGGCGCGGTCGCCCTTGACCTTCATGGCCACCACCGCCCCGCCACTGCGCATCTGGCGTTTGCACAATTCGTGTTGCGGGTGGCTTTCCAGCCCCGGGTAATACACCTGCTCGATCTGCGGATGGTTTTCGAGGAAGCGCGCCACCTGCAGGGCATTGCCACATTGGCGCTCCATGCGCACATCCAGAGTTTTCAGGCCACGCAGGGCCAGGTAGCAGTCGAACGGCCCCTGCACCGCGCCAATTGCCATGCTGATGCGGCGAAGGCGCGCCAGCAGTGCATCGTTGGCCGCCACCACCACACCACCGGTGAGGTCGGAGTGGCCACCGATGTACTTGCTGGCCGAGTGCATCACCAGGTCCACGCCCAAGGTGATGGGGCGCTGGTTCCACGGCGAGCAGAAGGTATTGTCGATGCAGGTGAGGATGCCCCGGGCCTTGGCCAGGTCGCACACGGCCTTGATGTCGACCAGGTGCAGCAGCGGGTTGGTCGGCGATTCGATCCAGATCAGCTGGGTTTCCGGCTTGATGGCGGCAGCCACGGCCTCCAGGTCGTTGAGGTCGACATAGGTGGTGGTCAGGCCCGAGGTGCGGCTGCGGTAGTCTTCCAGAATACGGAAAGTGCCGCCGTACACGCCGTTCATCACCACGACATGGGCATCCTTGGACAGCAGCTCCAACACCGTCGCGGTAGCGTTCACGCCCGAGGCACAGGCAACCGCCCCCACGCCCTCTTCCAGCGCGGCGACACAGGTTTCGTAGGCATGCCGGGTGGGGTTGCCAACGCGGCTGTAGGAGTATTCCGGTTTGTCATCCAGGCTGCGTTTGGTGAACGAGCTGGCGGTGACGATGGCTGGAAAAATGGCGTTTTCAGCGACGCTGAACTGCTCGCCGGCGTGAATGGTACGGGTGGCGAAATTGCGCGGCTTGTCGGACATGGTCAGGCCCATTGGCAGAGTTAAGGCAGCAACTATCGCACAACCCAAATGTTCTGGCCTTGGGGTAATCTGTGAAAAATTTTCTTCACGGCCCGCACGCGATATGGACAGTTTCGACCAGCACATTCTTACCCTGCTTCAGCGCGATGCCTCGATATCGCTCAAGGACCTGGCCGAGGCCGTCAACCTGTCCACCACGCCCTGCTGGAAGCGGGTCAAGCGCCTGGAAGAAGAAGGCTACATTCTTGGCCGCGTCGCCCTGCTCGACCCCGAACGGCTTGGCCTGGGGCTGACGGTGTTCGTCCAGCTCAAGACCCAGCGCCACGACAGCGCCTGGCTTGAGCAGTTTGCCGCGACCGTGACCGGGTTCGAGGAAGTGATGGAGTTCTACCGCATGTCCGGCGACTGGGATTACATGCTGCGGGTGGTGGTGGGGGATATTGCGGCGTATGACCGGTTCTACAAAAAGCTGATTACCCGTACCGATGGGCTGTCGAACATTACGTCCAGTTTTGCCATGGAGCAGATGAAGTACACCACAGCGTACCCGGTGCATCGATCCTGAATCGGTGATGGATTCTTCGCGGGCAAGCCCGCGAAGAGGCCGGTACAGGCAACCAATCAGTTAGCCGCCAGCACCGCCGCAATCCGGTTCCCCGCCTTGGCTTTCTCAACCTTGATCGCCACAAACTTCGACGTCGGTGTATAGGTCCCCTCGCCATAACTCTCCAGCGGCACCAGCGGATTGGTCTCCGGGTAATACGCCGCCGCCTGCCCTTCAGGCACGTCATACGCCACCAGGCGGAACCCCGACACCCGCCGCTCGACGCCATCCTCCCACAGCGACACCAGGTCCACATGCTCACCCGGCTCGAAGCCCAGGCGACGAATATCGGCCTCGTTCACGAACACCACTTCACGCAGGCCGAACACGCCACGGTAGCGGTCGTCCAGGCCATACAGCGTGGTGTTGTACTGGTCGTGCGAGCGCAGGGTCTGCAGGATCAGGTCGGGCTTGTCACCCCGCGCCAGCACCTTGGCGTTGATCAACTCCTCTGGCAGCGCGTGGGGCATGAACCGTGCCTTGCCCGTGGCCGTGCGGAAGTTGCGATCGGCGGCATTGTTGCCCAGGTGGAAACCGCCCGGGCTATGCAGGCGTTCGTTGAAGCCGGTGAAACCAGGGATCACGTCGGCAATCATGTCACGAATGCGGTTGTAGTCAGCCACCGCATACTCCCAGTCGATTGGCTGATTGCCCAGCGTGGCCTTGGCCATACCGGCGATGATCCAAGGCTCCGAGCGCATGTGCGGTGAACGCGGGCGCAACTGGCCGTTAGAGATGTGCACCATGCTGAAGGTGTCTTCCACGGTCACGCCTTGAGGCCCTTCGGCCTGCAGGTCGATTTCGGTCCGGCCCAGGCAGGGCAGGATCAACGCATCGCGGCCAGTGACCAGGTGCGAGCGGTTGAGCTTGGTGGAAATCTGCACGGTCAACGCGCAGTTCTGAAGCGCCGCGTGGGTGCGCGGGGTGTCCGGGGTGGCTTGGGCAAAGTTGCCGCCCAGGGCGACGAACACCTTGGCCCGCCCCTCTTCCATGGCCTTGATCGCCAGCACCGCGTTGTGCCCATGGGCACGCGGCACACGGAACCGGAAGCGTTTTTCGAGGGCATCGAGCAGCGCCGGTTTGGGCTTTTCGTCGATGCCCATGGTGCGGTCGCCCTGCACGTTGCTGTGGCCACGTACCGGCGACAGGCCAGCGCCGGGTTTGCCGACGTTGCCGCGCAGCAACTGCAGGTTGACGATTTCCTGCACGGTAGGCACCGAATGGCGGTGCTGGGTGACGCCCATGGCCCAGCACATGATCACCCGCTCTGCCTTGCGGTACATGCGGGCCGCCAGCTCGATCTCGGCCAGGGTCAAGCCCGACTGCTTGACGATGTGCGCCCAGGAGGTGGCGTCCACTGCCGCCAGGTAGTCATCGACGCCACTGGTGTGCTCGGCGATGAAGGCATGGTCGAACACCGCCGGCTCACCGTTGGCCTGGGCTTCGCGCTCCCACTGCAACAGGAATTTGGCAATGCCACGCATGGCCGCCATGTCACCGCCCAAGGCCGGGCGGAAGTAGGCGCTGGAAGTCGGCTCGGAGCCGTTGCTGAGCATTTCGAACGGGTGCTGCGGGTGCTGGAAGCGCTCCAGGCCACGCTCTTTCAGCGGGTTGAAGCACACCACCTGAGCCCCGCGCTTGACCGCCTCACGCAGCGGTTCGAGCATGCGCGGGTGGTTGGTGCCTGGGTTCTGACCGATGACAAAGATCGCATCGGCCAGCTCCAGGTCGTGAAACACGACAGTGCCTTTGCCCACCCCGAGGGTTTCCGACATGCCTGCACCACTGGCTTCGTGGCACATGTTCGAGCAATCGGGGAAGTTGTTGGTGCCGTAAGCGCGCACGAACAACTGGTAGAGGAACGCCGCCTCGTTGCTGGCCCGGCCCGACGTGTAGAACTCGGCCTCGTCTGGCGACTGCAGCGCACGCAGGTGTCTGGCGACCAGCTCGAAGGCCTCCTGCCAAGTAGTTTCGACATAGTGGTCGGTGGCAGCGTCGTAGCGCATCGGGTGCGTGAGGCGGCCCTGGTATTCGAGCCAATAGTCAGTCTGGTCCTTCAGCGCGCTGACGCTGTATTTGGCGAAGAAAGCCGGGTCAACCGAGCGGCCGGTGGCTTCCCAGTTGACCGCCTTGGCGCCGTTTTCGCAGAACTTGACCATGTCGCTTTCCGGCGACTCCCCCCAGGCACAGCCGGGGCAGTCGAAGCCGCCGTTCTGGTTGGTCTTGAGCATGGCCCGCAGGTTCTTGAAGGCATTTTCGCTGCCCAGCCAGCTTTTGGTCACGCTCTTGAGCGCTCCCCAGCCGGCGGCTGCGCCTTTGTAGTCCCTGATGTGTTCGTCCTGGCTCATGCGATGAATCCTCACGCTTCGATGCTTTTATTCAGCCTATTGAGCGTGGGGGTGGGGCGTCCAATCGAAAGATCTTACGGCGTGATAAGCGGTTTCGATCATGGGGTGGAAGCTTTGAGGCATCGGGCCTGCAGCCGTGATAGAAACCATCGATCAACCAGTCGGGCAAAGCAATTTGACGGCCCTGCGGCCAGGCTATAGCTTGGAGTGAACCCACCCCATTCGAGCGCGAACGTGGAACAGAACAGCCGGGCCCTGATCGACGGCTTCAACCGGAAAATCGACTACCTGCGGATGTCGGTCACCGACCGCTGTGACTTCCGTTGCGTGTACTGCATGGCCGAAGACATGCAGTTTTTGCCGCGCCAGCAGATCCTCAGCCTCGAAGAACTGTTCCAGGTGGCCGAGCGCTTCGTCGCCCTGGGCACCCGCAAAATCCGCTTGACCGGCGGCGAGCCGCTGGTACGCCAGGGCATCGTCGAGCTGTGCGGGCGGATTGCCGCCCTGCCCGGCTTGCGCGAACTGTGCATGACCAGCAACGGCTCGCAACTCGGGCGCCTGGCACAGCCACTGTTCGACGCCGGGCTGTCGCGCTTGAACATCAGCCTCGACAGCCTGGATACCGAACGCTTCAAGCAGCTGACCCGTACCGGCGACCTGCACCAGGTCATCGCTGGTATCGACGCCGCACGCCAGGCCGGCTTCAAACGCATCAAGCTCAACTGTGTAGTACTCAAAGGCCGCAACGACCACGAACTGGTCGACCTGGTACGCTTTGCCATCGATCGCGAGCTGGACATCACCTTCATCGAAGAAATGCCGCTGGGGGTAATCAGCGAACACGAGCGCGGCGAGTCGTTCTGCTCCAGCGACGAAGTACGCGAGCGCCTGGCAGAACAGTTCACCTTGGTGGAGTCCACCGAATCATCACAGGGCCCTGCCCGCTACTGGCGCCTGGCCGAAGCCGCCAACACCCGGGTCGGTTTCATCTCGCCGCACAGCCACAACTTTTGCGCCACCTGCAACCGCGTGCGCCTGACGGTCGAAGGCCGCCTGTTGCTGTGCCTGGGCAACGAACACTCGGTAGACCTGAAGCACGTGCTGCGTGCTCACCCAGGCAACCGCGAGCGCCTGGAAAAGGCCATCCGCGACTCCCTGCACCTCAAGCCCTACCGCCACCACTTCGAAGTGGGTGGCGATGTGCAGATCCTGCGCTTCATGAACATGACCGGCGGCTGAATGGCCGTCTCTGGATTTCCATGATTGTTCACCCAACCCCCGATGTACTGCGTGTGCTGTTCACCCTCAAGGGGTCGATCGTCAAGCGCATCGCCCTGCGCTGCCTGATGGTGACCCTGCTGGCCGCGCTGATCGTGCTGGTCGAGCGCCATTTCCCCGCGTTTTTCTACCCGGTCAGTGCCACGCCGTTTACGTTGCTGGGCCTGTCGCTGTCGATCTTCATGAGCTTTCGCAACAACGCCTGCTACGACCGCTGGTGGGAGGGCCGTAAGGCCTGGGGCAAGCTGATTATAGAAACCCGCTCGTTCGTGCGCGAAAGCGTGGTGATTGCTGACGAAGCGCTGCGCGCAGAGCTGCTGCGCAGCCTGTGTGGCTATGCCCATGCGCTGAATGCCCGCCTGCGTAACGAGGACGACCTGGCAGCCGCCCGGCCCTGGCTGGCCCGGCCAGAGACGATCAGCCCGCACAACGTGTGCGACGGCATCCTGCGCGACATCGGCCAGCATTGCTCGCGGCTGGCGGAACAACAGCACATCAGCGATTGGCGCTACAGCCTGCTGGAACAGCGGCTGGTAGGCCTGACCGAGGTGCAGGCCACCTGTGAGCGGATCAAGTTCACACCGTTGCCGTTCCCCTACACGCTGTTGCTGCACCGCACCATCTACATCTTCTGCCTGCTGCTGCCGTTTGCCCTGGCCGAGCCGCTGGGCTGGCTGGCACCGCTGTTCACCACCATCGTGGGCTACACGTTCTTCGGGCTGGATGCGATTGGCAACGAACTGGAGGACCCGTTCGGGCGGGATGAGAACGACCTGCCAACCGATGCCATGGTGCGGACGGTGGAGCGGGATGTGTTGGCGGGGTTGGGCGAGACACAGTTGCCACCGGCGTTGTTGCCGGTGGAGCATGTGTTGAGCTGATAGCCGTCACAGGAGAAAACTCACCCCCGGCTGGCACAGGCCTCGATCGGCAGCAGGTGTTTGACGAAATTGCACGGCCGGTGCCGGGCATCCAGCTGCTCCGCCAGTATTCCTTCCCACGCCGTACGGCAGGCGCCAGTGGAACCCGGCAAGCAGCACACCAACGTGCGGTTGGACAACCCGGCCAGCGCTCGGCTCTGCACGGTAGAACTGCCGATATCCAGAATCGACAGCGCCCGGAACAACTCGCCAAAGCCATCGATGCGCTTGTCCAGCAGGCACTCGACCGCCTCCGGTGTGCTGTCACGCCCGGTAAAGCCGGTACCGCCGGTAATCAGCACCACCTGCACCTGCTCGTCGGCAATCCAGGTGGCGACCTGGGCGCGGATCTTGTACAGGTCGTCCTTGAGCAACGCCCGCGCCACCAGCCGGTGGCCGATCTCGACCGACCGGCTGGCCAGCAGCTCGCCGGAGGTATCGTTGTCGTAGGTACGGGTGTCGCTGACGGTCAGCACGGCAATGTTGAGCGGTACGAAGACCGCATCGGGTTGGACGCGCACAGTAAAAGCTCCTTGAATGGCATTGTCACCACGCTAGAGGCGTGGCGCGGGGGCGTCCAATCGTTATGGCTTACCGGCCGATCAATGACATCTATCGCAGACGTGGGTTATGGTCTGCACAACCATACGCCAGGCACTTTCATGGACATCAAGCAGCTCAAGTTCCTCATCGCCCTCGACCAGACCCGCCACTTCGGCCAGGCGGCGGCGCTGTGCCATATCACTCAGCCGACGCTGTCCATGCGCCTGCGCAACCTGGAGGACGAGCTGGACCTGGTGCTGGTCAAACGCGGCCAGCGCTTCGAAGGCTTCACCGAGGCCGGCGAGCGTATTCTGGCCTGGGCCCGCACCCTGCTCGCCGCCCACGACGGCCTGCAGGCCGAGGCCGCCAGTTGCCGGGGCCAGGTGGTCGGCAGCCTGCGACTGGGCACAGTGCCGCTGGCCAGCTTCAACCCCATGCACCTGCTGCTGCCGCTGCGCGAAAAATACCCCGAACTGCACTTCCAGCTCAGTTCGCTGAGCTCGGAGCAAGTCATCGACGGACTGAGCCGCAACCAGCTCGACCTGGGTATCTGCTACCTGGACCAGGTCAACACCAGCTTCTTCGAAGTACTGGAACTGGGCACCACCACCATGGGCCTGCTGCACGACACCCGGCACTTCCAGTTTGACAGCGACACCCTGCGCTGGGACGCGCTCAGCGACATACCGCTGGGCCTGTTGAGCAAGGGTATGCACTACCGACAGTCGCTGGACCTGAGCTTGCGCAGCCGTGGCCTGGAACCGCATGCGGTACTGGAAAGCGACTCGACTTTCCAGCTGATACAGGCCATCAACACCGGCATGTGCTGCGCGATCATGCCGTTGGACTGCGGCCTCGAAGACCTCAGCGAGCACCTGCGCATTCTGCCGGTGGCCGACGCTGCCATCCACAGCCCGGTCGGCCTGTTGCTGCGCCGTAGCGAGCCGCGCTCGGCGATTGCCGAGCAGTGCTTTGCCGAGGCACGGGCGCTGTTTCAAGCCACCTGATCGCTGGTTGCCTGGCGGTACTGGCGCGGGGTGAAACCAGTCAGTTGCTTGAACTGGCGGCTGAAGGCGCTGTGGTCGGTGTAGCCACAGCGCATCGCCACGTCAGTGATCGGCAGGTCCGAATGCAGCAGGCGGTGGGCGTGCTCCAGGCGCGCCTTGTGGATCATCTGTCGGGGCGTGAGGTGAAATACCCGCTTGCAGTAGCGCTCCAGCTGAGCCACGGAAATGCCAGCGATGCGGGTCAGCTCGCCCATGCTGATCGGCTGGTGAAAGTGCTGGCGGATATGCTCGTCCACCGCGGCCAGGCGCTGGTAGGCAGGGTGAGTGTCGGCGGCTGATTGCAGGTCGACCGAAATGCCTACCAAGCCGATGATCTCGCCCGCCTGGTTGTACAGCGGGCGCTTGTGGGTCAGGCACCAGCCGGGCTCGCGGCTGCCGTACAGGTGCAGCTCCAGCTGGTCGTCCAGCACCAGCCCTTCCTTGAGTACGCGGCGGTCCTGCTCGGTGTAGCCGGGGCCAAGCTGTGCCGGGAAGACTTCAGCGCTGGTCTTGCCGAGCAACGGCTGCAAGCGCTTGAGGCCGCAACGCTGGACCAGGGTGTTGTTGGCCAGCACGTAGCGGGCGGCCGGGTCTTTGATGAAGATGGCGGCGTTGGGGATGACGTCGAGGATCGGCAATAGCAGGGAAACGCTGGCCAGCAGGGCCTCAAGGCTCGCGGGGCGGTGAAGGTCGAGAGACTGGTACAGGGTTGCCAAGGGATTGTCGGTCATCTTCGGTTCTCTGCTGGCTGTGCCCGCGAAGAGGCCAGTACTACCAACACATCTCTACAGCCCTTATTCGCTAAGGCCTACAGCCTATCCAGCACCCCACCCTCGCCGCCAGCATTTTTTGCAACTGTGCCGATTTCGTCATCCCCCTTGCAGAAAACCATCAAGAACCGCCGCCCCGACCGGTTCACTCTATGCCCCACGCAAGCCGCCCAAGTCCTACAAGAGCGCGGCCCAAAAAGCCGCATCTCGTGACATCAGACCTGCCTATCCAATAACCAACAAAAAGGCGAACCCATGTCAGGCAAATTCAAGAAACAGTTATCACTGCTGGACCTCACCTTCATCGGCCTGGGGGCCATTTTCGGCTCTGGCTGGCTGTTCGCCGCCAGCCACGTCTCGGCCATCGCCGGCCCGGCGGGCATCCTGTCCTGGTTCCTCGGCGGTTTCGCCGTACTGCTGCTGGGCATCGTCTACTGCGAACTGGGCGCCGCCCTGCCCCGCGCCGGTGGCGTGGTGCGCTACCCGGTTTACTCGCACGGCCCGCTGCTGGGCTACCTGATGGGTTTCATCACCCTGATCGCCTTTTCCAGCCTGATCGCCATCGAAGTGGTCGCCTCGCGCCAGTACGCCGCCGCCTGGTTTCCCGGGCTGACCAAAACCGGTTCAAGCGACCCGACCGTGCTTGGCTGGCTCGTGCAGTTCGCGCTGTTGGGGCTGTTCTTCTTCCTCAATTACCGCAGCGTGAAAACCTTCGCCAAGGCCAACAACCTGGTCAGCGTATTCAAGTTCATCGTGCCGCTGCTGGTGATTGGCGTGCTGTTCACCTTCTTCAAACCGGAAAACTTCGAAGTCCACGGTTTTGCTCCGTTCGGCCTGTCCGGCGTAGAAATGGCCGTGTCGGCCGGTGGCATCATCTTCGCCTACCTGGGCCTGACGCCGATCATTTCGGTGGCCAGCGAAGTGAAGAACCCGCAGCGCACCATCCCGATTGCGCTGATGCTTTCGGTGCTGCTGTCCACCGCTATCTACGCCCTGCTGCAACTGGCCTTCCTCGGCAGCGTACCGACCGAAATGCTCACCAACGGCTGGGCTGCGGTCACCAAGGAACTGGCCCTGCCCTACCGTGACATCGCCCTTGCCCTGGGTGTGGGCTGGCTGGCCTACCTGGTGGTGGCCGACGCGGTGATCTCGCCCAGCGGCTGCGGCAACATCTACATGAACGCCACCCCGCGCGTGATCTATGGCTGGGCGCAGACCGGCACCTTCTTCAAGTACTTCACCCGCATCGATGCAGAGTCCGGCATCCCGCGCCCAGCGCTGTGGCTGACGTTTGGCCTGTCGGTGTTCTGGACCCTGCCATTCCCATCGTGGGAAGCACTGATCAACGTGGTATCCGCCGCCCTGGTACTGAGCTACGCCGTGGCCCCGGTCACCGTCGCCGCCCTGCGCCGCAATGCGCCAGACATGCCGCGCCCGTTCCGGGTCAAGGGTATGGGCGTGCTCGGCCCGCTGTCGTTCATCATCGCCGCGCTGATCGTGTACTGGTCCGGCTGGAATACCGTGTCGTGGCTACTGGCCCTGCAAATCGTGATGTTCGTGCTGTACCTGCTGTGCGGTCGCTTCGTGCCCACCCAGCACCTGTCGCTGGCCCAGCAAGTGCGCTCGTCGGCATGGCTGATCGGCTTCTACGCAGTAACCATCCTGCTGTCGTGGCTGGGCAGCTTCGGCGGCCTGGGGGTCATTGGCCACCCGCTCGACACCGTAGCCGTGGCGGCTTGTGCTCTGGGCATCTACTACTGGGGAGCGGCCACTGGCGTGCCTGCACACCTTGTACGCCTGGAAGGCGAGGACGAAAGCGAAACCACCGCTGACACCTATGCCGGCCGCCCTGCCGCCGTCGCCTCCTGATCTTTTACGCAAGGGACAAGCCCATGAAACAGATTCACGTCATCGACTCCCACACTGGCGGCGAACCGACCCGCCTGGTGATGAAGGGCTTCCCGCAACTGCATGGCCGCAGCATGGCCGAACAGCGCGACGAACTGCGCGAGCTGCACGACCACTGGCGCCGTGCCTGCCTGCTGGAGCCTCGCGGCAACGATGTGCTGGTGGGCGCGCTGTACTGCCCACCGGTGTCGGCCGACGCCACCTGCGGGGTGATTTTCTTCAACAACGCCGGCTACCTGAACATGTGCGGCCACGGCACCATCGGCCTGGTCGCCTCGTTGCAGCACCTGGGCCTGATCGCGCCCGGCGTGCACAAGATAGACACCCCGGTCGGCCAAGTCAGCGCCACCCTGCATGAAGATGGCGCCATCACCGTCGCCAATGTGCCCTCTTACCGCTATCGCCAGCAGGTGGCGGTGGATGTGCCCGGGCACGGCGTGGTGCACGGCGACATTGCCTGGGGCGGCAACTGGTTCTTCCTGGTTTCCGAACACGGCCAGCGCATAGAGCTGGGCAACCGCGAAGCGCTCACCGAGTACACCTGGGCCATGCTCAAGGCCCTCGAAGCCCAGGGCATCACGGGTGAAAACGGCGCCCCCATCGACCACGTCGAGTTGTTCGCCAACGACGCCAACGCCGACAGCCGCAACTTCGTGATGTGCCCCGGCAAGGCCTACGACCGCTCGCCCTGCGGCACCGGCACCAGCGCCAAGCTGGCCTGCCTGGCCGCCGACGGCAAGCTTGCCGAAGGCCAGACCTGGGTGCAGGCCAGCATCACCGGCAGCCAGTTCCACGGCCGCTACGAGCGCGACGGCGAACACATTCGCCCGTTCATCACCGGCCGCGCCTACATGACCGCCGACAGCACCCTGCTGATCGACGAACAAGACCCGTTCGCCTGGGGTATCTGACCCCGGCTTTTTCCGACTGAACATTGCGAGGAGTGACAACAATGACTGACAACATCTTCACCGGCACCATGCCCGCCTTGATGACCCCATGCACCGCCGACCGCAAGCCGGACTTCGACGCCCTGGTGCGCAAGGGCCGCGAACTGATCGAGGCCGGCATGAGCGCCGTGGTGTACTGCGGCTCGATGGGTGACTGGCCGCTGCTGACCGAAGCCGAGCGCCAGGAAGGTGTGGCGCGCCTGGTGGCCGCAGGCATTCCCACCATCGTCGGCACGGGTGCGGTGAACACCCGCGAAGCGGTTTCCCACGCGGCCCATGCTGCCAAGGTCGGTGCCGCCGGCCTTATGGTCATCCCCCGCGTGCTTAGCCGTGGTGCTTCGTTGATCGCCCAGAAGCACCACTTCTCGGCCATCCTCGCCGCCGCGCCCAAGCTGCCAGCAGTGATCTACAACAGCCCCTACTACGGCTTCGCCACCCGCGCCGACCTGTTCTTCGAACTGCGCCGCGAATTCTCCAACCTGATCGGCTTCAAGGAGTTCGGCGGTGGCGCCGACCTGCGCTACGCCGCCGAGCACATCACCTCCAAGGATGACGATGTGACCCTGATGGTCGGCGTGGATACCCAGGTGGTGCATGGTTTCGTCAACTGCAACGCCACCGGTGCCATCACCGGCATCGGCAACGCCCTGCCGCGTGAAGTGCTGCACTTGGTGAGCCTGAGCAAGCAGGCGGCCAAGGGCGATGCGAAGGCCCGTCGCCTGGCACGTGAGCTGGAAGCGGCACTGGCGGTGCTGTCGTCGTTCGATGAGGGTTGCGACCTGGTGCTGTACTACAAGCATCTGATGGTGCTGAACGGTGACCGCGAGTACAGCCTGCACTTCAACGAGACCGACGTGCTGACCGATGCCCAGCGCAACTATGCCGAGCAGCAGTACGCGCTGTTCCGCAGCTGGTATGCCAGCTGGTCGGCTGAGCAAAACGTCGCCTGACTTTGGACCTGCGCGGACTCTTGTAAGAGCGGCCTTGTGTCGCGAACGGGCTGCCAAGCGGCCCCGGGATTTTCGCGCAGAGGCACAAATTGCTGGGGCTGCTTCGCAGCCCTTTCGCGACACAAGGCCGCTCCTACAGGGGCTGCGGTTTCCCTTGATACCCGTATTTGATTCCAAGGAGGCTACATGCCCCTCACAGGCAACCTGCTGATCGGCCAGACGCCGGTAACTGGCAGCCGCGAAGCCATCCACGCCATCAACCCGGCTACCGGCCAAACGCTGGAACCGGCCTACCTCGGCGGCACCGGCGAACACGTCGCCCAGGCCTGCGCCCTGGCCTGGGCGGCGTTCGATGCCTACCGCGAAACCTCGCTCGAACAACGGGCACAATTTCTCGAAACCATCGCCGCGCAGATCGAAGCCCTCGGCGATGCCCTGATCGACCGCGCCGTGGCCGAAACCGGCCTGCCCAAAGCGCGCATCCAGGGTGAACGGGGCCGCACCTGCACCCAGCTGCGCACTTTTGCCCGGGTGGTGCGGGCTGGTGAATGGCTGGATGTACGGGTCGACAATGCCCAGCCCGAACGCCAGCCCCTGCCCCGCGCCGACCTGCGTCAGCGCCAGGTCGCCCTGGGGCCGGTGGCCGTGTTCGGCGCCAGCAATTTTCCGCTGGCATTTTCGGTAGCCGGTGGCGACACCGCGTCGGCATTGGCCGCTGGCTGCCCGGTGGTGGTCAAGGCCCACAGCGCCCACCCTGGCACCAGCGAACTGGTCGGCCAGGCCGTGACGCAAGCGGTGAAGCTGTGCGGTTTGCCGGCCGGCGTGTTCTCGCTGCTGTACGGCTCTGGCCGAGAAGTGGGCATCGCCCTGGTCAGCGACCCGCGTATCAAGGCAGTAGGTTTTACCGGCTCGCGCAGCGGTGGTGTCGCACTGTGCCAAGCCGCTCAGGCACGCCCGGAGCCGATCCCGGTGTACGCCGAAATGAGCTCAATCAACCCGGTATTCCTCTTCGAGGCCGCTTTGCAGGCCCGCGCCGAAGCGCTGGCGCAAGGCTTCGTCGCCTCGTTGTCCCAAGGTGCTGGCCAGTTCTGCACCAACCCCGGCCTGGTGATCGCCCGACAAGGGCCCGCGTTGCAGCGCTTCATCGCTGCCGCCAGCGAACACGTACAACAGGCCGCCGCGCAGACCATGCTCACCCCGGGCATCTTCAGTGCTTACCAGGCCGGTGTCGGTGCCCTGGCGGAAAACGCCAATGCCAAGACGGCAGCCAGTGGTCAGGCAGGGCAAGGCCCCAACCAATGCCAGGCACAGTTGTTCGTGACCCAGGCCGAAGCCTTCCTGGCAGACCCGGCGTTGCAGGCCGAAGTGTTCGGTGCTGCGTCGTTGGTCGTGGCCTGCGCGAGCGATGAACAGGTACGCCAGGTGGCCGAGCATCTGGAGGGCCAACTGACCGCTACGTTGCAGCTGGACGATGCCGACATCACCAGCGCTCGCGCCCTGCTGCCGACCCTTGAACGCAAGGCCGGGCGCATTCTGGTCAATGGCTGGCCGACCGGCGTTGAGGTGTGCGATGCGATGGTCCACGGCGGACCGTTCCCGGCCACCTCCGATGCCCGCACCACCTCAGTGGGCACGGCGGCGATCCTGCGCTTCCTGCGTCCGGTGTGCTACCAGGACTTCCCCGATGCCTTGCTGCCGTCGGCGTTGCAGCACGGCAACCCGCTGCAGCTGCGGCGCCTGCTTGACGGTAAACGGGAAGGCTGAGCATGCTCGAAACCGCTGAAACCGATATCGCGGTGGTTGGCGCCGGCATTGTCGGCGTCGCTTGCGCCCTGCAACTGGCCCGTCAGGGCCGCCGAGTGCTGCTGGTCGACCGTCAGGCGCCCGGCCAGGGCGCGTCCTATGGCAATGCCGGGCACCTGGCGACCGAGCAGGTGTTCCCGATCGCCGACCTGTCGATCCTCAAGCGCTTGCCGCGCATGCTGCTGGACCCGATGGGCCCGTTGCGCCTGGACTGGAAGTACCTGCCCAAGGCCATGCCGTGGTTCACTCGCTTGCTGCTCAACCTGCGCCCGGCGCCGTTCCAGCGCAGCGTGGCCGGCATCCGCACACTGAACGAAGGCAGCCTGGGTGCCTGGCAGCGATTATTGGGCTCGATCGGGCGCAGCGAGCTGTTCCAGGAAGATGGCTCACTGCTGGTGTTCGAGAAGCCTGAATCACGCCAGGCGCTGGAGGCCTTGCGCGCACGCATGCAACAGCAGGCGGTGCCGGTGGACTTCTGGTCGGCCGAAGCCATACGCGAAGCGGCACCGCAGTTGAACCCATCATTGCTGGGCGGGCTGTTCTTTCCCAAGACCGGTCATTTCATCGATCCGTACAGGGTGGTGTGCGAGCTGTTCGAAGCGGCCAAAGCCAGTGGCGTACGGTTTGCCCGGGCGCAGGTCGAGGGTGGCCGGTTGCACAGCGGCGGGGTCACCCTGGTCAGCGACCATGGCACGTTCAATACCCGTCAGGTGCTGATCAGCTGTGGTGCGCACTCTGCGAAACTGACCGCCGTACTGACGGGCAAGCGGGTGCCGCTGGACACGGAGCGCGGTTACCACCTGATGCTGCCGGGCGAGCGTCAGCGCCTGCCGTTTGCGGTCACGTCGCTGGAACGCAAGTTCATCATGACGCCCATGGCCGACGGCTTGCGCCTGGCCGGCACGGTGGAGTTCGCCGGGCTGGAGGCACCGCCGAGCATGCAGCGCGCCTGGCAGTTGCACCATTTGAGCAAGGGGCTGTTTCGGCAAGACTTGTGTGCCGAAGGGGCTACGCCGTGGATGGGCTTCAGGCCTTCGTTGCCAGACTCGTTGCCGGTGATCGACAGGGTGTGTGATGGGCGGGTGCTGCTGGCGTTTGGGCATCAGCATTTGGGGCTGACCCAGGCAGCGGTGACGGCGGAGTGGGTGGGGCGGTTGGCTGAGCAGGCCAGTGGGCCTGAGATGGGGGCCTACCGGTTGGATCGGTTTTAGATTCGGGGGCTGCTGCGCAGCCCCCGGCATCACTCAGCGATAGCGCTCAAGCCAGTGCGCATAAGGCGCCGGCAAGGTCCAGGAGGCTTTTTCCACGCCCAGCTCCTTGGCCGCAAAGTACGCCCAGTGCGGATCAGCCAAATGCGCGCGCCCTACCGACACCAGGTCCAACTGGTTGGCCTGCAACGCGGCTTCAGCCAGTTGCGGCGTACCAAAGCCCCACGCCGAGGTCACCGGCAGCTTCGCCTCACGGCGCACGCGTTCGGCGATCGGCCCCATGAACGCCGGGCCCCACGGGATGTTGGTCTCGGGAATGGTGAAACCGACACTCACGCTCAGCAGGTCCAGGCCACCCGCCTTGAAGCGGCGCGCCAGCTCGATCGACTCTTCCAGGGTCTGCTCGTCGCGGCCGTCGTATTCCAGCACACCAAAGCGTGCGGTCAGCGGCAGGTTTTCTGGCCACACCTCACGTACCGCTGCCAGGGTTTCCAGCAGGAAACGACTGCGGTTGTCGAAGCTGCCACCGTAGGCGTCGGTACGCTTGTTGGAGTGCTCGGAGAAAAAGCTCTGGCCCAGGTAGCCATGGGCGAAGTGCAGTTCGATCCACTCGAAGCCGGCATCACGCGCACGGCGGGCGGCATCGACGAAGTCCTGCTTGACCCGGGCGATGTCGTCCAGGGTCATTGCGCGCGGCACGTTTGGCAGGTGCGCGCCAAAGGCAATGGCGGACGGGGCGATGGTCTCCCAGCCACGCGCGTCATCAGCACCAATGTGGTCGTCACCCTCCCACGGGCGGTTGGCGCTGGCCTTGCGGCCGGCGTGCGCAATCTGGATGCCCGGCACCGAACCGGCCGCCTTGATGGCCTGCACCACCGGCACGAAAGCCTGGGCGTGGGCATCGCTCCAGATTCCGGCGCAACCAGGGGTGATGCGCCCTTCCGGTGCCACCGCCGTGGCTTCGACCACCAGCAGGCCGGCACCGCCACGGGCCATGCTGGCGTAATGCACCTGGTGCCAGTCGTTGATCAGGCCATCCTCGGCCATGTACTGGCACATGGGCGGAATGGCGATGCGGTTGCGCAGGGTGACGTCTTTGAGGGTGTAGGGTTCGAACAGTGCGGACATGGGAAACTCCGGGCTCATCTGAATACTGTTGTTCGATCATAATCGAACTATGGCAATTAATGAAACCCCCGTTATCATGTGAGCCATGCGAGCCTACAAACACCCCACCGCTGAAGACCTGATCCTCGAACGCCTGCTCTATGCGCTGAGCGACCCCGTGCGCCTGGAAATCGTCCGACACCTGGCCGGTGTCACCGAAGCCAGCTGCGGCGAGCTGGATGGCGGCCGGCCGAAGTCGAGCATGTCCCATCACTTTCGCGTCCTGCGTGATGCGGGGCTGGTGCATACCCGCAATGTGGGGACGACCCACATGAACTCGCTGCGCAGCGAAATGCTGGGTGAGCGGTTTCCCGGGTTGCTGGAGTGCATTCTTCGGCAGAGCTGATTTTCCTGTACCCGCGAAAGGGCCCGAACAGGCAAAAAAAAACCACGAGGTTTCCCCCGTGGCTTCTTTCACAACAATGGCCGATTACAGCGCCATGTCGTTCGCAGGCTTGCTCTCAACCGGCTCGCTCGGCGCGCCGTTGAAGTCAACGCTGGCATCGATCACCGGCGGTTTCTCCAGCTGCAGCACTTCAGCGGTGTAGTTCCACTCTTTCTGGGTGGCCGCTGCCGAATCGTTCAGCTTGGTGCCGTAGCTTGGCACGATTTCCTTGATCTTGGCCTGCCACTCAGGAGTAGCGACCTTCTCCTTGAACACGGTTTCCAGCACGTTCAGCATGATCGGCGCAGCCGTCGAGGCGCCTGGCGATGCACCCAGCAGGCCAGCAATGGTGCGGTCTTGCGACGCCACCACTTCAGTGCCCAGCTTCAGCACGCCGCCTTTCTCGGCATCACGCTTGATGATTTGCACACGCTGGCCGGCCTGCCACAGGCGCCAGTCTTCCTTCTTGGCGTTCGGGAAGTAGGTGCGCAGGGCTTCGAAGCGGTCATCATCCGACAGCATCAGCTGGCCAGCGAGGTACTCGACCAGCGGGTACTGCTCGATACCCACCTTGGTCATTGGCCACACGTTGTGGGTGGTGGTGCTGCTCAGCAGGTCCAGGTACGAGCCGTTCTTCAGGAACTTGGTCGAGAAGGTGGCGAACGGGCCAAACAGGATCACGCGCTTGCCGTCCAGCACGCGGGTGTCCAGGTGCGGTACCGACATGGGTGGTGCGCCAGTCGAGGCGATGCCGTAGGCCTTGGCCATGTGCTGCATGGCAACGGTCGGGTTCTCGGTCACCAGGAACGAGCCGCCCACCGGGAAGCCTGCGTATTCCTTGGCTTCAGGAATGCCCGACTTCTGCAGCAGCTTCAGTGCGCCGCCACCAGCACCGATGAACAGGAACTTGGCGTCGGTGGCCGATTCGGTACCGTCCTTCAGGTTCTTGTACTCGACGTGCCAGGAGCCGTCCTTGTTGCGGGTGATGTCCTGCACTTCGGTGGACAGCTTCAGGTCGAAGCCTTTCTGGGTTTGCAGGTGGCCAACGAACTGGCGGGTGATCTCGCCGAAGTTCACGTCGGTGCCGATCGGCGTCCAGGTCACGGCCAGCTTCTGGTTCGGGTCGCGGCCTTCCATCATCAGCGGGACCCACTTGGCGATCTGCGCGTGGTCCTCGGAGTACTGCATCGAGCGGAACAGCGGGCTGGCCTGCAGCGCGTCGTAGCGCTTCTTCAGGAACTTGATGTTGTCATCGCCCCACACGAAGCTCATGTGCGGGGTGGTGTTGATGAACGAGTGCGGATTCTTCAACACGCCCTGGCGTACCTGCCACGACCAGAACTGACGGGAAATCTGGAAGGCTTCGTTGATTTCGATGGCCTTGGCGATGTTGACGTTGCCGTCTTTGTCTTCCGGGGTGTAGTTCAGCTCGGCCAGCGCGGAATGGCCGGTACCGGCGTTGTTCCAGCCGTTGGAGCTTTCTTCGGCCACGCCGTCCAGGCGCTCGACCATTTCCATCGACCAGCTTGGCTCCAGCTCATGCAGCCACACGGCCAGGGTGGAGCTCATGATGCCGCCGCCGACCAGCAGCACGTCTACTTTCTTGGTTTCTGCGGCGTGCGCTTGCATGAAGCTTGCAGCGACAGCCAGACCCAGCAAGGTCTTGCCAGCTTTCTTGAACATTGATCAATTCCAGTCAGGAGAACAGAGGGCGGGCCTGTGGCTGGCCCAGGTAAAGCGTGTTCTTCAGCGCAGGCTTGTTGTTGATCATTGTTCAGCAGCCAGAGAACCAGAAAACGACTCGGCCTTTTGTCGAATTGACCGACAACGCTGAATCGTTTTTCTGATTGTATATGAAATGCCAGCACAAACAAATTGCCCGCCCCGGCGTCAAGACGACGGGTTGCCCCAGTGGCAGATTGTCACGCCAAAAACAAAAACCCCCGGCCATCTACATGACCGGGGGCCTTGGATCACGCCGCAAGCGTCGCGATCAGGGTACCGCCAAGATTACTGCTGCTGAGGCAGTTTATCGATCGGGCCGCAGCCACCGATGATCTTGGAGATGGAAACCGAAGGGTGGAACAGGTAGTCGTAGGTGCAGTTTTTCGGCTGGTTGTAAACCTGGCCAGTGCAACCCGACAGCAGGGCAACACCCGAAACTACAGCAACGGCTACGGTGGCCTTGAACAGCTTTTTCATTACAAAGTCCTTTAAATGAATCATCTTCGACCATCGTCTGATGGCGGCGGGATAATACAGAAAACAGGCATTGGATCCAAGTCGTGCTTGGCAATGATGGATTGCGAATGTGCAACAACAGGTTGTAAAGCACGCTGTTGGCGACGATAGTCATGACTCTGCCTTTGCATTGCTCTACAGGAGTTCACCATGCTCGGCGTCACCGACTACGGCGCATTCGTCATCGCCTTCATCATTCTTCTGGCCATCCCGGGCCCGGGCAATTTTGCCCTGATCACTGCCACCGGCAAGGGCGGCATCAAGGCAGGCCTGGCCGCGACCTGTGGGGTGATCGTCGGTGACCAAGTCCTGTTGTGGCTAGCGGTAGCTGGCGTCGCCACCTTGCTGGCCACCTACCCTGCGGCCTTCCACATCGTGCAATGGGCCGGCGCCGCGTACCTCGCCTACCTGGGCCTGCGCATGCTGTTGAGCAAACCGGGTGACGCGCCGCGCACCAGCCGCATGGACAACGGCCAATACCTGCGCCAGACCATGCTGATCACCCTGCTCAACCCCAAGGCGATCATGTTCTACATGGCGTTCTTCCCATTATTCATCGACCCGGTGAAGCATCAGGGGTTGGTGACGTTCGGCTTCATGGCGGCAACGGTGGCGGTGATCACGTTCCTGTACGGGTTGATCGCCGTGGTGCTGACCCACCGGCTGGCCGAACGCATGCGCGCCAACCCGCGCATTACCAATATGTTCGAGCGGCTGGCCGGGGCTTGCCTGGTAGGGTTCGGCATCAAGCTGGCGGCGATGCGCTGAAACCTCTGATTCGCAGAATTGAAAAAGCCCCCGGCAACTCATCGTTGCCGGGGGCTTTGTTTATCAGCGATCAACCGGTCAATTGGTTTCCAGCTCATACGCCTTGCTCACGAACAACGCCGCAAACAGGCTCTTGCCTTCCTTGAAGGTGTAGTGCTCTTCAAACTTGCCATCCTCGACCAGCTTCTGCCCGATGGCACATTCCGAGTCACTGTGGTTCTTGCCCTTGGCACCGAAATCACTGCTCCACGTCGACAACCCGACCTGTTCACAGAAGGCGGCAAACTTCGCCTTCGGAACATTCTGCTGGTAGTCGCTGTAAGCCTCTTTCAGCGGTTTGAAGCCGCTGTAGCTCACGCTGTAGTTCTCCACCTTGGCCTTGCGTGCAAAACCACTCACCGCCTCGGCCAGTACAGCCTGACCGGTGTACGTGCTGTAGGCCCCGATCAGCATGGCGCTCAACGCACTCTTGAGTTGGGTTTCGACATCGTCGAGCTCCGGCAGCGACTGGAACTCGGCCTTGCGCACGATCTCACCCACCTTGGAGCCATCGTTACGGTGGGTCACGACGAACGCCATCGAGCCCTCGCCGTCACTGGAGCGCTTGAGGGTGAAGTCCACGTCTACCGTGGTGCCGAATTCCCCCGTGCTACTGACCAAAAACGCGCCGGTCATTGGCTGACGCACAACCACGTTACTACCCCAGTCGAAGTTCGACTGGGTGGCCCGGCCATTGGCGGCCAGTTCGGCACGCGGCTGGATCTCGTCGCTGACATCAGACACCAGCACCACTTCAGCGCCCTTGCTGGCAACGAAAGGGTTGCCCATCTGCATCCCAAGCAGCTGGATGTGGATCGTGCCGTCCTTGCTGTCACCATCGTGCGCCAGCTTCAGCGCATCGGCCTTCAGGTAGACGCCTGCAACATTGCCGCTGGCGTTGAGTTGGTACTTGGCCCAACCGGCCAGGCCTTCCTCCGCCGAGCTACCGCGAACCGACTCCATCAGGCCCGACAGGCCACGCATGAATTGCTGGGCACCGTTGGTCTGCGCGGCCGCCACGCGGATCTCGGGGTCGGCGACAGTCAGGTTGCCAGAGAACGCCGAGTAGGAAATATCACCTTCAGACAGCACGTCCTCAAGGAAGTAGCGCTCCTTGAAGTCGTCGTAGTAGGCCATCGCAGCCTTCTTGCCCGAGCTGGACAGCATCGCGTAACCACCGCCGAGCACCAGCACCGCTGCGGCCACACCGCCAATCAGCAGCTGCTTCTTGTTCATCTGTTTGATCATGGTGTTTGCCTCACTGGACCATGGCGGAAGCGTTGTTCCAGTCGTTCACGTACTTTTGGGAGACCTCGGGGGTCCAGCTGAAATCGATACCGGCGTTAGGGAATTCCTTGGCCAGCACGGCGCCGAACGACACGAGGTCCGCACACTTGTCCTGTTTGCATGCCTGGGGCTCGCCCGCGTTATAGGCACGGTATGTGGGCACCGCGCGGCCATCGTCCAGCGGGTAGTACGGCGTGGCGTTGGCCACTTGCGCCACGTACCAGCCTTCGCTGTACTCCTCGTCCGCCACCAGGCGGCCCTTGCTCGGGAAGTCGATGGCGTAGAAGTCGCCCTGCTTGCCGGTGACGTGGACCATCATCGGCGCCACGCGGGCCGAGGTTGCCGGGTTTTGCTGTTCCAGCGGCGAAGCGAAGCGCACCTTGATGCCGGCCATTTGTGCCAGGGCTTCGGTTTCGCGCCCTTTGAACTCGCTCATGCCGTCTTGCAACTGCTGGTAACGCTCCAGTACGCGGGTGTGGACGCTGGCCAGTTCCTGTTGACGCCGGCGCGCCTCACGCACGCGCTGCTCCTCACGCTGAACCGCCCAGTTCGCGCCATCGCGCACATCGAAGAACAGGCCTTGGCGATTGATGCCGATGCGGTTGCGGGTGATCTTCTGCGCGTCGTTGCCCCACATGTTGTTCGTGATCGCCGAAATGTCTTTGACGATGAGCAGGTCGGCCACGTCGGTGGTGGTCGGCGAGGTGGTCTTGATCAGGTCAAAGATTTCCAGCGCAGCTTCCTTGTACTTGGCTGCGTCCAGAGCGAACGACTCGTCCGGGGTTACTGCCACGTAGTAAGGGTCGCTGCCGAACGGACGGAGCACGCCGTAGCTGCCACGGGTGAAGGCCAGGTACACCTTCATCTGCCGGCTGGGGATCTCGCCCACCAGGAATGCGGCCTGGCCAGCGTCTGCCGTGAGGTAGGAAACGGCCTTGTCCTTGACCGCAGGCTCGTAGACCTTGTTGAAAATCAGGCCGCTCGGGTGCACGTATACGCGGCTCCAGTTATCCCCACGGTAGGTGCCCACGGCCTTCCAGCTGATTTTTTCGAAGTTGCCTTCGCCAAAACCGGACGCCGGGCACGGCATGGCCGGGGTGGTGCCGAACGACAGGGTGTCACCGTTGCTGATGATCTCGCGGCTGAGTACCCATTTGCAGCCAGAACCGTCCGTTACCTGCATCAGGTTGCGGTTTTCCAGGACCACGGCGCGACCGAAATCCGAGGTGGGGGCTGCGGCTACTGCGGCGGCAGGGGCTGCGACGGGCGGAGCGGCAGGCGCTGCGGCGGGGGTTTCGGCTGCTGGTGCTGGTGCGGGCTCTGCGGCAACGGCTGGAGCTGGTACTGCAGCAGGGGCTGCTTCTACTTTCGCAGGTGTCGATTCGACTACCGCAGGAGCTGGCTCAGGCGCTGGGGCTGGAGCAACAGCCGCCGGGGCTTCTGCCGGTGCAGGTGCCGGGGCTGGCGCAGACGGAGCGGGTGCCGGAACAGCAGCGACAGCGGCAGGCGCGGCGGCCAGGGTCACCAGGCCCAGGTTGCTGGCATTGCCCGAACCGCTGGCGTAGAGGTTGCCTTTGGCGTCCACGGCTTTCCAGCTCACCTTGGCGGTCGAGCAGTCCTTGGCGAACACGAACGGCAGCTTGGTCAGCAAGCCCGATAGCAGCTCCTGGTTGTCCCAGGCCGGACGGGTGATGGTCAGCTCGACCTCGGGTTTGCACCAGGTGGTGGCGTCCCCAGGTACTTCGACCTTGATGTTTTCTTTCTTCGAGAAGGCCAGCTCATGGGCGAACGCCTGCGGTACCAGACCACAAGCGCCGATCACAGCCAGCGCGAGCGCGTGCTTTTTCATGGAGTTCCTCAGATCAGTTCCCAGGTGCCGTTGGCTTGTTTGCAGAAGGTGTTCTGCTCTTGCTCGGTCTTGCCGCTTTGCGACTTCAGGTTGACCGTGACCGGGCGGCAGGCCGCTTCGGCAGCGACGGTTTCGGTCGGCAGCGACTGCACCGAGTCCAGGTCGAAGCCTTGGGTTTCCTTGCTGGCGGCTACGTCCAGTTCGTCCAGGTTCACTGCCGGCGTTACGCGCTTGGCAACTGCCTGCGCCTTCGGTTCGACGTAGTTCTTGTGCACATAGCCAACAGTCACGCCCTTGCGGCCGACCAGGATCCAGTCACCCGTGGAGCCGACGGCGGTGAACTCGGTGTGGTTCTTCAGGCTGCCGACTTTTTCACCGTTCTGGTTAGGCGCGGCACGCACGTTCAGGTTGTCGCTGATGGTCACGTAGGGTTCGTTGATCAGCTTCATCGACGGCACCGCCTGAATCTTCGGCGCGCGCTTGACCTCGACCTTCTTGGTCTGGGTGT
This sequence comes from Pseudomonas sp. LAIL14HWK12:I1, assembly GCF_003202095.1. Taxonomy (NCBI): domain Bacteria; kingdom Pseudomonadati; phylum Pseudomonadota; class Gammaproteobacteria; order Pseudomonadales; family Pseudomonadaceae; genus Pseudomonas; species Pseudomonas sp. LAIL14HWK12:I1. Next base: position 977,718 of record NZ_QJKG01000001.1, read on the forward strand.
ATTCCTTGCCCGGCACGATCTGCGCGGTGGCGCCCGAGTGGTCGGATGTCCAGGTCACCGGCTGGGCGCTGGCGGTAGTCTGCTGTTGGCTCAACACTTCCTGGGTGCGCAGCGCCAGGGCCTGCTGGTCCTTCTCATCCAGCATGTGGCCAATGCGGTTGCCCACGTAGGCACCGATGCCACCTGCAATCAGGGCCGCGGCGATCTTGCCGTTGCCGCTGCCCATGGTCGAGCCGATGGCCACACCGGCCAGGCCACCGATCACGGTGCCCGCTTGCTCTTTGCTGATCCCGAGCTGTGCACAGGCCGTGGTAGAGGCGATGGCAACCGCCAAGAGGGACGCGACGAATTTCTTACGCAAGTGGAGCACTCCATTTTCGGTGGGGCGCACAGCCGCGTACCGCAGCCAGGGTCTGGCGGCAGCATTCGACGTTGTGCGGGGATTTCAGAGAGGGTGCAGCACTGGCTGCAGACGACAATTCAGCCGTCCAGCGAAGGGCATAGAGGGAGACCAGTACGGCGCGAAGCATCCAACGAATCCATGTCAGAAAAAGGTCATCGCCCAGCGCGTAATCATTACGGCGTTTGGTCTGGGCGTGAAAGGCGTATTAGAGGAGCGCATTGTAGCGCAAGGTGACATTGGCAGTTCAAGACAAAATGTTGCGAAAAACGGCTCTACAACAGGCCTGCTTCGCAGACCATCGCCGGCAAGCCAGCGCCCGACATCCCCTGCCAGGACGCTCGTAAACAGGCATCCGAACCGATGGGCTACGTCCGCGACCTGATCATCACCGGCTTGATGGACGACGACCGGAAACTGATCTGGGCTTCGCATTACCTCAGCGCGATGGCCAAGGCGCTGCTGGATGATGCTGAGTTGGGGATGATGAAAAAATGAGCGGCGATATGCCGATTCTCGATGGTCCAGAACGAAAAAGCCCCGCAGATCTAAATCTGCGGGGCTTCTCGATGTATGGCGGAGAGATAGGGATTTGAACCCTAGGTACTGTTGCCAGTACAACGGATTTCGAATCCGTCCCGTTCGACCACTCCGGCATCTCTCCAATGCCGCGCATCTTACCAGCGTTTTTTAAAAACGCAAACCTTTTTTTCAAAAAAATCGCGTGGTATCAGGCGCTTGCGTGAACGCGCCGCTTACAGCGGCACGCCCAGGCGCTTGGCAACTTCTTCGTAGGCTTCGATCACGTCGCCCAGGCCCTGGCGGAAGCGGTCCTTGTCCATCTTCTTGCGGGTTTCTTTGTCCCACAGGCGGCAACCGTCCGGGCTGAACTCGTCGCCCAGCACGATCTGGCCGTGGAATACGCCGAACTCCAGCTTGAAGTCGACCAGCAGGAGGCCGGCGTCATCGAACAGCTTGCTCAGCACTTCGTTGACTTTCAGCGACAGCTTTTTCATTTCCACCAGCTGCTCGGCGGTGCCCCAGCCGAACGCGACAACGTGGGATTCGTTGATGAAGGGGTCGCCCTTCTCATCGTTCTTCAGGAACAGCTCGAAGGTGGACGGCTCCAGCTTGATGCCCTCCTCCACGCCCAGGCGCTTGACCAGGCTGCCGGCGGCGTAGTTACGCACTACGCATTCGACCGGGATCATGTCCAGCTTCTTCACCAGGCACTCGTTGTCGCCCAGCAGCTTGTCGAACTGGGTCGGCACGCCGGCTTCTTCCAGCTTCTGCATGATGAAGGCGTTGAACTTGTTGTTCACCATGCCTTTGCGGTCGAGTTGTTCGATGCGCTTGCCGTCGAACGCCGAGGTGTCGTTACGGAACAGCAGGATCAAGCGGTCGGCGTCGTCGGTCTTGTAAACCGATTTGGCCTTGCCGCGGTAGAGTTCGTCGCGTTTTTCCATGATTGGGCTCCGCTTGCTTGAGGTGTTGGGCTAGGCGATTTCGCGCCAGTCGAGCCCGTGTTCCTGATTCGCCACCTGGAGCCAGTCCGGGTCGCACCCAAGGGTGTCGACGAAGCACTGGCGAGCCAAGTGTGGCAGGTTGTTCTTGCTGCTGAGGTGGGCCAGCACCAGGTGTTGCAGGTTGTTCCAGCCCAACTCGTGCACCAGGCGCGCGGCCTGGTGATTGTTCAAATGCCCTTGCATGCCCCCTACCCGCTGCTTCAAGAAGGCCGGGTAGTGACCGCGTGCCAGCAGGTCGCGGCAGTGGTTGGCCTCGATCAACAATGCATCCAGGCCCTGGTAACGCTCCAGCAACAGCGCGTCATAAGAGCCCAGGTCGGTCAGCATACCGAAGCGCCGCTGGCCATCGCTGATCACGTATTGCAACGGCTCGTAGGCATCGTGCTCGACCCGCGCGGCGGTCACTTCCAGGCTGCCGATACGCAGGCTTTGGCCACAAGCGAGAAAACCGGCCACCTCCACCGGCTTGCGCATGCCGCGCAACGTGCCTTGGCTGAGGTAGACCGGTACATTATAGCGCCGCGACAGCAAGCCCACCCCATGCACGTGGTCGGCATGTTCGTGGGTCACCAGCACCGCACTGAGCTGAGCCGCCGATACACCGAGCAGCGCCAGGCGCCGCTCGGTTTCGCGCAGGGAAAAGCCGCAATCGACCAGGATGAACGTGTCACCACTGGCGATCAGCGTGCCGTTCCCTTGGCTGCCGCTTCCGAGTACCGCGAAGCGCACTTAGCCCAGGTGGTCCTGAATGGCGCTCAGCACGCGGCGGGCGACATCGGCCGGGGCAACGGTGTTGATGTTTTTCTCGACCGTGACCTGCACGCTATCACCCACCTTGCTCAGGCGAACCTGGTAGCGCTCGGCACGGGCTTCACGCTCTTCCTTGGTCGGCTCGCTGCCGAACATCCGGCCGAAGAAGCCAGGCTGGTTCTGCTTGTCGTCCGGTTTTTCCGACAGGTTGATGTAGTACAGGCCCAGGCTGCGGTTGATGTCTTCAACACGCCACTCGCCACCCTGCTCCAGGGCACGGCCTACGCCAGACCAGGCACGGTCCAGGTCGGAACCCAGGTACAGCACCGGGTTGCCGCTGCCGTCTTCGCTCAGGCTGACACGGCTTGGCGCGTCGAAATCGCGCGCGGCCAACAGCGATACCGAACCGCCTTTCTCGGCGCTGCGGTTCATGCTGGCGAGCATTTCGTCGACCAGCAGGGCATCGGCACCCGTGTTGCTGGAGGTGGACGGGAAGTCAGGCTCGGCGGTGCTGCCGGCCGGGCGCTCGACGCTGACCACATACACCTCGGAGGTGTTGCGCTGCACGCCCGGCTCCATGCGGACACGCACGCGCACTTCGCTGTCACCGCTGCTGGCGGTGCTCGCCAGGCGCTGGCCAAGCGATGCCGACAGCTCGTCGAAACGCTGCCAAGTGGTGTTGAACTCACCGGTCTGCGGGCGCTCCTCAGCGATGCGGAAGCCATTGTCCTCGAAGAACTGGCGAGCCACCGGCCACACTTCGGCTGGCGAGTGCTGGGCCAGCACCCAACGGCTGCTGCCGCTGCGTTGCAGGCTGTAGTCGGTGACCTGGGCGGCACCGCCGGTCAGGGGTTGCGGGCGCGGCACTTCGAACTCGCCCGTGACGTGATCGTCGGCGACGTTACGCGGAATGGGCAGCAGCGGGTCAAGGCGTTTGACGTTGCTGGCGTCCGGCGGCAGCTGCATCGGCGCAGTCGGGTGCGCCTGCAGGTAGTCGCTGCCGCGGTCGCGGAAATAGCCATCCTCGCCCCACAGCCAGCCACACCCACTGGTGCTGGAGATAATCAGGGCAAGGGCGGAAAGACCAGCCAGTCGCTTCATGCGGTGTACTTCCTCTTAAACCAGTACGCCGGACTGGCGCAAGGCAGTACGGACTTTTTCGTGGCAGCCTTCGCTTAGCCAGGTCAGTGGCAGGCGAATGCCCTTTTGCATCAGGCCCATTTCGACGAGCGCCCACTTCACCGGGATCGGGTTGGCTTCGCAGAACAGGTCTTTGTGCAGCGGCATGAGTTTTTCGTTGATCGCGCGGGCCTTCTCGGCATTGCCCTCAAGGGCGGCCTCGCACAGATCGGCCATTTCACGCGGGGCGACGTTGGCGGTAACAGAAATGTTGCCCTTGCCGCCCATCAGGATCAGCTCGACGGCAGTCGGGTCATCGCCGGACAGGACGATGAAGTCCTTGCTGACGCCATCGAGGATGGCCTTGGCGCGGACCAGGTCGCCGGTGGCTTCCTTGATGCCGATGATGTTCGGCACGGTCGACAGGCGGATCACGGTCTCGGCCTGCATGTCGCAGGAGGTGCGGCCGGGTACGTTGTAGAGGATCTGCGGAATGTCGACGGCTTCGGCAATGTGCTTGAAGTGCTGGTACAGGCCTTCTTGCGTCGGCTTGTTGTAGTACGGCACTACCAGCAGGCAGGCATCGGCACCGGCGCTCTTGGCGTTCTGGGTCAGGTGCACGGCTTCGGCAGTGGCGTTGGCACCGGTACCGGCAATGACCGGAACGCGGCGGCTGCTGCGTTTGACGCGCTCGACCACGTGCTTGATGACCAGGATGTGTTCTTCGACATCCAGCGTGGCGGACTCACCCGTGGTGCCTACAGCGACGATCGCATGGGTGCCGTTTTCCAGGTGGAAGTCTACAAGTTTGTCGAGGCTGCCCCAGTCCACACGCCCTTGTGCATCCATGGGTGTGACCAATGCCACCATACTGCCCGCAATCATGTAACTGCTCCTGCCGGAAAAAGAGAGCCGTAATGGTACTGGGGGCATCGGCCTTGCACAAGCGAAGCAGGCAGGCGGAGCATTCCCCTCGGCGCCTTATTTCGCTACCCTTGATCCTTTGATCGGTGCAGCGCGGCCCGCCGGGCCGTCGACCTTGCTCCCCGCCAGCGTCCACGACCTCGCATGCGAGCCCCGGGCCCTGCCGACAGGAGGCTTTCGCCCGTCCTGTACCGACCGCTCATCGCTTTAGGAATGCTGCATGTCCACCCCCACCGTCCGCGAACAATTCCTTGTCATCAGTGCCTTGGGCCCGAACCCCATGGAACTGGCCAACGTCCTCAGCCGCGCCGCTTTCGAAAACCGCTGCGCGGTGGTCACCTCGCGCCTGAGTCGCCACGGCGAGACCAGCGCCCTGGTGCTGCAAGTGGGCGGCAGCTGGGACGCCCTGGCGCGCCTGGAGTCCACCCTGCCGGGCCTGGGCAAAAAACATGGCCTGACCCTGGACGTGGTGCGCAGCGCCGACCAGGAAGTGCGCCCGCAGGCTCTGCCGTACGTGGCCTACGTCAGCGCCGCCTACCGCCCGGACATCATCAACGAGCTGTGCCAGTTCTTCCTCGACCACCGCGTCGAGCTGGAAGCCATGACCTGCGACACCTACCTGGCTCCGCAAACCGGCAGCAGCATGCTCAACGCCCAGTTCACCGTGATTCTGCCGGCCGGTACGCAAATCAGCTGGTTGCGTGACCAGTTCCTGGACTTTGCCGATGCCCTGAACCTGGATGCGCTGATCGAACCTTGGCGCCCACAGAACCCCATGTAAGGAAACCACCATGGCTGTAGCACTCGACCAACCTGTTGCGGACTTTCAGGCCCAGGCCACCAGCGGGCAAACCGTCAGCCTGGCCGAACTCAAGGGCCAGCAAGTGGTGGTGTACTTCTACCCGAAGGACAGCACGCCGGGCTGCACCACCGAAGGCCAGGGGTTCCGCGACCAGCATGACGCCTTTGCCGCCGCCAACACCGTGGTGTTCGGCGTGTCGCGCGATGGCATCAAGTCGCACGAGAACTTCAAGGCCAAGCAAGGCTTCCCGTTCGAGCTGATCAGCGACAAGGACGAAGCCCTGTGCCAGCTGTTCGACGTGATCAAGCTGAAGAAGCTGTACGGCAAGGAATACATGGGCGTTGACCGCAGCACCTTCCTGATCGACAAGAAGGGTGTACTGCGCCAGGAATGGCGTGGGGTGAAGGTGCCAGGGCACGTGGATGCCGTATTGGCAGCAGCCCAAGCGCTGAACAAGGCTTGAGATCGTTTGGGGCCGCAAAGCGGCCCCAATCAGATCAAAGCATCGGTGAAACGCTAGGCTCCTGCCGCGGCCAGGCATCCAGCACGGCCTTGATCAGGGTCGCCAGCGGGATGGCGAAGAAAATCCCCCAGAACCCCCACAACCCGCCAAACAGCAGTACCGCGCAAATGATCGCCACCGGGTGCAGGCTCACCGCCTCGGAGAACAGCAACGGTACCAGCACGTTGCCATCCAGCGCCTGGATGATCGCGTACACCGTCATCAGGTAGATGAACTGGTCGCCCCAGCCCCACTGGAACAGCGCAATCAGCGTCACCGGCACCGTCACCACCACCGCCCCCACGTAGGGCACTACCACTGACAGCCCCACCAGCAGCGCCAGCAGTGCAGCGTAGTTGAGCCCCAGGCTGATGAAGGCGATGTAGGTGGCAATGCCACAAATCAGAATTTCGATGCCCTTGCCACGGATGTAGTTGGCGATCTGCCGGTTCATCTCGCTGCCCACCCGGTTCAGCAGGGTGCGCTGGCGCGGCAGATAGCCACTCACCCAGCGCCCGATCAGTTCGCGGTCCTTGAGGAAGAAGAACACCAGGATCGGCACCAGCACCAGGTAGATCATGGCATTGACCAGCAACGGCAGGCTCGACAGCGAGAAGGTCAGCGCCCACTGGCCAAACTTGCCGATTTCGCCACGTACCGACTCGATGGCATGCAGCACCTGCTCGTCCGACACCAGGTGCGGGTAGCGCTCGGGCAGCAGCAAAAGCAGCGACTGCCACTTACCGAGCATGCCCGGCAGCTCGTTGAACAGGGTAATAAGCTGGTGCCACAGCAGCGGCACCAGCACCAGCATGAACAGCGCCAGCGCACCCATGAACAGGGCGAACACCAACATTACCGCCAGCCGCGTCGGTACCCGCACACGCTCCAGGGCGTTGACCAGGCCCTGCATCAAGAACGCCAGCACCATACCCGCCAGCACGGGCGCGAGCATGCCGCCCAAGGTAAGAACAGCCGTGAAAGCCAGAAACAGAAGGACCGCCAGCACCACTGCTTCTTCATCGGAGAAGTAGCGCTGCATCCAGTCGCGAAGCACTTTGAACATTGACGATCCTTGGTAAAGACTCAGGCCTTGCGCAGCCAGTAAGTGTAGGTGCCGGCCTCGGCCGTTTCACGCAGCAGGGTATGACCGGCCAACTGGGCGAAAGTGCGGAAGTCACGCTGCGACCCGGCATCCGTGGCGATCACCTTGAGTACCGCGCCACTGGCAAGGCGATTGAGCTCCATCTTGGCTTTGAGCAGCGGCAAAGGGCAATTCAGCCCGCTGGCGTCCAGTTCGGCATCGCAGGTAAGGGTGTCACTCATCGCAGGGTCTCCAAAGGCGTTGCCAGACTGCTTGCTGACAGGGTCGGCTAGGATAGCGCCACTGGTCGCCAACGTGTGAGCCCGCTACAGTAGGTATCTTTGACCGACGCGAGCTTCATGCATGAATCTACTGCGCCCTACCCTGCTGACGCTGGCCTGCCTGATGGCCCTTCCCGGCCATGCTGACGACCTGCCATCACTGGGTGACGCCAGTTCCGCGATCGTTTCGCCGCAACAGGAGCACCAGCTGGGCCGCGCCTGGCTAAGCCTGCTGCGTGGCCAGGTCAACCAGCTGAACGACCCACAGCTCAAGGACTATGTCGAAACCAGCGTCTACAAACTGGCCGAAACCAGCCAGCTGCAGGACCGGCGCCTGGAATTCATCCTGATCGACAGCCGCGAGCTGAACGCCTTTGCCGCCCCGGGTGGCATTGTCGGGGTCAACGGCGGGCTGTTCCTCAACGCCCAGACCGAAGGCGAGTACGCCTCGGTACTGGCGCACGAACTGGCGCACTTGTCGCAGCGCCACTTCGCCCGAGGCGTCGAGGCGCAGCAGCGCATGCAGCTGCCGATGATGGCGGCGTTGCTGGCCGGTATCGTGCTGGCCGCCGGTGGCGCCGGCGATGCGGGCATCGGCATGATTGCCGGTACCCAGGCGGCGGCGATCCAGGAACAGCGCCGGTTCTCACGCCAGAACGAACAGGAAGCCGACCGTATCGGTATCCAGAACCTGGAAAAGGCTGGCTACGACCCGCGCAACATGCCGACCATGTTCGAGCGCCTGGCACGCCAGTATCGCTATGACGCCAAGCCGCCTGAATTCCTGCTGACCCACCCTGTGACCGAATCCCGTATCGCCGATACCCGCAACCGGGCCGACCAGGCGCCCAAGGGCGGCATTGAAGACAGCATGCGCTACCAGCTGATTCGCGCCCGGGTGGCGCTGACCTACGAAGGCACACCAGGGCTTGCCGCCAAGCGCTTCCGTGCCCAGCTGGACGAAGACCCGAAACTGGACGCCGCGCGTTACGGCCTGGCCTTGGCTCAGATCAAAGGCGGGCAGCTGAACGAAGCGCGTGAAATGCTCAAGCCGCTACTGGCCAAGGCACCCAACGACATCACCTACAACCTGGCGCAGATCGACCTGGACATCACCAACAACCGCCTGGCCGACGCCCAGCAGCGGGCCGAACGGATGCAGGGGCTGTATCCGGGCAACTACCCGCTGAAACAGGTCCGCGCCGATTTGCTGGTGAAGCAGAACAAGCCTGCCGAAGCGGAGAAGGTGCTCAACGAACTGGTCAAGAGCCGGCCGGATGACCCGGACGTGTGGTATGACATGGCTGAAGTGCGGGGCTTGTCGGGCAATACCATTGGCCTGCACCGCGCACGGGCCGAGTATTTCACCCTGGTGGGGGACTTTGACCAAGCGATCCAGCAATTGGATTACGCCAAGCGCCGGTCGGGCAGCAACTTCCCGCTGGCCTCGCAGATTGACCAGCGCCAGCGCGAGATCATGGAGCAGCAGCGCATGGTGCGGGAAATGATGGGGCGCTGAGGGCCATTCGCGGGCACGCCCGCGCCCACAGGGATCGCACCGCCTGCGAGCGCTGCGCTGTATCTGTGGGAGCGGGCGAGCCCGCGAAGAAGACGACGCGGTCTGTCGTCAGGCGTTACCGGACAGTTTCAGCCTTGCAGCCTGGGTAAAGTCCAGCATCCGGTTCAGCGGCTTGATCGCCTTGGGCACCAGCGCCGGGTCGACGAAAATCTCATCACCGCCATTACGCAAGCAGTGCAGCACGCGCTCCAGGGTATTCATCGCCATCCACGGGCAGTGCGCGCAGCTGCGGCAGGCCGCGCCATTGCCGGCAGTAGGCGCTTCGACGAATTCCTTGTCCGGGCACAGCTGCTGCATCTTGTAGAAGATGCCGCGATCGGTGGCGACGATGAAGGTCTTGTTCGGCAGGGTCTGCGCTGCCTTGATCAGCTGGCTGGTAGAACCCACCGCGTCGGCCAGTTCGATGACCGCTTCCGGCGACTCAGGGTGCACCAGGATCGCTGCGTCCGGGTACAGTGCCTTCATGTCGGCCAGCTGGCGCGATTTGAATTCTTCGTGAACGATGCAGGCACCGTCCCACAGCAACATGTCGGCACCGGTCTGCTTCTGGATGTAACGGCCCAGGTGCTGGTCCGGCCCCCAGATGATGGTCTCGCCGTTATCCATCAGGCTTTCGACGATTTCCAGCGCGCAGCTTGAAGTCACTACCCAATCGGCACGGGCCTTTACGGCAGCGGACGTGTTGGCGTAAACCACCACGGTGCGTTCAGGGTGCTGGTCGCAGAACGCAGAAAACTCTTCGACCGGGCAACCCAGGTCGAGCGAGCAGGTCGCCTCCAGGGTCGGCATCAGCACGCGCTTTTCCGGGGTGAGGATTTTTGCCGTTTCGCCCATGAAACGCACGCCAGCCACGATCACGGTCTCGGCCGGATGGTTCTTGCCGAAGCGGGCCATTTCCAGCGAGTCGGACACGCAGCCGCCGGTTTCTTCAGCCAGCGCCTGGATGACCGGGTCGCAGTAATAGTGGGCAACCAGCACTGCGTTCTGGGCCTTGAGCTCGGCAGCGATGGCCGCACGGTATTCGGCCTCCTGCTCGGCTGTCAGCGGGTTGGGCTGCTTGGCGTCGAGGTGGGCCTGAACCAACAGGCGTTCGGAAATCTGGGTCATGATCGCTGGACCTGCAGGCGCGCGTGCGCGTCAAATCGAGTGTATCACCCGGCCCTGACAGATCGGCTAAGGGCGCCGGACGGCATACTGCCCGCCACGGCCCTCTGCGGGCACGGATTATTATCGGAGGCCGAAGGCTACAGACAATCCAGCGATTACTAAAGTGGTTTTTGTGTTGCCTGTGCCGGCGACAGGGCCAGCACAGGCAGAACCAATCAACCCTGCGGCGACAACGCGGCCAGGTGCGCCGCCATCAGCATGGCGAACTCTTCCACGGTCATTTTCCTGCCGTTGAAGTCAACCATGCCATCGGCATAGTGCAGGCTGCTCACCACATCATTACCTTCGACAGTCGCCATGCCACTCTGCAGCGCCATCATGCCAACCATCTCCCCGGCCTGGCTGGACTGCATGGCAATCGCCTGAGCGTCAGTCTGACCATCCAGCAGCGCCTGCAAGGTCGCCAGGTCACCCATCATCGACTTGGACAACGACAGCTTGCTCTTCACCTCGGTGATCATCTGCTTGCTCAACTGGTCCGGCGGCAGGTCGAAGCTGGACGGGGCGGCAAAGTCCATCGACAGGTTGAAGCGGCTCTCGCCATTGGCGGTCTTGAACGACAGATTTTCAATCGCCACCTTGGGCCTGGCGGCGAGCAGCTTCTGCAGATCACCCTGGAAACGGGCCTTCTCGGCGTCGTCCATCTGGATTTGCGGCACCGGCTGGCCGGCGGCGGCGGCGGCCTCGAACTCCGCCAGATGCGCCTGGTACCACTTCGACAATGCCTGCAGTGCCGGTGCATTGACCGAAGTAATGCTCACCGCCATCTGTGCCTTACCCACTGCACGGCCATCCCAGGTGATGTCGCCAACCTTGTACTCCACGCGACCGCCCACGGTATCCGGACCATCAAGGGTTTGCAGGGCATTTTGCTCGAAGCCCTTGATCAGCATTACCTGCTGTTTGGGCCCCAGGGTGACCTTGGTTTCAGCCAGCGCCAGGTCGGCATTACCGACATAGATGGCGTCGTGCGCGGTGGCTGCCAGGTTACCGCCAAGCTTCAGGCCTTTGAGCTCGAACGTGGCAGGCGGCTGGTCGTCATGCACCAGTTTCATCACGAAACGATCGGCCTGGCCGTGGAATTTCGAAGCCTTGCCTTCCTTGTCGCCACTGACCTCCAGCTGCATGCCCGAGAAGTCGAGGCTGTTGCCATCCGCTTCGTCGAACTTGACCGGCGCCAGCCGAACCTGGCTGACCACATTACCGCCGTAGCCCAGGCTGGTTTGGGCGCTGACGGGCGCCTGCTCACCCGCTGCGGCAAACCACGGTGCGGTGGCTTCGTCCTTTTGCAAACTACTGTTGCTGACCGCCAGCACCGGCATCAGCTTGAACGCCTTGACCCGTGACCAGGGGAACGGGCCGTGCTCGATCTGGTCGGTCACGCCCACGTCGAAACTCAACACCTCGCCGTCACCCACGTTGATGTCGCGTGCTTTCAGGCGGTACTGGGCGGTACTGCTGAAGAAATGCTGCTCCAGCGACACCCGCTCGATGCTCATGCTGCCACCGGTGGTCACCAGGGCTTTCTTCAGCTCGGCGTTGCTGCGGGCAAGGGCATTGTCCAGCTCGGCCGGCAGCTGCTTGCCGGTGTACCAGGCGCCAGCGGTGGTTGCAACGGCAATGGCGATAGCCAGGCCGGAAAGGATGCCAACTGATTTCTTCATGAATAGAACCGAATGCTGTCCGTAAGGGCTTGTTGGGCGACCAAAGGCCACGCAGCGAAGATTACCACTGCAACAGGTACACAGGCGGGTGCGGATCGAGAAATGGCATTTTTTGGAAGCGTCTGACACCCAGCCCATGGACGATGCCCAATCGTTAATTTTTACGAACATTCAAATTGATCATAACCGCAAAAAACCGCGCAAAAACCGAACAAAACAGCCTTTAAATCGATAAATGTTTCAATTCAGTAACATCTTGTCATGTTTAACTTGACACCCACCTACCCATCGTTTTTTATTTTCACCACTTTGCGCGCCCCCCCGCGCCTTCCGCCGCTCCAACATAAAAGGTGAACAACATGGAGCCCACCCGCTCGCCCTTGCCGCATGCGCAATACACCGTGCCCGCCGTTTACGCCCAGCAGCAGGAGCCATGCCAGCATGCAGCATGACCACAGCGCTACCGGCAACGGCCAACTTCGCAAAACCCTGCGTCTCTGGCATGTGATCATCATCGGCCTGGCCTACCTGACACCGATGACCGTGTTCGACACCTTCGGCATCGTCAGCGGGATTACCGCCGGCCACGTACCCAGCGCCTACATCCTGGCGCTGGCCGGCATCCTGTTCACCGCCGTGAGCTATGGCACCCTGGTAAAGCGCTTCCCGCAGTCAGGCTCGGCCTACACCTACACCCAACGCGCCATCAACCCGCATGTAGGCTTTCTGGTCGGCTGGTCGTCGCTGCTGGATTACCTGCTGCTGCCGATGGTCAACGCGTTGCTGGCCAAGCTTTACCTCTCGGCCATGTTCCCGGAAGTACCAGAGTGGATGTGGGTGGCCGGCTTCGTCACCCTGATCAGCCTGATCAACATGCGCAGCGTGAACCTGGTGGCGCACTTCAACCTGTTGTTCGTGGGCGTGCAGGTAGCGATCATCGCGGTGTTCATCTACCTGTGCGTGCGCGGCCTGGACCACGGTGAAGGGCTAGGTACCGCCTGGAGCCTGGTCCCCTTCGGCGACAGCCAGACCCAGTTCAGCGCCCTGGCCGCTGGCGCGACCATCCTGTGCTTCTCGTTCCTGGGCTTTGACGCGGTTACCTGCCTGTCCGAGGAAACCCGCGATCCGAGCAAGACCATCCCACGTGCCATTTTCCTCACTGCGCTGATCGGCGGCGTGGTGTTCATCACCGTGTCGTACTTCATCCAGGCTTATTTCCCGACCATGGCGCGCTTCCACGACCATGAAGCGGCCCTGCCGGAAATCGCCCTGTACGTGGGTGGCAAACTGTTCCAGTCGATTTTCATCGCCTGTACCGTGATCAACACCATCGCCTCTGGCCTGGCCTCGCAAACCAGCGTGTCGCGCCTGCTGTACGTGATGGGCCGCGACAACGTGATCCCGGCCAGCGTCTTCGCCCGCCTGCATTCACGCTACAAGACGCCCGTGCTGAACATTGCGGTAGTGGGGCTGATTTCGCTGTCGGCAATCTTCTTCGACCTGGTGACCGCCACCTCGATCATCAACTTCGGCGCCCTGGTCGCGTTCAGCTTCGTCAACCTGTCGGTGATCAACCACTGCTACCTGCGCGAAGGCAACCGCAAAGGCCTGGCCAACCAGCTGAAATACCTGGTACTGCCGACCGTCGGCTTCTGCATCATCGTCTCGCTGTGGCTGGACCTGAATGCGCATTCGCTGATGTTTGGCGGCATCTGGGCTGCGCTCGGGCTGTTCTACCTGGGCTGGCTGACCAAAGCCTTCCGGTCGGCACCGCCCAACTACGTCGCCGAATGACCCACGCTGCCAACAACGCCCGCGCCTGACCGCGGGCGTTGTACTTGCTCGAAAAGGAAAGCCCTCATGCCGCTGCGTCGCCTCTCCATCCAATGGAAGATCACCCTGCTCGCCGGCTTGTGCCTGCTGGCCATCGTCGCCTTGCTGGTGGCCACATCGCTGACCCAGGCACAACGCAGTGCCGCGCTGGTCAACCAGGCCAACACCGCCATGCTCGACAGCAGCGCCCGCCAGCGCCTGCAGGCCCATGCCGAAACCCAGGCCCTGCGTATCCAGCGCTACTTCATGGACGCTTACCAGTACGGCAATGGCTTTGCCCGCCTGGTACAAGTTCTGAAAGCCCGTGGCGGCAGTGACCTGCGCGCCGAGCTGACCCGCCAGGCGCGTGCCAGCCTGGCCGGCAACCCGGACGTGATCGGCCTGTACCTCGTGTTCCAGCCCAACGCGCTGGATCAGCAGGACAGCCAGTTCGTCGGCCAGGATGCCGCAGGCAGCAACGACAGCGGGCGCTTCTCGCTGTACTGGTCGCAGCCCAGCCCCGGCGCACTGGAACGTGAGGCCATGCCGGAATCGATGCTCGGCGATGCCAGCATCGGCAGCAACGGCGCGGCGAAGAACCGCTGGCTGACCTGCCCGCAGGACACCGCCAAAACGTGCATGCTCGAGCCGTATCTGGACGACGTCAACGGCCGCCAGGTGCTGATGACCAGCATCGCCCTGCCGCTGCTGGAGCACGGCAAGGTAATCGGCGTGGTGGGCCTGGACATTGGCCTTGCCAACCTCCAGCAACTGAGCGTGGAGGGCCGCCGCGAACTGTTCGATGGCCAGGGCCAGGTGAGTATCGCCAGCGCTGCCGGCCTGCTGGCAGGCAACAGCCGCGACGACAGCGCGCTCGGCCAGCCCATGGACAAGGCGGTAGCCGACGGCCTGCTGCGCGTGGCCCACCCCTTCACGCCTATCCCTGACGCAGCCCCGTGGCAGGTTTTGCTGGAGCTGCCGGAAAGCGTGCTGCAGGCACCCGCCGTGGCCCTCAATCAACGCCTGGACGCACACAACCAAAGCGCCAACCTCACCAGCCTGCTGATCGGCCTTGGCGCGGCGGTGGTGGGTTTGCTGCTGGTATGGCTGACCGCACGCGGCGTTACCCGGCCCATCCTGGCCGTGGCTGCGCGCCTGAAAGACATCGCCAGCGGCGAAGGCGACCTGACCCGCCGCCTGGAATACGCCCGCGACGACGAACTGGGCCAGCTCACGGGGTGGTTCAACCGCTTCCTCGACAAGCTGCAGCCGATCATCGCCCAGGTCAAAGGCTCACTGCTGGAGGCCCGCAGCACCGCCGACCAGTCAGCCGCCATTGCCAGCCAGACCAGCAACGGCATGCAACAGCAGCACCGCGAAATCGAGCAGGTGGCCACGGCTGCCAACGAGATGAGCGCCACCGCCCTGGATGTCGCCCACAACGCCTCGCAGGCGGCTCAGGCCGCGCGCGCCGCCGACCAGGCCAGCCGCGAAGGCCTGCAGCTGATCGACAGCACCCGCCAGGGCATCGACCGCCTGGCTGCCGGCATGGACACCGCCATGGACGAGGCACGTGCCCTGCAAGACCGCAGCGGGCAGATCGGTACGGTGCTGGAAGTGATCCGCACCATCGCCGAGCAGACCAACCTGCTGGCGCTGAATGCCGCCATCGAAGCGGCCCGTGCTGGCGAGGCCGGGCGCGGTTTTGCCGTGGTCGCCGATGAAGTACGCGGGCTGGCCCAGCGCACGCAGGTGTCGGTGGAGGAGATTCGCCAGGTCATCGAAGGCTTGCAGCAAGGCACCCAGGATGTCGTGGGCGCCATGCACGAGGGCCAGCGCCAGGCACAGGACAGCGCAACGCGCATGGAACAGGCGCTACCGGCACTGCAGCGCATTGGCGAAGCGGTGACCGTGATCAGCGACATGAACCTGCAGATTGCCTCGGCCGCGGAAGAACAGAGCGCGGTGGCTGAGGAAGTGAACCGCAACGTAGCCGGCATTCGGGATGTGACCGAGTCGCTGGCGGGCCAGGCCGACGAATCGGCCCGCATCAGCCAGGCACTGAACCGGCTGGCCAATCAACAACAGGCGCTGATGGAGCAATTCCGCGTCTAGCCTGTAAGGGCCAATGCGCCTTCTTCGCGGGCTTGCCCGCGAAGAGGCCCCTGCAGACACCACAGCATTATCGTTTTCCAGAGCACAATTCATGCAAACCGCAACCCGATCCACCTTTTTCGACATCACCAGCGAACAGGGCCTGTTACGCACCTCGATTGCCGTCACCCTGTTCATCGCCAGCATCGGTATCGCCTTCGGCGTGGCCTCTGGCTCCTACTCCATCGTCTTCGACGGCGTCTATTCGCTGGTCGATGCCAGCATGAGTGGCCTGTCGCTCGTTGTGGTCAAACTGATCACCTCACACACCACCAGCGTGCAGATGTCACGCAAGCTGCGCGAGCGCTTCACCATGGGTTTCTGGCACCTGGAACCCATGGTGCTGGCACTGAACGGCATTCTGCTCAGCGGCGTGGCCATCTACGCACTGATCAACGCCGTCAGCAGCCTGCTGCAAGGCGGCCGTCACCTCGAATTCGGCATTGCCATGATCTATGCGGTGCTGACCGTGATCACCTGCGTGACCATCGCCGTGATCGAAGCCCGCGCCAACCGCAAGCTGAAATCAGACTTCGTGCGCATGGACGTCAAGGGCTGGGTGATGTCGGCCAGCATCACCGCCGCGCTGCTGATTGCGTTCTGCTTTGGTTACGCGGTGCAGGGCACGTCGCTGGAGTGGGTATCACCGTACATCGACCCGGCCGTGCTGGCGCTGGTGTGCCTGGTAATCGTGCCGTTGCCGATGTCGGTGGTGCGTCAGGCGCTGTCAGAAATATTTCTGGTCACCCCTGGCGACCTCAAGCTGCACGTGGATGAAGTGGCCAAGGCTTTCGTTGCCCGCCACGGGCTGCAGTCATACCGCGCCTATGTGGCCAAGGTCGGGCGCTCGCGGGAGATCGAGCTGTACTTCATCGTGCCAAAGGCCATGGCGGCGAAGACCATCGATGAATGGGACGCATGGCGCAACGAGATTGGTGATGCCGTCGGTGGCGAAGGGCCGGACCGCTGGCTGACGGTGGTGTTCACCGGGGATCCGGAGTGGGCTGAGTAAGCTGGGAGCGCATGACGCGCTGAGGACGAAAAAGCCCGCGACCGTTGCCGGTAGCGGGCTTTGACGTATTGAGTATGGTGGGTCGTGTAGGATTCGAACCTACGACCAATTGGTTAAAAGCCAACTGCTCTACCAACTGAGCTAACGACCCGTTGGATGGCGCGTATAATACTGATTTCTAACGGGAAATCAACACTTCATCAAAGGATTTTTGTCAAACATACCGTGTCGGGTCTTCTACACCGGCTGCCTTGAAGCCATCTGCACGCAGGCGGCAGCTGTCACATTTACCACAGGCACGGCCTTCATCGTCGGCCTGATAGCAGGAAACAGTCAAACTGTAGTCCACACCGCGGGCGATACCAGCCTGCACGATCTGCGCCTTGCTCATGTTCTGCAGCGGCGCCTGAATGCGGAAGCCCTGCCCTTCTACGCCCGCTTTGGTCGCCAGGTTGGCCATACGCTCGAAGGCCTCGACGAACTCGGGGCGGCAATCCGGGTAGCCGGAGTAATCCACGGCATTGACGCCGATAAAGATATCCCGCGCCTCCAGCACTTCCGCCCAACCCAACGCCAGTGACAGAAACACGGTGTTCCGGGCCGGCACGTAGGTGACCGGGATACCTTCACTGGGGGCTTCCGGCACGTCAATGCTGCTGTCGGTCAACGCCGAACCACCAATACCGTCGAGGTTAAGGCCAATCACCTTGTGCTCGACCGCACCCAGGTCGCGAGCCACGCGTGCGGCTGCGTTCAGCTCGGCACGGTGGCGCTGGCCGTAGTCGAAGCTCATGGTGTAGCAGCTATAGCCTTCTGCTTTGGCCATGGCGACCACGGTGGCGGAGTCCAGGCCGCCGGACAACAGGATTACTGCGCGCTTTTCTGTCATGTGTACTTGCTCCTCAATCAACGTCCGGGTTCGTCGTTCCACAGCAGCTTGTGCAACTGCAACTGGAAGCGTACAGGCAGGTTGTCCGCGACGATCCAGTCTGCCAGGTCGCTGGCATTCACCTGATGGTGGCTCGGCGAGAACAACACCTCGCCGGCACGCTCGGCCAGGTTGTACTGGATCAGCTTGGACACCGCCCAGTCGTAGTCCTCTCGGGAACAGATAACGAACTTGACCTGGTCATTGCGGGTCAGCAGCTCGATGTTCTCGTAGCGGTTACGGTGCGACTCCTCAGAGCCCGGGGTCTTCAGGTCGACTACGCGGCTAACGCGCGTGTCGGTGCCAGCGATATCCAGCGCGCCGCTGGTTTCCAGCGACACCTCGTAACCGGCGTCACACAGGCGCTGCAGCAACGGCAAGGCATTCGGCTGGGCCAATGGCTCGCCGCCGGTGACACAGACATAACGGGGCTTGAAGCTGGCAACCTGCTCAAGGATAGAATCGAGGGTGCGAATGGTGCCGCCGGTGAAGGCATAGGCACTGTCGCAGTACTGGCAGCGCAGGGGGCAACCGGTGAGGCGCACGAAAACCGTGGGCAGCCCAGCCGTTCGCGTTTCACCCTGCAAAGAGTAAAAGACTTCGGTGATGCGTAGTGTGTCTTGCATGCTCGCCACGGGCGTGACAGCTAAACAGGCTGTCCGCCTCCGTCAGGCACTGTCGCGGACTCGACATAGCGTTATCCGCGGCAGCGTGTTTACGAAAAAAGGGCATTGATTCTAACGAAAAAACCCGCGACTGGCGCGGGTTTCTTTCGAAAGGTACAGCTACAGCGCTTAGAGCTTCTGCAGGTCACGCTGAGCCAGTTGCGCGGCGGAGGTGCCGGGGTACTGGGTGATGACCTGTTGCAGGATGCCCTTGACCTTGTCGGTGTGCCCCATGCGACGCTCGACATCGGCCAGCTTATAGAGCGAATCCGGCACTTTGCTGTGTTTCGGGTACTTCTGGCTGACCTGGGCAAAGGCCTGGCTGGCACCTTGCAGGTCGCCCTTGGCCAGGTTCACTTCACCCAACCAGTACTGGGCATTGCCGGCGTACTGGCTGTTGGGGTATTTGCGCAGGAAGGCATTGAACGCCTGGCTGGCCTTGTCGAAGTCTTTCTGCTTGATCAGGTCGAAAGCGGCATCGTAGTAGAGCTTTTCTTTCGCCGGATCACCGGGCTCGCTACTGGCGGCCGGTTGTTGCGCAGCAGCACCTGCTGCTGCATCGGGGGCGGTATTGGAAGCACCACCACCGGAGGAATTGTCAGGGGTTGCGGCAGGCGCAGCGCCACTGTTGATGCGACGGTCCAGGTCCTGGTATCGCTCCAGGTTTTCCTGCTTCATGCGCGACACATCGTTTTGCAGCTCTTCGATGATGCCTTGCTGGCGGGAAAGCTGATCCTGCATCTGTTGCAGCTGCATGAACAGCTGGCCCTGTGCAGAGGCAGGGGCCGAAGCCCCCGACCCGGCATAGGCGCCGCTCGTGCCATAACCCGCAGGCGGATAAGCGCCTGCGTTGTCATCTACTACAGGGACCTCAGCCCAGGCCGCGAGCGGCAGGCTGAGTGCGAGGACGGTTACTACACGGCGGCACATACGCATAAGAACTTACTTACGCAGTTCTACGCGACGGTTCTGAGCCCAGGACTGCTCGTCGTTGCCGGTGGCAACTGGACGCTCTTCGCCGTAGGAAACCAGTTCCAGCTGAGCAGGGGAAACGCCCTGCAGAACCAGGTAGCGCTGAACGGCTTTCGCACGACGCTCACCCAGAGCCATGTTGTACTCGCGGGTGCCGCGCTCGTCGGTGTTGCCTTCCAGAACAACGCGGTTGCCGTTGGCTTTCAGGTCCTTGGCGTGAACGTCCAGAGCGCGCATGGCTTCTGGCTTCAGGTCCGAGCTGTCGTATTCGAAGTAGAAGGTGGTGATTGCGCGCAGGGCAGCTTCTTCGCTCAGGGAGCCGTCAACTGCGCCAGTGTTGGCACCGTAGCCAGCGTTCGGGTCTACAGCAGCGCCTTCGCCTGCATTGTCACCGCCCTTCGAGGAGCAACCTACAGCTACGGCCATGGCCAGAGCCAGCGCAGCAAATTTACCAAACTTCAGCATTTCCATCGTGAAACTCCTAATGAAACCCCAGTGTGTTAAGCAAAACGTATTACGCCGCAATCAGTTCAGGTAAGGGGACCAGGACGGTTCTCTGACTTCGCCTTGAGCGGTAGGAAGTGGGAGCCTCACGCGGCCATTAAGCGACACGAGCATCAAGACTCCCCGGCCCTGCTGGCGGGTGGCGTAGATTAGCATGGTGCCGTTGGGCGCAACAGTGGGAGACTCATCAAGACTTGTTTCAGACAGAATCTTTACACTTCCGCGCTGCAAGTCCTGTGCCGCCACTTTAAAGTTGGTAAAGCCCTGTTGGCGATGGATCATCACCAAGGTTTTTTCGTCCGCCGAAAGTTTCGGGTTGGCGTTGTAGTTACCCACGAAGGTTACACGCTCGGCACCACCACCACCGACCGACTGTTTGTAGATCTGCGGTTTGCCGCCACGGTCGGAAGTGAAGTAAAGCGTGTTGCCATCTTTACCCCAGAATGGTTCGGTATTGATACCCGGGCCGGCGGTAACACGGCTGATCTGGCGCGATGCCACGTTCATAACGTAGATGTCCGGGTTGCCGTCTTTCGACAATACGAACGCCAGGCGCGAACCGTCCGGCGACCAGGCTGGCGCACCGTTCAGGCCTTCGAAGTTGGTCACCTGCTCGCGGCGGCCGGTATCGATGTTCTGGATGAAGATGCGCGGGCGCTTCTGCTCGAACGACACATAGGCGATACGCTTGCCATCCGGCGCAAAGCGCGGCGACAGGATCGGCTCACGCGATTGCAGCAGGGTAACTGCACGCGCACCGTCGTAGTCCGAACGCTGCAGGGTGTAGCGGGTGTTGTTGGTGGAGAAACGCTCGGCCGTCACGTACAGCATGCGGGTGGAGAACGCACCCTTGATGCCGGTGAGCTTCTCGAACGACTGGTCGGCAATGTAGTGCGCCATGTCGCGCAACTGGTCGGTGCTACCCGCGACGCTGCCGGTCAGCACTTGCTGCTCGGTAGCGACGTTGAACAGCGCGTACTGCACCTGCAGACGACCGCCTGCCGGCACGATGCTGCCCACCATCACGTACTGTGCACCCAGCGCTTTCCAGTCGCGGAAGATCACTTCGCTGGCCTGCGACGGCTGGCTGATCATGTTCTGCCGCGGAATTGGCGAGTAGTAGCCAGAGTTGCGCAGGTCGTTGCCGATGATATCGGCAATGTCTTCTGGCAACACGCTGCCGCCCTGCAGACCGAACGGCACCACCGCGATCGGGGTTGCCCGGTCGCTGCCGCTGGTGACCAGGATGTTCTTTTCCTCTGCCACAGCCATGCCTGCCACGCAGCACAGCATGACCAGCAGTCCTCTAAGACGTTTAATCACAACGCTAGATCCTCAGGTGTAAATGTCATCTTGAACGAACGATATTGGTTGAAATCGCTCGGCTTCATACCCTGCATCTCGGTCAAACGACCAATGTTCTTCACCGCAGCCACCGCCGAACTGTCGTACGGGCCGTCACCACTTGAACGGGCCACGCTGACACTGGTGATGGTACCGTCCGGCAACATGTTGATCTGCAGGACCACCGTCATGCCCTTGCGCGCGGAAGGCGGACGCGCCCAGCCTTCGGCCGCTCGCATGCGGATCAGGTCGTCGAAGTCGCCGGCCACCTGGTCACCCTGCTCGTCGGCCAGCGCTTGCTGCCGCTCGGTGGTGTCGGACAACAGCTCGGCCAGGGCCTGCGCTTTTTTGTCTTCTGCCGCCTTGCGGGCCGCTTCCTGTGCCTTTTTCTTCTGGGCGTCTGCAGCGGCCTTTTTCTTGGCCTCTTCAGCTGCCTTCTTCTTCGCGTCCTCGGCCGCCGCTTTCTTCTTGGCGTCCTCGGCTGCTTTCTTCTTGGCCTCTTCGGCTGCCTTTTTCTTGGCGTCCTCGGCGGCTTGTTTCTTCGCCTCTTCAGCGGCCTCTTTCTTGGCCTCTTCTTCGGCTTTTTTCTTGGCTTCTTCCTCGGCCTTCTTCTTGGCGATGTCGGCCTGCTGCTTCTCGGCGGCCTTCTTCGCCTCGTCGGCCTTCTTGGCTTCGGCGGCTTTCTTGGCCTCGGCAGCCTTGGCGGCTTCAGCGGCCTTGGCAGCGTCCTCGGCTTTTTTCGCCTCGGCGGCTTCGCGGGCCTCTTCGGCCTTTTGAGCAGCGTCGGCTTTCTTTTGTTCCGCGGCCTTCACGGCCTCCTGCTCGACCTTCTTCTGCTCCAGCTGCTCGACCTCGGTCTGGCGCGAAGCCGTTTTCTTCGCTTCCCCGGCAATCTTCTGATTGGTCTGGGTAGTCGCCTGGCTCTTGGACTTGAGCTGGTACAGGGTAGCCTGAACAATCGGCTTGGATGGCGGCAGCTCAGGCGTCATGGCAAAACTGACGAACAGCAAGGCGAACACCAACACATGCAGGCCGATGGCCCAGACACTGGGCCAGAAGTAGCTTTCCGAGGCGGATGGCTCTCGCTGTTGCATCAGGGCGCCTCGGTAATCAGGCCAACGTTACCGACACCGGCCTTCTGCAACCCGCCCATGGCACCCATGACCGCGCCATAGTCGACAGCCTTGTCGCCACGAATGAACACCTGGGTCTGCTTGCCCTGGTCACGACCGGCAGCAATGATCTTGGTCACGGCGTCGGTCATGGCGGGCAAGGTCATGGCCTTGTCCATCTGCTTGTCGGTATCGACTTCGCTGCCGAGGTTCCAGTAATAGGTTTTATCGGCCTTGATGGAGATGGTGAGGATCTGGACGTTGTTGTCCTGCGGCAAGGCTTCGCTGGAAACCTTGGGCAAGTCGACCTTCACGCCCTGGTTGAGCATGGGCGCCGTCACCATGAAGATGACCAGCAGCACCAGCATCACGTCGATGTAGGGCACCACGTTCATCTCGGCGACGGGCTTGCGTTTGTGGCGAACTCGGGCCATGGGCTTCTACCTGATTACTCTTCGCTGGTGTGCACTTTGCGGTGCAGGATCGCCTGGAACTCGTCGGCGAAGGTGTAGTAACGACCGATCAGCACTTCACTGCGCGCGGCGAAACGGTTGTAGGCGATGACCGCCGGGATTGCCGCGAACAGGCCGATGGCAGTGGCGATCAGCGCTTCGGCGATACCCGGGGCCACGGTGGCCAGGGTGGCCTGCTGGGCGCTGGCCAGGCCACGGAAGGAGTTCATGATGCCCCATACGGTACCGAACAGGCCGATGTACGGGCTGGTCGAACCGACGGTGGCCAGGAATGGCAGGCTCTGCTCGAGTTTTTCTTCCTCGCGCGAAATGGCCACGCGCATGGCACGGCCAACGCCTTCCATGACCGCATCCGGGTCAACACCCGGCTGCTGGCGCAGGCGCGAGAACTCCTTGAAGCCGGCACGGAAAACCTGCTCTACACCGGAGTCCGGGTCTGGGTTGCTGCCTGCCTGGCGGTACAGCTTGGACAGGTCGATGCCCGACCAGAAGCGCTCCTCGAAGGCATCCAGCGCACGACGACCGGCGCGCAGCATGGTGCTGCGCTGGAAGATCATGATCCATGAAGTGACCGAGGCGGCCACCAGGGTCAGCATTACCAGCTGTACCACCACGCTGGCATTGCTGACCAGACTCCACATGGAGGTATGGTCGACGACGTTAGCTTCCACGCTTATTCTCCTGCATTCGATTGATTACCCGAGCCGTCCGCCGCAAAGGCGTCGCGCAGCTGGGGGGGTATGGCTCGGGGTTTGAAAGTGTCGGCGCGCACGGCGGCCACCAGGAACTGCCCTTCGCAAAGCAGCGTTTCATCCTTTTCCCGCCAGACCTGCTGCACGAAACGCAGGCTGGCGCGATTGAGTTCAAGTACTTGCGCGGTTACCCGCAATTCGTCATCCAGCCGCGCCGGCGCGTGATAGCGCGCTTCGCTGGAATGGACCACGAACAGCAGGTTGTCTTCGGCCAGTTGCGACTGGGAAAAGCCCAGGTGCCGCAGGCGTTCGGTGCGCGCGCGCTCCATGAATTTCAGGTAGTTGACGTAATACACCACGCCGCCCGCATCGGTATCTTCGTAATAGACGCGACAACGGTGTGCGAACGGTTCGAGCTGATTTTGCGCGCGCATACTCTAGTGCTTACTCCTCAGCTTGCCAATCCGCTGTGGCAACTGTTTTTTCTTCATTAATGTCTGATTGCCAGCGCACCCTGGGCATGCCAGCGGTAGGACCACGAAAAGTCGCATTCGATCTGTCATTCATCACCTGGTTCTGAAAAATCACCGCCCTCCCCCAAGCGCCCGGGAATATTCAGGCCAAAGTGCAGATAGGCATGCCGGGTAACAACGCGGCCGCGCGGCGTGCGCATGATATAGCCCTGCTGGATCAGGTACGGTTCGAGCACATCCTCGATGGTGTGGCGCTCTTCGCTGATCGCCGCCGCCAGGTTGTCCACGCCTACCGGGCCACCATCGAACTTCTCGATCATGGTCAACAGCAGGCGGCGGTCGGAATGGTCGAAACCGCGCTCGTCGACGTCCAGCAGGTTCAGCGCCATGTCGGCCACGGCCTTGGTGATCTGGCCCTTGCCGCGCACCTCGGCGTAGTCGCGCACGCGGCGCAACAGGCGGTTGGCGATACGTGGCGTGCCACGGGCACGACGGGCAATTTCGTAGGCACCCTGATCTTCGATGACCAGGCCAAGGATGTTCGCCGAACGGCTAACGATGGTGGCCAGGTCTTTGTCGCTGTAGAACTCCAGACGCTGCACGATACCGAAGCGGTCACGCAGCGGGTTGGTGAGCATGCCGGCACGGGTAGTCGCGCCGACCAAGGTAAACGGCGGCAGGTCGAGCTTGATCGAACGGGCGGCCGGGCCTTCGCCGATCATGATGTCGAGCTGGAAGTCCTCCATGGCCGGGTACAGCACCTCTTCGACGACCGGTGACAGCCGGTGGATCTCGTCGATGAACAGGACGTCGTGCGGTTCGAGGTTGGTCAGCATGGCCGCCAGGTCACCTGGACGCTCAAGGATCGGGCCCGAGGTGCTTTTGACCGAAACGCCCATTTCCTGGGCGATGATGTTGGCCAACGTGGTCTTGCCCAACCCGGGCGGTCCAAAGATCAGCGTGTGGTCGAGCGACTCGTTGCGCCCACGAGCGGCCTGGATGAACAGGGCCATCTGCTCGCGCACGACCGGCTGGCCGATGTACTCGTCCAGGCGCAGCGGGCGAATCGCCCGGTCCTGGACTTCTTCACGGTCGCGGCCACTGGCGGCGATCAGGCGGTCGGCTTCGATCACTTGGTAATCATCCCTTTCAGGCTGCGGCGGATCAGTTCTTCACTGCTCAGACCTGCCTTGTCCTTGATCGCGGCGATTGCCTTGCTGGCTTCCTGCGGCTTGTAGCCCAGCGAGACCAGCGCGCTGACCGCATCGGCCTCGGCAGTGGACTCGCTGGCGAGCGGCAATGGCCCATCGGACACCAGGGTGAACATGGCTGGCGAAGTTTCCCAGGCCTTGAAGCGGTCTTTGAGCTCGACCAGCAAGCGTTCGGCGGTTTTTTTGCCGACACCGGGCACGCGCACCAAGGCCGAAGTATCCTGGGCTTGCACGCAACGCACCAGTTCGTCGACTTCGAGGCCGGACATCAGCGCCAACGCCAGCTTCGGGCCCACGCCGTTGAGGCGGATGAGCTCCCGGAACAGCTCGCGCTCGCGCTTTTCGGCAAAGCCATATAGCAGGTGAGCATCTTCGCGCACCACCAGATGAGTGTGCACGGTGACGCTTTCGCCCACCTTGGGCAGACGGTACAGCGTGGTCATGGGAACTTCCAGTTCGTACCCAACGCCGTTGACGTCGATAATCAGGTGCGGCGGCTGTTTTTCCGCCAAGGTGCCGCGCAAACGTCCAATCACGTTCCGATCCTTCCTCTCGGGGAGCCGGTCAAAGACCGCTCAACCCTATCAGCAAATGCAGCGGGTGAACGCATCACCCGAACAAAATGTGTATCAGCGCATGAAGCGCCTACAGACGCAAGCGCCCGCCACGTCGCCGTGCCGTGCTCAGGCCATGCGGTACCAGGCTTGAACGGGTATGCGCATGGCACAAGGCGATGGCCAGCGCATCGGAGGCGTCAATCTGCGGCTTTTGCGTCAATTTCAACAGGTGCATGACCATCATCATCACCTGCTCCTTGTTAGCCCCACCGGTACCGGCTACCGCCTGCTTGACCTGGGTGGCGCTGTATTCGGCGATTTCCAGGCCGGCTTCGGCGGCCGCGACGATGGCCGCACCGCGGGCCTGGCCGAGCTTTAGCGCCGAGTCGGCGTTACGGGCCATGAACACCCGCTCGATGCCCATGGTGACCGGGCCGTGCTGGGCAATGATTTCACTGACACCACGAAAAACGATCTGCAGCCGCTCGTGCAACTCGCCGCTGCCGGTGCGGATACAGCCCGACGCCACGTACTCGCAACCACGGGCGGTTTGGCGTACCACGCCATAGCCGGTGATGCGTGAGCCGGGGTCGATACCAAGAATCAGAGTCATAGTGCCTGTTTGTTCAAAATGTACGGCCCTTTCGCGGGCAAGCCCGCTCCCACAAAGACCGCACGGCCCCTGTGGGAGCGGGCTTGCCCGCGAATAGGCCATCAAGGCCAACGAAAGAACCTTAGCCGAGGTTTTCCATGATCTCATCGGAAATCTGGGCATTGGAGTAGACGTTCTGCACGTCATCCAGGTCTTCGAGCATGTCAATCAGCTTGAGCACCTTTTCGGCACCCTCCTGGTCGAGCTCGGCGCTGGTGGTCGGCTGCATGACGATTTCTGCGTCAGCGGCCTTGAAACCCGCCTCTTCCAGGGCGTTGCGCACGGCATAGAAGCTGTTGAACGAGGTGAACACGTCGAACGAGCCGTCGTCGTTGGCCACAACGTCGTCGGCATCAGCCTCCATCGCTGCTTCCATCAACGCGTCTTCGTCCACGCCCGGCGCAAAGCTGATCTGGCCTTTGCGCTCGAACAGGTAGGCCACCGAACCGTCGGTACCCAGGTTGCCACCACACTTGGTGAAGGCATGACGCACGGCGGCGGCAGTACGGTTGCGGTTGTCGGTCATGGCTTCGACCATGATCGCCACGCCGCCCGGACCGTAACCTTCATAGCTGAGCTCTTCGACGTTATCGCTTTCGTTGGTGCCGGCACCCCGAGCCACGGCGCGATCGATGATGTCGCGGCTCATGTTGGCGCCCAGCGCCTTGTCCAGCGCCAGACGCAGGCGCGGGTTCGATGCCGGGTCAGCACCGCCTTGCTTGGCCGCAACGGTCAGTTCGCGGATCCACTTGGTGAAGATCTTGCCTCTCTTGGCATCCTGGCGCTCTTTGCGGTGCTTGATGTTCGCCCACTTGGAATGACCAGCCATAACGACTCCGAATCCTTTGTTTCACAAACAGCCCCGCCCCTGTACGGGGCGGGACGGAAAAATACCTGCGCCGAAACGCAAAGGCGCATCCATATGGATGCGCCCGGGACTGCTTACTCGACCTTGGTCTGCTCGCGCAGTCGAATGTGCAGCTCGCGCAGGGCCTTGGCGTCGACCATGCCAGGGGCCTGGGTCATGACGCATGCAGCGCTCTGGGTTTTCGGGAAGGCGATCACTTCACGGATCGACTGGGCGCCGGTCATCAGCATGACCAAACGGTCCAGGCCGAAGGCCAGGCCACCGTGAGGCGGAGCGCCGAACTTCAGGGCGTCGAGCAGGAAGCCGAACTTCTCTTCCTGTTCTTCTGCCTCGATACCCAGCAGACGGAATACCGCCTGTTGCATCTCTTTGCGGTGAATACGGATCGAACCGCCACCCAGTTCGGTACCGTTCAGAACCATATCGTAGGCACGCGACAGGGCTGTAGCCGGGTTGGCCTCGAGCTCTTCCGGGGTGCACTTCGGCGCGGTGAACGGGTGGTGCAGCGCGGTGAAGCTGCCGTCTTCGTTTTCTTCGAACATCGGGAAGTCGACGACCCACATCGGCGCCCACTCGCAGGTCAGCAGCTCGAAGTCGTGACCCAAGCGGATACGCAGCGCGCCCAGGGCTTCGCTGACCACCTTGAACTTGTCTGCACCGAAGAACACGATGTCGCCGTCTACGGCACCGACGCGGTCGAGGATGGTGTTGAGGTTGGCCTCAGGGATGTTCTTGACGATCGGCGACTGCAGGCCCTCGACGCCCTTGGCGCGCTCGTTGACCTTGATGTAGGCCAGGCCCTTGGCACCGTAGATGCCGACGAACTTGGTGTACTCGTCGATCTTGCTGCGCGGCATGCTGGCACCGCCAGGCAGGCGCAGGGCGGTCACACGGCACTTAGGATCGTTGGCCGGGCCGGCGAACACTTTGAAGTCGACGTCTTTCAGCTGGTCGGCAACGTCGACCAGTTCCAGCGGGTTACGCAGGTCTGGCTTGTCGGAGCCGTAGCGGCGCATGGCTTCTTCGAAGGTCATGTGCGGGAATTCGCCGAACTCCAGGTCCAGCACTTCCTTGAACAGCTTGCGGATCATGCTTTCGGTCAGGCCCATGATCTCGCTTTCATCGAGGAAGCTGGTCTCGATGTCGATCTGGGTGAATTCCGGCTGACGGTCGGCACGCAGGTCTTCGTCACGGAAGCACTTGGCGATCTGGTAGTAGCGGTCGAAGCCGGCCACCATCAGCAGCTGCTTGAACAGCTGGGGCGACTGCGGCAGGGCGAAGAAGCTACCGGCGTGGGTACGGCTTGGCACCAGGTAGTCACGCGCACCTTCGGGCGTGGCACGGGTGAGGATCGGGGTTTCGACGTCGAGGAAGCCGTTTTCGTCGAGGAAGCGGCGGATGCTGCTGGTGATGCGCGAACGCAGGCGCAGCTTGTCGGCCATTTCCGGGCGACGCAGGTCGATGAAACGGTAGCGCAGGCGGGTTTCTTCGCCAACGTCGGAGTACTCGTTCAGCGGGAACGGCGGGGTTTCCGCTTCGTTGAGCACGTTCAGCTGGTAGCCGAGGATCTCGATGGCGCCGGAGGCCATGTTGGCATTCACCGCACCGTCTGGGCGCTTGCGCACCTTGCCGGTGATCTGCACGACGTATTCGCTGCGCACGCGGTCGGCGGCGGCGAAGGTTTCGGCGCGATCCGGGTCGAACACGACCTGGGCCATGCCTTCGCGGTCACGGATGTCGAGGAAGATCACCCCGCCGTGGTCGCGGCGACGATGGACCCAGCCGCAAAGGGTGACTTCCTGGCCGTCCAGGCTCTCGTTCAGTTGGCCGCAATAATGGCTGCGCATCATGATGGTGGTTTCGCTTCTCGTGATTCGTGTATTCGGTGGAGGCCTTGGCCGCCCGGAGGGCTAATACTGCAAGACCCGGTCACAGCATTCAACTCAGTCGGCCTTGTCGCCGCCTGCCAGATTCTTTTTTGCCCCGGTCTTGAAGTCGGTTTCGTACCAACCATTACCGCTCAGGCGGAAGCCTGGCACCGACAGCAGCTTTTTCAGCGCCGGGGCCTGACAGGCCGGGCAATCGGTCAGCGGCGCGGCGCTGATCTTCTGCAGCACTTCCATGCGGTGCTCGCAGGATGCACATTGATAGTCATAAAGGGGCATGGGTGTCTCTCGTCAACCACAACGCTGGCTGCCGGGGCAGCAAAAAGCGGGATTATATATGGTTAACAGGCACTGCGCAGCCCGCCCGGCGATCAGCGCACACTTGGCGGGTTTTGCAGCCAGGCGACGCAGATGACCCGGATCAGCCCACTGAAGTTACGCACCCCACCCTGGCGCAAGTGCACTTCGCGGTCCACGTAGGACAACACCGCACTGACCGAACAGCGGTTAGCAGCGGCGATACGCTCCAGGATGCCCCAGTAGATGGCCTCCAGACGCAAGCAGGTGGAAAACCCGTTCAACCGCACCGAACGCGACACCGGCTGGATCTGCAACATGTCGAAATCCGCCTTGAACGGATCCATGCACTGCTTTGCCGGCCAGCTCCCCTGCCCAGCCATACGCTTGCTCGCTTGCATCATGCGCCCTACTTCCTCATCACAGGTAACAGGTGACGTATGAAGCGCTGATAGCCGGGCTTGGAGCAGCGGCAAAATCTTCCTGCACAAATACTTAATTTCTTAAACGTGAAGCAGAAACTGCGGGAGCGGGCACGCCCGCTCCCACAGTGTCAGGTGACAGCTTTGGATAACTATTTGCCGTCGAGCAGCACCCGCAGCATCCACGCGGTTTTTTCGTGCACCTGCATGCGCTGGGTCAGCAAGTCGGCAGTAGGTTCGTCACTGACCTTGTCCACCACCGGGAAAATGCTGCGCGCCGTGCGCACCACGGCCTCCTGCCCCTGTACCAGCTGGCGGATCATCTCGTCCGCCGGGGGTACACCTTCCTCCTCCTTGATAGACGAGTGCCGCGCATAGAATGCATACGAGCCCGGCGCCGGGAAGCCCAAGGCCCGGATACGCTCGGCGATGGAGTCGACCGCCAGCGCCAGCTCGTTGTACTGCTCTTCGAACATCAGGTGCAGGGTACGGAACGACGGGCCGGTGACGTTCCAGTGAAAGTTATGGGTTTTCAGATACAGCACGTAAGTATCCGACAACAGGCGGGATAGCCCATCGACGATGGACTTGCGATCTTCTTCGCTGATACCGATATCGATTGCCATGAAGCTCCCCTTTCCATAAGGCTTGAGACTCAAGCGGACGGGGACCACTGTAGCAACACTTCGCCCCTGCCGCATGTGACATGGCGCAACACATTGCCCGCCGGGCGGCCTGCGGTTTGAGTAGCCTGCGGCTTTACTGTTAAATAGGCACCGTGCCACCCGTGCGGACTGTCATTGCCGGGTGCATAGGCTGGCCTGCCACGTGTTCGCGCTCTACACCTCATGCGCACCGTGCTGCCCGCTCTTCCTGTGATCGGCCTTATCAACTGTGAGCCAACCCCATGTTCAAGATCGTCCATCTGGTGACGGGCGTGGCAGCCTTGCTGCTATCGCTCATACCCAGCCTGAAAAGCGACGCGACACCCTTCCTGCAACAACCTGACGCGGTCTACCTGACACTCCTCGGCCTGCTCAACCTGGTTCTGGCCCCGGTCGTGCCCCTGTACTACCGCGGCGCGCGGCAGCAGTTGCAGCACCTTGCCTGCGCCCTGCTGGTGGTGGCGGTGGTACTGCAAACCCTGACATTGCTGGCCCGCCCGGAAATGGGCAACCTCGCCGCACTGGTCTGCGCGGCACTGGCAGTGGCCCTGCACCTGGCCGTGGGTTTTGCCCGCAGCCCGCGCAGGGCACGCAACAGCCAGCATGCCGCTCAGGATGCCGGCAATCGGGATACCGGCACCGTCAAGTGGTTCAACACGTCGAAAGGCTTTGGCTTCATTTCCCGCGATTCGGGTGATGACATCTTCGTGCACTTTCGCGCCATTCGCGGCGAAGGCCATCGCATTCTGGTCGAAGGCCAGCGCGTTGAGTTCTCGGTGATGCACCGCGACAAGGGCCTGCAGGCCGAAGATGTGGTTGCGGTCACCCGCCGCTGATTGCCACTTCATCCAGAGGCATATTTACCGGCATGCCGGCGAATATGCCTCTGCGATGCATCAATAATGAGGCGGTGGCGCCTCCTCCCCTTCGCTGCCGTACTGGCCGACCGTCTCTTCATAACGCTTGATCAGCTCGGCCATCTGCGATTGCAGCCGCTCGATCACCCGCGCCTGCTCGACCACCACGTCATTCAACGCCTGGATAGTGTCATCCTGGAACGCCTGGCGGGTTTCCAGTTCGACAATACGTAACTCCAGCGACATCTCAGGCCTCCTGGTAACCAGCAAGTTGCAGCCCACGCAGGCGCTGGCGAATGGCATTCAACTGATCGTCGCTGTAGGCCACCGCCGGGCACTTGCCCCACACCGGTGCCGGCCAGGCAGCATCGTCACGCTGGCGCACAATAACGTGCATATGCAGCTGGCTGACCACGTTGCCCAGGGTGGCCACGTTCATCTTGTCGGCGCCGTAGCTGGCTTTCAGCGCCTCAGCCAACAGGGTTGTTTCCTGCCACAACTGCTGCTGCTCCGCCGCTTCAAGCTCGAACAGTTCGCTGATGCCGGCGCGCTTGGGCACCAGGATGAACCATGGGTAGTTGGCATCCTTGCTCAGCAGCAACTGGCACAGTGCAAACTCCCCCAGCACCAGGGAATCCTGCTGCAAACGCGAATCGAGGACGAACACGGCATATCTCCTTCAGGCAAAACCAACCCGCTTCAAGCGGAAATCAGGCCTGCAAGGATACCTTGCACACTCCCGGTAACACAGCGCTACTTTTCGCACCAAAATGAGGCCTTCTGTCCACACTCTCCACACCTGTCACCCCACAAACGACTCTGGATGAACAAGTTGCGGTAACACATTGACTTTAATGGCAGCTTTTTAAATTTTAATGATTCTCGACTCCAACACGGGCGCGAGCCGGCTTCACCCCGTGTTTACGGGACTTTCTGACCCTCGGTAGCAGGTTTTGTGAAAATTTCATGAAGTGTTGCGAATTTTGAGCACGCTTGTTGCATTCCCTTCACGCCAAGTCGGCACGACATCTGCAATGGCAGGTGAACGCGACAAATAACAACAGCGGCATTGGTTACCAGGGAGTTCCCCTAACCTAAACCGGTAATTACAGGTTTGTTACGGTGACAGGAACAGCGCTGGCGTTGTACGGCCCTAAACCGGGGCGTGATTTGCGACATGGAAATACCTAAAAGCGACAGGGTGAAAAAGTTCCGAAAAGAGTGCTTATAGCCATATCGCCAACAACAGTCAGCGTGCTATACATTTTCGCCGACATAACAAGAAAGAGCTGCTCCATATAACTAAAACACATGGATGCAGCGGTACTCTTCCTAAAAACCAAAGGAGCAAATCACGATGCGCGTGATGAAGTGGAGCATGATCGCCCTGGCCGTTGCGGCAGGGACCTCGCAGTTGGCAATGGCCTCGGCACAAGACGAGTCCAAAGGTTTCCTCGAAGACAGCAAGCTGAACGTAAAAACCCGCATGCTGTACTTCAGCCGTGACTTCCGTAACAACGACAGCGGCAAGAGCCGCGTCGAAGAAACCGGCCTGGGCTTCCTGGGTACCTTCGAGTCGGGCTTCACCCAAGGCACCGTGGGCTTCGGCGTTGACGCCATCGGCATGCTGGGCCTGAAACTGGACAGCGGCAAAGGCCGCGCCGGCACCGGCCTGTTCCCGACCGGTTCCGACGGCCGTTCGCAAGATGATTACTCCGAAGGCGGCGGTGCAGTTAAACTGCGCGTCTCCAATACCGTGCTGAAGTTCGGCGACCAGTTCACCG
This sequence comes from Pseudomonas sp. LAIL14HWK12:I1, assembly GCF_003202095.1. Taxonomy (NCBI): domain Bacteria; kingdom Pseudomonadati; phylum Pseudomonadota; class Gammaproteobacteria; order Pseudomonadales; family Pseudomonadaceae; genus Pseudomonas; species Pseudomonas sp. LAIL14HWK12:I1. The sequence goes on from NZ_QJKG01000001.1 coordinate 1,010,856, forward strand.
CCCTGCCGGTATTAGCCACCGACGACAGCCGACTGCTGCCAGAAGTTGCTGAAGGCGGCCTGATCACCAGCAACGAAATCGATGGCCTGACCCTGCACGCCGGTCACTTCACTGCCCTGAACGCGCAGGCCCAGACTTACCACGACAGCCTGCGCCTGACCGAGGCCAACGTCTTCGGTGGCACCTATGCCATCAACGAAAACCTCAGCACCAGCGTCTACTACTCGCGCATCGAAGATCACTTCCGCAAGTGGTACGGCAACATCAACTGGGCGCTGCCGATCAGCGACAAACAAGGCCTGGTGTTCGACTTCAACATCTATGACACCAAGTCCATCGGCGACAACCTGACCGGCGCCTTCGTCAGCAAGGCTGACGGCAGCAACGAACTGGACAACATCGCAGCCAGCCTCTCGGCCGCCTACAACATTGGCGCCCACACCTTCACCCTGGCTTACCAGAAAGTCAGCGGCGACGGCGACTACGCCTACGGCGTCGACGGTGGCGGCACCATCTTCCTGGCCAACTCCGTTGCCCGCTCCGACTTCAACGCCGAAGACGAGAAGTCCTGGCAGGCTCGCTACGACCTGAACTTCGCCGAATACGGCGTACCTGGCCTGACCTTCATGACCCGCTATGTGCGCGGTTCCGGTGCCACGACCGAAAGCACCAACAACGGTAAGGAATGGGAACGCGACGTAGACGTCAAGTACGTGCTGCAAAGCGGCCCGGCCAAAGACCTGAGCTTGCGCGTACGTCAGGCCACCTACCGTTCCGCCGACGGCGTTTACTACGGTTCGAGCTCGATCGACGAGCTGCGCCTGATCGTGGAATACCCGCTGAGCATCCTGTAAGCCTGGCTTGCAGTGCCCCGCACCTGAAAAAGCCCGGCGATCACGCCGGGCTTTTTCTTGGCTGACAAGCGTCACGCCCTGGGGCATCCTGTACGCCTTCGTTTCCCCCCCGTACAATGCGGGGCTATTTCAACGTCTTAGGCAATCGACACGGCTAACCATGCGCACCAGTCAATATTTGCTCGCCACCCAGAAAGAAACCCCTGCCGACGCAGTGGTCATCAGCCATCAGCTCATGCTGCGTGCCGGCATGATCCGCAAACTGGCCTCCGGCCTGTACACCTGGCTGCCGATGGGCCTGCGGGTAATGCGCAAGGTCGAAGCCGTGGTACGCGAGGAAATGAACGCCGCCGGCGCCCTGGAAGTGCTGATGCCAAGCATTCAGCCCGCCGAGCTGTGGCAGGAGTCCGGCCGTTGGGAACAGTACGGCCCAGAGCTGCTGCGCCTGAAGGATCGCCACCAGCGTGATTTCTGCGTTGGCCCGACCCACGAAGAAGTCATCACCGACCTGGCCCGTAACGAGCTGTCCAGCTATAAACAGCTGCCGCTCAACCTGTACCAGATCCAGACCAAATTCCGTGACGAGATCCGCCCGCGCTTCGGCCTGATGCGTGGCCGCGAGTTCATCATGAAGGACGCCTACTCGTTCCATGCCGACCAGGCTTCCCTGCAGGAAACCTACGACCGCATGCACCAGGCGTACAGCAACGTGTTCACCCGCCTGGGCCTGGACTTCCGCCCAGTGCAGGCCGACACCGGCTCGATCGGTGGCAGCTATTCGCACGAATTCCACGTACTGGCCGAGTCCGGCGAAGACGACGTGATCTTCAGCGACAGCTCCGACTACGCCGCCAACATCGAGAAGGCCGAGGCCATTCCGCGTGAAACCGTGCGCCCTGCCCCTACCGAGGAGCTGCGCCTGGTCGACACGCCAAACGCCAAAACCATCGCCCAGCTGGTGGAAAACTACGGCCTGGCCATCGAGAAAACCGTCAAGACCCTGATCGTGCGCGGCGCCGAAGAAGGCAAGCTGATTGCCCTGGTCGTTCGTGGCGACCACGAGCTGAACGAAATCAAGGCCACCAAGCTGGAACAGGTTGCCGACCCACTGGTCATGGCCACCGAAGCCGAACTGCGCGACGCCATCGGCGCCGGTGCCGGCTCGCTCGGCCCGCTGAACCTGCCACTGGAGTGCATCATCGACCGTTCGGTTGCCCTGATGAGCGACTTCGGCATCGGCGCCAACATCGACGACAAGCATTACTTCGGCGTGAACTGGGAGCGTGACCTGCCAGTCCCTCAGGTGGCCGACCTGCGCAATGTGGTCGAAGGCGACCCAAGCCCGGACGGCCAGGGTACCCTGGTGATCAAGCGCGGCATCGAAGTGGGCCACATCTTCCAGCTGGGCACCAAGTACAGCGAAGCGCTGAAGTGCCAGGTACTGGGCGAGAACGGCAAGCCGGTAACCCTGTCCATGGGCTGCTACGGCATCGGCGTGTCCCGCGTGGTCGCCGCTGCCATCGAGCAGAGCTATGACGACAAAGGCATCATCTGGAACGACGCCCTGGCCCCGTTCCAGATCGCTCTGGTACCGCTGCGCTACGAAACCGACGTGGTCCGCGAGGCAACCGACAAGCTGTATGCCGAACTGACCGCCGCCGGCTTTGAAGTGCTGCTGGACGACCGCGACAAGAAAACCAGCCCAGGCATCAAGTTTGCCGACATGGAGCTGATCGGTATCCCGCACCGCATCGTCGTCAGCGATCGCGGCCTGGCCGAAGGCAACCTTGAGTACAAGCACCGCACCGAGCAAGACGCCCAGGCGTTGCCGCTCAATGAAGTGCTGAGCTTCCTGCAGGCCCGCGTTCGCCGCTGATAACCAATGCACGAGTGATCATGTTCAAGCGAAGTACCTTTACCCTGGGGGGCGCCGCACTGTGCGGCGCCCTGCTCGTCAGCGGCTGCGCCAACCAGATGTCCCAGCGCAGCGACCATGAGGAGCGCGTCGAGCGCAAATTGCTCGAGCACACCCTGCAGATCGATGTCGGCGAGCCGAAGGTGATGGAGCTTCCGCAACGACGTGTGCGTGTGCATGAACAGAAGCGCTTCGAAGTCACCGAGTTCGAAGTTACCCGTCGTTACGACCGCTACACGCCGTACCAGCCCTGGCGCGAGATCTACGAGATCCCGCTGGGTGCCGTGGCCGTGGTGGCGGGCGTCGGGGCCAACGTGGTCAACGTCTTCGCCTTGGGCAACCTGCCGGAAAGCATCACTCATGACTGGCTCAGCTACGGCGTGGACGGGCTCAACCCGTTCATGAACGTGCCGTCCAACGGCCGCGCCCAGCAGAACCTGGCCGGGATCAGCGAGGTGCAGAAAGGCAAGCGCGAGGAATCGACCAGCGTGCCCTGGAGCGAACGCCTGGTCGAGGTCAAGGCTGGCAAGATGACCCACGAACTGACTACCGACAGGAACGGCGTGCTACGCCTGAACCTGCTCGACAGCCCGTTCTCGGAGCAGAACCTCAACCACATCGGCACCCTGCACCTGCAGGTACTCGACGAGGACAACGCGGTGCGTGGCGATGCCAGCCTGCTGGTCAGCGCCACCCTGCGCAACAAGCTGCTCGAAGCCCATGAGCTGATCTTCGACGACCTCGAAGATGACGATGTCGGCCAATGGGTCCACCGGGTCAAGCGCCTGTCCGAGCTGGGCCTTGAAGAAGAAGCCAGTGAAATGGAACAAAGCCTGATCGAGCTGACCCGCAACGATCCGGAGCTGCAGCAGGAGTTTCTACAGTCGCTGACCAAGGCCACTGGCCGGTTGGTGGCTGACCCTGGACTGTAGGAGCGAGCTTGCTCGCGATGGGCCGCATATGCGGCCCTTTTTATTCAGGTACAAACAATTCCAACTGCTCATGCGCCCCGCGCAAATCGCGCAACCTCACCCCCACCCCCAGCAAGCGTACCGGTTTGCCTCCACGGGCGAACGCCTGCCCCAGCAACTGTAGATAGCTTTCCAGGTCCCTGCCCGCGCCGGCCTGCTCCAGGGTTGTCTGGCTGAAGTCATGGAACTTGACCTTGACGAAGGGTTTGTCCGGCCGGTAACTGCTGTCCATGCGGGCGATGCGTTCATTCAGGCTTTCCAGCAGCTCAGGCAGCCGAGCCAGGCAGCTGGCCAGGTCTGGAAGGTCGGTGTCGTAGGTGTTTTCCACACTCACCGACTGTCGACGGCTGTCGTTGTGCACCGCACGTTCGTCGATCCCCCGCGCAAGCCCCCACAAGCGCTCGCCAAAACTGCCAAACTCGCGCACCAGCGCCAGGCGCGACCATTCGCGCAGTTCCAGACAGGTTTCAATACCCAGCCGTGCCAGTTTGTCTGCCGTCACCTTGCCCACCCCGTGCAACCTGGCCACCGGCAAGGCAGCCACGAACGCCTCCACTTCACCCGGGGTAATCACGAACAGGCCATTGGGCTTGCGCCAGTCGCTGGCAATCTTGGCCAGGAACTTGTTCGGCGCCACCCCCGCCGATACGGTGATATGCAAGGTACGGGCGACCCGCCGGCGAATATCCTCGGCAATACGCGTGGCGCTGCCCGAGTACCAATGGCTATCGCTCACGTCCAGATAGGCTTCGTCCAGCGACAACGGCTCGATCAACTCAGTGTAGTCGCGGAAAATGCCATGGATTTCGCGCGAGGCCTCTCGGTAAGCCTCGAAGCGCGGCTTGACGATCTGCAAGTCGGGACACAGTTTAAGTGCATGGCGCGACGACATGGCCGAGCGCACACCATAGGCACGCGCCTCATAGTTACAGGTGGCGATCACCCCACGGTGGTCGGGTGAACCTCCGACCGCCATGGGGCGCCCCGCCAGACGCGGGTCGTCACGCATCTCGATTGCAGCGTAGAAGCAATCGCAGTCGACGTGGATGATCTTGCGCAAGGACATGGATGGCCGTCAGCACTGTAAATTCATACAGATAGTATCGCATGCACCCTGCCCTGAAACAGCTACCCGCGCCAGCATTCGACAATTGGCCTGAAAGCCGCGCCGCGCCTGAGCTGCATCTTGCCGACGAGTGCTAAGGGTTTGAACAAAAAAGGTTTTTCCTGAATATTTGCTTGACAGCAGGAAGTAAATCCGTAGAATTCGATCTCACAGGCGCGGGATGGAGCAGCCTGGTAGCTCGTCGGGCTCATAACCCGAAGGTCGTCGGTTCAAATCCGGCTCCCGCAACCAGATTCGAGAAAAGGCCACTGTTAACGCAGTGGCCTTTTTCTTTGCCTACTGAAAGGCAATTTCAAAAAAATCTCGAAAAATCAAAGCGTAGCGCTTGACATACACATTACAAACTGTAGAATTCGCCCCACTGACGCGGGATGGAGCAGCCTGGTAGCTCGTCGGGCTCATAACCCGAAGGTCGTCGGTTCAAATCCGGCTCCCGCAACCAGATTCAAGAAAAGGCCACTGCTAACACAGTGGCCTTTTTCTTTGCCCACTGAAAAGTACGGCGAATAAAACACGTCAAATCGAAGCCAAATGCTTGACATACGATTGGCAGACTGTAGAATGCGCACCTCTGACGCGGGATGGAGCAGCCTGGTAGCTCGTCGGGCTCATAACCCGAAGGTCGTCGGTTCAAATCCGGCTCCCGCAACCATATTCGTCAGAACAAACCCCGCCTGTTTAACAGCAGCGCGGGGTTTGTTGTTTCTACGCCCCTGCATTTCATCGCTTCCTTTTCCCCGCCCCTCCAGCCATCCCGCAGGCTTGAGGCATCGTACCCCGGATGAACTATCTTTAACCCTGCCAGGCCGCTGAAAGCGCCTGAGGCCGGAGTAATATTGGATACGTTTTCCTAAGGGACTCTCACTTGGCCGCACCTTCTCTCCACCTCGCGCAGCATGCCCGGGGCAACTCATGACTTCCCATAACCCCGAACCTCCGGTGCCACTCGCCTCGGCACTGCCCGGTGCCGTGCAACGCCTGCCCTTGCTCGAACGCCTGAGCCGCTACCGCCAGCCCATCGGCCTGGCAGTGACCTTGGTGCTGTTCACCATGGCTTTGATTGCCTGCCGCCACCTGCTGAGCGAGCTGGATATCTATGCCTTGCACGACGCCATGCTCAGTGTGCCGACCCAGTCGTTGCTGGGCGCCTTTGTGGCGACGGTGGCGGGCTTCGTGATCCTGCTGGGTTACGAGTGGTCGGCCAGCCGCTATGCCGGGGTGAAGTTGCCAGTGCACAGCCTGGTGCTGGGCGGCTTCAGCGCCTTTGCCATCGGCAATGCCATCGGGCTGTCGATGCTGTCAGGCGGATCGGTGCGCTACCGGCTCTATGCACGCCAAGGGCTGGGGGCTGGCGAAGTCGCTCGCATGACGGTGTTTGCCAGCTTGTCGCTGGGCTGTGCGTTGCCTCCCCTGGCAGCCTTGGCGACCTTGAGCGACCTGCCGGCAGCCTCGGCTGCACTGGGGTTGCCGCCGGGCCTGCTGGCAGGCATCGCCATTGCCGTGCTGGTGGCATCCGCCCTGCTGGTGTTCGGCTTGTACCGCCGGCGCCTGGCCGAGCAACCGCTGGCGAACAACCTGCTGGTACAGGTGGGCCGCCGCACGCTACGCCTGCCGGGTGCACGGCTGGCGGCCCTGCAACTGCTGATCACCGCGCTGGATGTGGCAGCCGCCGCCACTGTCCTGTATCTGCTGCTGCCCGCAGCACCACCTTTCGGGGCATTCGTGCTGGTGTACCTGCTGGCGTTGGCCGCTGGCGTACTCAGCCATGTGCCGGGCGGCGTCGGGGTGTTCGAAGCGATTCTGCTGGCAGCCTTTGCCGACCAGCTCGGTGCTGCACCGCTGGCGGCCGCCCTGCTGCTGTACCGGCTGATCTATGTGGTACTGCCATTGCTGCTGGCCTGTGTACTGTTGCTGGCTAACGAAGCCCGGCGCCTGCTGTTCGCACAGCAGGCCATCAAGGTAGCTTCCGGGCTGGCCGCACCGATTTTGTCGATTCTGGTATTCCTGTCCGGCGTGGTGCTGCTGTTCTCGGGCGCCACACCCGAAATCGACACGCGCCTGGAACACATGGGCTTCTTGGTGCCGCACCGGCTTATCGATGCCTCGCACTTCGGCGCCAGCCTGATCGGCGTGCTGTGCCTGCTGCTGGCCCAGGGCCTGCGCCGGCGCCTGTCCGCCGCCTGGTTGCTGACTACCGTGCTGTTATTGGTGGGCGCCCTGCTGTCGCTGCTCAAGGGGTTTGACTGGGAAGAAGCGTGCCTGCTGACCTTCACCGCGACCCTGCTTGCCCTGTTCCGTCGCTCGTTCTACCGCCCCAGCCGCCTGCTGGAGTTGCCCTTCTCGCCGGTGTTCCTGGTGGCCAGTGCCTGCGCAGTCGGCGCTTCGGTCTGGCTGCTGCTGTTCGCCTACCAGGATGTGCCCTACAGCCATCAGCTGTGGTGGCAGTTCACACTCGATGCCGATGCCCCACGCGGCCTGCGTGCCACCATGGGCAGCGCCTTGCTGCTGGCTGCCGTGGCGCTGACCTGGCTGCTGCGCACCGCCCCTCCTGTGATCCACCTGCCCGATGAAGAGGAACTGCAGCGCGCCAACCGTATTTTGCTGGCTTCCGACCAACCCGACGGCGGCCTGGCCCTGACGGGCGACAAAGCGTTGCTGTTCCACCCGCGTGACAATGCCTTCCTCATGTACGCACGGCGTGGCCGCAGCCTGGTGGCCCTGTACGACCCCATCGGCCCGGCCCAGGAGCGTGCCGAGATGATCTGGCAGTTCCGTGACCTGTGCGACCTGCACCACGCTCGCCCGGTGTTCTACCAGGTACGTGCCGAGAACCTGCCGTTCTACATGGATATAGGCCTGACAGCACTGAAGCTGGGTGAAGAAGCCCGTGTCGACCTGCGCCGCTTCGATCTGGAAGCCAAGGGCAAGGAGATGAAAGACCTGCGCTACACCTGGAATCGCGGTGGTCGCGACGGCCTGAGCCTGGAAATCCATGAACCCGGCCACGCCCCGCTGGCAGAGCTGAAGGAAATTTCCGATGCCTGGCTCGGCGGCAAGAACGTGCGTGAGAAAGGCTTTTCGTTGGGGCGCTTCAGCCCGGACTACCTGCAACACTTCCGCATCGCGCTGATTCGCTTCCAGGGCCGCCCGGTAGCCTTCGCCAACCTGCTGGAAACCCATGGCAACGAGCTGGCAAGCCTCGACCTGATGCGTGCGCACCCCGAAGCCCCCAAGCTGACCATGGAGTTCATGATGATCGGCTTGATCCTGCACTACAAAAGCCATGACTACGCCCGCTTCAGCCTTGGCATGGTGCCGCTTTCCGGCCTGCAACCGCGGCGAGGTGCGCCCTTGACCCAGCGCCTGGGTTCGATGGTGTTCCGCCGGGGCGAGCAGTTGTACAACTTCCAGGGGCTTCGCCGCTTCAAGGACAAATTCCAACCGGACTGGGAACCCCGCTACATGGCCGTGCCGGCCGGGCTCGACCCGCTGGTAGCACTGGCCGACACCGCCGCCCTGATTGCAGGCGGCCTGACTGGATTGGTGAAACGTTGATGACCCGACGCTATTGGCTGTACCTGCTGGTCCCCCTGCTGCTGGCCGCCCTGGGTGGCGCGCTGGCGTTCTGGCTGTGGACGCGCCCGGCCCCCGAGGCGCGCCTGGAGCAATTGAGCATCAATGACACCCACATCACCCGGGTGACCCCTGGCGTACACCCGAAGGCCCGGGTAGCCATTGGTGTGCCACAGGACCAAGCATTGACCGACAAGCAACTGCTGGACCTGAGCCAGGCCGGCGAAGCCCAGCTGGTGCAGGTGGTGCTGCCGCCGAACGACTGTAGCAAACAGCAACAGGCCATGGACCAAGCCCTGACCGAATTGTCGGCAAAGCCGACGCTGGTCGCCGGTATAGGCCCTGGTGCCGCCCAGGCCTGGCGTTGGCTGGCCAGCCAGAGCGATGACAAGGCGCGGGCCATTTCAGTGGACTTCAGCCTGGAGCAACCCGGCTGTCAGGCCCCGCTGCCCAAGGCGGCACCTCATGGCCACTGGAACGTCGCCTGGAACGACAACCCGGATGACGCCAGCGCCGCTTTCGTACGTGACCAGGCGAACGCCGAAACCAGCATCAGCGACTACGACATCCACCTGCCACAAGTGCTTAAGGCCCAGCTGACCCAAGCTCTGGTTGGCCGTGACGGCAACGCCTTGGCTATTCCGGTGGTCGAGGTCCCGGCCGGGCAGACCACCGACACGGTGACCCTGTTCCTCTCCGGTGATGGTGGCTGGCGCGACCTGGACCGTGATGTGGCCGGGGAAATGGCCAAGCTGGGCTACCCGGTGGTAGGCATCGACACGCTGCGCTACTACTGGCAGCACAAGACCCCGGAGCAAAGCGCCGCCGACCTGTCCGAGCTGATGCAACATTACAGGCAGAAGTGGGGCACCAAGCGCTTCGTGCTGACCGGTTATTCATTCGGTGCCGATGTGCTGCCGGCGATCTACAACCGCCTGCCTGCCGAAGACCAGCAGCGCATCGATGCTGTGATGCTGCTGGCGTTTGCCCGCAGTGGCAGTTTCGAGATCGAAGTCGAGGGCTGGCTGGGCAAGGAAGGCCAGGAAGCACCTACCGGGCCGGAAATGGCCAGGCTGCCAGCGTCCAAGGTGGTGTGCGTGTATGGCGTGGAAGAGACCGATGAGAGCGGTTGCACCGAAAAGACTGCGGTGGGTGAACGCCTGAAGTTGCCTGGGGGGCACCACTTCGACGAGAACTACCCGGCGCTGGCCAAGCGTTTGATTGGTGAGATCGAGACGCGCCAAGGCAAATCGAGCGTCGCCGAACAGAACTGACAATGACTGGGGCCGCTTTGCGGCCCCTTGGCAATCAGATCTCGACCTGGGTCCCCAGCTCGATCACCCGGTTCAGCGGCAGGTTGAAGAAGCGCAAGTTGCCGTTGGCATTCTTCAGCAGGAAGGCGAACAGGTTACCCCGCCAGCGCGACATCCCCTCCAGCCGTGAAGCGATCACCGTCTCGCGGCTGAGGAAGTAAGTGGTGCGCATCGGGGTGAAGTCCAGATCGTCCAGGTGGCACAGTTTCAATGCCGCCGGCACGTCCGGTTCGTCCATGAAGCCAAAGTGCAGCAGCACACGGAAGAACCCGTCACCGTATGCCTCCACCTCGAAGCGCTCGTGCTCCGGCACGCGCGGGCGGTCTTCACTGACGACCGTCAGCAGTACCACCTGGCTGTGCAGCACCTGGTTGTGCAGCATGTTGTGCAACAGCGCATGGGGCACTGCGTCGGCCCGTGCGGTGAGGAACACCGCCGTGCCTTCGACGCGATGGGGCGGCTGAATACGGATACTGCTGATGAACAGCTGCAGCGGCAGTGCGCCTTCGTCGATGCGTTCGACCAGAATCTGCTTGCCGCGCTTCCAGGTGCTCATCAGCAAGTACAGCACACCACCCGCCAACACCGGGAAGGCACCGCCCTGAACAATTTTCGGCACGTTGGCGGCGAAGAACAGCCCGTCGACCAACAGGAAACCCACCAGAATCGGCACCGCCAGCACAGGGGGCCATTTCCACAGCAGCAACATGACGGCCGACACCAGAATAGTGGTCATCAGCATGGTGCCGGTCACCGCCACACCGTAGGCCGCCGCCAGAGCGCCGGACGACTCGAAACCGATCACCAGCAGCACCACACCGACCATCAGCGTCCAGTTCACCGCGCCAATGTAGATCTGCCCCTGCTCGTCGCTGGAGGTGTGCTGGATCTGCATGCGTGGAATGTAGCCCAGCTGGATGGCCTGGCGGGTCAGAGAGAACGCCCCCGAGATTACCGCTTGCGAGGCGATCACCGTGGCCATGGTCGCCAACCCGACCAACGGCAGCAACGCCCAGCCAGGTGCCAGCAGGTAGAACGGGTTACGGGCTGCGTCCGGGTTTTGCAGCAGCAGTGCACCCTGGCCGAAATAGTTCAGCACCAGCGCGGGCAGCACCAGGATGAACCAGGCCCTGGCGATCGGCTTGCGGCCAAAGTGGCCCATGTCAGCGTACAGCGCCTCGGCGCCGGTCAACGCCAGCACCACTGCGCCGAGAATGGCCACGCCCATGCCGGGGTGCACCACGAAGAAATTGATCGCCCAACCCGGGTTGAAGGCCTTCAGCACTTCCGGGCTCTGCGAGATGCCATGCACGCCCAGTGCGCCCAGCGCCACGAACCAGGTGACCATGATCGGGCCGAACAGCTTGCCGATCTTCTCGGTGCCGTGCTTCTGCACCAGGAACAATGCCACCAGCACCACCAGCGAAATCGGCACCACCCAATGGTCGATACCGTCAAACGCCAGGCCCATGCCCTCCACCGCCGACAGCACCGACACCGCCGGGGTGATCATGCTGTCGCCATAGAACAGCGAAGCGCCGATCAGGCCGCAGATCACCATCAGTGTGCGCAACCGCGGGTAGGCCGCCGTGGCACGCCGCGCCAGCGCGGTCAGCGCCATGGTGCCGCCCTCCCCCTGGTTGTCGGCACGCAGGATGAACATCACGTACTTGAACGACACCACCCACAACAGCGACCACAGGATCAATGACAGGATCCCCAGCACGCCATCATGGTTGACCGGCACCCCGTAACCGCCGGTGAAGACTTCCTTCAGGGTGTACAACGGGCTGGTGCCGATATCGCCATAAACCACCCCGACCGCCGCCACGAGCAGGCCCAGCGACCGCGCCGCGCCCTGCTTCCCCTCGTGCCCGCCCTCGGCGTGACTGCTTGCCTGAACCATCGACCACTCCCGCAGACGGCCATCACGGCCTTTAATATTCACTCTAGCGCCGGCCCCTGAAGGCACCTTCGCTCAACGGCGCGAAGCATAGCGCAGCGTTCGTCGTATTTCTGCTGGTCAAGCGACGTTACGCTCGCTAGAATTGCGCACTTTTTGATCAGAGGCGCCCAAAGCGCCCGTCAAGATCGCCCCCGATTCCGGCCGGGCGACCTGCATTCAATACCGAGGTTAGTCATGTCCACCACGCCCGCCACCCCCAAGGTAGGTTTCGTAAGCCTGGGTTGCCCTAAAGCCCTGGTCGATTCCGAGCGCATCCTGACCCAGCTGCGCATGGAAGGCTATGAAGTCGTGCCCACCTACGAGGACGCCGACGTGGTGGTGGTCAACACCTGCGGCTTCATCGACAGCGCCAAGGCAGAATCGCTGGAAGTGATCGGCGAAGCGATCAAGGAAAACGGCAAGGTCATCGTCACCGGCTGCATGGGTGTCGAAGAAGGCAGCATCCGTGATGTGCACCCGAGCGTGCTGTCGGTCACCGGCCCGCAGCAGTACGAGCAGGTGGTCAACGCCGTTCACGAAGTGGTACCGCCACGCCAGGACCACAACCCGCTGATCGACCTGGTGCCGCCTCAGGGCGTCAAGCTGACCCCGCGCCACTACGCGTACCTGAAAATTTCCGAAGGCTGTAACCACAGCTGCAGCTTCTGCATCATCCCGTCGATGCGCGGCAAGCTGGTCAGCCGCCCGGTGGGTGAAGTGCTGAGCGAGGCCGAGCGCCTGGTCAAGGCCGGGGTGAAGGAGATCCTGGTGATTTCCCAGGACACCAGCGCCTATGGCGTCGACGTCAAGTACAAGACCGACTTCTGGAACGGCCGCCCGGTCAAGACCCGCATGCTCGAATTGTGCGAAGCACTGAGCAGCCTGGGCGCCTGGGTACGCCTGCACTACGTGTACCCGTACCCGAACGTCGACGACGTGATCCCACTGATGGCCGCCGGCAAGATCCTGCCGTACCTGGACATCCCGTTCCAGCACGCCAGCCCGAAAGTGCTCAAGTCGATGAAGCGCCCGGCCTTCGAAGACCGCACCCTGGCGCGCATCAAGAACTGGCGCGAACAGTGCCCCGAGCTGGTGATCCGCTCCACCTTCATCGTCGGCTTCCCGGGCGAAACCGAGGAAGACTTCCAGTACCTGCTGGACTGGCTGACCGAAGCCCAGCTGGACCGCGTGGGCTGCTTCCAGTACTCGCCGGTAGAAGGCGCACCGGCCAACGACCTGGGCCTGGAAGAAGTGCCGGACGACGTCAAGCAGGACCGCTGGGACCGCTTCATGGCCCACCAGCAGGCCATCAGCGCCGCCCGACTGCAACTGCGCATCGGCAAGGAAATCGACGTGCTGATCGACGAAGTCGAGGAGCAAGGTTCGGTTGGCCGCAGCTTCTTCGATGCCCCGGAAATCGACGGCAGCGTGTTCATCGACGGCGATCATGGCTTCAAGCCAGGCGACAAAGTGCGCTGCCGTGTGGTGGATGCCGACGAATACGACATGTGGGCCGAGCCTATCTAAAGCGGCTGAAACACTGAAAAGCCCCTGCCCCGGTAGCCCGGCGCAGGGGCTTTTTTGTCAAAACGTGTGAAACAGCATCAGCCCCCCCTCTGCATCCGGGCTGGCATCCGAAAAGCCTTTGACCGCATACAGTTGCACTTTCCATTGCGGGTTGAGCTTGTGGGTCAGGAACAAGGTCAGTTCCTTGATCTGCGACCCTGTCGAGAGCACTTTCTGCCGCCAATCGTACGAAGCGCCCGCTGACGTGCCAGTAGCCACAGGTATGGCGAAGCCGAGGCTGACAAATACCGGGTCGTCGAAATCGCTGTCGGGCGGGTCGCCGAACTTCTTCCAGCCCAATGTCGCGAAGCCGGTGACCGGACCAAAGCCCTTGGTGATGTCGACCTGGGTGGTGTAGTCGTATTCGCCGGTACCCAGGCACTGGTCTTCATCGGCGGTGGGGAATTTGACCTTGCCGATCAGGTCCAGCATCAGGCCGCCGTCGCTGCCATCGAGCAGGGCGTACCCGGCGCTGGCAACCGTGTCGCCCAGCCCGCTCTCCACATCCCGGCAACCGCCGGGCAAGGGGTCACCATTCGGGCCGACTTCCGGGTTGGTGATGCGTAGCCAAGGCACGGTGACCTTGTAGGTCATGGGGCCGGTTTCATACTTGCCGACCACGGGCACGTACCAGATTTCCGACGTGGTGCCCGTGCCATAGTCGCCGCTTGAATAGTCCATGCCGATGGCCGCACTGAAGGTTTCAGCCAAGGTTGACGCGCTGGTGCATGACAGCAGGCAGGCGAGAAGCGGGAGGGTCGGTCTCATCAGCACCTCGGAATCCCGTCGGGAAGTGTGAGCGGACATACCCAGCCTAGTTGCCTAACGCCCGGAACGCTCCGGATGCTCGACTTTTTCGGCGGTCTCTATCTTCTCCGGCTTTTCCACTTTCTCGACCTTTTCAGGCTTTTCGACTTTCTCTACTTTTTCGACCCTCTCTACCTTCTCGACTTTTTCAACCTTCTCCACCTTTTCAGGCTTCTCGACTTTCTCCACCTTTTCGACTTTCTCTACTTTTTCGACTTTCTCTACTTTTTCGACTTTCTCTACTTTTTCGACTTTCTCTACTTTTTCGACTTTCTCTACTTTTTCGACCTTCTCTACTTTTTCGACCTTCTCAACCTTATCGGCCTTTTCTACCTTTTCGACGTCGACCCGCTCTACCCGGTCAGAACGGCCGCTGTTGCTGCTTTCAGGCTGCTCCACCGTTTCGACATGTTCTGTCTTGCCAGACTTGTCCACGCTGTCTGACTTGCCATGCCCGCGGGCGTCCTCAATGCCGCTGCCACCGCTGCGATCCTCACGGCCTTCGTTGCCAACAGCGGTCGCTTCGCGTGTGCCATGACCACTGTTGCCGGAACTGCCGGAATCACTGCTGCCGTGCTCGCTGCCATGCCCCGAATGGCCTCTGTCCGGGTTGTCGACGCGGTCATCCTGGACCTCCACACGCGTTGCCCGCAGTTCGTGAGCGCCATTGAGTACGCCACTCACCCGCACACGCTGATCGAGCGCCAACGCCGCCGACGGCTTGCCAACGATCACGGTGCCCTGCCCCAGCGTCACATTGATGCCTGCGACCACCAGTTGCCGAGCCTGCGCGCGCTGCACCAGCCCTTCGACCACCGCCTGCTGCACACGGCCAGCAAACGGCAGGCTCGGGTCACGGCGGGTTTGCGCCACTTCCAGCTGACGCCCGGTCCACTGGCCGCGCACCAGCACTTCCCGTGCCGGGGCTACGCGGGTACCCAGTTGCAGCCCTTGAAGGCTACCAGGGCGATCAATCGCCCCAATGGCACTGGCCTCTCGCAGCCCCGGCGCCCGTTCGATACGGGTCGCCACCACTTCGCCCCTGGCATCGCGCAAGCCGCTGACCCGGACCGACTCGCCCAGGTGCAGCCCTTGCGCCACCCGCGCGCCTGCGGCAAGGCGCACCGGTTGCCCCATCACCCGCAGCGGGGCCGAAGCGCTGGGGAGCGCCGTCAGCGGCCCTTCGTAGGCGTTGAGGATCGAGATACGCCCAGCCTGCAGGCCGCGCTGGGTGGCAACGGCCTCCACCGCCACAACCTGCCCGATGGCCAGGTGAGCACTGCTGGCCGGTGCACCGTTCTGACTCACCGGTACGTCCTTGCCATAATGGACTTCCATACCATTGACGCAGATCGAGGCAAACCCGGTGATGGTGCCGACAATGCCGGTACCACCGGTACCGCCCGGGCGCAGGATTGGCGCACCGGTACCGCCAACACCACCACTGCTGTGATCGAAGTAGGTGCCATCCACACCCTCGGCCACTGCACCCGTACCGCCTGTGCCACCGGGGCGCTGCGGATGCGGTGCGCCAGTGCCGCCAACACCGCCGTTTTCACTGCGCACACCGGTGCCGCCCGTTCCCCCCGGAAACTGCATGCCTGCGGCACCGGCCATACCCACTTCATCACGGCTGACACACACCGGCGCTGCGGCCACCTCGGCAGGCGCCATCAGGTTCAACCCGAAAACCAGGGCGAGCGTGATGGCACTGAGGCAGCGCACAAGAGCAGTCATGGGCCGGGTGTCTTCGACAAATCGGGTTGGGTAGCTTCAGTGTAGAAATAAAGCCCTACGGTGATGCGCTGACGTTGCTCGACAGTGGGCTCATCAGCACCCTCCAGCTCTGCTGCAAGCTGGCTGAAAGCAAGCAGTGTCTGCATGCCATCCCTGGAGACCGCTTCACGCAAGTGTTCGACGCTGGCCAGGCTCAAGGCATCGTAGTGAACACTGCGCTCAAAGAACGGCTGGCCTTCGCCACTGAGGTTATGCACCGCTGCACAGGCATGGTCATGCAGGTTGTGGCCAAAGTAGGCGGCTTTTTCATCGAAACCCGTCTGCGGCACGAATGCCTGGGCCTCCAGGTGCACACAATCCTGCTCATCGAGCCGGACGATACCAAGGCGCAACCACTCATCCAGCACAACCCGGCCACGGATATCGGTGCTGACCTTGGCCACCAGGGCATCGAATGAACAGTCGCCGCCGACACTGGCCAAACGCGGCAGCGCCAGCGCCTGGCCAGGTGCCGAGCAGAACGGCGGGCTGGTGGTCCATACATTGACCAGCTGAGCACCCAGGGTGATGTTTGCCGGCAAGGCTGCGAGCACCGTGCCGGCTTCACTACGAATCCGCCGGACATCCTTGCGGTGCACGCCTGTGAGCAGGCTGATACGGCTGTCGGTGGGCGGGGTGCCGTCCAGGCGAAACTCGCGGTGGGCTACGTCGACGAACACGTCCTTGAGCAGGTCGGCGAACATCGTATAAGTCACCCCCTTGCGCAACATCAAGCGCACCAGCGGACGCATGACACGCCGCAGTGCGCTTAACATCGAAGGGGGAGAAGTTGGGCTGATCAACGCCTGTCAGCTCCTGCTATTGTCATCACCCGGTTCGCCACCCACATGGTTGCCGCGATCGTCACCAGGTTCACCACCCACGTGATTGCCGTGATCATCGCCAGGCTCGCCGCCGACATGATTACCATGATCATCCCCGGGCTCACCGCCAACATGGTTGCCATGATCGTCACCGGGCTCACCGCCAACGTGATTGCCGTGATCGTCACCGGGCTCACCACCCACGTGATTGCCATGATCGTCACCCGCTTCAGCATGGTTGCTGCTGCGACCAGCGTTTGAATTACCGTCGTGGCCGCTGCCACTGTTGCCGGCATGGCCGCCACCGTCTCCGCCACTGCCATGGCCACCACCGCCACTTCCGCTGCCACCACCGTGGCCGCCACCACCACTTCCACCGCCGTGGCCTCCACCTCCGCCACCACTCCCGCCGCCGCCGTGGCCTCCACCGCCACCGCCGTGGCCGCCGCCTCCACCGCCACCGTGACCGCCACCGCCACCATGACCACCACCACCACCACCACCACCACCACCACCACCACCACCACCATCTTTGGCATAGGCGCTGGAGCCGTGAGAAATCGTGTCAGGGATCAAAACAATGGACGTCGAAAGCACGCCAGCTACGGCAACCGCCAGTAAGGCCTTCTTGAACAGCAGGTGGATTTGCATAGTCCGTCTCCAGGTCGTCGCCACGAGAACGCCAAATCAGTAAAAGTCTTGTTGTCAGTTTTAGCTCTTCTTTGCGTGGGATTTTTTCCCACGCTTAATTAATAGACCGCTACCCTCCGCCGTTCAAGCGCTACACAGACAAGCCGACCGGTGGTTGGGCTGCTATGTTTTCCCTATCGCCATGGAGGACCACCGGCATGCATGCGCCACTGACGTTGCAAACGCCGCGCTTGAGCGACTACAGCGAGCTGGTACAGGTGTGGGAGGACTCGGTGCGCGCCACCCATCACTTCCTGCCAGAGGGCTACATCCTGCTGCTGCGCGACCACGTGTTGCGCCGCTACCTGGATGCGGTGATGCTGGTCTGCTGCAAGGACCGGCAACGTATCTGCGGCTTCGCCGGGGTCGCCAATGGGCGCGTGGACATGCTCTTCGTCGCACCAGACTACCGTGGCCAAGGGGTTGGCAAGCGCCTGCTGCACTATGCGATCGACGAACTGAACGCCGAACGCCTGGACGTCAACGAGCAGAACCCGCAAGCCTTGGGCTTTTACCTGCATGAAGGCTTCGAAGTGTTCGGCCGTTCGGAAACCGACGGCCTGGACCAGCCCTACCCGCTGCTGCACATGCGCCTGCGCAAAACGGCGTAAATGACACAGATTCCCAGCCCCTCTGTCGCGCAGGCAGGTACAATGCGCGTCTTTCCCTGCCTTTGCGAATTACCGTCATGTCTGAACCCGTCCGCCTGTCCAAACGCCTTATCGAGCAGCTGGGTTGCTCCCGTCGCGAGGCCGAGTTGTATATCGAAGGCGGCTGGGTGACGGTCGATGGCGTGGTCGTCGAGCAGCCGCAGTTCAAGGTTGAGCAACAGCGCGTCGAGCTGTTGCCGGGTGCCCGCGCCGAAACGCTGGAGCCGGTGACCCTGCTGATGAACCAACCCGCCGGTATCGACAGTGAAACTGCCCGCGCCAGCATGAACAGGGGCAACCTCAGCGAGGCTCACCGCGAAGGCGTGCGCGCCCTGCACGGGCATTTTGCCCGGCAGGAGTGCGTGGCGCCGCTGGAGCGCGGCGCCACCGGCCTGCAGGTATTCACCCAGGACTGGCGGGTGACGCGCAAGATCAACGCCGACCTGCGCCGCCTGGAGCAGGAGTTCATCGTCGAAGTGCGCGGCGAAACCACGCCCCAGGCGCTGGAACGCCTGGCGCGCGGGGCCACGCGCAATGATCGCGAACTGCCTAAGACCAAAGCCAGCTGGCAAAACGAGACCCACCTGCGCATGGTGCTGAAAAACCCGCAGCCCGGGCAAATCGCCGAGCTGTGCGCCTACCTGCGCCTGGAGCTGTTAAGCATGCGCCGTATTCGCCTGGGTGGCGTATCGATGGGCAAACTGCCGCTAGGCCAATGGCGCTACCTGGCCACTACCGAACGTTTCTAAGCAATACGCCACGCACACGCGTGGCACCTGAACAGGATTCTGCAGCAATGAACCACAACGATGTCCTGCGCAGTCTGCGCTACATGCTCAAGGTGAACGACGCCAAGATGGCCGAAATCATTGGGCTTTCCGGCCTCGAAGTGCATCCTCTGGTGCTGGCCACCTACCTGAAGAAAGAAGAAGAGGAAGGTTTCGTACGTTGCCCTGAACGGGTGATGGCGCACTTCCTCGATGGCCTGGTGATTCACCGCCGCGGCAAGGATGACAGCCGCCCACCGCAGCCGGTCGAGCTGCCGGTAACCAACAACCTCATCCTCAAGAAGCTGCGGGTGGCCTTCGAGCTCAAGGAAGACGACCTGCACGCGATCCTCAAGTCGGTCAACTTCCCGGTCAGCAAGCCGGAGCTCAGCGCGCTGTTCCGCAAGGCCGGCCACGACAACTACCGTCCGTGCGGTGACCAGTTGCTGCGCAACTTCCTCAAGGGCCTGACCCTGCGCGTGCGCGGCTGAGTGGCCATGCAGCACACGGTTGCCCCTGTCGGCATAGTGCGCTCCTGCTTCAAGGAGAAATTCGCCATTCCACGCCAGCCGCAGCTGGCGCCTGCGGCGCGCGGCGTGGTCGAACTGCTGCCGCCGTTCGACCAGGGTGATGCGGTCGAAGGGCTGGAGCAGGTCAGCCATGTCTGGCTGCTGTTCCTGTTCCACCAGGCCCTGGAAGACAAACCCCGCCTGAAAGTGCGGCCACCGCGCCTGGGCGGCAACAAGAGCATGGGCGTGTTCGCCACCCGCGCCACCCACAGGCCCAACGGCATCGGCCAGTCAGTGGTGCGTCTGGAGGGGGTAGAGCCTGGCCGCCTGTTGCTGTCCGGGATCGACCTGCTCGATGGCACGCCGGTACTGGACATCAAGCCCTATGTGCCCTACGCCGACAGCATCGCGGGCGCCAGCAACCAGATGGCCAGTGAAGCACCTGCTGCGATTGCCGTGCAGTGGGGTGAAAACGCCCTGCCCCAGGCTCGTGAGCATGCATTACGCCTGGCTGAGCCACTGGTAGAGCTGATCGAGCAATGCCTGGCCCAGGACCCGCGACCGGCCTATCAGATACCACCGGCCGAGCGGGTGTATGGGGTGAAATTCTGGGATGTGCAAGTGAGGTGGCATTACCCGCAGCCGGAGGTGATCCGGGTGCTGGAAGTGGTGCTGGCCTGAACGCGGCACGAACATGAAAAAGGCGACCTCAAGGGTCGCCTTTTTCATTTAGCCATCCCGCTATTAGCGAGCCGGGCCTTCGGCCACGCCAAGGTCATCGGTAGGACGGGTATCAACCAGCGGAGCACCACCGGAAGCCAGCTCCGAAGCGAGCTTGTCGTTGTCCATTTCCTTGACCCACTTGGCAACCACCACGGTAGCGACGGCGTTACCTACCAGGTTGGTCAGGGCGCGGGCTTCAGACATGAAGCGGTCGATGCCGAGGATCAGCGCCAGACCGGCAACTGGCAAGTGGCCAACAGCCGACAGGGTGGCGGCCAGCACGATGAAGCCCGAACCGGTAACGCCGGCAGCACCTTTGGAGGCCACCAGCAGCACCAGCAGCAGTGTGATCTGGTGAGTGATGTCCATGGTGGTGTCGGTGGCCTGGGCGATGAACACCGCGGCCATGGTCAGGTAGATCGAGGTGCCATCCAGGTTGAACGAGTAACCGGTCGGGATCACCAGGCCGACAACCGACTTCTTGGCACCCAGGCGCTCCATCTTGGCCAGCATGCGCGGCAGTGCCGATTCCGACGAGGAAGTACCCAGCACGATCAGCAGCTCTTCACGGATGTAGCGGATCAGCTTGAGCACGCTGAAGCCGTGGGCGCGGCAGATACCGCCCAGCACCACCAGCACGAACAGCAGGCAGGTGATGTAGAAGCAGGCCATCAGGTAGCCCAGTTGCACCAGCGAGCCAACGCCGTACTGGCCAATGGTGAAGGCCATGGCGCCGAAGGCACCGATCGGGGCCAGCTTCATGATCATGTTGATGATGTTGAACATGACATGGGCAAAGCGGTCGATCATGTCCAGCACCGGCTTGCCATAGCTGCCCAGGCGGTGCAAGGCGAAGCCGAACAGCACCGAGAACATCAGCACTTGCAGGATGTCGCCGTTGGCGAAGGCGCCGACCACGGTGTTGGGGATGACGTTGAGCAGGAAGCCGACGGTGGTCTGCTGCGCGCCGGCGGCGGCGTAGGCAGCCACGCTGCTGGCGTTCAGGGTACTGACGTCGATGTGCATGCCAGCGCCTGGCTTGACCACGTTGACGACGACGAGGCCGATGATCAGGGCGATGGTGGAGACGATTTCAAAGTACAGCAGCGCGTAGCCGCCGGTCTTGCCGACCGACTTCATGCTCTGCATGCCGGCGATGCCGCTGACCACGGTGCAGAAGATGATCGGGGCGATGACCATCTTGATCAGTTTGACGAAGCCGTCACCCAAAGGTTTGAGGGCGACGCCCGTTTCCGGGTAGTAGTGGCCGAGCAGAATGCCGATGGTGATGGCGACCAACACCTGGACATACAGGGATTTGTACAGCGGCTGACGTGTCGTCATGGCTCATTTTCCTCAAGTGTGCCGGCCCACCCTTCCCAGGGTGATGGGGCACCTGAATCGCTAACCCTCCTGCACCCGGAGGGATTTGTCGTTGTGTTCGAGCTGCCTGGGCAGGCCTCTGAAGGGATCAATAGCAAGGGTGGTGCCAAAATGCCCATGAAGGGTGCAAAGGCCGTATTAGCTAGGGATAAATGCCCAACGACGGGGCGATTTGCCTGAAGAAGGCTGGCGGATTTCCGCCCAGTGGCGGGATTTGTACAGGGGGCATGGCGGGAATCCGCCCGATGCGGTTTGCCTGTGCCGGCCTCTTCGCGGGTTTACCCGCGAAAGGGCCGGCAAAGCAAGCGAATCAATCGAGGTTGAAGGTGATCCTGAACGCCGCCCCGCCCAAGGGCGAATCCCCAAGGCTCAGCTCGGCGTCATAGCTGTCGACAATGTCCTTGACCACCGCCAGCCCGATACCCTGCCCCGGGTGCTGGCTGTCCAGCCGCTCCCCCCGCTCCAGGATGCGCTCACGCTGGTCGGCCGGCACCCCCGGCCCATCGTCCTCGATACACAAGGTCAACTGCCCGGGCGCCTGCTCCAGGCTTACCCGCACCTGGCCCAGGCTCAGCCGGTAGGCGTTTTCCAGCAGGTTGCCGAGCATCTCCAGCAAGGCGCCCTGCTCCATCGGCACCTGCGCCGCATCAGGCACCTCCAGGGCCACGTTCACCTGTTTGTCCCGGTAAACCTTGGCCAGCGTGCTGGACAAACTGTCGAGCAACGGCAGCAGCCTCACGCTGTGGCGCACCAGGCCGCTCTTGCGCAGGCTGGCGCGTTGCAGCTGGTAGTCGATCTGCTGGCTCATGCGCTCGATCTGGCTTTGCAGCACCCGCGCCTGCTCACGCTCGCCGCTGCGCTGCTGCAGGCTCTCGCCCACACCTTGCAACACTGCCAGCGGCGTCTTCAGGCTGTGGGCCAGGTCATCCAGCGAATCGCGATAGCGTGTGCGTTGCTCGCGCTCACTGCGTAACAGGCGGTTGAGCGAACGGGTCAAGCGCAGCAACTCGCGAGGGTGCTCGCCGCTCAGGCCGTCGCGTGCGCCCGATTCCACCTCATCCAGCTCGTGGCTGAGCCGCCGCAACGAGCGCAGCCCCCAGGTCAAGCCCGCCCATAACAGCACCATCAATGCCAGCAAGGCAGCACCAAAACCTAGGTAGAGCTTTTCTCGCAGGCCATTGAGGGTGGCCTTGTATTCGCTCACCGGCTGCAGGGCGACAATGCTGTAAGCGGCGCTTTGGCCGCCCAGCAGCTTGATCTCGACGTCATAAACGAAGAATTCTTCGCCATCGGACTGGTGAATGCGGGCAAACTCGTTACCCCGCCCGTCGTAGCGCGGGCTGTAATTGATGTGCCGGTCGGCAGTGGCCCGCGACTGCCAGACCAGGTTGCCGTCGCGGTCGAAGATGTAGCCCAGCAGGCCGGTATACGGCAGGTTGTAACGCTCGTCCGGCAGCAGCGTCGGCATCTGCAGTTGGCCATGCTCGATGCGCGCGGCAGAAATCAGAGTGGTCACATCCGAGGCCAACCGCTGCTCGATCGATTCCTGCAGGGCCAGGCTGAAGGCTTTCTGCAAGGCCGGCAATAGCGCCAGCATGAACAGCAGCGCCAGCACGGCGGCGGCCAACATCAGGCGTACCCGCAGGGAGCGGATCATCGGCAGCGCTCGGTGAACAGATAGCCCAGGCCGCGCACGGTGTCGATGGGTTTGAAGCCGTGCTCACCCTCAAGCTTGCGGCGCAGGCGGCCGACCAGCACCTCGATGACATTGGGGTCGCGTTCCTCGTCCCCCGGGTACAGCTGCTCCATCAGGCGCTCCTTGGCCACTACCTGCTGATGATGGCGCATGAGGTATTCGAGAATACGGTATTCATAGGCCGTCAGCGCCAGTGGGTGTTCGTCGAGGGTGGCCTGTTTGCGGTTGAGGTCGAGCACCAGGGGGCCGGCGGCGATGGTCGACTGGGTGAAACCGCTGGAGCGGCGCAGCAGGGCATTCAGGCGAGCCTCCAGCTCTTCGAACTGGAACGGCTTGACCAGGTAGTCGTCTGCACCGGCCGCCAGGCCCTCGACCTTGTCCTGCCAGTTGCCACGGGCGGTGAGGATGAGGATGGGGAAGGTCTTGTCCTGGCTGCGCAGGCGCGTGATCAGCTCCAGGCCACTGATGCCGGGCAGGCCCAGGTCGATGATGGCCAGGTCAAAGTGGTATTGCCCGGCCTGGTACAGGGCCTCTTCGGCGTCGGCGACGGCCTCGACCACATGGCCGCTTTCGCCCAGTCGGGTGTAGAGGTGATGGCGAAGCAGGGCTTCGTCCTCGACCACCAGCAGTTTCATGTGCAGCTCCTTGATTTGTATTGCCTGTGCCGGCCTCTTCGCGGCTAAGGCCGCGAAGAGGCCGGCACAGGATAACCCGGCTCGCCCGTCAGAACTTGTAGCTAGCAGCCAGGTAAGTCTGCGCACTGCTGGTCAGGCGCAGGGTGCCGTCCTTCGGCCCGCCACGCTCGCCCACTTCGGTGGCGGCATTGGTGCGCAGGTAACGGTAGCCCAGTTCGACCGAGGCTTTGTCGGTGATGTCCTGGATCACACCCGCCTGCAGGCCATAGGCATAACCGTAGTCGGTATCGCGGCTGGCACCTGGCGAGTCCTGGGTCAGCTTGGTCACGCCCAGGCTGCCACCGCCAAACAGCTTGGTGGTATCGCCCACGGGCAGGAACAGGTCATAGCTGCCCAGCAGGTTTTCCTGGCGCAGCTTGAGGCCGCTGTGGTCGCCCGAGACATTGTCGTAGGTCATGTAGTAGCGGCCTTGGTCATTGATCTTGCCCAGACGCACGCCCCAGGTGTCGTCTTTGCCGATGATGCCATCGGCGTTGAGGTGATCGGTGTTGCGCTGCAGCAGGCCGGACTTGCGAACCTTGTCGCTGGTCTGGCCGTAGGTCAGGCTGGCGAAGTTGTCGTCGGCGGCCTGGGCGGTGGTGATGCCAGCGGCGCAGACGGCCATGGCGGCAAGCAGGGTGTTGAAGGTTTTCATGGCTGGATACTCCAGTTGGGTGCGCTGTTTCGGTCTGGAAGCTAGAGTAAGCAGGGCACCCTGAACCGCGACTGAACCCTGGCTGAACACCGGCTGAACGAACTGTCTGCAAGACAAGGAGTAGTAACCATGCGTGCCCTGCTGGCCCTGACCCTGATGTGCAGCGCCGCCTTAGCCCAAGCGGCGGTACAAACCCGTGAAATCCCTTACCAGGACGCCGATGGCAACCGCCTGGTCGGCTATTACGCCTACGACGACGCCATCGAGGGCAAGCGCCCCGGCATTGTCGTGGTGCATGAATGGTGGGGGCTGAACGATTACGCCAAGCGCCGCGCCCGCGACCTGGCCGCATTGGGCTACAACGCGCTGGCCATCGACATGTATGGCGACGGTAAGCACACCGAACACCCGCAGGACGCCCAGGCGTTCATGGCTGCCGCCATGAAGGACCCGGCAGCGGCGGCAGCACGCTTCGACGCCGGCCTTGAACTGTTGAAGCTGCAACCGAATACCAACAAGCATCAACTGGGCGCTGTCGGTTACTGCTTCGGCGGCAAGGTGGTGCTCGATGCCGCGCGCCGGGGCGAGAAGCTGGACGGCGTGGTGAGCTTCCATGGCGCACTGGCCACCCAGACACCGGCAAAACCGGGCGTGGTGCGGGCCGATATCCTGATCGAGCACGGGGCGGCAGACAGCATGGTCACCCAGCAGCAGGTGGATGCGTTCAAGGCAGAAATGGAGGCGGCCAAGGTCAACTATGAATTCGTCAGTATTGAAGGCGCCAAGCACGGGTTTACCAACCCGGATGCCGACCGGTTGAGCCATGGCGAGCATGGCGGGCCGGACATTGGCTATAACAAGGCGGCGGATGAAAGCTCTTGGGCGGATATGCAGGCGTTTTTCAAGAAAGTGTTCAAGTAAAGATTGCCGGGGGCCGCTTTGCGGCCCATTGCCGGGGCAGGCACAATATGCCCCATGAACACACTCCCCGCCTGTTGCGCCCCGCTCCAGCACCACTGGCCCTTGCCCCGCCCACTACCCGGCGCATTGCTGGTCAGTTGCGCCTTTGACCCCGCCCTCCTGGCCGCCGATGACTTCCAGCGTGCCGGCATCGTGCCCAGTGCCAGCCTGCAACGCTCGGTGGCCAAGCGCCAGGCCGAGTACCTTGCCGGCCGCGTATGCGCCCGTGCTGCACTGCAACGCCTGGATGGCCGCAATTACGTGCCTGGGACCCACGAGGACCGCTCACCGATCTGGCCGGCAGGTATCCTCGGTTCGATCACCCATGGCAAAGGCTGGGCCGCCGCCGTGGTCGCGGCCCAGGGCAGTTGCCAAGGCCTGGGGCTGGATCAGGAATCCCTGCTGGATGACGAGCGCGCCGAACGGCTGATGGGCGAAATCCTTACCCCGTCCGAACTCGAACGCCTGGACCGTCGCCAGCTCGGCCTGACGGTCACCCTCACCTTCTCGCTGAAAGAAAGCCTGTTCAAGACCCTCTACCCGCTCACTCGCCAGCGCTTCTATTTCGAGCACGCCGAAGTGCTGGAATGGTCCGCCGATGGCCTGGCGCGCCTGCGCCTGCTCACCGACCTGTCGCCACAATGGCAGCACGGCGCAGAGCTGCAGGGCCAGTTCAGCCTGCAGGACGGCCACCTGCTCAGCCTGGTCAGCGCCTGACCTTTACAGAGGGGCCTGCTGGCGCGGCCAGTTCAGGCTGAAGCAGGCGCCGCCCAGCGCCTCGCTGCGCCCCACCGTGGCCCGGCCTGCGTGCCAGTAGATGATCCGCCGCACGATCGACAGGCCCAGGCCATGACCACCCGAGGCCCGTGTACGGCTGTCGTCGAGGCGGGTGAACGGGGTGAAAATACGGTCCCAGAAGCCCTCTGGGATACCTGGGCCGTCATCTTCCACATCAATCCGGCAGCGTTGCTGCCCCAGCTGGTAGCTCAGGCGCACTTCGCGCTCGGCATGGCGCATGGCATTGCCGACCAGGTTCTGCAAAGCCCGGTGCAGGTAACGCGGCTCGGCCTCGACCCAGGCGCCGTCGGCATCCGCGCCCTGGCAGTCGCCACGCACCACCCGCACCTCGGCACGCAGTGGTGCCAGCTCTTCGATCACGCGGTCGAGCAAGGCGTCCAGGTCTACCCGCTGGAACTTCAAGGCCGGCGCGCCCTGCTCCAGGCGGGCATAGGTCAGCATCTCGTCAACCAGCTTGTCGAGGTCCTGGATATCCCCGTCCATGCCCGCCAGGTGCTTGGCCCGCGCCTGTTCGGTGGTGGCGCTTTCAATCATCTCCAGGCCAAAACGCAGGCGCGCAACCGGCGTGCGCAGCTCGTGGGACACCGCCCGCACCAGCTCACGCTGCATGGTCAGCGAGCGCTGCAAGTGCTCGGCCATGCCGTTGAAGGCAGCGGCCAGGCGCCCGACCGAGTCGGCGTCACCGGCGGGAACGCGGGTGTCCAGGCTGCCTTGGGCAATGCGTGTGGCGGCAACCTCCAGGCCCGACACACGGCGCTCCAGCTGGCGCACCAGCAGGTAGACCACCAGGCCGATCAGGCACAGGCCAAGGAAGGCGATCAATATCAGCAACTGCGGCGGATACGGGTTGAGCTGGTACAACGGGCCGATCTCCAGTACCCAGGGCGAGCCTGATAGCCCCGCAAATACCCGGATAGAGTCCCCATCCCTGCCCAGCGCCATCACGGTGTCGCCCTCCTCGACCCGGCGCCGCTGGTCATCGTCCAGGCTTACCCGCTCGATGCGCTGCAGGGCGACACCAAAGCCGAAGCCTTTTTCCTGCTTGATCTGAGCCAGCCGCTGCTGCTGTTCGGTGATCGGGTAACGCACCAGCTCATCGGCCAGCAGGTACAGGGTGGCCCGCGCCAGCTGTTCGCTGATCTGTTTGATCTGCGCGACCAGCATCAGGTCCTCTTGGCCGACCTTGCGTAGCACTTGTGCCGCATGCGGGCCAGTCTTTTCTACCACCACCAGGCCACGGTACAGCCGCGCCCGCTGGCCACCGTCGAGGGTGCGCGCAGTCATGGGCTGCAACGCCAGCGGCACGCCCAGCAGGCGCTCCCAGATCAGCAGGGAGCGTTTGCGTTCGGTGTCATTCTGCTGTGCGAGGTTGTCGGCCATCAGGCTGAATGTGCCCTGGGCCAGGCCTTCGCGGTGCTGGGCGGCGCGCACTTCGTTGACCAGGTGCAGGCTGAGTATGCCAAGCAGGGCCACCAGCACCAGCACAGCCAGCATGCCGCCGTAGATTCGCAGGAAGATCGAGTTGTTCATGGCGCCTCGCCGACAAACAGGTAACCCTTGCTGCGCAGGGTCTTGATCAAGCGAGGCTGGAGTGGATCATCGCCGATCTTGGGGCGAATTTTTGAAATGCGGATGTCGATGGAACGGTCCTGGCCATCGTAGCCTACGCCGCGCAGCGCGGTGAAGATCTGCTCACGGGTCAGCACCCGGCCGGCGTTGCTGGCCAGCAGCCAGAGCAAATCGAACTCGGCGCCGGTCAGGTCGACCAGCTGTTCACCCAGGCGCGCCTCGCGCAGGCGGTTGTCGATACGCAGCGCGCCGAAGGCCAGCGCCTGGCGCTTGTTGTCCACGGTTTCGCTGCGACGCAGCAGGGCCTGGATTCGCGCCAGCAGCAGGCGTGGACGCACCGGTTTGCAGACGTAGTCGTCGGCCCCCAGGTCGAGGCCCTGGACCTGGTCGAGTTCGTCGCTGCGGGCAGTGAGCATCAGGATCGGGCCCGGGTACTGGCTGCGTACACGGCGGCAGATGCTCAGGCCGTCCTCGCCGGGCAGCATCAGGTCGAGGATGACCAGGTCGGGCTGGCCGTCGACGATGCGCCGTGCTGCCCGGGCGCCATCGCCCTCGACGCTGACCTCGAAGCCGTTGGCCTGCAAGTACTCGGCGGTGAGCTCGGCCAGGCGTTGGTCGTCTTCGACAATGAGGATGCGGGGGGTGGGATGGTCCATGGCTTAGGCCTTCGCTTGTTGTTTTTCTTCTACCTGTGCCCGCGAAGAGGCCGGCACAGGCAACATACCCCTTTAACCAAAAGGCAACATCTGCCTCGGATACTACGTCCCGCCCCCGGCACTGCCAAGCCACTCACAGCCCCCTCGACTGAACCGTTTTTTGTGATACGGTTCGCGCCCGAAAAAAACTGCCCCGGGGCAGCAAGGCGCAGAAAAATACTGCAAACCACTTGGCACAAGGCCTACAGCGAATACCCACCATTCACACACAAAGTACGCACAAGTTATCCACAGGCGCTCGCCTTGCAAAGGCCCCAATACCGCATTATCTTGTATCCCGATCGCAGCGAACCACTAGATGTTGGGGTTCGTGCAAAATCACACACAAAAGTCAACCCGCAAAATCGAGCGATTTCCGGGCTGAACTTCAAGTGATTCCAGCAGCCAAACCGCTCCTGCGGAGGCGACCGAGGCAAGCCCTTACAGGGCCTTGTTCGGGTATGGGTGTTGCAGGCCAGGCCTGACACCCATCAGCAACAGATTTTGGGCTCAGGCCCAGAACCTTTGACTTCGGCCAGGGAGCGGCGAGCTATTGCCCTTATTCCTGAGTCTGTCCCGAAGTCGGTACGCCCGCGCGGGCGGATGCGCATGCATTGCGCATCCCCGCCGGGGCATCGAGCAAGTGGACGGAACGGTGGGCGCCCAAAAGGCGCCTGAACACTATAGAAACTGTGGAGACACCCACCCATGCAAACCGACACAACTCGCGAGAACCCGCAAGCCAAGGTGCCGCAAGCTGCCGATTCCAACCAGGATCTGGCCGCCACCGCCCCTGGCCAACTGCGCGTGATCAAGCGCAACGGCACTGTCGTCCCTTACACCGACGACAAGATCACCGTGGCCATCACCAAGGCGTTCCTCGCAGTTGAAGGCGGTACCGCTGCCGCTTCGTCGCGCATCCACGACACCGTCGCGCGCCTGACCGAGCAGGTTACCGCCACGTTCAAACGTCGCATGCCATCGGGTGGCACCATCCACATCGAAGAAATCCAGGACCAGGTCGAACTGGCCCTGATGCGCGCCGGCGAGCAGAAAGTCGCCCGTGACTACGTGATCTACCGCGACCAGCGTGCCAAAGAGCGTGCCACCCGCGCCAACACCGATGCCGTGGTCGAGCCGCACCCGTCCATCCGCATCACCCTGGCCGACGGCAGCCTGGCGCCGCTCGACATGGCCCGCCTGAACACCATCATCAGCGAAGCCTGCGAAGGCCTGGCCGAAGTCGATGGCGACCTGATCCAGCGCGAAACCCTGAAGAACCTGTACGACGGCGTGGCCATCAAGGACGTCAACACCGCCCTGGTGATGACCGCCCGTACCCTGGTTGAGCGCGAGCCGAACTACTCGTTCGTCACCGCCCGCCTGCTGATGGACACCCTGCGCGCCGAAGGCCTGGGCTTCCTGAATGTAGCCGACAGCGCCACCCACCACGAAATGGCCGACCTGTACGCCAAGGCTCTGCCGGCCTATGTCGCGAAAGGTATCGAGTTCGAGCTGCTGAACCCTGCCCTGGCTGACTTCGACCTGGAAAAACTGGGCAAGGCGATCAACCACGAGCGCGACCAGCAGTTCACCTACCTGGGCCTGCAGACCCTGTACGACCGCTACTTCATCCACAAGGATGGCGTACGCTTCGAGCTGCCGCAGGTGTTCTTCATGCGTGTGGCCATGGGCCTGGCGCTGGAAGAGAAAGACAAGGAAGCCCGCGCGATCGAGTTCTACAACCTGTTGTCGTCCTTCGACTACATGGCCTCGACCCCGACCCTGTTCAACGCCGGCACCCTGCGCCCGCAGCTGTCCAGCTGCTACCTGACCACCGTGCCGGACGACCTGTCGGGCATCTACCACGCGATCCACGACAACGCCATGCTGTCGAAATTCGCCGGTGGCCTGGGCAACGACTGGACCCCTGTTCGCGCACTGGGCTCCTACATCAAGGGCACCAACGGCAAGTCCCAGGGCGTTGTACCGTTCCTGAAAGTGGTCAACGACACCGCCGTTGCCGTGAACCAGGGTGGCAAGCGCAAGGGCGCCGTATGTGCCTACCTGGAAACCTGGCACCTGGACATCGAAGAATTCATCGAGCTGCGTAAAAACACCGGTGATGACCGCCGTCGTACCCACGACATGAACACCGCCAACTGGATCCCGGACCTGTTCATGAAGCGCGTCTTCGATGACGGCAAGTGGACCCTGTTCTCGCCTTCGGAAGTGCCAGACCTGCACGACCTGACCGGCAAGGCCTTCGAAGAGCGCTACGAGTACTACGAGGCCCTGACCGAGTACAACAAGATCAAGGTGTTCAAGACCATCCAGGCCAAAGACCTGTGGCGCAAGATGCTGTCGATGCTGTTCGAGACCGGCCACCCGTGGCTGACCTTCAAGGACCCGTGCAACCTGCGTTCGCCGCAGCAGCACGTGGGCGTGGTCCACAGCTCGAACCTGTGCACCGAGATCACCCTGAACACCAACAAGGACGAGATCGCAGTCTGCAACCTGGGCTCGATCAACCTGCCGAACCACATCGTCGACGGCAAACTGGACACCGCCAAGCTGCAACGCACCGTTAACACCGCCGTGCGCATGCTCGACAACGTGATCGACATCAACTACTACTCGGTGCCGCAAGCGCGTAACTCGAACCTCAAGCACCGCCCTGTCGGCCTGGGCATCATGGGCTTCCAGGACGCTCTGTACCTGCAGCACATCGCCTACGGTTCCGATGCTGCGGTCGAGTTCGCCGACAAGTCGATGGAAGCGGTCAGCTACTTCGCCATCCAGGCTTCTTGCGACCTGGCCGATGAGCGCGGTGCGTACGAGACGTTCCAGGGCTCGCTGTGGTCCAAGGGCATCCTGCCGCTGGATTCGCAACAGATCCTGATCGAGGCCCGTGGCCAGAAGTACATCGACGTCGATTTGAACGAGACCCTGGACTGGGCTCCGGTACGTGCCCGCGTACAAAAAGGTATTCGTAACTCGAACATCATGGCCATCGCGCCAACCGCGACCATCGCCAACATCACTGGCGTTTCGCAGTCGATCGAGCCGACCTACCAGAACCTGTACGTGAAATCGAACCTGTCGGGCGAGTTCACCGTGATCAACCCGTACCTGGTCCGCGACCTGAAAGCTCGTGGCCTGTGGGACTCGGTCATGATCAACGACCTGAAGTACTACGACGGTTCGGTGCAGCAGATCGAGCGTATTCCACAAGAGCTGAAAGACCTCTACGCCACTGCGTTCGAAGTGGAAACCAAGTGGATTGTCGATGCTGCCTCGCGTCGCCAGAAGTGGATCGACCAGGCTCAGTCGCTGAACCTGTACATCGCTGGCGCTTCGGGCAAGAAGCTGGACGTGACCTACCGCATGGCCTGGTACCGTGGCCTGAAAACCACCTACTACCTCCGTGCCCTGGCCGCGACCAGCACCGAGAAGTCGACCATCAACACCGGCAAGCTCAACGCCGTTTCCAGCGGTGGCGACAGCGCCCCGGTCCAGGCAGCCGGCCCTGCGCCAGTGCCGAAGGCCTGCGCGATCGACGAGCCTGACTGCGAAGCCTGCCAGTAAGGCCTGGATGCCGCGCGGGGTGCCCAAGGGTGCCCCGCGCGGCATTTTTGTATCTGCGTCACTGAGAAGCCCTGCCCTTTTCCCGCTGCGTATACGGTTCGGTAAAAGGACTGGACCTCTCTAAAAAGGACGCAAGCCCATGGCGCGGAAAAAAGTGGTAACTCGCAAGATTGGCCGTAACGCAGAAACCGGCCGCTTCACTTCGGTCGAAGCAGCACGCAAGCAGCCCAAGACGCACATTGTCGAAACGCTGCATACCCACCGCAGCTAATGTTGCCGGGCCTCAGCGCCGGCAAGCCCGCGCTGAGGCCCGTTCGGCTAACACACCCTTTGACAAAAACACCATATGATGTGCCTACAAATTTAAACTGGCACAACATATGGGTTGGCGCTACACTCTCCCCCCGTAGACGAACACAGCCATTTCGTGAACGGACGCACGCAAAACCGGTCGAAAAAGTTACCCTCGCCGGCAACACACGCGCCCCGATCGAAGGTGAATTCCGGTATACTTTGCGCCCTCTGAAAAGAGCACCATTCAATTGTCCTGGCCCCTCCCCGAGGCCTGGCCAGGTACAAGCCAGAACACATTTAGATGTTAACGAGAGTCAGCCTCTCCAAGCTGTCCATTCGCCGCTACCGGCCGTGCGTCAGGCATCACATTCTTAAAATCCAACCGGTTGCCCCAGGGCGACCCTCAAGCAGGAGCCAATCACCATGCTGAGCTGGGACGAATTCGACAAGGAAGACGGCGAAGTAGCCGCCAAAGGCAACATCCCTGCGCAGGCCACTGCCGCTGCCACCCTCGACAAGCTCGACAGCGCCGGTGGTGCCGCCGCCCTGGAAGCCCGTGCAGCCACCGCGTCTGACTCCGAAGCGGTCAAACGTGCCAAGGCCGCCCTCGACGCCCTCGACATTGCCGAAGGCCTGGCTGAGCTGGAAGGTTCCTCTGCCCGCGTTGCGGTAGACGAAAAGCGCATGATCAACTGCCGCGCCGACCTCAACCAGCTGGTGCCCTTCAAGTACGACTGGGCCTGGCAGAAGTACCTGGACGGCTGCGCCAACCACTGGATGCCGCAAGAGGTCAACATGACCGCCGACATCGCCTTGTGGAAGAGCCAGGACGGCCTGACCGAAGACGAGCGCCGCATCGTCATGCGCAACCTCGGCTTCTTCTCCACCGCCGACTCGCTGGTTGCCAACAACCTGGCCCTGGCCGTGTACCGCCTGATCACCAACCCGGAGTGCCGCCAGTACATCCTGCGCCAGGCCTTCGAAGAGGCGATCCACACCCACGCCTACCAGTACTGCATCGAGTCGCTGGGCATGGATGAAGGCGAGATCTTCAACATGTACCACGAGATCCCGTCGGTCGCGAAAAAAGCCGCCTGGGGCCTGAAGTACACCCGCGCCATCTCCGACCCGGAATTCAACACCGGCACCGTCGAAACCGACAAAGAACTGCTGCGCAACCTGATCGCCTACTACTGCGTACTGGAAGGCATCTTCTTCTACTGCGGCTTCACCCAGATCCTGTCCATGGGCCGCCGCAACAAGATGACCGGCGTGGCCGAGCAGTTCCAGTACATCCTGCGTGACGAGTCGATGCACCTGAACTTCGGTATCGACGTGATCAACCAGATCAAGATCGAAAACCCGCACCTGTGGGACGCGGCGATGAAGGAAGAAGCGACCCAGATGATCCTGCAAGGGACTCAGCTGGAGATCGAATACGCCCGTGACACCATGCCTCGCGGCGTACTGGGCATGAACGCGGCGATGATGGAGGACTACCTCAAGTTCATTGCTAACCGTCGTTTGACCCAGATTGGTTTGAAAGAAGAGTATCCGGGGACTACCAACCCGTTCCCATGGATGAGCGAGATCATGGACTTGAAGAAGGAGAAGAACTTCTTTGAGACGCGGGTGATTGAGTATCAGACTGGTGGGGCGTTGAGCTGGGACTGATTGTCCGGGCTGAAGCATCGAGGAGGCTGCCGATTGGCAGCCTTTTTTATTGGCGGATGCATTAGCTTTTTGTGGGTAGTTTTGCCTGTACTGACCTCATCGCGGGTGGCGGCGCCTACATGGAATCGCAAAGCACGGGAGAATCGCCTCGGCCCACCGTTCAGGAGCGCCCCGTTAGGGGCAACGGAGCGGTCGATCTCGTCCAGTCAGTCGCTGCGCAAATGAAGAGGCTCCGCCCACCCCGACAAGAGGGGTACGACACAACGAAGGTGCCGGGACTGGACATGCCAGTCTACGTGGTGGAGGGCGAGGCCAGCTCAGCCATCAGGCGTTGACAGCCCACCTCGCCCTTGCTAATAATCGCGCACAGTTGTACGACAACACATAACAAAAACAACAACCAGTGGACGAACTCATGTCGACACCCATCCCGCGACACCCACGTCTGTTGCACACCCCTCTTCCCCCGGCCTGCCTGCGTACAACCGCCGGTACCTAGCACCCGATTACCGCGCATTAACCCCTGGCCCTGACCGGCCCGTTACTTACCCGCCCCTGCCGCAGGCCGCTTGTGCGTGCCCGGTGGATGGGCTGCCACACCCTTCGGGAGCACAACAATAATGAAAATCTGCCAAACCCTGCCCTTCGCCCTGCTTGGCGCCGGGGTCATCGCCGGCCTGCCGGGCACCAGCCTGGCTGCGGGTTTTGTCGAAGACAGCAAGGCCACCCTCGGGCTGCGCAACTTCTACATCAACCGTAACTTCACCAACCCCAGCAACCCGCAAAGCAAGGCCGAGGAATGGACACAAAGCTTCATTCTCGATGCCCGGTCGGGGTTCACCGAAGGGCCAGTCGGGTTCGGGGTGGATGTGCTGGGGCTATGGTCGGTCAAGCTCGACGGCGGCGGCGGCACCTATGGCACGGCGTTGCTACCGCGCCACGACGATGGCAAGCCGGCGGATGATTACGGACGTTTGGCAGTCGCCGGCAAGGCGCGTATCTCCAAGACCGAACTGAAGATTGGCGAGTGGATGCCGGTGCTGCCGATTCTGCGTTCGGACGACGGGCGCTCGCTGCCACAGACATTCCGTGGCGGGCAAATCACCTCCAACGAGATTGCCGGGCTGACCCTGTATGGCGGCCAGTTCCGCGGCAACAGCCCGCGCAACGACGCCAGTATGGAAGACATGAGCTACGGCGGTGGCGTGTCGGACCGCTTCAACTTCGTCGGTGGCGAATACAAGTTCAACCAGGACCGTACGCTGGTGGGGCTGTGGAATGCGGTGCTGAAGGATGTGTACCAGCAGCAGTACCTGCAACTGAGCCACAGCCAGCCGGTGGGCGACTGGACCCTGGGCGCCAACCTGGGCTACTTCCATGGCGATGAGGATGGCTCCGAACGTGCCGGACAGCTGGACAACAAGACCTATTCGGGGATTTTCTCGGCCAAGTACGGCGGCAACACCTTCTGGGTGGGTCTGCAGAAAGTCGATGGTGATACCTGGATGCGGGTCAATGGCACCAGCGGCGGGACCTTGGCCAACGACAGCTACAACTCCAGTTTTGACAATGCCAACGAGCGCTCGTGGCAGGTGAGGCATGACTTCAACTTCGTCACGGTCGGGGTGCCAGGGTTGACCTTGATGAACCGGTATATCAGCGGGCGTGATGTGCATACCGGGTCGGTTACCGATGGCAAGGAGTGGGTGCGCGAGACGGAGCTGGCGT
The DNA here is from genome assembly GCF_003202095.1 of Pseudomonas sp. LAIL14HWK12:I1. Classification (NCBI taxonomy): domain Bacteria; kingdom Pseudomonadati; phylum Pseudomonadota; class Gammaproteobacteria; order Pseudomonadales; family Pseudomonadaceae; genus Pseudomonas; species Pseudomonas sp. LAIL14HWK12:I1. Next base: position 1,046,579 of record NZ_QJKG01000001.1, read on the forward strand.
ATGTGATTCAGAGCGGGGCGTTCAAGGATTTGAGTGTGAAGTGGCGTAACTCGTCGATTCGGCGGGATTACAGCAATAACGAGTTTGATGAGAACCGGTTGATCTTCAACTATCCGCTATCGCTGCTCTGATCAAGACCTGCGGCTGGATGGCACGGGCTTCGTCCGTGTTCCGGGTTTACCGCGAAGAGGCCGGCAAAAGAGACGCAGGCCTCATTGACAACACCCGAACCCACCGCCAATAATCACCGAAGTCATACGACAACCTACAACAATCAACAACAAGAGCCGGCCATGACCCCTACTCCCCTCAATCGCCTGCTGCTCACCGGAGCCGCAGGCGGCCTGGGCAAGGTCCTTCGCGAACGCCTGCAAGGCTACGCCGAGGTCCTGCGCCTTTCCGACATCAGCCCCATGGCACCTGCTGCAGGCCCGCATGAAGAAGTGATCACCTGCGACCTGGCCGACAAGGCGGCGGTACATGCCCTGGTCGAAGGCGTTGACGCCATCATCCATTTCGGCGGCGTGTCCACCGAGCATTCCTTCGAAGACATCCTCGGCCCCAACATCTGCGGCGTATTCCATGTCTATGAGGCGGCACGCAAGCATGGGGTGAAGCGCATCATCTTCGCCAGCTCCAACCACACCATCGGTTTCTATCGCCAGGATGAGCGCATCGACGCCCACGCCCCGCGCCGCCCCGACAGCTACTACGGGCTGTCCAAGTGCTACGGCGAAGATGTGGCCAGTTTCTACTTCGACCGCTACGGCATCGAGACCGTCAGCATCCGTATTGGCTCGTCGTTCCCGCAACCCCAAAACCCACGCATGCTCTGCACCTGGCTGAGCTATGACGACCTGCTGCAACTGATCGAGCGTGGGCTGTCCACGCCCGACGTTGGCCACACCATCGTCTACGGCGTCTCCGACAACCGCACCGTGTGGTGGGACAACCGCCATGCCGAGCACCTGGGCTATGTGCCCAAGGACAGCTCCGAAGCCTTCCGCGCCGCCGTCGAAGCCCAGCCGGCGCCCGCCGCCGATGACCCGAGCATGGTCTACCAGGGCGGCGCCTTCGCCGTGGCCGGCCCGTTCAACTGACCCCACGCACGCCAGGAGGCACGGCCATGAACTGCGAACTGATCGTCGACGCCCGCAACGGCACTGGCGAAAGCCCCGTGTGGCACGCCGCTGAACAGGCCCTGTACTGGGTCGACATTCCCGCCCGCCAACTGCACCGCTGGCACGCGGCCGATGGCAAGCACCAGGTCTGGCAGGGCGACGAGATGCTGGCCTGCATCGCCCGCAGCAGCCAAGGCTGGGTTGCCGGCATGGAAAGCGGCATCTTCCAGCTTCAGGCCAAGGCCGACGGCAGCCTGGACAGCCGGCTGCTCAGCAGCGTGGCACATGCCCAGGCAGGCATGCGTTTCAACGATGGCCGCTGTGATCGCCAGGGCCGCTTCTGGGCCGGCACCATGCTGCTGGACATGCAGCAAGGTGCCCACGTGGGCGCGCTGTACCGGCATGACGGCGAAGGCCATCTGCACCTGCAGCAGGACGGCATGATCGTCCCCAACGGCCTGGCTTTCAGCCCCGACGGCGCACGCATGTACCTCTCCGACTCGCACCCCAACGTGCAGAAAGTCTGGGCCTTCGACTACGACACCGACAGCGGCACGCCGCGCAACAAGCGGCTGTTCGTCGACATGCGCGGCTACCCCGGCCGCCCCGACGGCGCGGCTATCGACCAGGACGGCTGCTACTGGGTTTGCGGCAACGATGCTGGGCAGATCCACCGTTTCACCCCCGATGGCCGCCTGGATCGCTCACTCAACGTACCGGTGAAAAAGCCGGCGATGTGCGCCTTCGGCGGCGCCAACCTGGACATCCTGTACGTCACCTCGATCCGCCCTGCAGGCATCGACCTCAGTGACCAGCCGCTGGCTGGCGGGGTGTTTGCCCTAAACCCTGGCACCAAAGGCCTGGAGGAGCCTGCCTACCGGGGCTGAAGGCCCCTTGCCGTACCCACACTTGCACGCCCGAAACCAGATAATAAAAACCACGGAGTTTCATCATGACGTTCAAACGCAAGCTGCTTCTTGCCGTACTCCCCTTCGCCTTCAGCGTGGCCATGCCCGCCTCGGCACTGGACATCAAGTTCGCCGAAATCCACCCGGCCGGCTATCCCACCGTGGTGGCCGAGCAGAACATGGGCAAAAAACTTGAAGCAGCCAGCAATGGCGATATCACCTTCAAGATGTTCGCCGGCGGCGTGCTGGGCTCGGAAAAGGAAGTGATCGAACAGGCGCAGATCGGTGCCGTACAGATGACCCGCGTCAGCCTGGGGATCGTTGGCCCGGTGGTGCCGGATGTAAACGTGTTCAACATGCCGTTCGTGTTCCGCGACCATGAGCACATGCGCAAGATCATCGACGGAGACATCGGCCAGGAGATCCTCGACAAGATCACCAACTCCGACTTCAACCTGGTGGCCCTGGCCTGGATGGATGGCGGCTCGCGCAGCATCTACACCAAGAAGCCCGTACGCAGCCTTGAAGACCTCAAGGGCATGAAGATTCGCGTTCAGGGCAACCCGCTGTTCATCGACATGATGAACGCCATGGGTGGCAACGGCATCGCCATGGACACCGGGGAAATCTTCAGCGCCCTGCAAACCGGCGTGATCGATGGCGCAGAGAACAACCCGCCGACCCTGCTCGAACACAACCACTATCAGAACGCCAAGTACTACACCCTGACCGGCCACCTGATCCTGCCGGAGCCGGTGGTGATGTCCAAGACCACCTGGAACAAGCTCACCCCCGAGCAGCAGGCGCTGGTGAAGAAGGTCGCGCGTGAGGCGCAGATGGAAGAGCGCGCGCTGTGGGACGCCAAGTCCGCCGCCAGTGAAGAGAAGCTCAAGGCCGCCGGTGTCGAGTTCATCACCGTCGACAAGAAGCCGTTCTATGACGCCACCGCCTCGGTGCGTGAAAAATACGGCGCGCAGTACGCTGACCTGATGAAGCGCATCGACGCCGTCCAGTAACAGCGGCCCCTTTCTGAACGACCTCGGCAGCGCGGCGCCCGTCGCCCTGCCGCTTTGGTGATGCCCATGAAAAACCTTGTCCTGCGTGTGAACGACACGCTGTACCGCAGTTGCATCTGGGTCGCCGGCCTGTCGATCCTGGCGATGTCGCTGATCATCCCCTGGGGCATTTTTGCCCGCTACGTGCTCGGTACTGGCGCCAGCTGGCCGGAGCCGGTGGCCATCCTGCTGATGGTGGTATTCACCTTCGTCGGTGCCGCCGCCAGCTACCGCGCCGGGGCGCACATGGCGGTGGCGATGATTACCGATCGCCTGCCACCGCTGCAGCGCCAGCTGGTCGCGCTGCTGGTGCAGGTGTTGATGATTCTGGTGTGCGTATTCATGACCTACTACGGCACCAAGTTGTGCATCACCACCTGGAACCAGTTTCTGGCGTCGCTGCCGGGTGTACGGGTGGGTATGACTTATGCGCCGATCCCGGTGGGCGGCGTGCTGACCTTGGTCTTCGTGCTGGAAAAACTTCTGCTTGGCGACCAAAGCCATCGAAAGGTGGTGCGTTTCGACCACGCAGAAGAAAGCGAAGGAGTGGCGTAAATGGATGCGTTCATTCTGTTGGGCAGTTTCGTTGCGCTCATCCTGCTGGGCATGCCGGTGGCCTATGCACTGGGCCTGTCGGCATTGATCGGTGCCTGGTGGATCGACATCCCGCTGCAGGCGATGATGATCCAGGTGGCCAGTGGGGTTAACAAGTTCTCGCTACTGGCCATTCCGTTCTTCGTGCTGGCCGGTGCGATCATGGCCGAAGGCGGTATGTCACGCCGGCTGGTGGCCTTTGCCGGGGTGCTGGTGGGCTTCGTGCGTGGCGGGCTGTCGCTGGTCAACATCATGGCTTCGACCTTCTTCGGCGCGATTTCGGGCTCGTCGGTGGCCGACACGGCCTCGGTGGGCTCGGTGCTGATCCCGGAGATGGAGCGCAAGGGCTACCCGCGCGAGTTCTCCACCGCCGTGACCGTCAGCGGCTCGGTGCAGGCGCTACTGACCCCACCCAGCCACAACTCGGTCCTGTACTCGCTGGCCGCTGGCGGCTCGGTGTCGATCGCCTCGCTGTTCATGGCCGGGGTGATGCCGGGGCTACTGCTTAGCGCGGTCATGATGGGCCTGTGCCTGCTGTTCGCGAAAAAGCGCAACTACCCCAAGGGCGAAGTGATCCCGCTGCGCCAGGCGCTGAAAATTGCCGGTGAGGCGCTGTGGGGCCTGATGGCCATGGTGATCATCCTGGGCGGCATCCTGTCGGGCGTGTTCACCGCGACCGAATCGGCAGCCGTGGCGGTGGTGTGGTCGTTCTTCGTGACCATGTTCATCTACCGCGACTACAAGTGGCGCGACCTGCCCAAGCTGATGCACCGCACGGTTCGCACCATCTCCATCGTGATGATCCTGATCGGCTTTGCCGCCAGCTTCGGCTACGTGATGACGCTGATGCAGATCCCGTCGAAGATCACCACGGCGTTCCTGACTCTGTCGGACAACCGCTACGTGATCCTGATGTGCATCAACTTCATGTTGCTGCTGCTGGGCACGGTGATGGACATGGCGCCGCTGATCCTGATCCTCACACCGATCCTGCTGCCGGTCATCACCGGTATCGGCGTGGACCCGGTGCACTTCGGCATGATCATGCTGGTGAACTTAGGGATAGGCTTGATCACCCCGCCGGTGGGGGCGGTGCTGTTCGTGGGTTCGGCCATCGGCAAGGTGAGCATCGAGTCGACGGTGAAGGCGCTGCTGCCATTCTACCTGGCGCTGTTCCTGGTGCTGATGGCGGTGACCTACATTCCAGCCATTTCCCTGTGGCTGCCTAGCGTGGTGCTTTAACTGAAACCGGGGCCGCCGTGCGGCCCCGGGTTCTCTCTGCGAATGGACCCTGCACATGGCTGTTCCCTCCTCTGCTGCCCCCTTGTTCCCACGCAAACTGGCCATCGCGTTGCTGGCCCTGCTGGCCTGTTCATTCGCCGGCAACCACATCGCCGCTCGCATCGCCTTCGATGACGGCACTGGCGTGCTGCTGGCGATTCTCTGTCGCTCAGGCATCACCTTGCTGGTACTCGCCTGCCTGTTGCTGTGGCAACGCCAGGCGATAGGCCTGCCTGCGGGCACCCGGCACTGGCAGTTGCTGCTAGGCCTGCTGATCGCCACCCAGAGCCTGTGCCTGTACTCGGCAGTGGCGCGCATCCCGGTGGCCCTGGCGCTGCTGGTGGGTAACACCTTCCCGATGTTGCTGGCATTGCTTACCTGGGCGCTGGGTGGCGCGCGACCTAGCGGCCGCACGGTGCTGTTCATGGGCCTGATTCTGTGCGGTCTGGTACTGGCGCTGGATGTGCCGGCTCGCCTGGCCGACAGAGGCGCGGCCAACCCGCACTGGGCGCTGGGCGTCAGCCTGGCCTTTGGTGCCGCCTGTGCGTTTGCCTGCGCGTTGTGGATCACCGACCACAAACTGGCTGCCGTACGCGGGCCAGTGCGCAGCCTGCTGACCTTGCTGATCGTGTTTTCCAGCATGCTGGTTGCAGGCGCAAGCGGTGTGATGCCGTCGGGCTTGTCACTGCCCGGCAGCAGCGGTGGCTGGGTCGCCTTGGGCAGCCTGGTGGTGCTGTACGGCCTGGCCTTCACCTTGCTGTTTGTGTGTGTGCCAAGGCTGAACATGGCGCAGAACGCACCGGTGATGAATGTCGAACCCATCGCGACACTGCTGCTGGGCTGGGCGTTGCTCGATCAGCACCTGAGTACCCCGCAACTGATCGGCGCCGCCGTGGTGGTGTGCGGCATCGTGCTGCTGACCTACCGTCGGGCTCATTGATTGTTCATTTGAAAGGAGCCTTGAATGGCTGTAACCGAGCTGCACCTGCAAGACAACCTGACCCGCCTGAGCCTGGCCCCCGAACTGGGCGCCAGCCTGGTCAACTGGGAAGTGAAAGCAACCGGGCAGCCCTTGCTACGCCATTCCGACGCGGCCGCGCTGGCCACCGGTACCCCACGACGACTGGCCTGTTACCCGCTGGCGCCGTGGTCCAATCGCATTGCCGAGGGTGGCTTTTCCAGGCCCGAAGGCTGGCAGGCACTGGTGCCCAATACCACGCACGACGCTTACCCGATTCATGGCAGTGCCTGGCAACAACCCTGGCAGGTGGAGCACCACAGCGAGCGGCGCGTACGCCTGACGCTGCACAGTAAAGTGCCGTTCGCCTACCAGGCTACGTTGGATGTGCATTTGCACGAGGGGTGCCTGAACCTGGACCTGCATGTCACGCATCTGGATGAGCAGGCTAACTGGTATGGGTTGGGTTTGCATCCCTACTTCCCGCGGTATCCCGATACCAAGCTGTATGCAGCCGCGCGCAAGGTTTGGTTGGCCGAGGAGGGGCGACTGCCTTCGTATGAGGCCGAGATACCAGAGCAGTGGAGTTTTGAACGCATGGGAGGCTTGCCTGACACGGTCGTGGACCACGCCTTCAATGGCTGGCCGGGGGACTGCGTGATTGAACAGCCCGGTGCCGGATATCGCTTGGCATGCAGTGCCAGTGGGGCTGAGCATTTCTTGCTGTTTTGTCCGCAGGGACAAGGTTTTTTCTGCTTTGAGCCGGTTACTCACCCGGTCAATGCGCATCACCTGCCGGGGCGTCCGGGGCTGAGGTTGTTGCAGCGTGGGGAGGCTATGAGCCTGGGGTTCAGGATGCAATATCAAACGCTGTAATCGTGTCGCCTGGAATTGGGGCTGCAAAGCAGCCCCAAAATCTCAAGCCCTACGCAACTGCCTCAACGGGTGTCGCCATCGGCTTTTCAGCCGAGGTACCCCGTACCTCGCGCGCCACCTTCCACACCAACATCGCCGCCACAATATCGAACGCGGCCAGCACCACGAACAACGGGCTGTAGCCAATCTGTGTGACCAGCACGCCGAACACCAAAGTAAACGCCGCCGCACCCAGATACCCGCACATGCCGCCCATACCGGTCGCCGTGGCCACCTGGTCCTTGCTGAACGAGTCGGAAGTGATCGCGTACAGCGCACCCGACAGCGTCTGGTGGGCAAACCCGCCAATGCACAGCAACAGGATCGCCGTGTACGGGCTTTCCACCAGGCCAATGCAGGCCGGGCCGATCATGCAGCTGGCGCCGAACACCAGCACCATCTTGCGCGAGGTGAACAGCGACACCTTGAAGTAACGGTGGAACAGCGGGCTGAGATACCCGCCCAGCACACAGCCGATGTCCGCCGCCAGGAACGGCAGCCAGGCGAACATCGCCACTTCCTTGATGTTCATGTGCCGCTCGGTCATCAGGTACAGCGGAATCCAGGCATTGAAGGTTTGCCAGGCAGGCTCCGACAGGATCCGCGCCGACGCGATGGCGTAGAAGTTGCGGGCCTTGAAGATACGCTTCCACGCGCCCTTCTCGCGGGTGTCCTGCTTGAAGTGCGCTTCCTGCCCGGCCAGGATGTAGTCGCGCTCCTCGTCACTCAGGCGTTTCTGGTCGCGCGGGTGCTTGTACAGCAGCATCCACAACAGGGTCCAGACAATGCCCGAAACGCCAACGATCACGAACGCCAGCTGCCAGCCACTGTGCAGGATCGCCCACACCACCAGCGGCGGCGCCAGCAAGGCGCCGAGCGACGAGCCGATGTTGAACCAGCCAATCGCCACCGATCGCTCCTTGGCCGGGAACCACTCGGTGGTGGCCTTGACCCCGGCCGGCAAGCCGGCGGCTTCGGTCATGCCCAGCAACCCACGCATGAACGCCATGCTTTGCCAGCCGGTGGCCAGGGCCGCGCCGGCACAGGCCAGCGACCAAGCCATGGCGAACACGGCAAAGCCCAGCTTGGTGCCGATGAAGTCGATGAACCAGCCGGCAATCGGCTGCATGAGGGCGTAGCACACCTGCCAGGCAGCGACGATCTTGGCGTATTGCTCGGTACTAATGGAGAGGTCGGTCATCAAGGTGGGGGCAGCCACCGAGAGGGTGTTGCGGGCGAGGTAGTTGACGACGAGCCCAGCCGTGACAAGGCTGACCATCCACCAACGGATGCCTTTCATCTTCATGGTTCACCTGAATTTCTTGTTTTTAGAGTGACGAACGTTTGGCGCAAGCGCCGGCAGGGCTATTTGCGACAAATTGTTTCAGGCGAAAGAGTGGCACGTCATAGGTCATCGTACAACAAATATTATTTCAAGCTATTTTTACCTGCGTTGTACGATCTCAATCGAGTTGCTGTGCTCGCAGTGTCTGCGCCAGCATGTCGATGAAGGCCCTGACCTTGGCCGAGCCATACTTGCTCTCCCGGTGCAGCACATGAATTGGCCAGGGCGCCTCTTCGTACTCGGCCAGAATCACCTGCAGTTGCCCGTTGGCCAGTTCATCGGCCACTTGGTACGACAACAACCGGGCAATACCCAGCCCGCCACTGGCAGCCGCGATGGCCCCATCGTTGCTGGTGACCGTCAGCCTCGGCTTCATGCGTACCATGGTCGGCTCTTCTGTCACCCCAAAGCGCCAGCCGGCACGGGGCGACAGGTTGGTGGTGCCGATTACCGCATGCCCGGCCAGCTCCGAGGGATGTTTCGGCACGCCATGTCGCGCCAGGTAATCGGGGGATGCGCACAACATGCGCCGCACCCTGCCGACCCGCAACGCCTTCAACCCCGAGTCGGGCAACGGGCCGATGCGCACCGCAACGTCCATGCCCTCCTCGACCATGTTCACCACGCGGTCCAGGAAGTAGGCAGACACATCGACTTCAGGGTACTGCTGCAGGTAGCGGACGATGCACGGCATGACGAACTTCTTGCCGAACAGGATCGGCGCGGTAACCGCCAGGTCGCCCTTGGGGGTGGCGTTGATGCCCGCAGCGGCGGCGTTGGCCTCGTTGATGCTGGCGAGGATATGCCGGGTGTCTTCCAGGTAGCGGCCTCCCGCTTCGGTCAGGCGTACGCTGCGGGTAGTGCGCTGCAGCAGTTTTACCCCAAGCTGGTCTTCCAGGGCGCAGACGGCGCGGGTGACGGCGGCCGGGGAAATATCCAGGCGCCGGGCAGCAGCGGCGAAGCTTTCCAGCTCACCTACGGCGACGAACACCTTCATCAGGTGGATCTGGTCCATGCGGGCTCCTGAGGACATGAGGTGCCGGGATTATTATTCATCTGGGCATTTTGTGCTGCCCGCGAAGAGGGCGGGACTGGTTTGTCAGATGTCCAGCACCAACGCCTGTAACCTCTCCTCCACCTGCGCCGGCACCGCACAACAGATCAACACAGACCCCGCCTCCGGCAGCTCTGCCGGTGGATTCGGATAATGCACCTGGCCACTCACAAGCTTGGTCTTGCAGGTACCACACGAGCCACCCCGACAACTGAACTCCGGCGCCAGCCCGCGCGCCTCGGCCAGCTCCAGCAAGGTACCGCTACCGGGTGCCCAGCGCGCTTCCTTGGCTGACGCCGCAAAGTACACCGGTACTGGCTCGCTGGCGGCGGGCGGCTGTTGCAAGGTAGGCTGGTCGGCGTCCGTGTGCCGCCGCAACGTCGACGGCCCAAAGGCTTCTGCGTGAATCCGCGCATCCGGCACATGCACGCCCCGCAGCCCTTCATACAGGTCCTGGGTAAAGCTGCCTGGCCCACACAGGTAGAAATCGTAGTCATCCAGCGCCAGCGTGGCCTTGACCTGCTCGATGCCCAGACGCCCGGCAAACTCGTAATCTCGTCCAAGCAGCGCATGTTCTTCCGGCTGGCTCAGGGCGCGATGGACGTGCAGCAGGCCTCCCGCCTGTTGCCGCAAGCTCGCCAGCTCCTGCCCGAACGGCAGGTCGGTCAGGCTACGCGCGCCATGGAACAAGTGGATATGCCGCGTCTGAGCCTTGCTCAACTGCTCGCGCAGCATGGCCAGTAATGGCGTGATACCCACCCCCGCGCCAATCAGCACCAGCGGCCGCGTGCTCTGCACGTCCAGCGTGAAACTGCCCATGGGTGGACGCACGTTAAGCACATCGCCGGGCGCGATGCGCTCATGCAAATGCCGGGAAACCGGGCCCTGGGCTTTGACGCTAATGCGCAAATAGCCGTCGGAAGGTGCACTGGACAAGCTGTAGGTGCGGATCAGCGGCGTTTCACCGTCGCGCTGTACCTGCACCGGAACATGTTGCCCGGGTGCAAACACTACAGCGCCATCGCTGGGCGGCTGAAGGTAGAACGAACGGATATCGCGGCTCTCCTGCTCCACTCGCAGCACGCGCCAGGCTTGCCATTGGCGCTGTTGCTGACGTTGCTGCAAACGCGCATCGGCCTCGGCCCAAATGCCGGTCATCAGGCTGGTCGGTGCGTACTCCTTGAAGGCCCAGCGCAGGGAAACCGCAGCCGGCCGCCACACCACCTGCTCGACCTCCAGCGTCCACAGCCGCTCTGCACCTTCGAAAGCCTGGATGGCCGGGCTTTCCAGCAGCACCTCGGCACGGCCACACACCTGCAATACGTTGCCGTTGCTGAAGTCGATGAACAGCAAACCTGCCCTCGGGTTAACCAACAAGTTGCCCAAGGTGTTGAAGTGCAGGTTACCGGCGTAGTCGGGAATGGTCAGCGTGTTGCCTTCGACCTTGACGAACCCTGGCCGACCGCCACGGTGGGAAACATCCACCGAGCGCTGGCCGCCTTCATGCTCGACATAGCTGGCGACGAAGAATGTGTCAGCAGACTGGATCATGCTGACGGTCGTGGCATTCAGTGTTGTGGCATCGACGCGCCCTTGGGCCGGTTCGGTGACGCGGGTGTAGTCGCGCAGCTGGATGTACTGCGGGCAGTTGCCGAACGACTGGTCCACCGTCACCTGCAATTGCCCTGCAGCAGCCTGGCGGATCTGCCCGTTGAGGCGGTTGCGCCGGCGGGTGTGCAGTTCGATGCCCAGCAGGCCGATTGCCTGCCCGGCGACCAGCCCCGGGGTGGCTGGGTCATCTGCCGGTACCCTGGTGTCAATCGTCAATTGGCGTGGGTCGGGCGAGCTGACGAAACCTTCCGGCCCTTCCAGCAGCGTCGCCCAGGGCCGCCCCTGAGCGTCAACGCTGGCCGCCACCATGAACGGCAACTGGTGATAGAACGTGCGGTGCTGGTCGGGCATGTAGTCACGAATGACCTTTTGCCCGAACGCCTCCATGCGCTCTGCTACACCGACCTTTTCCTGCAGGGTTTTCTCGCCCGCATGCCAGGGCGAGGGGCGTTGGTCCGGCGTCTGTTGCATGGCGGCGTTCCTCCCGAGGACGGGGTGTCAGGCGCTGGTCTGCAGCCCGATCACGGTACGTGGCATGGGCACGAAGCCCGGCAGTGACTCGATCCGTGCCAGCCAGCTACGCACATTGGCATAGGGCTCCAGCGACACATTGCCTTCCGGTGCGTGAGCGATGTACGAGTAGTTGGCGATGTCGGCGATAGTGGCTGTGTTGCCAGCCAGGAAGGGCGACTTGGCCAGCTCGGCATCGATCACCTTGAGCAGGGTGTGGGCGCGAGTGATCACTTCGTCGGTGTTGAACGAAGCACCGAACACGGTCACCAGGCGGGCGGCGGCGGGGCCGAAGGCCAGCGGGCCTGCAGCGACCGACAGCCAGCGTTGAACGCGGGCGGCAGCGGCTGGCTCTTCGGGCAGCCAGGTGCCGTTGTCATATTTTTTGGCGAGGTAGACGAGGATGGCATTGGAGTCTGCGATCACCGTGCCGTTGTCATCGATGACCGGTACCTGGCCGAACGGGTTAAGGGCCAGGAAGTCCGGTTGCTTGTGCGCCCCTTTGGCCAGGTCGACGAACACCAGCTCGGTAGGCAGGTTGAGCAGAGACAGCATCAGTTCAATGCGATGGGCGTGGCCAGACTTCGGGAAGTTGTAAAGCTTGATCGGGTTCGACATGGGCTTGGCTCCTGGTCAGCACCGGAGTGGGCTGATGGAGCACATGCTGCACCTGATCGGCGCAGAGCAGAATCCGTGTGATGAGGAAACCATAATTTCGCTGCGCGAAATAATTCGCCAGATCGGTCATGCCAAGCACCAATTGCCGCGCCAGCGCGACGCCGCATCCCCGAGCGCTTGGCTGCCACACTGTCGGCGTTCGAGATCCGCCCCAAGCACCTCTGAGCCAACTGTGTGCTGGATCTGCTGGTCTCTTCGCGGGTTACCTGCGAAGAGGCCAGCAGCCTTATTGCATACTCCGAATCAGTGCAGCTTGTTGAAATACCGGTACAGCCCCCGCGCGGCCTCGACCACCTGTGGCACGCACGCCTGGATATCGGCTTCGCTCATCTGGTCCAACAACTCGAAGTTGTCCTCCAGCCCATGCAGCGAAATAGCCTTGAGCAGTTGATCCTGCTCCGGCGGCAACGCCTCCCAACCGGCAACCTGGGTACCGCGCATGTAACCGAAGCACCACTCTTCCATGACGATCACATTGCCTTGCTCACCTTCGTTTTCTTCGAATAGCGGCTCGAAGTGGTCGACGTCGTCACCCAGCTCTTCTGCCACCTGGTTGGCATAGCGCAGCATCAACGCGGTGTACGCTTCTTCATGCGCAGGCTTCTTGAACTTCGGTACCTTGCCACCGGCTACCGCAGGCAGCCATTGCTCGGGGTAGACGGTGACCGGCGAGCTGGCGAGCGCGGTGAAAAAACCATTGAGTTCGGCCAGGTTCAGCACCGAGTAGTCGTTGCCGTAAGTGATCAGCAGGTCTTCGAGGCGGGCGAGTTCTTTTTCGCTGAGAGCGGGGAGCATGGGCGTACATCCTGAGAAGCAAAAGTGTGTGCACCCTAGCACAGCAACGCTTGAAGGGTTGCCCGTGCGTGCCACAGCACGGGCAGATTTTTCAGGAGGGCAGCCAACCCGGCAACTCATGCTGCCGGTCGGTGCCAGCTTGAAGCTACGCCTTACACCGCCAACGCGCGCTCACGTAGCTCGCTGTTGAGGATGCGGTCGTTTTCGCTGTAATCGACCGGGCAGTCGATCACATGTACGCCTGGGGTCTTGATGCAGTGCTCCAGCAGCGGCAGCAGGCCTTCGGCGCTTTCGACGCGGTGGCCGTTGGCACCGTAGGCTTCGGCGTATTTGACGAAGTCCGGGTTGCCGTAGTCCAGGCCGAAATCGGTGAAGCCCATGTTGGCCTGCTTCCAGCGGATCATGCCGTAGCCGTCGTCACGCAGGATCACCACGGTGATGTGCATGCCCAGACGGACTGCAGTTTCCAGCTCCTGGCTGTTCATCATGAAGCCGCCGTCGCCACATACCGAAATCACCGGGCGGTCCGGGTGCACCAGGTGCGCCGCCATGGCCGATGGCAAGCCGGCGCCCATGGTCGCCAGGGCGTTGTCCAGCAGCACGGTGTTTGGCTTGTGCGCCTTGTAGTTACGGGCAAACCAGATCTTGTAGATGCCGTTGTCCAGGGCAACGATGCCTTCGGACGGCAACACGCGACGGATGTCGGCAACCAGGCGCTGCGGGTAGACCGGGAAGCGGTCGTCGTCGGCGCCTTCGGCGATTTGCGCTTCGTTGGCTTCACGGATGGCCATCAGGCGAGTGAAGTCCCAGTGCGAGGT